>CALRUR010000012.1:0-89170 GCA_943371425.1 Sphingobacterium thalpophilum
TAAATACTCATGACAAAAATTAAACAAATATCAGGCCTATCTAGTGCCTTAGCCACAAAAGCTGCCGATGCAGATGTTGTTAAAAAAGCAAACAATTTATCGGACTTAAACCCAGCAGCCGTTCGTGCAAACTTAGCCTTGTATTCGCAGAGTGAGGTAAACTCCATTTTATCTGGAACCACTCATGCCTATTCTGTTGCAGACCTTGCAGCTCGTAGCGCTCTGGCAGGACTAAAAGCTACTGACAGAGTGTTTGTAAGTAACGATGGTGATGGTAAATGGGCCTTATACATTGTTAGTGCAATAACCAACGGATTAGGCTCCACTTCTACATTTAGAAAAATTGCAGACGAAGACATTTTCGCCAATGCATTAACTGCTGAAGCAGTAAAAACAGCTTATGAAAGTAACGCCAATACACATGCATTTAACGATGCTCAAAAAGCAAAGCTTGATAATATTACCATCGCTTCTGCAATAGATATTGATGCAGTAAGAGACCAGGCACAAGAAGGATACGACCAGGCCAATAATGCAATGGGTATTGCACAGGATGCCATGAATGCAGCAAACGGTAAGGCAAACGTTTTCTTTGAAGCAAAAGAAACATTCGAAGGATTGAATGCAGAACCAGATATGGAATTCCAAGTAAATGTTGCTAATCCAGTTATGCAAGATACGATTCCAATGGTGTTTGTAAATTCTGATTTTGCCATGCTAACAGGTCATGTATCTGGAGAGAATACGATTTTCATTACACTGCCATACATGTTAGAAGCAGATGATGTAATCACCGTTTTTTATAAATACAGTGCATAGTAGTACTCGCTATATTATTACTCTCATCGCTGCAATTTTTTTAGCAGTAGTGGTGGTGCTTTCCATTTTTAAAGCAATGGAAAGTGTCGCTTCTACCGCTATTGCAGCACTCATGACAATTCTTTCTACATACATCTGGTCTCAAACTAAACGTCCATCAAAACCATGAACATACATACCTTTTTTCGAAGAGCTATTTCAATAGTAGTAGTTATCTCGCTTCTAGTCATTGGCATAGGATTAGGGAAATTTCTGTACCGTTCGCATCAAGAAAATAATTTAAGAGCATCTGAAATAAATGCTCAATTAGAACACATTCGATCGGAGAATAATAAACTCATGGCACAGAATAAAGTCATTGGATTATCACTTTCTCAGCTTGAAGCATTTTACCCAGCACTCTATAAACAAATAAAGGAGATGGATATAAAACCATCAAGGGTACAGTCGGTAAGTAGTAGCGGAATTAGAATTGAAAAAACAATTATCACTACCCTAAAAGATAGCATCATTCAAGATACGATACGGGTAAAACAGTTCGACTATTCGGATGCCTGGATAAGTATTCGAGGAGAGGCAATTGGAAATATACAATCGATAAGTATAACTCATATTGATACGCTCTCGCAAGTAGTATTTAAAGGCTCAAGAGCCAACCCTTGGTTATGGCTATTCTCGCCTCGCAGATTAACGCAGCGAATAAGCCTTGCTAGTCCATACAGTAAACTACAATATTCTAAATACATCCAAATAGATGAAAAGTAATTCGGTAATTATTGCCTCAACTATTGCCATCACTGCAATGATTTTAAAAGCCAGGGCGGATAAAAAACTTACATCCACTCAAAAGCAAAATAGAACCATACAATTCGTAAAAGCATCCTAATGAATGTAGCCATACCAATGATTAGTACTCCTTTTTATGCCAAGGAAAAAACTCCTCAGCTCAAAATCGCTTTGGCTGATATTGCTAAACGTTATTATAAATCTATCCGATTGGCTGAGCAATTAACTAAAGTACCAGGAGCAATAATACTTTCTATCATTTTTGCTGAAAGTGCTGGTGATGAGAGCGTAATTAGTTCAGCAGGTGCTGTGGGATTAATGCAACTAAAACCTCAAACTGCTCACGATACTTTAGTTCAAGAAAATAATTTTAAAAGACTAAGTAAAGCTGAATTAAATATTCTAAGGAAATATTTAGGTGCAAGAATGGATTCAATCCTTGCTCAACAATATTTAGGACAAAAACTTAAATCCAATAACTATTCTGGAAATGTGATCACGAAAACTGACCTGCTAAATCCTGAATTTAACATTCTAGTAGGGAGTATTTACTTAGGACTTCTCATAGATCAGCACGAAGAAAAAGGAACGCTTAGACTAGATAAAGTTGTGCTCAGGTATAACCAAGGTTACTTCTATAAACCCAAAGGGAATACTGTTAAAGAAACATTAGTCAGTGCTAAAAAAAGAAGTGAAGAAGCGTATGCTTATGTACTGAAAGTAGTGGGTAAAAATGGATTATTGGAGGCGCAGGTATGAATCAGTTAGCGCTCAATAAAAAAATCGAAGAGCTCATTCGAAGTAAGGATAAGAAAGGCGAAAAATATTACCAGGAAGACAAGCAGCTTCTTGTTCAATACGAAGGCTCTGGAGGACAAGGCTCAAAAGGTGCAACTGGAGAAGGCGTATTATATGAATATTATACTCCCGATAACATCTGCGAGTTGATGTGGAAGCTTGCTTATCGTTATGGCTACAAATCAACAGGAACAGTACTTGAACCAAGTGTAGGCACTGGAAATATGTTAAAGTATGCGCCTGACAAATCGAAGTGTTACGCATTTGAAACGAATCCGATTTCTAAACGTATTACGGAAATTCTTTACCCTGAAGCAAAGATTTATAACAATTATTTTGAAACAGTTTTTTTGCAAGAGCCACGATTTACAGCTAGACTAAAAGACAAATTAACCTGGTTAACAGGTGCTCCATTTTCTTTAGTGATTGGTAATCCGCCATATGGAAAATACAAGAACAAATACAGCTCCTATTTCACTCGCCCAAAGATGCATCAAATAGAACTGTACTTTATGTACCAGGGACTTCAGCTCTTAAAGCCAGGTGGACTATTGGTTTTCATTACGGGCAGTAATTTTTTAAGAAATGGAATTACCTATCAAGGAGAAAAACTAGAGCTAGAAAAATATGCTCAACTTTTAGATGCCTACCGATTACCAGCCGTATTTAAATTCTCCAGCGTACCCACAGACATCATTGTGTTAAAAAGAATATAACCATGAATTATACCCAAACGACTTTCCAGCCTCAAATGGTTTTTGATAAATCTGCTTACTCAGATTTAGAATCTAAAATTGATGAACTCGATGCAGAATTTAGAGTCCGTGAAATTGAAGTCACCTTTAACAAAGATGCTTACTTCTTTGGAAAGGTAAACAGCTCAGCTGATGTCACAAGTTTTATTCGGGAGCGCATTCTAAAAGGTATTGAAGTACAAGAACATTTTATTGCCATTTACTTAAACCAGGCAAATAAAATTATAGGCTATTATCACCACTCTACTGGCACCATCAATGCAACTATGGTGGACATTGAGATCGTAGCAGCAGTGGCGCTTAAAACGCTTGCCAAAGCCGTTATCATTTCTCACAACCATCCAAGCGGAAACCTTCAACCTTCCGAAGCTGATAGAATCCTAACTAAGCGAATAAAAGATGCGCTGAAATTATTCGACATTCATTTGATGGATCATATCATCGTTACTCGTGATGGATATCTATCCTTCTCTGAACAAGGTGAACGAGCATTGGGCTCTATCTCTGATATACCAAATGACTTAGAGCAAAAACTTCGCTCAGAAATATTCGCTCAATTAAAAAAAGTAACCCAGGCAAATGCTCCAAATATTTTTGAGATTATTCAGTCCAAAGATGGTTACCTGCAAATTGAGAACATGGTTATCGAAAAAGTATTGCACGATCAAATGGTACCCGCTGCAATCATTCCATTACTTGAATCTGACATGCAATTAATCTAATGGATACGACCTCGCCAAAGTATTTAAGAGCTCGCATTGATATGATTCGGGATGTACTTTCTAAAGTAGATGCAAAGGATTTTAATACCTCGCTGCTACGTAATGGAGTATATCCAAAAGATAGAGACGAGGAATCTATTGTAGCTGTCTACATGAAGCAGAAAGATTATTCTAATGAACCTTTGTCATTCTCTGAGCTCTGCACATTTAACACCTGGTTTGCTAGGCATCCTGAAAAGATTTGTGGCAAAGAAGAATACACGACCAGCAGAGAATTTCCTATTACCATTAAAGGCAGTTTGGTAGAGATTATTAGCACGCTAAACTATGCGCTTGGTGACATGCAATTGGTACTTGAATTACCTGGCGACTGGGTGATTAAAACTTACGACCCTGAATACGAAGACTTCTTCGTGCAATACAGATGCGGTAACTACATGATACAAGTATTTACCCATGGAGTAGATTATAACTTCCAAATACATAATGGAGATTTTATACTGGAGAACATTAATTACATGAGTGTATCGGATGCAAACGTGCATGCACTAAAATTTATGAACGAACATCCAATAGGAAATACCTCATTAAGTGAATTAGAAATAGAAGCCCTAGCACTTGAACTAGAAATGCAAATAAAAAGAATATGAGTTATCTATCAGGCATACAAAATTTAAACGGATTAGGTTCGCTGAATCCTTATACCTCTACAAACATTAGAGGCAACACTCACATCATAGAGCAGGTACTAACGGAAGCGAATTCTTTGAAAGGACTGGGCGAAGTGGAAAATAAAAAACTTTCCTTTTCTGAGGTAGTAGCTAAGTACAATAAAGGGATTACGGAAGCGGAAATTAAAGCATGGATTTGGTACAAACGCCGAATGGGCGTACCGATGAAAGGCTGGGAACCTTATTACATTAAAGGCATTGGTAAAGTATTAGAGGAGCAGTTATTCGATTTAGTAAAAACTGGAGCTTTATTTTATCATGCTGGAGAGCTCATGCCATTTCCGATTTATACCTACGGAAATATGTACGACCGATTGGTACAACTTGAGAAAGACAAAGAAGCAATCGAGAAACATTTTGGAACGGAATGTTGGGAACTGCACAAGCAAGTCATTGAAAAAGCTAAACCCGAATTGTTATCGGTTGAAAACACAGACGAAAAAGAACGTCCAATCATTACTGCTATTTCAGACTTTGCAGTAGATCCAAATTTGTTTTACATCTCTCAGGTTTGTGAGGAATTCATGGATTTAGAAAATGCCGAAGAGCTCAAAAAAGTAAACGGAAAAGTAGAACGCAAAAAAGAACGAGAGAAAATAAACATTCGTTTTGATGGAGAAACAAAATATACCCTTCAGCATGTATTTATTAAATGGTTATTTACACTCAATGCCGACACTGATTTTGAGAAAAGTGCTGCTATAGATATTGCAGATTATTACTTGGCTAACCGTTCACTCCGAGATGATAAATTAACCAAGGAAGAAAAGGCGGAGATTAAAGCAAATGCTAGAATCGAAGGAGAAAAACTATTCTCTAAGTTCTTGCACGAAGTATTAGCCTTTGAAGACCAGCAGAAACTTAACTATTCGTGGAATAGAATGTACAATGGCCAGTCGGACATCAACTATTCTAAAGTGCCTATTGGCTTTGAATGTTCATCTCGATTTAAGTCTGGTATTTTACAGATTACCGACATCCAGCGAGAAGGCGTAGCCTTTATGGAAGCAATGGGTTCAGGCATTAATGCTTTTGATGTAGGCGTTGGTAAAACAATGACAGCCATTGTAAACCTTGCACATAATTTATATTCAGGAAAATGCAAACGTCCATTAATAGTTGTACCAAAACCAACCTATAAAAAATGGATGAATGAGATAATCGGTTATACTGATAAAAAAACAGGTGAACATGTTTCAGGCGTATTATCTCATACAGGCATAACGGTGAACGATTGGTATAATTTAGGAACGGAAGTAATCAGTAAAATTGACCTAAACAATCCAGTAGATGAACGATCGATAACGATGGTTACCTATGAAGGATTTAAGCGATTAGGCTTTGGAGATTCTGTTTCAGACGAACTCTTTACCGAGCTGGTCAACATCCTTGGCCAGAGTAAGGAAAAATCTTCTCGAGACAAAGAAATCGAATACCAAAAGTTTCGAGAAATGATCGGCGTAGGTCAAAAGAATTCAATTGCCGACATTGATATCCTTGGCTTTGATTATGCAGTAATTGATGAGGCCCACCGTTGTAAGAACGTATTCTCCCAGGTAAAGAGTGATGAGGATGGAAATAAACGATACAACATACAATCAGCAACATCTGAGACAGGTCAGAAAGCGTTTTTATTATTGAGTTTTATTCAGCGCAAGTATGGTAGAAATACCATGCTGCTTACTGCTACTCCATTTTCTAATTCACCTCTTGAGATATACTCTATGTTATCACTTGTGGCGTATGATTCCCTCAGAGATAATGGCATCTCAAGTTTGGATACCTTCTTTGATTTGTTTGTTCTGCCAACCGTTGAATGGGCAGCGAACTACAAAGAAGAAATTGTAGAAAAAGAAGTAATAAAAAGCTTTACCAACAGAAGGATTTTACAGAAGTTAATCTACAATCATATCCTTTACAAAACTGGTGAAGAAGCTGGAGTGGTTCGTCCGAAGAAAATCAATTTACCCCTACTCTATAATTTTGAAAATGTAAAAGAACGTTTGCCACAAGATAAGCAGGTGCTTACCTACATCAACATGACACCGATGCAACGAGAGAACCAAAACGGAATCGTTGCAATGGCTAAGAAATCCACTCAAGGCAAACTAGACATGGGTAATTTATTTAGAGCCTTAGCATATTCATTGGATAATGCCTTATCACCGTTTTTATTAAAAGGAACTCCTGAAGATTATAAAGATTTTGTTGAGCAAAGTCCGAAGATTGCTTACGTGATGGAATGCATACGATCGGTAAAGACCTGGCACGAAAAGCATGATGAAACGGCAAGCGGACAGGTGATTTACATGAACCGAGGTAAACTGTTTTTTCCATTAATTAAAGAATACCTCGAAAAAGAAATTGGTTACAAGCGAGGCGTGATGTACGATAAAACCAAGGTAGATGAAGTCGAAATCATTTCTTCAGAGATTAACGATACCCGTAAAGAAATTATCAAAGAAGCCTTCTTAGATGGTGTCGTTAAAATAATTATTGGTACAGCTACTATTCGTGAGGGGATTGATTTACAAAAAAGAGGAACGGTAATTTATAATTGTTACCCTGAATGGAACCCTACTGATATTCGTCAGCTCGAAGGACGTATTTGGAGGCAAGGCAATCAGTTTAAATATGTAAGAATTGTAATGCCATTAGTGCAGGACAGCATGGATGTGTTCGTATTCCAGAAGCTTGAAGAAAAAACTTCTCGAATAAATGATATATGGTTTAGAGGTGACAGAGGAAACGTACTGGATTTAGAGAGCATGGATCCTGAAGAAATTAAACTGGCATTGATTACAGATGTTGACCGATTGGTAAGAATGTTTTTCGACCAGGCAAAAGAGCAGTTAAGCAGAGAGCACAGAAAAATACTGATGGCGATAGAGTCCATCAAGGAGATAGAAAAAGACATAACCGATTACAAAACTTATCGGGAGAAAAGCTTAGATGCGATACGCAATTTCCATACTTCGCTAATGAACGCAACCTTCATGCAAGGATCGTTCAAGGTTGCTGAAGATGGAGAAATAATTAACAAGCAGTCTAAAAAAGGGAAAGAGCTCAAGGAAGACATCGAAGCTTTAATCAACGCTACTGACCAGCAGGATAAAGATATTCTCGCTATGGGCAGGAAAATCGAATCCTCGTACACTTTGCTGGGCGTTTACTTTCCGAACAGGTATTACTTAGCCTATTTCAAAGAATACGTGAGCAAGGTTCGTAAAACGGAGCGTACTATTCTTAAACCAAAGGGATGCTCATTAACCAGCGACTTAGCGCCTATCCTTGCGCAATACGAAGCGGAGAAGCAAAACTTATTGCTGCAAGCGGAGGAATTTAAAGGAGAAGAAGATTCGCCAAAGTGGGCATCACTTCGAGTAGAAATACAGCAAAAGAAATCTGCCCTTCAGGTAGAAGGAAGAAGTGCTGAAAGTAGAGCTGAAGAATTTAATAGGCTGAACTATTTGCTTGAATATCGTACAGCTTCACTCCCTACCGAAATCAAACAACCAATTAATCAATTAGAGCTAGAAGCTCTTGCATTAGAACTAGAACTTGACCTTATAAACTTTTAATCATGTTAACTACTAAAAACTACTTTTCAAATACGGCAAATATAAATTGGGATGAATTACCTGAAGCACTGGCCAAAGGAAATAAACTTGTGCAAGGAGCATCGGCGGAAAAGTGGGCAGCTTATCATTCCAATGAAAACATTAAACGAGTAGTAGATGCTTACTTCATTAAGCTTGAAGAATACCTGGGCAAAAACACTATAGTTACTCCTGAAAAGAAATTACCTGAAGTAAGTAAAAAGAAAGTAGTAAAAAAGGAAACTAAAATTTCTCCGCCAAAACCATCGCAAGCAAAAATAGTAAACTACAAAGGACTTAAAGTAGAAATAAGACCAGTATCAAAAACTTCTAAGATGTTTTTGATATGGGATATTTCAAAAGGTCAGCCATTCTCAAACGATCGTTTTGATTCGGTAGATGAAGCTAAAAGGTTCATAACAGAAAATGAAATGGAACTGGTTAAAACTATTGAACCAGAACCTAAAAAAGAATACGTTACCAAGGAAGTAGAACACATCGATTCGGATGTTCAGTTCATAAAGCGTTACGTGGCCATGCATGGAAAAGTAAAAACTCAGATGCAAGTGTTAAGCCTATTACATAGCTTGCAAAAGGCAATCGTAGAGCGCAGAATTACTAAAGATTCTGAATACGCTAAAGATATCAACCACATGCAAAGCCAGTTAATTAAGTGCTATGAAATGATGGGCGATGCAATAGAAATTAAGCTAGAACCTAAAAGTCTAAAACGATATCTAACCATCGCTAATTCTGAAGAAGTTTTTGAATCGACTAAGTTCATTAAATCATTTATTAGTTTGAACGGAAAGAAAGGAGTAAAAGACAAGGCTCAGAAATTGTATGATCGTATGAAGAAGGCAGTAAAGAGTGGAAAGCTACAACCGACTGATAAATATGCAAAGAAACTTAATGATGCTTATGTATTATTGAAAGAATATTTAGATAGCTCCAAAGAAATGTTATCCATTTCAAAGGCTGAACTTAGTGGCTTTGATATCTTCGAGAAAGATGAATTATTCGGTGATGAAAATTCAAAAGAAGTTCAAGTGATATCATCCCAGGAACTTCTTAAAATGGAATTTGAAACCATAGGTTTGAAAGGAAAATATCGTGAGCTCATTGGTGATCCATCAGTCGGATTTATGGCAATGGTTTATGGCTTACCCAAAAGTGGAAAATCGACCATGTGTTTAGACTTCTCAAAACATCTAGCGCAACATCATGGGAAAGTTTTATTTTGTCCTATTGAAGAAGGCTACGGTTATACACTTCAGGAAAAAATAGATCGTTTAGGAGCTTCGCATCCTAACCTCTTTATTGCTGAGCAAGTACCCGAGGATTTATCTGAGTTTGATTTTGTGTTTATTGATTCGGTATCTAAAGCTGGAATGGAAATAGCTGACATTACAGCCCTACATAAAAAGTTTCCAAGGACAGCATTCATATTCATCTACCACTCTACCAAAGAAGGTAAGTTTAGAGGGGGTAATGAACATGCACACGAGGTGGATGTTATCATTGAGGTAACTAAAAATGAGATTAATTCAATTGGTAGATTTAATTCAAATGGAAAGTTAAATAAATGAGAATATTTATTATACACTTTTTAAATGAAAGAACTAATCCATTAAATAAGATGCCTACAATGTATTTTCTTAAATTTCTTACCCATACCTAATGCAATTGCAGTAGGGTTTTTAATAATCAATTCTCCTTTTTTTAGTCCAGAAATAGCTTCTTTTATTTCTAAAAACTCTTTCCCTGATACACCAAATAAATCCTTAATTACTCCATCATTTATTGACTGTTGTTTCATGATAAGTGGATACTGAGCATTTGCATAAAAATCAAAGTAATCACTTTTATAACTATCCATATTTTGAGTGGCCAAAATTATACTTAAACCTTTATTACGTCCAATAGCAATTAAATCCCTTAGAGGTTTGTTGTCAAAACCAAGCATATAATGCGCTTCATCAATAATTGTGAAATGACGAAGTTCAACACTCTCATCATCTACAACTTGCTTTGGCAACTTTTCATAAATTGAATTCAATTTTGAAACAATGAAATAAACTATAGCTTTTGCAATTGGGCCATCTTTGGGAAAACCATCCATCTTTACTATGTAGCTCTCTTTTATTAGGTCAATACTGTCTTCTGTAGAAAATAAGTTATTCCTAATCAATTGTTTTAAAACGGATTTAATACTGTCGTCTTTATCCTTATCTTTATCAGGTTGTAATGCTGAATATTCTTTTATAATATTATCAAAAGTAACAGGATGATTTTGAGATTTTTTATAAGCATTTATAATAGCCTCTGATAAACGATTACTCATGTTTGCACTTATAGTTGCACGATCAATAGAGCAAATTGCTAATGCTAATTCAGTTGAGTAGAGATTTATTTCATTTTGTGCCCTACCAGTAAAATCTTTAAAAGGAGTAAATGGAAGTGGCGCAGAAATTGGATCCAGGATAGAACTCCTGTCTACTTCAAATAAATTAAGCCATGAATTATTTGCTGGGTCTGAAAATTCACCCTTATAATCGAACAATAAAAAGTTTACAGGGTATGGACTTTCAATAGAGAGGGTTCTAATCTCATTTAAGAGAACGGCTAGTAAATTTGATTTGCCCGATCCTGTTGTTCCTGCAACTAGTATTTGTGTATTGGAAATATCTCTACCATTTAAATTCAGCAATGCTGGGATTTCATCTTCATAATTGCCAATATTTAAATTAAGGAAAGGAATAGAGCCAGACTTGCCTGCCCTATTTGAACTTATAGTATTTAATAACCAATCATCTAAAACTTCATCTTTAAGCAAAACATCTCTTCCTCGAAGAATTTCCGCATTTACTATTTTACTTTTAAGAACAGTATTTTCCCAATCTACTTGTAACGCTTCATATCGAAGTTTCAATAAAGCAGAATAAGCAGCACCCAAATTATGTAGAGTAAAAAGTGTTTCAAAAATCCTGTTGCTTGTTTTTGACATTTGGATTTGTTCTATAGCAGCAAGGTCTCTATGCTCTTTGTTAGAAAGTCCAGCAAGTAAGCATATCCGCATTATTTTGTTACCGTTTAAAGAAACAGGTTTTAGATTTGCTGTGTATTTTTCTAGATTAATACGTTGCTCAATTTTAGAACGCACATCATGCAAGCTGTCCATTAATCCTTCAGCCTGTCTTATATTTTGTAAGTTAATTACACTCATGACTTATTCGTTTATGTTTACTCCAAAATAACCAGGAACAATATCTGTATGCTGTTTTTCCCTGTCTCGTTGAAGCGTAAATGTTTTTGAAATAAAGGGTACAATTTTTTCAAGGTCTTTACCAGTTCGTATTTCACTATCAGAACTAAGCAATATGGTTTGTTGCGAAAGCTCTGGAAAGTAATTTTCTAACACTGTTGCCCGGCTAGTTTCATCCAAAACGCCCATTACTGTATCAATCATTACTGGTGGATCATAATCGCCAAATTCATGTAATGATTTCAGCAATACCTGAATTACAACTTGTTTGGAAGCTGTATTTAATTGATTCAAGTAAAGTTCGTTTCCTGCCTTATGGTAAATTTTAAAAGTTAAGTCTTTCAGATTTTCAGATAATTCAACCCTATCAATTACATCTCTATATGCAGCCAGATTGATGTTGAGGTCTTGCTTCATTTTTAATTCTATCTGTTGCTTTTTTACTTTTAGCAAACGATTGGCAACATCCTCAAAGAAGCCTTTTAATCTGCCCAATGCTTCATATTTTGGATCGGGTTCTTGGCTGGTTTGAATATCAAACTGGTGTAGTCGTTTTTCGATTTTACTTATTTCGCCTTTTACATCGGCAATGCCCATTTCATGTTTCTTAATACTGCTCTCATTATCTTCATAGGCTTTTAACAAGGCATAATCTCTGCCTGTTATTTGTGCTCTCATGTTTTCTATCTGTGTTTCCAATAATGGAATCTGATTAAGAGAAACATTCAATTCTACCTGCTGCTGATTTAAAGAAGGAAAGCTGTTGTTCGTTTTAACATTTAGTAAATTTTCGAGTGCCTTTACCTCAGAAAACTCTAAAAAATCATACAGGTCTTTTTCTGGTGTATTGTTGGACGCTGCCATAACATAATCAACCAACTCTGCTGTGGTTATGTCCTTCAGCACAAGATTGTTTTCTTTTAAGTACAGCAATATCGTTTTGCTGATAGCCTCAATTTGATCGGTTGAGATACTGCTATTATGCTGTTGTACTTGTTCTCCTTTTACTTTTAATATAAGATTGATTTCTGATTTGATTGCTTCTGTCATTTTAGGCAAGCAAACATTTAATTCCATTTCTTTTACAAATTCATCTAACTCATCATGGTATATACCTTCCTTTTTGTGAATAGTTTCAATTTGTAGTTTAGTCTGTTCTATTTTATTCTTGATAGTAGATTCCTGATTTAACCCTCCTTTCAGGTTGTCATACAGTTCTTTATTGGCAACCGAATATTGCAGGGCGTCCTGCAATTGTATTTGTAAAAGATTTATTATTTCTTCCTGTTTTTTCTTTTGGTCGAGCAATTGTAAGTATTCCTGTTTTTCATTTTCTACCTGCAAACGCTGAGCTGTATATCCCTGATATAAACTTTCCGCACTCTTTGCCATTACCATGTACTTATTGAAACCCATTACGTTTTCAATGTTCTCTTTTATAACTCTGTTTAGCTGGTCTTCTTTTAAAAGGTTCCCTGCTTCCATTGCATCAAATAAAAAGTATCTGCTAAGCTCCTGTGGTAAATTGGCTTTAATAATTTTGTTTACTTGTGCTTCCTGTTCTGCCCTTTGTGCTGGTGGGGTTGCTGTGCCATAGGAAAAGATAGTACCGTTCATATTTAGTTTTACAGCTTCCGCAGGCATTCCTGAAGGATTAAGCAAGTATGTTCTTGTAAGTACATATTGTTGCTCTTCATTTAGCACTTTGCCGGTGAAGTGCAACTCCAACATGATTTTTTCATCTTCATGTCCCAATGAGCCTGCATTCAGTAATTCTTTAAACTGCTTTGCACTGTGAATGTGCAAACCATACAAGGCTCCATAGATGGCTTCAAACAATGTAGTTTTTCCGCCGCCATTAGCACCTCCTATAAGTATGATAGGTTTATCCTGCTCAACCGAGATATCTAAATCAAGATTGAGATAGGTTTTAAAATTCTTGGCCTTTATTCTTTTTATCAGCATAGCAGTTATTTTATTTTAAGCAAGGCTTTTTCAATAATTTTTTCAATTCCTTTTTCGTCCATATCCTGATTTCGAATTTTCTTTTCGTGAAACTCTTTCAGCAAATCATCTTTTACCCAATCAAAATCAAGTTTATGCTCTGTGCATAATACCTCAATCAAATCCATATCCTCTTTGCGGATACCGAAATGAACAAATGTCGTGTCTAATCCTTTTTTTGCCATGATGCTTAGTTTGTATTTATGTTAAGACAGTTAAAGAAATCCCATCCTGTTAAATCATTTGTATCGTTAATTCTGTTAATGCAATACCTGAAAGAAACTATACCGCTAGCTTCCTCTGAAATAAGAATACCACCTACCAACGTTCTATCAGTATTTATTTTATTTTGCTTTTCTAAATATTCAATTAAAGCATTGTGTTTATTTGGAGCTTCAAGGTCAGACCTTCTTGTTTTAGTATCAAACAAACCGATCTTACCCGATTTGAACTTAATTACAAAATCCACATAAAATAAACGAAGTTCATTTTGAAGATTTGTATAAGGTACAGCAAAATGTTCTTTCCCCTGGTCACCATTTTTGTACCACCAATCTATTTCAGACTCATGTTGTACTAAATAATTTTTAAAAGCAATTTCAGGAGTAGATGCTTTTTGATATTCTAAAAATGGCTCCAATGCATGGCTTTCTATGTCTTCTCTGTTGTACAGGTCATTGTAGTATCTTACCTCTGGAACCTCCCAATCAGAATTAACAACTCTTCGGTTTTCATTTCCTCTTGCTCTTTGCCAATCTTCAAAGTTTTCGAGTGCAGTTATAATATGTGGAATTAACAACGCCTTGTTTTGTGGAAATAAATATAATTTTCGGGCTTCAAATTCAAATATGCCTAAATAATACTCGGCAAAGTGAATCAGGGTTTCCCTTAACTTCCGCCAACTTTTAGAACGATTTAGTAGGGTAATATTATCATAACAAAACCTGTCAAGCATTGTCCCAAACTCTGCATTGGTAATAGAAAAACGATGTATTTGATCGTTATCAATAACTATTGAATTTACTTCGTATGGGTCTATTTCAATATCGGTAGGAATTCGAATTTGATGGTCATCAATATTAAACTCCCAACCATTTTGAATCATAGCAGTTTTATTGAACTCTTTTTGTTTCCGAAGGTCTTCTTCTTGAGCAGGTGTAAAAAAGTCAATATCAGGCAATTGGTTAATGCCATACCTTGCCTCCATGATATTAAAAAACTTTAATTCAAAAACAGAAGTTAAAACACCCTTAGAAGGGCGATCATTTACAATTTCTGCAGTTGACAATTTATTAAACATCCATCCTTTATCATTTTGCCTTTCAGAATATTGAAGATTAAAATAATCTGAATCTGAAGGCACTAGATTTATTCTTGTACTTTCAATATTAGTGTACACATATCCATAATTCAAATCATCGCTTTCGTAATGACGTTGGTGAGGCATTCTTAAAATTCTACCTACAGTTTGTATTCCAAAATCAACATTTTGAACTGGACGAAAGCTAACCAAAACTGCTGCTCGTGGGCAATCCCAACCTTGAGCAATAGCCTGTTTAAATATTAATACATCCTGCAGTCCATTAGTGGCTTCTAATCCATCAGTATCTCTTTCACCTGATAACCAAATTGCTAGGCGACCATTATTGGTTGAAACATCATATTCGTTGCTTAGTAAGCCGACCAAGACATCTCGAATTGATTTGTCCTCTTCACTCAATGCAGCATTATCAGAGGGAAGTTGAATAAGAAGCAGGGGATTGATCACATTGGGCCCTAATTCTACATCGTATAGTCTTTGTAATTCTTGCTTCTTTTGAAAAGCAGTTCGGAGTAAATGAATATGTACATTCTCACCATTCTGTTGTTCAGGGTCTAAGCCAATATTAAGTCTTACACTCTTTTTAATCATTTGTTCCTGGACAACATCCTGCCGTGATATAAACACTGCTCTTTGTGGTCTGTTATTACCTCTTGGTGTTGCGGTAACTAATACTTCAATTTTAGATTTTATTAGATTCCTTACTGTAATTGCTTGAGGTCCTGTAAAAGCACTTAAATGAGCTTCATCTATTACTAAAATAATTTGAGTGCCATTAGCTTTTGTATTTTCAATCAGTGTCTCTAAGTTGGTATTGCTTTCATTCTCCTTACGCCAAATTTTTGACATACCATCTACGCTACTCCAGTTTACAAACAACAAATCCTTAGGATTTAGAACAGGGTTAGCATTTAAGAAACTTAAATCAATACAGTTTAGTTTACTGGTATCTGCATACAACTTTTGTAATGATAAAAAGCTTTGGATGTGCAGTGTGTTAGGAGCAAACCAAATGAAAGCAACATTATCACTTAAACCAGGATGTAAAGGCAATTCATCTACCAATCTTTCTAAATAAGAGGCCATCATAACCGTTTTACCAGAACCTGTTGGGGCTTCCAACAAAATCTGTATTTGATTTTGAACATTATTGAGAGCCTCGTAAGTATGGTTGAGTAAACCTGTAACTGCTCTTTCCTGAAAGTCTCTTAATATATACATATTTAAGCTTCGATTTGATTTGGATTAAATAATGGTGATTCTGATTCTTGTTGAGAAGCTGATATAGTTTTTGAAACCGCCTGTTTTTTGTCGAGTTTGATTGCCCGAAAAGTTGCTCTATAAGCATTGTAAATAGCCTCAGGCAATGGAACTGCATCAATTTTATCTGCCACTTCAATAAAGTCTTCAGACAGTGTTTCCTTTTCGGGGCTAAAAGCATAAAGCCTAACTTTCTCGGAAATGTCTTTAATCGTTTTGATATAGTCAACTAATTGGTCACATATTTGCAATTGCTGACGGCTGTGGTACACAATTATTAAATACTTACCAGTATCATTTGTAAGTATGCTGCATTGCTTTTTATTAAAACCATTTGCCTCTGTAATATCATTATAGCAATCTTCTTTTATGCATAACATATCAGTGCTTGACTGGGTTAGCAATCTTTTATTTTCCTCAGATTTTACACTTTGTATAAAATCCGTTTTGTAATAACGAAGATTGTTATGGAGCAATCCATTAATATTTTCAGCCTTATTATTCTCAAAACCCTGAATTATTTTTTTATTTCTCTCATAAGTTACCTCCTCACAAATATTATTTTCATTATTAGTAACCAATATGCATTGACGGTTACCACCATCTTCCGCATTAAGTTGCATTGTAGCATGCAGTGTAGTACCAGAACCCGCAAAGAAATCAAGTATAATAATTGATTTGTTCACAAAATCATTAAACTGAAAAGATAGAAAATATTTTATCAAACTCATTGGCTTTGGAAACCCGAATGGCTCCTTTCCAAAAATAGTTCTTAGGTCTTCAGTACCTTCTTGAGTAAAAGGTCCATTTAAAATTGACAACGGCTTACCTCTTCTAATGTTACCATATTCATCCTTTAAATATTGTTTACTCCTGACGCTCCATTTACCTCGTTCTTTGCTGAAAACAATTTCATTATTTGAAATAGCTTTCTCTAATCTTTCTTTAGCCCAAACCCATTGTTTATCAGGCATAATTTGTTCATCCTTATACGTTATCGGATAAACCAAGTTTGGTCTATCACCTAAACTTTTAGTCATTAAGGGTTGTGTAATATATCCGCCTCGTATATTATATTTTTCATCCGTCTTATTATATTTATTTTGGTCTTCCACACTTAATGCAACATCAAGATTTTTCAAGGGCTGCTTACTGTAACAATACACATACTCATGCACACTAATAAAGCCAACAGTTTTTGCACCTGCACCATACTTGTTTTTCCATATTACATTTTCTATAAGATTATCTGCTCCGAAGATTTCATCACATAATAACTTCAATTGAGCTTGTTCATTATCATCAATACTTATAAATATTACTCCAGTATTTGATAACAACCTTTTTGCGATTAATAATCTTTTATTCAAAAACGAAAGCCATTTACTATGTCGATATCCATCTTCTTTATCAACAAATGAATCATTGTATTTAAAATCTTTATTGCCAGTGTTGTAAGGTGGATCAATATATATAAAATCAATTTTGTTTTCATGGGTAAATGAAAGTGCAGTAAGTGCCTGTAAATTTTCACCTTCAATCAAAATATGATTTGGTGAGCTAAGTATATCTTGATTTGTTTCCTCAATTGCAAACAACTCATTATTGGGTGTTTTAATTTCACTTTGAATATCAGTACCAATAACCCTTTTTTCTATTACTTCTTTTAAAATAGGGAGACTTTGACGAAGCAATTCCTCAACATCCTCAGCTTTATCCTCCCAAACTAAACCATACCTTTTTTTGGTGTTTACCAATTCAATCAGGTATGCTCGTTCAGTTTGCGACAAGCCTTCAATAGATTTTATCTTATGTATAATTTCCTGTTTGTTCATTACTTCAATTTTCTACTTCATTAAAATTTATTTCGGCATTTGGTTCCACAAAAGACACGGATTGTTTTTTATCCAATTTAATAGCTTTGAAAGTTGCCCTGTAAGCATTATATATAGCCTCTGGTAATGGAATGGCCTCGATTTTATCTGCAACATCAATAAAGTCTTCCGTTAACGTTTCTTTTTCAGGACTAAATCCGTAGAGTCTGACTTTTTCGGTCAAGCCATTTAGTGTTTTGATGTACTCAGCTAATTGCTCACATACATGAATTTGCTGACGACTGTAGTACACAATTATTAAATACTTACCGGCATCATTTGTAAAAATTCTGGATTGCTTTATGTTAAATCCAGTATCTTCTGTTAAATCCGTATAACAGTTTTCTTTAATGCATAACAAATCTGTACTTGACTGAGTGAGTAGTCGTCTGTTAGTTTCAGATTTAAAGCTGGGGACAAAATTGGATTCATTGCACTTATAATATCGAAGATTATTTACAGAAAGTCCTTTTACCCATTCATTAGCTTTATTACTGTAACCTTCAATAATTTTATTGTTCCTCAAATAAGTAACTTCTTCACAAATATTATTTTCATTATTCGTAATGAGAATACATTGACGTTGTCCATTATCTTCAGCATTCAATTGCATTGTAGCGTGAAGTGTTGTTCCCGAACCTGCAAAAAAATCTAAAACAATTTTAGGATCAGGATGAATACTTTTAAGAAAATAGCTTGCTACTTCAACTGGTTTGGGATAAGGAAATGATATACCAAGATTATTAAATAACTCATCGTCACTTGAACCATTATTATAAATAGAAGGTGTATTTTCATTCATATTTTCTTCTAAAAGATATTTTCTACGAGGTTGTGTATTTTCATCAACACCGAATAGAATTAAGTCTTTTTCAAGTAATTTCTCCATTGTTTTGCTTGGATTTCGCCAACCTCGAGACGGCAGAGGACATGGTTGGCCAGTATCGGGATGAATTAATGGAATCCAATAGTCATCGGGAGCAATTTCTTTATTTGGCCAAGCCATCGATACAGATTGATAAACCTTACCTTTTATATCAATAAATTTATATGCCTTTTCACCACCAGAAAAATCTTGTCGACTAAGCCATGATTGAAACTCTTTGTTTACCAGCTCCAAATCATACTTTATTTCAAAATCTTTCAGTTTTTCCCGTGGGAAGTTAAAAGGCTTAATTACCTCTTTAATTTCTTCAGGTATTTCAGTTTTATCAATTTTTGCAAAAAGTCTTTTTGCTTTGTTTAATATTTTTTGAGCATTTGGTTTGGGTCGAAGCAACGCTTTATCCAATAATTGAAAAGCTTTTTTATCCTTAGCATAAACTAAAATATACTCATGCATAGTTGCTACTTCTTTGGCATCACCCTTCGGATTTTGTTTATTCCAAATTATTTGACCTAATGAATTGGCTTCACTGAATATTTCAGTTTCTAATAGAAGGTTTAAAGCATCAAATTCATTTTCATCAATATGAATTATCATCACACCACTTTCAGACAATAACCGTTTAGCAATTGATAATCGTTTAGAAATAAAACTCAGCCAGGATGAATGTCTGAATGGGTCTTCCTTTAATATCCACTTGTCATTATATCTAAATTCATTTTCTTTACCAGTGTTATAAGGCGGGTCAATATATATAACATCAATTTTATTTTCATGAGTGAAACTTAATGCAGTTAGAGCATGTAGGTTGTCTCCTTCTATGAGAACATGATTAGGAATTGCATTTGCAATTGAATCATGTTCAAAATTATTTTTATCAAACAGTTCAGGATTTTCAGTGTTTTTATTTATTATTTGTGAGCCTAAAATTCTTTTGTCAGACACTTCATTTAATATCGGTAAACTTGTACGAAGTTTTTCCTCTACCACTTCTGGCTTATCATTCCAAACCAAACCATAATTTTTTTTGGTATTCACCAAATCAATCAAGTAAGATTTATCCAATGAAGTCAGTGCATCTACAGATTTTATTTTATGTATAATTTCTTGTTTGTTCATTAGACCTTATTTTTCTACTTCGTCTTCGTTAGTATTCAAAATAATTTCAGGCAATTCTATTGTTGCTTCCACAGCTGATAATGTTTCTACATTACGTAACTGGCGTTGTATGGCTCGTGTACGGGTACCCACAACATCATCTAGCTGACCAAGCCCAGTTTGTATATTTTTTTGTGCTTTTTCTAATAAGCCACCAAAAACTTCAAATTCCTTTTTTACAGAACCCAATACTTTCCAAACTTCGCTGCTTCTTTTTTGCAAAGCTAAAGTTCTAAAGCCCATTTGTAGACTATTTAAAATAGCCATTAAAGTAGTAGGGCCTGCCACTGTAATTTTAAATTCGGTTCGTAATTGGTCAATTAATGAGCTTCGTCTTATTACTTCTGCATAAATACTTTCAAATGGCAGGAACATAATAGCAAAGTCCGTGGTATTTGGTGGGTCAAGGTATTTATCTCTTATATCCTTTGCCATTTTTTTAATTACTGTTTCCAAATTTTTGGTAGCAGATTCTATATCTTCAGGTATTGCACTTTCATAAGCTGCCAATAAATGCTCATAAGTATCTTTCGGAAATTTGGCATCAATAGGCAGGTAAACAAAAGCACTTTCATCTTCACTTCTTCCTGGTAGCTTAATAGCAAACTCAACAGGTTCCGTGCTGCCTTTTTTAGTCCGCACATTGGAATCGTATTGGTTAGGAGCCAGAATTTGTTCCAATAACAAAGCCAATTGTACTTCACCAACACCACCTCTTAGTTTTACATTGCTCAAAACTTTCTTTAAACCACCCACATCGGTTGCAATGGTTTGCATTTCGCCTAAGCCTTTTTGTACTTCAATTAATTGCTTGCCCACAGTTTCAAAACTTTGTCCAAGTCTTTCACTCAATGTTTTTTCTAATTTTTCTTCTACTGTTGCTCTTATAATATCCAGTTTGGTTTCGGTGCCTTTCACTAATTCATTCTGCTTGGATTCCATCAACTCAAACTTCTCCTTTTGCAAGTCATTAAAAGATTTTACGTTTTTATCAAATGTATCTTGGAATCCTTTAAAAGCAACTATCAATGCCTCTCTCATTAAATTATTGTCGGTCTTAGCTTGATCGTTCAGAGCTTTTAAATTCACTTCAACTTTCTTTTCGATTTTTTCAAGTTGCGTACTGTTGCCATCTGTAAATGCTTTGAAGCTTTTATCATTTTTTTCAATGAGGACTGTTACTTTTTGTTCAAGTGTTTGGTTTAGTTTTTCAAGTGCTGAGTTATTTTGCTCCGTCATTGTTTTTACGGCAGTCATTATTTCATTTCGGAAATCCGCAATTGCTTTATTTAATTCTTCTCGGTTAGTTCTAAAATCATCTTTTAGATTGGTTTCAATTCGAGTTAGAGAATTTGAGAACACATCTAATCTTGACACTAAATCAGTATCATTATTTTTAGTTGGTCTGAAGTAATATTGTAACACTATGATTACAATCGCAAGTAAAATGACTATATAAATTAAAGATTCCATTTAGCGTAATGATTTTAAATATTTTTCTAATGTTTCTTTTAAGTAGGGCTGGTCACCATATTCGTTTTCAATCCTCTGATTTAACAATTGAATTTGCATTTCTTTATAATCCAAATCAAACAGTTCCGATAAACCATTCAGCATGTGAGATTGAAGTTGTCGTTCGCCGTTTTCAATTTTGCTAAGCAGCGAAACATCAATCCCCAATTTATCTGCTACAATTTTTAAAGAATAATTCTTCTCTTTGCGCAAACCATGAATAAACGTTCCAAATTCAATCGACTTTTCCATCTATTTTATCATTTTATATATCAAATTTGACAAATATGTCTAAAATATGGAAATTATAACGTTAACTCAAACCTATAATTCAATTATTTTCGGCATCGAAAGGCTAAAATGTGTAATACAACGAAGCCACGTTGTAAAAAACAAAGTCCCACAGTAAAACTGTGGGACTTTTACCATAAAATGGGGGGCATTAATGGTAATTTTTGTAATATTTTGTTAAAATGCAAACTCAATTAGGCTGAGTTCAGACGTATTTGTTTTACTTTTTTCTATAATGTTATTGTCTTTCATAAATTTTATATAATTCCTAGCCATTCTATCTTTAACATCCATTGCATCCATAACTAATTCGGTTAATTCACCAGGTGTAATGTATTTCTTTTTGCTAAAAATATCTAATGCTAACTGCTTCAGCTCGGATAGTTTCCTGATATCCGTATCCTCTTTGCTTTTTTCACCCAGGTAAATATGCCTACCCTCCACTTTGCTCCATCCAAACTGAACTAAAGGAACATCTAAAGGCGAACCATCCCTCACTTTAAGTGCTTTAACAACACTACAATTATTATTGTCATCCTTTTCAACTAAGAGTATGCCTGCTGCTTTACGCTGCACTTCAGAACCTAAATGACCCCTTAGCTTCATTCCTGATGGTGCCATGTGAAGTACACAAATTATACAAGTATTGTAAATTGCAGCAAGCCTAAATAATTCTTCAATAAGTTTAACTGAGCTTTCTTCATCATTTACTCCGCCTAATAAATCGGCAATACCATCAATTATCATTATATGTATGCCACCATATTCATAATAAAACCGATCCATCGATTCAATTATTAAATTCATTCGCTCACTTCTTGCAATCCCTATTAAACAAAAGGATTTAAACCATTCTGGTGGGTGTTCATTCTTACTTCTTTTTAGTATGTATGTTAGATTTTTATAAAGCTGAAACTCTGACTGTTCGGTATCATATAATAGAACTGCCTTATGATCTGTGTTTTCTTTAACAATGGTTCCCAAAGTATCAATAACCAGCCCTTCTTTTTTTATTGAACCCGACAAAATACCACCCAAATAATTGGTTTTACCACTTCCTTCAGACCCTGCAACACATAGTATGTTTCCTGGTGCTCCAACTGTTACATCGTTAATAGAAATAATAGGTTCGGGTGGTATTGGAGGTTTATTGAAGTCAATTTCACAGCTCTTCATAACCGATAAGGTATCTTCATAAACTTGGTCGAGCATCTCGGTAAACAACATCATCAATTCTTCTGCATTGTGACCCATTTTAAAAAAATCGGATATATCCTTTTGACTTTTTTCGCCAGAGAGCGGTAATTTCAAACACTTAATTTGAAAAGATTTATATTCCTTACAAACTTTGTCCATCGATGCTAAACCAGTGGAATCAACATCATAAAGTATTGTAATATGCTTAAATCTATAATTCATTCCACGTAAAATATTTTTAGGAATATTTGCCGTTTCGCTGTTAAAACAAATAGCGTTAAACCCATGAGATACCAAGCTTAATACATCCTTTTCACCACCAGTAATAAATAGAATGTCCCCACGAATTGATAACTGGTCTAATCCAAAAACATAATTCTCAATTAATTCACCAGCATATAAAAACCTAAGTTTAGAGTTTGGTCTATAAATTTTGGTATGTCGTTTACCTTGATACCCGAACATTGGCTCAAGTTCGCTACTTATAAGTGTATATTCCTTTCCTTCCTTATTAACTCCATAGAAATTATTAATAGAGACAACATTATAGCGATCAAGTATTTCCAAAGTAATTCCATATTTATTCCAATATTCTAATTCTGATTTAGAGAAGTCCTTGATTTGAATTGGTGTTTTAATTAGTGCTGTTTCGAAACCATTATGAACAGATGATATTGAATTTTGATCCTTATTAGTTTTGTGAGGAATTACATTTGCTAATTTCTGATATTCAGGATTATCATTCAACATTAAACACAATTCGGAATCAATAATCTCCAGAACTTTTATAAAATCATTCTTATCATCACACTTTAAACCAAAACGTTTTCCTGTAAAATAAAAGCAATCACCGCTGTATTCAGCATCACCAAAATCTTTGAATTTATAGATTCCATTTTTCTTGTCCAGGTAAACATAGCACGATGCTTTATTATCATTATAAAATGGGCTTTTAAAGGACTTAGCTAAATTAGTAAAGCTATTTCCTAAAAAGTGTTTAAAAACATCTAGCCCATTATTTGTAGCTTGAAGAATAGATTCTTTATTTAGTCCCATCTATAAAAAAAATATACAAATTAAACAATTGACGTCCTTGCTGGCACATAATTTTTCCTAGTGTATTTTTTCATATCCGACACTAATATTCTTCTTTGTTTACCAATATAAACATATGCTAATTGACCAGTGCGCATAAGCGTATACAATGATGATCTGCAAATACCAAGATACATTGCAGCTTGTACAATATCCATATGAGTATTAAACTTGATAGATCCATCATTATCAAATTCTTCTTTCTGATGAAGCCTAACCGCATTTTCAAGCTTATTTAATCTGTTGAGTATTTCTTTAATTTGATATTCATTATTTTCCATCATAAAGCAATTTGTTATCTCCTTCACAATTGTAGGAAAATTTCAAATTGTTAATATTCAAGTTGAATTCAACGTGAATAATATTTTTTTATAATCCTTTAATAATGTATTCATTAAAAACATCAACCAATTCAGTAAGGTATGGACTACCCTTCTCAACCTTCCTGGTTTTAGCTGCATTCAACGTGCCTTCCCAGTGACCAACTTTTATATTAAAAAACCATGTAACTATTTGAAAGAAATCCTTTTTCGTTAATTTTCTTTTGTCAATGGTTCTAACTGAATTACTTTCATAGATCGCAGCAAATAATTCTACAAAATCTACCTTGTCTCTTTGCCACTCTAAGAATGTATTTGGGCTGTTAATTGGGAATAAACTTAATTGTCCCCTGGATTGGCTCTCAAGTTCCTTATTGCTTGGATATTCATCTAATGAAATAGGAGGAATACTCTTTAACAGGTAGCCATCAATATGCTTTATTCTGTGGGTAAATAAAGCTTCAATTAATTCAAGCTGATGTCTTTGAATTTCAGAATAACTAAGAATTTTTTTTTTAGTATCTCCTCATCTGTTAGATGAAATTGAGAAGCTTTAATAAGTTCAATGCGGTTAAAAACTGTTTGATGATTATTCTTAGGAAAGTATCTAGATTTAAACTCTTTGACTTCAAATCTAGACATATCAAATTCCTTTTTTAGTTTATTGAAACAAATTTCCTCAGTAGATAATTTCTTATTTATTGAAGTCTTACAATTTGAATAAAATCCATCTAAAAAAGACTGGTATTCATTTGGAGATTTATATCCATTAAAGGATATTTCGGGGCCTGGTTCAATGTCAAATAGATTGACTTGTTTTCTGAGAGCTTTTTGATTGATTTGAACTTTTGCAGATTTCAACTGCTCAAACATCAATTCTAAAATTTGATTCATTAGGTTTTTGTTGTTGTAAATTTAGCTTGCGAAAATAAAAAAACTTACAAAAACAGGGTATTCAAAATTATATTTTAAATGTAAAATCATACTATGGCAATATGGCAATGGTATATATATACACATTGCCAATTGCCAATATAAATATGATTTTAGGGGTGAGAGGGTAATTGCCTAATTATAAGTAATATAAATAAACTAACCTCTAAACCCAAATTTAGATTTTTGGAGTTTCGGGGGTAGTTACAGTTAAATGATTGAAAATGTAATATTTTAAATCATAAATTATATTCACAAGTACTTAATTCCATCTAAATATTATAGATTAAATAATTCTTTTGCTTTTTTCCAATTCTTTTTAAGAATTGGTTTGTTTACACTAGTATCACCATTCGAAGGCTCACCTGAAAAATGACAAAATTTTTCTGAGTAATCAGGATCTCCAAATTTACTCCAAGATTTGAAGGCTTCATAACTCATTGGCTTTTCTAAGTTGAAAGGAATTGAAACTCCAGTTCTGATGCAATATCCATTTTGTTTTTCAGCTATTTTGGATAAAGTTACTTTTGTGTCTCCAAGTTTCTTTTCTGTTTTGGGAGGAGTGTCAGAATTAACTTTTTTTACAGTTACTCTAATTTCTTCACTGATAGTTAATAGTCTTTGAACTTCATCAAGTGTTGCATTATACAATTCAGGGTCATGAACTTTGGAAATGTAAATTCCCATTTCGTTGTTATTTTGTTGTGAGAACTCATACAAGTTCATTGATGTAATAATTGCCTCGTTTTCATTTATATAACATTTTGCGTGAAGGTTTTTACACAAACTTGTTCGAATACCAATTTGTCCTTCTAACCAATTATTTTCTTCGAATTGTAATTTATTTTCTCGGTAAACTATTCTAATGTCTCGCTTTTGTATGTTTAAATTACTTAGATGCTCTTTAATCCGATCGGTGAACTGTAGATATGGGCTAATAAGAATTAACCTTTCTTTAGTTGCTTTGATTAGTTCTTCTAAGTGATAGGAAACGCCTGTTGTATTTAAAAATTTAGCCATAATTTTAGCTGGTTTTGAATTTCTATAATGTTATAAATTTGAAAATGTAATGTAATGAGAATTTAATATCGAACAATATACAATTTACGATTTTAAAAGGATGTTCTTGATACCTAAATTAGTTTACCAAAGTATCTAATTTAATTGTATTTACATTTTGCAAAGATTTCGTATCTGCTTTAATATTTTTAATCTTTAAATCTGTTTCAAGTTTAAATAACCGATCTTGTATTAAAAGAGTATTTTTTTTAATGTTTAAATTTTCACTTTTAAGTTCTGAAACTGTTGTAAAACTAATTATTATGGTCATTAGGGCTATTATTCCAGTAAATATCTGAAAAATCGCAGATGCATAATTATTATACAGTTGCGAGTTAATCAGTTTTCCATCATTTAAAATTGATTTAGATGAAGCAATTGATATACCTTTAGAGGATATCATGTATTTTGTTTTTGAATGATCAATTGGTTTAGTATTAATTGAGATGTCGATAACATCTTTACTTTCCCATAATACGTTTAATTGTTGGTCAATTAGATTCCTGTTATATCGAGTAATTTTAGATAATTCTTCAATAGTTAATTGTGAATTTTCATCCGAAAGCCCATTTAGTTGTTGTTCACTTCTTTTGTCTGCAAGGGTCTGCAAAATAGTATGCCTGATTTTATATGATTTGGGTATTAACATAAATACGATTAAACTTTATTCTTATTTTTTTTATTTTAATTGTCGAATCTATTTCAAGATAACCTAATTGCAATTATGCAACAAATAAAATTTTATAAAGCATTACAATACAGATATTTATATAATAATAAATTATTTAAAGTATTGAATTAAATATTTATTATTATTTATATATATTGAAAAATTATTTTTTAAATTTGAATATCAGTACGAGTTAAGCCCTCCTACTTTTACACTGGGCTTCCAAGCGGTTACCCATTTGAAAATCGAGAAAAAAAAGTCAATAGATATAAGGGTTTCGAGAGTTAGGTTCATTTACCCCACTCTCCGCTGAAAAATCAAAAACCCAGCTTTTGCTGGGTTTTTTTGCGTTAAAAGGGTGCAAGAATGGGTAAATATGTACAGGTTTGGGTTTCCAACTGGTTACCCATTTCAAAATTACCCCAAAAAGGGTAACCAGTGTTTGCACAGTCTTATTCAGATTTGCACAACCGTTTTATTTTCTTTATTTTTTGTATATGTCTATCAAATAACAACTTGAGGAGTTTTTTTTGTAATATACTGTAGAAAGAGGTATGGGTTCAATAAAGGAAAAATCTCCGAGGGTTCGTTTTAGGAATTTAAAATAAAATACAAATTTGGATTGTTTTTAAACAAAAAAGCCGCCCAAAATGGTTTTAAATCTGTAAGGTTTTTTTAGGATATTACAACCAAGCTTATGATGGTTTTTTTTGTTAAAACTGTGCAATTAGCGTTTGCACAATCTTACACAGAGGTGTACACCTTTTTTACTTATAATTTTAAATATAAGTATCTGCTAAATAATTAATTGGAATGACTTTTCGAGTATGTGAGATTGAAGGAGCTATGGATCAAATAATTTATCAAGAAAATGTCTTTTGTTTAGAATTTGTAGCTGTAACCTAGTCTTATTACTTGTGTCTCATAATAGTCAGTGCTTATGTATTTAAAGCCTTGTCCCTGAATTTCTTTTTTGATAATCATTGTGTTTAAAATATCTGTTACGTTAAGCAATAATTCGCCTTTCCCCTTATTCAAACTCTTTTTTATGCCAAGGTCTAAAGAGAAACGTTGGGCAATTTTTCCTTGAGGAATAATGTCGGGAGCTAAATAAATTAAGGTTAATTGTACGTCAAAGTTTTTAGGTAAATGAAAAGAATTATTCACTTTTATATTTCCTGAAATAATTTCTTGTTTGTCGGCTGAAAAGGTGTTTGGAACAGGATATTTATTTTCTACTCTAAAAGCATTGATTTGATTATGATACCCATTAACGTTTAAATTAAAGGAATACCATTTTGCTACTTCCTGTGACAAGACAACCTCTAAACCAGTATTATAACTTCTTCCAGCATTTTGAAATATAGCATATATCAAATTGCTATTTGGAGCAATGCTCGAAATTCGAGTGATAGTTCCGTCAGCAAAACGGTGGTAAGAGGCAGAATAAAAATACCCTTTGTTCCAACTTGTCTTATAACCAAGTTCAAATGAATTAGTAAACTGTGGTCGCAAAGCAGGATTTCCAACCTTTATAATCTCTGCGTCATCGTATTTTGGAAATATTCTTATATCCACTTCGTTTGGTCTATCAACTCTGCGATTATAAAACAATGAAATTTTATTGTGGTCGTTTATTTTGTATGCTAATCTTACATTAGGAAATGGCTGTAAATAATTATATCCATCACTCTTATAAGTGTTGTGATTGGGATTTACATCATATTGAATTTTCACATATTCTATTCGCAATCCTAACTCAGCTTCCCATTCCTTATTTTCAAATATATAGTTCCCATAGATAGCTGGGATTAATTCTTTGTATGTTGCCCAACCACCTGCATTAATATCTAAAACTGAATTTACACCAGGAATAAACTGCATATTTGTTGGAATATTTCTATTACGAATTTTTACACCTGTTTCAATTCGACCGTATTTCAAAGGTTTAATGTAATCAAAATTAAAGTCATAAACTTGCTCGTCTGATAATAATTTAAAGGCATCTGTTCCATTTGTTGTCGGCAAATAGTTGTCATAAAAATATTTTTCATCCTCTCTATGAAATGAATAGTTCAACCCAATATTTAAAAAATGACCCGCCTGTTTAAATTTATGCTGATAGGCAGCAGTTGCCATTATTGTTGTTTTTAGCTCATCCTCCAAAAATTGCCACAATCTTTGTCTTTCAGTATTATCGGCATTAAAAAAAGGTTGGTCGCCTCTGTCAATTATTTTTTCTCTACCGAATAATGTTGAAATTGTAAGTGTGTTGTTTTGATTCATACTCCAATCAAAACCTGTCTTTGAAGTAAAAAAGTTGGTATTCCGATTTCTTTTTAATTGTTGATTAATAATAGTTCCATCATCATAGCTTCTTGTCACAAATTCGTTCTTGTTTAGGGTTTGTGTATAAAGATTGTCTGCTTGAAAAAATACGTTGATCTTCTTTTTTCTATAATTAATTGATAAGGATGGATTTATTTTAGGTGTAAATTGATATTGAGGTCTAATGGTTGGTAGGTTTTCTTGCCGAACCCATAACGAGCCTAAACCAGTTGTGAAACCAACTTTTCCATTAAAACCTTCTTGTTTGTTTTTCTTCATTAAAATATTTATGATGCCTGCATTTCCATTTGCATCATACTTTGATGAAGGATTGTTAATGATTTCTATTTTTTCAATTGCAGAAGCAGGAATATTATCTAAACCCGATTGACTTCCAAATCCAGTTAAGGCAGTTTGTTTGCCATCAATTAATACGGTTACTTTATTATTTCCTCTTAATTGCACCTTTCCATCTTGAACTGTTACTCCTGGCAAATTTTGCATTGTTTGTAAAGCTGAACCTCCACTTTGACCGATGTTATCTTCAACCTTAAAAGACTTTTTGTCCATTTTATCACCTACTTCATCCTGTTTAGCCGAGATAACAACTTCACCTAATGTTTTATTATCTTCTTCTAAATTTATTGTAGATATATCCAAAAATTCGGAAAGACTTCCAACATAAATAGTTTGCCTTTTGGTAATATAGCCAATAAAAGAAATTTCAAAGTAATAGTTGTTTGGTTTAATATTAGAAAGAGTAAAACGGCCTTCTTCGTTACTAACTGTTCCTGTCACAAATGCACTATCTTTTTCGGTTTTCAATACTACATTTACATAAGACAAAGCAGATTTATTCGCTTTGTCTTTTATTAAACCTGATATGGTAACCCCATTGTTTTGACCAAATGAATATGAAGTCAAAACAGTAACTAAGATTACTAAAGAAATTAATTTGGCACGCATTATTACTTAGTAAATTTAGTTTTGAATTTCTTTTATAAATTTTCCATTACTATCAAAAAGCAAATCCATTCCTTTAATTTCTGCTTCGTAAGTTACTATGCCTTTAACATCAGTAATTTTTGCAGCCTCTTTTACATTCTGCCCTTTGTAGTTCGCCATTACATATTCTAAAACTCCCTTTGGCAATTGGTTTAATTCGATCTCAATTTCGGTTTCTAACAAGTTGCCTTGTGCATCAAATAAAACCGATTGCTCCGATTTGTTCATCTCAAATTCTACTTCAAAATTGACACCTTCCTTTTCCCACTTATCTGCTTTTACTTGGGGGAAATTCTTTTGAAAAGCTGTTTTTACTGAAGCAGGAACATCTTTTTCCTGTAATTTTTGTGCGAAGGTGAGTGATGTAATCATCGCTGCAACCATCATTAATGCTAACTTTTTCATTGTTTTGTTTATTTATTTGTTTAAAATCTACAGGACAAAGTTGCAACCCGATTTAGAAGAAAATTAGAATTTTTAGAAAGCCACAGAAAAAGAATGAAAATTGTTTGCAAATGAGTAGGAAATCTTCCAGTTATTCAGGTCTGCAATTTTCTTGATAATAGCCAAACCCAAACCATTACCCTGCTCTGATGGATTGGATTTAGAAAAGCGTATGAACAGTTTATCGGCAACTAAGGTTTGTGATTGACCTGTGTTTGAAAATGTAAGTGAATGATTTGAGAGAGTAACTAAAACCTGACCATCATTTACATTGTGCCTGATAGCATTTAAAAATAAATTGCTGATAAGAATTTCTGCTAAAGCTGGATTTGATTTTACTGCAACAGATTCTTTCATTTCTGTTTTTATAATTAGGTTCTTTGCTTTTGCCTGCTCCGTAAAAAAGTCAAAGTGTTTCTCAATTGCCTCGTTCAAATTAATTGTTTGCTTCTCGTTGTAAATGTCGTTTTCCATCTTAGATAGCAACAATAGGTTTTTGTTCAAACGATTTAGACGTGAAACGCTATCGTTCAAGGAACTCAGCATTTTATACTGTTCCTGTGTGAAATCAGAGTTTTGGATAAGGTTATCAATTTTTGCTTGAAAAACTGCCAAGGGCGTTTGCAGTTCATGAGCTGCATTTTCAACAAATTCTCTTTGAGTATTGTAGATTGAGGTATTCTTGTAAATCAATTTTTCAATACTTTTATTTAAACGATTAAATTCTTCAATATTTGTTTCAATAAAAATTGGCTGATTTGATTTATCAATTTCAAACTTCTCAATTTGACTTAACGTTTTGTAAAATGGTTTCCAAAGATTGATGGATAATCTTTTTGTGATTACAAATAAGCCAACAAGTAATAGAGAAATAATAACCAAAAAAAGTATTGCTATGCTCTTCATTAAATCCTCAGTTTCCACTAAGTTAATTCGTGCTGAATACGTATATGGATAGCCTTCTATGAGAATAGAAGCATTAAGTTCACGGTATGGTTCGGTTTCTGCGTCTAAAGTATCATAGTAAGAGTTATAAAAGATAGTGTCGTTACCCGAATTTTTAAAAGGCTCAATCTTATTATTTCTATTGTATTTGTTCCAATTTGGGATTTCTGCGGTTGTTAAAGTAGGCAATGAATATTTCAAAAATTCATACTTATGGAGTATGAGTGTTTCATCTGTTTCTTCAATGTATAACCTCTCGGTAACATAATAGAACAAAGGTGCGGACACGATTAATAGAATCACTGAAAAAAGTATATAAACCGTTGATGTTTTATGTAATAGTTTTTTAGTCATTCTGCCATTTGTAACCTAATCCGTAAACTGTTTTTATGTAATCGTTGCAACATGCTTCTTTCAATTTGTTTTTTAAGTTTTTTATATGAGCATAAACAAAATCCTGATTGTCAAGCATATCAGCCATATCTCCTGAAAGATGCTCAGCTATAGCACTTTTTGAAAGTACTCTATTTTCATTACCGATTAAATATAAAAGCAAATCAATTTCCTTTTTTGTGATGTCAATTTTCTTAGTGTTTACTTTTACGGTTTTGGAAAGTAAATCAATTTCAATTTCATTGAATGCAACAAGGTTGTTGCCTTTAAAGTTTTTTCGCCTGATAAGGGCTTGTATTCTTACAAATAATTCCGATAAATGAAAGGGTTTTGTTAGGTAATCATCTGCACCCAAATTGAAACCTTCTATTCTTGTTTCTAAAGTTTCTTTTGCCGAGATTATAATTACCCCTTCGGTTTTGTTTTGTCTTTTCAGCTCTTTTAATATTTCAAAACCATTACCGTCTGGCAACATTAGGTCAAGCAATATACAGTCATAGTCATAGATTGAAATTTTGTCAATGGCTGTTTTTGCATTATCAACCAATTCACATACAAAACTGTTGCCTGTCAAATAGGTTTTAATGCTATTTGCCAATTCCTGTTCGTCTTCTATCAGCAATAATTTCATATTCAAAGATATGTATTCAATTTAGAAGAAATTTAGAATTTCAGAATAATAGAGGGGTCGCTAGATGGTTTATCCCCAAAGAATTGGTACAGATTTTTATAATTAGTTTTATAAATTCACTCTCCAACTACTTAATTTATTAGACATAGTGTAAGTTATAAAATAGCATGAAGTTATTATTTAACAAGACATTAAAATGTTTTAAACTTTCGCTATATCCAGTTCTCATACTTTTGTGCTCATATAAGTAATAAAAATTATTTCCTATATTTGACTACCAGTTCGAGTCAATCCCTCCTACTTTTACACTGGGTTTCCAAGCGGTTACCCATTTGAAATTTGAGAAAAAAAAGTCAATAGATATAAGGGTTTCGAGAGTTAGGTTCATTTACCCCACTCTCCGCTGAAAACTCAAAAACCCAGCTTTTGCTGGGTTTTTTTTTGTTAAAACTGTGCAAGAATGTACAAGAGTGAATAAAACTGTGCAATTTTTTTAAAAAAAGGGTAACCAGTGTTTGCACACTCTTATTCAAATTTGCACATGGCTTTTATTTTCTGGATTTTTTGTAGATGTCTATCAAATAACTACTTGAGAGGTTTTTCAGGAAATATATTATAAAATTAGGCATGAGTTCAAAGAAGACAAAATCTCCGAGGGTTCGATTATAAATTTAAGATAAAATACAAATTTGGATTGTTTTTTAATCAAAAAAGCAACCCAAAATGGTCTTAAATCTGTAAAGTTTTTTTTGGACATGTAAGGTTTTTGCAACTATGTCTGCTAGCGCTTTTTTCACATTTTTATATTCAACCATTTATTTGTCCCACCACAAAGCCAAATTGCTCTTAGTCCAAACTCTTTTAAAAGTTTTGCTCCATCTGCTGACCGTCCGCCTCCTTTACCACAAACTGTAACATATTGAAAATTCTTGTCGAGCTGTGAAATTTTACCTTTCAGTTCTTGAAGTGAAATATTCAAGGCATTTGGAATGTGTCCTTGTTCATATTCCTCTTTGCTTCTTACGTCAATGATTTGAATTTTTTTGTTCGATAGAAGTGCTTGTTTTACTTCTTCCACTTCAATACATTCTTTGGTTATTTTTATTTGTTCGGGCATACGAAACTTGATTATAAATGAAGATGTAATTGTTAGTCCACCAATAAGAATAATGGCGTATTCAATACCGAATAAGTCGGCTGTAACACCTGAAATTATGGCTCCAAAAGCATAGCCTAAATCTCTCCAAAGTCGGAATGTTCCAATACTTTCTGCTCTTTGGTTGGGACTTGTCGCTTGTGCGATAGTTGATAAAAATGTAGGATAAACCAATGCAGTGCCTAAACCTAAAATTGCAGAAATAGAAACTAATACATAAAAGTCACTACTAAACGGAATAAGTAAAATTGCAATCCCCTGTAAAAGCATTCCCCAAAATAGCATTGCTTTTTTTGAGTAATTGTCAGACATTTTACCTGTAAAAAGTTGTCCGATACCCCAAACAGTTGGATAAACAGCAGTTATTATACCTATATTTGCATTGTCAAAGTTTAGCGACAAAAGAATTATTGGTAGCAAGCCCCATATCATTCCGTCATTCAAATTGTTTACAAGTCCTGCCTGTGTTACTGAACTTAATGTTTTGTTTTTGAAAGTTGTTTCTAAAAACACATTGTCAAGTTGTGTTGTATTGTCAGTGGCATTTTCTTTATGAACAAAAACTCTTGTGTCTTTTACCCAGAGTAAAGTTAAGACTAAGCCAATAATAGAGATTAAAATTCCAATGTAAAATGGATAAGGTGTAATACCATAAGTATTAGCAATATAACCTGTTAAGAATGCAACTACGCCAACTGCAAAATATCCTGCAAATTCATTTAAACCCATTGCAAATCCTCGATCTTTTTCACCAACTAAATCAATTTTCATTACTACTGTGCTACTCCAAGTCAGTCCTTGACTAATACCTAAAAGCATATTGGCAAAAATCACCCAATTCCAACTTGGTGCATATATGAGTATAAAGGGAATTGGAATAGCAATAAGCCAACCAAATAAAAGTAAATTCCTACGTCCGAATTTATTCGCAAGTCGTCCTGTGAAATAGTTTGCAATGGCTTTGGTAAGACCGAATGCTGTAATGAATGATAGTATTGCTGTCTTTGAAGCTACTCCAAACTCCAATTCTGCAAACTGCGGAAAAATAGTCCTTTCCATTCCTATCATTCCACCAACAAAAGCGTTTACAATTACTAAAATGGTAAATTGTTTCCAGTTTTCTTTTAGTCCAAGTTTTACATTTTCCATAATTTAAAAAGTCAAGACAATTTTATTTTTTCGAACTAAATCATACAAATCACTCATTGAAGAAAATTTACAAACTTTTGGTTCATCATTATTTCGGCTTTGTAAGCAAGTGCCACAGCCTAAAATAGCACCCTTATTTTTTAGAAATTCATCTACCTGTTCTTGCAAATCTGTGTTTGATTTCACTAAACTATCCAATTCTACACCCTTTCCTAATAGAAAAATACTCACAGTATCTCCTTTGCTTTTAGAAAAGTTGGCGAATCGTATTGCATTCCAAATTGTTTCTACATCGTTGGAATAAATAACTAAACCAATGGTTGTTGTTGATACTTTTTGATTAGAATTGTCAGCACATTGAGCTTGTAGTTTTATACTTGTTAAAAGCAATAAACTTAATATTATTACGTATTTTTTCATCTTAAAAAGTTAATACTTTGTCGCTAGTTATTATTTCGTTTGTTAGTTCTACCATCGAACTTATTTGAGCTTTTTCAACTAGTGTGATTTCTTTCAAACCTCGTGCGTCTAAACAACTACCACAAAGCAGAAGTCTTGTACCTTTGTTTGTAGAAAATTTTAGCATTCGTTCAATATTATAATATCCATTTGGCGTATTTTGATTAGGAATAGCACAATTTACACCATCAGCCATAAGGAATACACAAACTTCGTATTCTGGAAAGTCTTTGTTTATTTGGTTGGCAATTCGTAAAGCATTGTAAGCTTTTTCTGTTCCGTATGGTGCATCGTTTATTATGATTAGAGTTTTCATATTCTTTTATTTTAATGAGTTTACTATATCTTTTAGTGTATCAAAAAGTGAAGTTGCTTCTTGGTACATTTCTTTGTTTTCTTCAAATATTTTTAGCAATAATTCCATATTCATAGTAGAAATGATTGTTTGGTCATCTTGCTCATATACTGAAATTCTGCAAGGCATAAATATTGAAAATTCAGGATTAGTGGTCAATATTTTTGAGGCCATTTTTGCTTGGCATACTTCGTAAATAAAAACATTTCGTTTTATTGGAAATCCTTTGCTTTCCATAATTTCATGGTAAATATATTCCTTCAATAATGCGAAGTCATGAACATTACAAGCATCTTGCATTTTAGAGGCTATGTGACTTGCTTTTTTTTCACTTCTTACTTTTATAGTAAACATTTCGAACATCTGCTTTGGTGTTGGACTTAGATTATCCATTCAATTTATTCTTTATAATTAAGTTAATTTTTCTAATACTTTATTTTGCTTCTGAAGTGTGTCTATTAGAACCTCTCTCATAAGTCGACAAGCTTGAGCCACCTTTTTTGATGAAAGTGAAAAATAAATACATTGCCCTTCTCGTCTAGTTTTTAAAATTCCTTTTTTTGTCATTACCGAAAGATGCTGAGAAAGGTTAGATTTAAGACCGCCTGTTATGTCCAAAATGTCTGTAAAACAAAGTTCTCTTTCTTGAAGAATATCAATTACTTCTATGCGTAACGGATGTCCGAGTGCTTTGCAAACATCTGCGTGTAGTTCAAAAATGTGTTTATCCGTCATTATCTAATTGTTTAATAGTTCACAAATATATAAACTATTAAACAACTACACAATTATTCTGATATTTAATCAATTCAATAAATTATAGACTATAGAATTTTTGAAATAATATTTTTTACATTTGACTACCAGTAAGAGTCATTCCCTCCTACTTTTACACTGGGTTTCCAACTGGTTACCCATTTGAAAATTGAGAAAAAAAAGTCAATAGATATAAGGGTTTCGAGAGTTAGGTTCATTTACCCCACTCTCCGCTGATAACAAAAAAGCGATACAAATTGTATCGCTTTTTTTGTTTATTGCTGCTAATTAAAGGAATATTTAACATTCACCCTCATTCCCCTTTTTTATTACCTTTGACAAAAAAAAACTAATGGCTACTACATCCGAATTAAGCAAGAACTCCTTTATACGCTACAATAACGAATTATTAAAGGTAATTGAATACGATCATATTACTCCTGGTAAAGGAAACGCTATCTACTCTTTAAAATGTAGAAACGTAGAAACCGGCAAGCAAAGTGAAGTTCGTTTTCGCTCGGGTGAAAAAGTAGACATTATAAGAGTAGACGAGCATGAAATGCAATTCCTATACTCAGAAGGCGATTCATTAATTTGCATGAATCAAGAAACCTATGATCAAATACCAGTACCTAATACTATTTTCGGCGAGGCTATTCAATTTTTAAAAGAAGGAATGATTTTAAAGATTCGTTTTGATGAAAATGAAAAACCTTTGGCTGGCGATTTACCAAAACACGTAGAATTAGAAACCATTTATACAGAAATGGGCGTGAAAGGCAAACTCTTTAAAGTGGCACAAGTAGAAGGCAACATAAATGTTCAGGTTCCTTTGTTTGTAGAAGTAGGCGATAAACTTAGAATTAATACCGAAACCGGTGAATACGTGGAGCGGATAATGAAATAAATTATCTCACAACTTCCTATACACCATTCTCAACAACATTGGTTCGTCTGTAATATTATCTTTCCACCTCGTTTCTATGGTAGCTGGTAAACCTTGTTCATTGTAAGTATAAAACCATTTGGTTCCGTTTACAAACTCGGTTATGTTGTGCGAAGATAATGCCCTTTCTTCGGTCGCTTCGGTACCGAAATACGGCAATATTTCCATCTGAAATAAATGTGTTTGCATAACTTCCGGTTTTAATTGTGCATCGTACTTAAAGTAACGATATAGTTGTATGGTATCCTTTCCTTGGTAAAATGGATTGTTTGATACATCCATTACATGCATCGAATAGGCAATATCCCCCTTATCATTATAATAAAAGAAATAGTAATGCAAATTGCTATCATTATAAAAGGAAACTACTCTGTTCTGTATATCGTACTGATAATTTATTTTAGATATTACTCTTGAAAATTGTATGGTTTCTTGACTGATTAACCTGCCAGCCACATCGTAATTCAAACGGATATCATGGTTAAACTGCGGGAAATTATGATCATCATATTTAATATTTACTAATTTATCTTGATCGTATTCGAAAAAATAATCGGAACTGCTATTGTTTATAGGATCTTGAGTTTTACGTTGAATAATATGATTCGAACTATCGTACAAATACTCTGCAATTAAGTTCTGATTGTAATCGTACACTTTATCGATTACATAAATAGCATGCAAATTTGGATTAGGATTAGGCTGCTCAGCTTCTTCTTTATTACAAGCAATTACCGTAAGAAATAAAATACCAATTAAATAGATGTGCAGAAATCTGTTTTTCATATGGATGGATGTTTCCATGAACTAAGCAATAATTATTCCAGAATCGTGTGCTCGTGTGCTCGTGTGTTCATGTGCTCGTTTGCTAGTGTGATGGTATAGCGGTCTAATGTCTAAAGACTAACTACTAAAGACTAACATCATTTCGGCTGCGATTTCTTTGCTTCTTTCCAAATACTTCTCCTCCATTAGCTCTGTTCCATCGAAGGCTTTGGGATCATCGTATTTTACAGGTATTCTGATTTCTGCGCCGGCAATGTATGGGCAAGCTTCGTCTGCACTGTTGCAAGTGAGTATGGCTGCGAATTGTTGTGAGGGGTTAAAAGCATCATCGAATACCTTAGAGAAACCAATTATTGGCGCCTCATTTAAATCAAATTTTAAGGCATGTATGGCATTTTTTGTATTTGTTAAATTGATGCACTCAAAACCCTGCAAGGCCAATGTATCCAACACTTTTGGGAACATAGCCGTGGCTTCTGTGCCGCCAGAATAACATTGTACATTAGGTATGTTGAAATAATGAGCCATGGTTTGTGCCCATACTTGGGCTAAGTGGCTGCGACGAGAATTATGGGTGCAAATAAAATTTAATCGGATGGCTTCGCCCTTTTCTTTTTTCAATTTTATATAATCGATTAAAGGTTGCAACACCATTTCTCGTTCTTCAGAAATTTGCAATTCGGAAATTTCTTTGATTGTATTTTCTAACTTTTCAAACATGATTAAACTGTTTTACTGAAATATTTTTTACGAAACCAAAATGCTAAATTTACTAAGGCAATTAAAGCGGGCACTTCTACCAAGGGGCCTATAACCCCTGCAAATGCTTGCCCACTGTTAATCCCAAACACCCCAATGGCCACTGCAATTGCCAATTCAAAATTATTACCTGTTGCGGTAAAGGCAATAGAGGTACTCTTCGAATAATCGGCTCCAAAATATTTACCGATGAAGAAACTTACTACAAACATCAATATAAAATAAATAACTAATGGAATAGCAATGCGAACCACATCTAAAGGTATTTGAACTATTAACTCTCCCTTTAAACTAAACATCAATACAATAGTAAACAATAAGGCTACAAGGGTAATGGGCGAAATTACAGGTACATATTTTTTGTTAAACCACTCTTCTCCTTTTAAGGCTATTAAACTATATCTGCTGATGATGCCCAATGCAAATGGGATACCCAAATAAATGCCCACACTTTCGGCAATTTGTGCTATACTGATGTCGACTAAAAAGCCTTCATACCCGAAATAAGGTGGAAGAACCGTAATAAACACATAAGCATACACACTGTACAGTAATACTTGGAATATACTGTTTAATGCAATTAATCCTGCTGCATACTCTCTGCTCCCATCGGCCAAATCGTTCCAAACTACTACCATGGCAATGCATCGTGCTAAGCCAATTAATATTACGCCGATCATGTATTCGGGGTAGCCTTGTAAGAACAATAAGGCTAAAACAAACATCAGAATAGGTCCTACTATCCAGTTTAAAAACAAAGAGGCTCCAAGCACTTTGGTATTTTTAAACACCTCGCCCATTTGCTCGTATTTTACTTTTGCGAGTGGTGGATACATCATTAAAATTAAGCCAATAGCTAAAGGAATATTAGTAGTCCCGCTAGAAAAGGAATTGATAAAACCAGCACTTGAAGGGATGAAATATCCGATACCAACGCCCAATATCATGGCTAAAAATATCCAAAGTGTTAAAAATCGGTCTAAAAAGCTCAAACGCTTTCGCTCTACTACTGGTGCACAATGTTCCATGTTATATAATCTATCGCAAAAATACGATAATGATAATATACAAGGTTAAGAAATTATCAACAAATGATAAATAATTGGATTGGAATTTAGGTTCTACATTTTTGTTATTATTGCAGTATGAATACAAACGATCCGCGTTTACTTGCTTTTGAGCGCTTACTCAATATAATGGACGACCTACGGGCGAAATGCCCATGGGACATGAAACAAACCATGGAAAGCCTGCGCCACCTTACCATTGAAGAAGTGTATGAACTGTCGGATTCTGTTCTAGATAACGACCTCCCCGAAATTAAAAAAGAATTGGGCGACTTAATGTTGCACTTGGTTTTTTATGCAAAAATTGGTTCCGAACAAAATGCATTTGATATAACCGATGTACTCAACGGAATATGCGAAAAACTAATATCTCGTCACCCACACATTTACGGTGATGTAATAGTAAATAACGAAGAAGATGTAAAGCGCAATTGGGAACAGTTGAAATTAAAAGAAGGCAACAAGTCGGTTTTAGAAGGCGTACCGGTATCATTACCTGCATTGGTTAAAGCCTCTAGGATACAAGAAAAAGCAAGGGGTGTAGGCTTTGATTGGGAGAAAAAAGAACAAGTTTGGGAGAAAGTAGAAGAAGAAATGCAAGAGTTTAAAGAGCATTTTAATACAGAAGATGGAACCGTAATTGACAAAGAAAATGCTGAAAAAGAATTCGGAGATTTACTATTTTCGCTTATTAATTACGCAAGGTTTATAGATATAAATCCGGAAAATGCATTAGAGAAAACAAACAAAAAATTTATTAAACGCTTTCAATATTTAGAACAAAAAGCAAAAGACCAAGGCAAGGCTTTAAAAGACATGAGCCTTGCAGAAATGGATATATTTTGGGAAGAAGCAAAGAAATTATAACATGAGAAGAGTACTGTATATATTAACGTTAGGAATAGTATTGGTGGCATGTTCGGATGATAAAAAAATATCAAAAGAAATGCAAGGACATTGGATGCAAAAAGATTTTTACGAAGCGGTTGTAGCTAAAAAAAACATAGCAAAAATTACAGCACCATTGATGGAGTTTATAATACCAATTGATGATAGCAATGCTACCATCATTACTTATGGGCAAAAACCAACTACAACAGAACTTGTGCCCCACAAAAAAAACCATGTGGTTTTAAAAAACTATTTTGGCAATAATATTAATGCAGATCTGAAACTTATAGGAAAAGAATTACATCTTATTAATGGTTATACTCAAGAAAAAATAGTGTTTGTAAAACTTACCGAAGAGGTTTATAAACCAAGTAATAACAACGATAACATGTCTTACAGCATCCCTTTCGTACACCATCAATACATCAGCGGTACCTACCAATTAGATAGCAGCGAAGTAAAATTTGTGGATGAAGGAAAAATTAAAGGGCTTGGTAAATTTGAAAATTTTTCTTTGTGTTACGCAGATGCTTGTAGAAATGGAAGTAACAATACCCTTTTTTTATCTGATAAAAACTACGAAGGAAATTACTACGAATACGAAATAAAAGATGATTCCTTGCTTATATACGACATCGATTCATATGCCATTGCTCGCGGAATGAAGTCGGAAAAATTGGGGGTTAAATTTGCCCTTAAAAAAATTAACTAAAGCGAATTGCTTTTAATGGGCTAATTCTAGTAATTAATAAGGATGCGAGGTACACAAACATCATAGAAACCAGATACGTTGCCGCATTTAGCCATACAAAATCCATGATGTTTAAATCGATGGGTACGTATGACATGAAATAGGATTTCTGATCGAGTTTGATAAGGTGTGTATGTATTTGTATTTGAGAAAACACAATGGTAAGCACGTTTCCAATTAACAAACCTAAGCCAATTAAATAGCTAGCATTATAGGCAAATATTTTTCGAATTGCTGCGTTACCTGCACCCAAGGTTTTTAAAATACCAATAAAACTGGTACGTTCTAAAATTAAGATAAGCAATGCCGAAATCATGTTGATGCCTGCCACTAATAACATTAGTATGATGATTACTTTTGCATTTACATTCAACAATTCAACCCAATCGTACATCGCTGGAAATAACTCTTGGTTGGAAATTGCTTTCTGATCGATGGGTAGTAAATTGTTTAAATCATCAATTACATTCTCCAAATTAGCATCAGGTTTCAATTTTAGTTGATAGGCCCCAGTTTGGTTCTCGGTCCAATCGTTTACGGACCTTATCAAGTTTAAATCGCAAATTAAGGTGTTCCTATCCAACTCTTCAATTCCTGTTTCGTATACCCCAACTATTTTCAATTTTCTAATTTTAATTACTCGATCTGCAAAATAAAACAATGCAGATTCGTTTAATTGAAGGTTAAATTTATCGGCAATAATTTTACTTATAATTACTTCATTTTTATTGTTAATTCTTACTCCCGATACAATGTTTTTTATTATAAAGTCGTAACCATTAATGTCTGAAACCCCTTTTAAAACAACTGGTTCTACCCTATTATTCATTTTTAACAAAGAAACTTTAGAGGCATAAGAAAAAAAACTTTCTACCCCTTTTACACCTAAAATTTTTTGTTCTGTTTGTAGATTCCTTCGTATAAAATAATTGTTTTCGAAAGTGTTAGGTTGGTAGGCAGTAATTTGTGCTTGACCAGAAAAACCATTTAATTTTTCTTTGATGGTTGATTTAAATCCTCTGATGATACCAATACTCATGAGCATTACCAATATACCCAGAGTTATACCAGCAATTGCAATACGAACGATAAGTTTAGAAAAACTCCGTTTAGATTGTAAGGTTATTCGTTTTGCTATGTGAAAAGTATAATTCAATTGATATATAATTAATCGGATGCTTTCCTTATTTTTGATGCTAAATATATTAAAAGAGTTTGAAAACCAATCGAATCATTATTCTAATTGTTCTAATGCATTGTTTTGCAATGCATAGCAATGCTCAAAGAGTTAAAGTAGCTGCACCAATTCCAGCTGCACACCTAACTCATAAGTATGTTGATTATTTAAAAAACAAACAGGTGGCATTGGTAGTGAACCAAAGTTCTACCATACACACAACCCATTTAGTAGATAGTTTCCAACGATTGGGCATCAACATAAAAAAAATATTTTGCCCTGAACATGGTTTTAGAGGCCAACTAGATGCTGGAGAAAAAGTAAACAACAGCATTGATTCTGCTACCAACATTCCCTTAATTTCTTTGTACGGAAAAAATAAAAAACCAGATGCGAAGGATTTATTAGATGTAGATGTAATTGTATTCGATATACAAGATGTAGGTGTTCGTTTTTATACTTACCTCTCTACCTTGCATTATGTAATGGAAGCATGTGCAGAAAATAAAATTAGGTTAATAGTATTAGATCGCCCAAACCCTAATGGATATTACATAGATGGGCCAGTGATGCAAAAAGAACATAGCTCATTTGTTGGCTTACACCCTGTACCTATTGTGTATGGAATGACCATTGGAGAATATGCAAAAATGATAAACGGTGAACGATGGTTAGCTAATAATGCTAAATGTTACCTAAAAGTAATTAAGCTTGAAGCTTACACTCATAAGAGCAAGTATACCTTGCCTATAAAACCCTCCCCTAACTTGGCCGACCAAGATGCCATAACTTTATACCCATCATTATGTTTGTTTGAAGGCACCCAAATTAGTGTGGGTAGAGGAACCTACGAACCCTTTAAAATGATTGGCCACCCAAGCTTACAAGAGAAATATACATATAGTTTTACTCCCCAGGCAATAGATGGAATGAGTAAGGAACCGCCTTATTTAAATCAAATTTGTTATGGCTTAGATTTAAGAACTTACGTTACAGATAGCACACAACAATTACATCAATTAAATATTTCTTGGTTAATAGAAATGTATAATGCTTACCCAGAGAAAGATAAATTTTTCAATTCTTTTTTTGAAAAATTAGTAGGCAATGAAATAGTAAGAAAACAAATAATTGCTGGCAAAACCGAACAAGAAATTAGAGCTTCTTGGGAAAATGAACTCCTAGCATTTAAAAAAATTCGCGAAAATTATTTGATTTATAAATGAGAATAGTATTTATGGGAACGCCTGATTTTGCAGTAGCTTCCCTACATAAATTGGTAGAAAACAATAAAAATATTGTGGGGGTGGTAACCAGCGCCGACAAGCCTGCTGGGCGTGGACAAAAACTAAATGAATCGGCTGTAAAAAAATATGCACTTGAAAAAGGATTAAAAATTTTACAACCCGAAAAATTAAAATCGACAGAATTTATTTCAGCATTACAAGCACTAAATGCAGATTTATTTATAGTAGTTGCCTTTAGGATGTTGCCAGAAGTAGTATGGACTATGCCACCTCAGGGAACCTTTAATTTACATGGCTCTTTATTGCCACAATACAGAGGTGCTGCTCCTATTAATTGGGCAATTATAAACGGAGAAAAAGAAAGTGGCGTAACTACCTTCTTTTTAAAACACGAAATTGATACAGGTTCTATCATCCATCAAGCAAAAGCAAGTATTAAGGATGGAATGAATGCAGGGGAATTGCATGATGAATTAATGAATATTGGAGCAGATTTGGTATTGCAAACAGTTAACGATATTGAAGCAGGTACTGTACAATCTATTACCCAAGAAGAAAGCATGAAAGCCAATGGATTAAAGCCTGAAGACTTAAAACATGCTCCCAAAATTTTTAAGGCAGATATGGAAATAAATTGGAACAAATCTGCCAAAGAAGTGTACCATCAAATTAAAGGCTTAAGTCCATACCCTACTGCATTTACAAAACTTAATGGCCTGGTGCTAAAAGTATATGATGCAGAAATAACAGAACCCTTAAACCAAGAAATAGGAACCTACACGAGCGACAAAAAAACATTCCTAAAATTCCAAACCACCGACCAATCTATTTCCATTAAAGAATTACAACTCGAAGGCAAGAAGCGGATGAAAGTGGAGGATTTCCTCCGTGGATACAATCTTTAGTCTTTAGTAATTAGTCTTTAGTCCTTAGATGTGTTGCTTTCTAACGACTAACTACTAAAGACTAGAGACTAAATTCTAATAAGTATATTTGCACCATGTTACTCAATCAAGAACCAGAAGAACAGGAAGAACAAGAACTCTACGAACATCATCGTATTGTGGTTGATAAGGGGCAATCCTTGTTGCGTATCGACAAGTTTTTAATGAATCGTTTGCTTAATATTTCTAGAAATAGAATTCAAAATGCTGCCGATGCAGGAAATATTTTAGTGAATGAAAAACCTGTAAAAAGTAGTTACAAAATAAAACCGATGGATGTTATATCCATTGTATTACCACACCCTCCAAGAGATACAGAAATTTATCCGGAAAATATTCCCTTGGATATTGTGTTTGAAGACGATTACATTGTTATTATAAACAAACCTGCTGGCATGGTAGTGCATCCTGGGTTCAATAATTATACTGGCACTTTGGTGCATGCTTTGGCTTATCATTTCGATCAATTACCTAACCTTAAAGGAAACAATGCCCGCCCGGGTTTAGTGCATAGAATAGATAAAGACACTTCGGGATTATTGGTGATAAGTAAAGATGAATTCTCGATGACTTTTTTAGCGAAACAATTTTTCGACCATAGCATTAGCAGAAAATACAGGGCATTAGTTTGGGGGGATATAGAAAAAGATGGAACCGTTACTGGATATATTGGTAGAAGTTTACGCGACCGAAAAGTGATGGATATTTTTGATGAAGAAGAAAAAGGAAAATGGTCGGTTACCCATTACAAAGTATTACAACGATTCAATTTTGTTACACTTATTGAGTGCCAATTAGAAACCGGCAGAACACACCAAATAAGAGCACACATGCAACATATTGGTCACCCGCTATTCAGCGACGAATCTTATGGTGGCGATAGAATTTTAAAAGGAAATGCAAACGGACAATATAAAAATTTTGTAGAGAACTGTTTTGATATTTGTCCTCGTCAAGCACTTCATGCCCAAAGCATTGGATTTATTCACCCTCACACCAAAGAGTACGTAAATTTTGAAGCAGCATATCCGTATGATATGAAACAGCTGATAGACAAGTGGTCAGCTTATTTTTCAAATCTTAATAAAGAATAAGATTTTTAAGCGAACATTTTTTTGCATTTTTGCGCTATGTTATCATCGGGGTTCATCAATTTAAACGGACAAATTTTTCCACACGATTCTAAAGTATTCGGTACGAGTAACCGAGCGTATAGATATGGCGATGGATTGTTTGAAACCATGCGAATGATGGAAGGGAATTTAATGTATTTTAAATTTCACATCGAAAGGTTGTTTAAAGGGATGGATGCGCTGAAACTCAAGTATCACAAGGCATTCGACCAAGAATTTATTGCTTCCGAAATATTTTCATTGGCACGTACCAATAAAATTTATAAAAATGCACGCATCCGTTTTTCCGTATTTAGAGACGATGGTGGTTGGTATACTCCAGAGAAAAATACATTTCAATATTTAATAGAAATTGAAGCCTTAGAATCATCAGCATACAATGCCGAACGCGGTTTAATTGTAGATGTGTACAAAGACTTACGAAAAGATTACAGTTCTATTTCTGCATTAAAAACAATTAATGCCTTGCCATACGTATTAGCAGGTGTGTATAGAAAAGAGAACCAACTCGATGAATGTATTTTATTAAACAGAGAAAATAATATTGTAGAAAGCATTTCATCGAACGTATTTTTAGTGAAAGAAAATAAAGTGTATACCCCAAGTATTACCGAAGGTTGTATTGATGGAGTAATGCGAAAAGTGGTAATAGAACTCTTGAAAAAGAAAGGCATTACCCTCTATGAAACAAAACTACCTGCAGAGCTATTAGAACACTCCGACGAAATTTTCTTAACCAATGCCTTAAAAGGAATCCAATCTGTGGTAGGCATTGGAGCGAAGCGGTATTTTAGCAAGTTAGGCAAGGAGTTGCTGACGGAGCTGAATAGATCGAACTAATGTTTAAGGTCACAATGGACTCAAAGTGCACACAAGGTCGCACAAAGAACACATTGTGTAACATTGTGTGAACTTTGCGCACTTTGTGAGCAAAAAAAACATGCAAAATAACTACCTTTGTAATGCAAATCCCTCTATCGCCTTTTGCAATACAAAGGAGGAAAGTCCGGGCAACGCAGAGCATCCTGCTTCCTAACGGGAAGAATTCGATTTATCGGAGATAGAAAGTGCCACAGAAAACAAACCGCCTAGCAATGGGTAAGGGTGAAAACGTGAGGTAAGAGCTCACGGCCTTGTGCAGCAATGTGCATTGCGGTAAACCTCAGGAGTTGAAAGACCAAATAAGTCCCGAACATGAAGCTGCTCGTTTCATTAACTTCGGTTAATTCGGGATGGGTAGGTTGATGGAGACTACGAGCGATTGTAGCCCTAGATAAATGATAGATAGTTAGCTAATTATTTAGCTAATGATACAGAACCCGGCTTATGGATTTGCTTTTTAAAATTATTTTAACAGAACCCATTCGAAAGATTGGGTTTTTTTGTTATACTTACCATACGAATACTAGCTATGCCAAGAATATTAATTATTGATGACGAAAGAAGCATCAGAAGTACCTTAAGAGAAATTTTAGAATACGAAAAATACGAAATCGTTGAAGCCAATGATGGTGCCGAAGGCTTGCAATTACTAAAGAAAGAGGATTTTGATTTAGTAATGTGTGATATAAAGATGCCTAAAATGGATGGCATGGAAGTGCTAAGTGCGGCTTCCGAATTTAAACCAGATCTCCCCTTTATAATGATCTCTGGTCATGGTAGCATAGACACTGCTGTAGAAGCAACCAAAAAAGGAGCTTATGATTTCTTGCAAAAACCACCAGATTTAAATAGGCTGTTAATTACTGTTCGCAATGCGTTAGAGAAAAAAGAATTAGTAACCGAAACCAAAATATTAAAGAAGAAATTTACCAAAACGAGAGATATTTTAGGTCAATCCTCTCCTATTATTCGAATTAAAGATACCATTGAAAAAGTGGCTCCAACCGAGGCTCGTGTGTTAATTACCGGTGAAAATGGTAGTGGTAAAGAATTAGTAGCTCGTTGGATACACGAAAAAAGTAACCGCGCAAACGGTCCTTTGGTAGAAGTAAATTGTGCCGCTATACCTTCTGAGTTAATAGAATCGGAACTCTTCGGGCATGAGAAAGGTTCCTTTACTTCTGCAATTAAACAACGCATCGGTAAGTTTGAGCAAGCAAACGGTGGTACCTTGTTTTTAGATGAAATTGGCGACATGAGCATGTCTGCACAATCAAAAGTACTACGTGCTTTGCAAGAAAATAAAATTACTCGCGTAGGTGGCGAAAAGGAAATATCTGTTGATGTTAGAATAATTGCCGCTACGAATAAAGATTTGTTTAAAGAAATTGAAGAGGGTAATTTCCGCATGGACTTATACCACCGCTTAAGTGTAATAATTATACATGTGCCTACTCTTAATGAACGCAGCGATGACATACCAGAAATAGCTCAAAATTTCTTACAAGAAATATGCGAAGAATATGGAGTGCCCATGAAAAAATTTAGCGCTGCAGCTATGAAGGCATTGCAAAGTTACCAATGGACTGGTAATATCCGTGAATTAAGAAACATGGTAGAACGCTTAATTATTTTGAGTGAGAAAGAAATTACGGAACAAGATGTGGTAATGAACTCTGGCGCAAATCGCCGTAACATGGGATTAGAAATTGGTACCCCAGGCCCGTCAAATAATTTCGAAAAGTACAACAGTTACCAAGATTTTAAAGACGAAATAGAGAAAGAATACATTTTACATAAACTCGAAAAAAACGGTTGGAACGTTACCAAAACCGCCGAAGAAATGGAAATACAACGAAGCCATTTGTACAACAAAATCGAGAAATATGGACTGAAGCGTTAATTAGCTAATTATCTAATTAGCTAATTAGCTAATTAAGGCTACATTTGCTATCTTTGCGCTGAATGAAAAATACAAGAAATTTCTGCATTATAGCGCATATTGACCACGGGAAGAGCACTTTAGCCGACCGTTTATTAGAATATACCAACACCATTACAAAGCGTGAAGCACAAGCTCAGCTGTTAGACGACATGGATTTAGAGCGTGAACGTGGTATTACCATTAAAAGTCACGCTATACAGATGAACTATGCTCAAAATGGAGAGCAATATGTTTTCAATCTTATTGATACTCCTGGGCACGTAGATTTTTCTTACGAAGTATCGCGTTCTATTGCTGCATGTGAAGGAGCTTTATTGATTGTAGATGCTTCGCAAGGGATACAAGCACAAACCATTTCAAACTTATATTTAGCTTTAGAGCACGATTTGCATATTATTCCCATTTTAAATAAAATGGATTTACCTGGTGCGATGCCAGAAGAAGTGAAAGACCAAATTGTTGAGTTAATTGGATGTAAGCGTGAAGAAATTATTCCGGCCTCTGGTAAAACAGGTTTGGGTGTTGATAAAATTTTAGAAGCCATAGTAGATCGAGTGCCTGCTCCTGTTGGAGATAATGATGCTCCCCTACAAGCATTAATTTTCGACTCGGTATTTAACTCCTTCCGCGGAATTATTGCTTATTTCAAAGTAGTTAACGGTGAAATTAAAAAAGGTGATAAAGTAAAATTCGTAGCTACTGGTTCTGAGTATTTCGCAGATGAAGTAGGTGTTTTACGTTTAAACCAAGAGCCCCGCGCAAGTATTAAAACTGGCGATGTAGGCTATATTATTTCGGGTATTAAAGAAGCTCGAGAAGTAAAAGTAGGCGATACTATTACGCACACTGCTCGCCCTGGCACAGCCATACAAGGATTTGAAGATGTAAAACCAATGGTATTTGCGGGTATTTACCCGGTTGATACCGATGATTTTGAAGAATTACGCGAATCGATGTTCAAATTACAATTGAACGACGCTTCTTTAGTATTCGAGCCAGAATCGTCGGCTGCATTAGGTTTCGGTTTCCGTTGCGGATTCTTAGGAATGCTGCACATGGAAATTATACAAGAACGTTTGGAGCGTGAGTTTAACATGACGGTAATTACTACCGTACCCAACGTATCTTACAAAGCATTTACAACAAAAGGCGAAGAAATTCCGGTAAACAATCCATCGGATTTACCAGACCCTAGTAGAATTGAGTATGTAGAGGAACCGTACATTAAAGCTACCATCATTACTAAATCAGAATTTGTGGGACCTGTAATGTCGCTTTGTATTAACAAAAGAGGAGCCATCATCAATCAGTCGTATTTAACATCCGATCGTGTGGAGCTGGTGTTTGAAATGCCAATGGGAGAAATTGTATTCGACTTTTACGATCGTTTGAAAACCATTTCTAAAGGGTATGCTTCCTTCGACTATCATCAAATTGGATATCGCCAATCTGATTTAGTGAAAATGGACATCCGTTTAAATTCTGAACCGGTAGATGCTTTATCATCGTTAATACACAGAAGTAACTCTTTCTCTTTCGGAAAAAAGATTTGCGAAAAATTAAAAGAACTGTTACCACGCCAACAATTCGAAATTGTAATACAAGCATCTATTGGTGCAAAGATTATTGCAAGAGAAACCGTAAAAGCATTGCGTAAAGACGTTACGGCAAAATGTTACGGTGGTGATATTTCTCGTAAACGTAAATTACTAGAAAAACAAAAAGAAGGTAAAAAACGAATGCGCCAAGTAGGTAACGTAGAAATACCGCAGTCGGCGTTTATGGCAGTACTGAAACTAGACTAATAAGTCCTTAGATATTAGTATTTAGTCATTAGACTCAGACTTTGTACTAAAGACTAAAGACTAACGACTAACTACTAAAGACTTGAAAAATGGAATTACTCGACGGAAAAAAAGTAGCGGCAGAAATAAAAATTGAAATTGCCAAGGAGGTAGCAGAGATGGTAGCTGCGGGAAACCGTGCACCACATTTAGTGGCTATTTTAGTGGGAGAAGACGGTGCGAGTGAAACCTATGTAAACAGTAAAGCAAAGAATTGTGCGGAGGTTGGATTTAATTCAACCGTATTACGCTTCCCAATAGAAACCTCAGAAAAAACATTACTCAATAAAATTATTGAAATAAATAACGACCCATCGATTGATGGATTGATTGTGCAGCTTCCATTACCCGATCATATTTCGGTAACTAAAGTGGTTGAAACAATTGATTACAAAAAAGATGTAGACGGCTTCCATCCTATTAACATTGGGAGGATGAATAAAAATTTACCTTGTTATATTTCTGCAACACCCAATGGAATTATGATGCTTTTAGAGCGTTATAAAATTAATACAACCGGAATGCATTGTGTAGTAGTTGGCCGAAGTAATATTGTGGGCTCGCCCATGAGTATTTTAATGGCCTTAAACTCGGACCCCGGAAATGCAACCGTTACCATTTGCCATAGCCGAACACCAGATATTAGTAGGTACACCAAAGATGCCGATATTGTAATTGTAGCCATTGGTAAAAAGAATTACTTAACTGCCGACATGATAAAAGAGGGTGCGATAATTATCGACGTGGGCATGAACAGAGAATTATCAGACAAAACAAAATCGGGTTATAAATTATTTGGCGATGTAGATTTCGAAAACGTTTCTAAAAAAGCATCGTGGATTACCCCTGTACCAGGTGGCGTAGGATTAATGACCATTGTTTCCTTATTGAAAAATACCTTGGCAGCGGCAAAGAAATCATATTACTAGTACAATGTATGTTGTACACTGTACATTGTACAAGGTACATCGTACTACTTTCTAACGACTAATGACTAACGACTAATGACTACAGTACCAAACGACGGATCCCTATTGCCACTAATGGAAGATTTTTACACCATACAAGGTGAAGGATTTCATTCGGGCAAAGCAGCTTATTTTATTAGGCTTGGTGGTTGCGATGTGGGTTGCCATTGGTGCGATGTAAAAGAATCGTGGAATGCAGAACTACATCCGCTTACTTCTGTAGAGGTAATTGTAGAAAATGCTTCAAAATATCCTGCTAAAACAGTCGTTGTTACTGGTGGTGAACCATTGTTGTATAATTTAGATTTATTGACCTCTAAATTAAAAGAAAAAGGAATTAAAACTTTTATAGAAACATCTGGAGCTTACCCTTTATCTGGTAATTGGGATTGGATTTGTTTATCTCCTAAAAAATTTAAAGGTCCTATGCCAAGCATTGCACCTTTAGCCGGAGAATTAAAAGTAATTGTGTTCAATAAATCTGATTTTGAATGGGCAGAAGAACATGCCAACTTAGTTTCAAAAGATTGTAAATTGTACTTACAACCTGAGTGGAGCAAAGCAGAACAAATGACGCCACAAATTATTGAGTATGTAAAAAATCATCCGCGTTGGGAGGTTTCTTTGCAAACGCATAAGTTTATGAATATTCCGTAGAGAGTAGTGAATATAAGGTATTGAGTAGCGGGTATAGGCTATATTGCAACATTAATATTTATGAGAAAAATAGTTATCCTTATTTTTGTATTGAGTTTAGGTGTGCAAGCTTATGCACAAGAGAAATTGAGTTCATCAAATGCTCGTGCGCTTTCGGCGTATCAACGTTCTAATTTATCTATCAATCAGAAATTATACAATACAGCGGTTCGCGATTTGGAAGAGGCACTGAGGCACGATCCTAAATTTTTAGAAGCTCATTATCGTTTGGGCGATGTATATAAAATTCAATATCAGTTTAGGAAATCATTAGAGCAGTATCAGTTTGTAGAGGCTAACAACCCGTATTTAACTAAGCATTTGGGATATGAAATTGCGGAATGTTATTTCAATTTACATAAATACGATTCGGCAATGTTTTATTTTGAAGCCTACGAAAAAACTCCCGATTTATCTGAAAACAGAAAGAAAGAATTAAGTAAATACCTTGTAAATACTCGCTTTAGCGCAGAGGCTGTATTAAAACCAGTACCCTACGATCCTAAGAATTTAGGTGCCAATATTAATACGGCAAACCAAGAATATTTACCCACTGTAACAGCAGATGATAGTACTTTGATATTCACTAGAAGAAGCAACCAAGAGGACTTTTACATTAGTAACCGTATTGATGCTAATAATTGGACAAAGGCACAATACCTTAGTAGTACCATCAATACTAATGGTAACGAAGGTGCTCAATGCATTTCGCCAGATGGTCAGTACTTATATTTTGCAGGCTGCGGCAGAGCAGATGGAATGGGTAAATGTGATATTTACTTTTCTAAATTAGAAGGCAATGCTTGGAGTAAACCGCAAAACATTGGTGCTCCTATTAATACTCCGTATTGGGAATCTCAACCTTCTATTTCTCCGGATGGAAAAACCATTTATTTCGTGAGCGATAGAAAAGGTGGGTATGGTTCTTATGATATTTATTTATCAAGATATTTAGGAAACGGAAAATGGTCGAATGCTGTAAACCTTGGCCCTTCTATAAACACAGAGGGTTCCGAGCTTTCTCCATTTATACATTCAGATAATCAAACGCTGTATTTTTCATCAGATGGTTGGCCAGGTTTTGGTGAACACGATATTTTTTATGCTAAAAAACTATCGAATAAAATGTTCGATAAAGCGAAAAACATTGGATACCCTATAAACACTTCGCAAGAAGAAAGTAGTTTGTTTATTTCTAACGATGGTAAAAAAGCAATGTTTGCTTCTGCAAATTTAGATGGTTTTGGTGGCATCGATTTATATGCTTTCGAACTTTATGAAGAAGCTCGCCCTAATAAAGTAACCTTTGTAAAAGGGAATGTATTTGATAAAACCAATAAACAGAAATTATTTTCGGTAGTAGAAATTATTGATGTTGCTACCGGCGATACGGTTGCTCAAACTACCTCTAATGAAATTACTGGGCAGTTTTTAGCAAGTATACCTGTTGGTAAAACATACGCTTTTAATGTGTACAGAGAAGGATATTTATTTTACTCAGATCAGTTCGTACTTAAAAACTCTAAAAATGTTTCTTCCTATAATTTGCCAGTAGGCCTATCTCCTATTACTATTGGCGCAAAAATATCATTGAAAAATATATTCTTCGAAACCAATAGTTTTACGTTACAAAACGAATCGAAGTATGAATTAATGAAACTTAAAGAGTTTTTAAAAAGCAATACGAACGTACGAATAGAAATTTCTGGACATACAGATAACGTAGGTGCTGACGCTTCAAACCAAACGCTTTCTACCAACCGTGCAAAATCTGTTTACAACCAATTAATAAAATTAGGAATAGAGCCTACACGCCTAGTGTTTAAAGGATATGGCAAAACTCAACCGGTAGATGTAAATACCACAGAAACAGGTAGAGCAAACAACCGTAGAACTGAAATAAAAATTATTGAGTAGTTAAATAATTGCTTTTCTAATACGTACTAGTTTTTCCATTAAGCCATCTAAATGGTCGAGGTGTAACATATTTGCACCATCTGATTTCGCATTTTTAGGATCTGGGTGAGTTTCTATAAATAAACCATCGGCATTTACGGCAATAGCTGCTTTTGCAATGGTTTCAATTAACTCCGGTTTACCACCAGTTACACCGCTTTCTTGGTTGGGTTGTTGTAAAGAATGTGTACAATCCATTACTACTGGTACTCCAAGGGTACGCATTTCTGTTATGTTTCTAAAATCAACAATCATGTCTTGGTAACCAAAAGAATTACCGCGGTCTGTTAGAAATATATTTGGGTTGCCAGAATCTTTTACTTTATGCACCGCATGTTTCATAGATGCCCCCGACAAAAATTGTCCTTTTTTTACATTTATAAATTTACCAGTTTTTGCTGCCGCAACCAACAAATCTGTTTGACGGCATAAGAAAGCTGGAATTTGCAAAACATCTACATAGGCCGCAGCCATTGCCGCTTCAGAGCTTTCATGTATATCTGTTACCGTTGGCACATCAAAGGTCTTCCCAATTTTCTCTAATATTTTCAAAGCTTTTTCATCGCCAATTCCTGTAAAAGAATCTAATCTAGATCGGTTTGCTTTTCTATAAGAACCTTTAAATATGTAAGGTATTTTATGCTTGTTGGTAATCTCCACAATTCTCTCTGCAATACGCATCGCAATGTCTTCGCCTTCTATTGCGCATGGACCTGCCATTAAAAAGAAATTATTTGATTCGAGGTGTTTTATTTTTGGTAATCCTTGTAACATGTTTAATTAGCTAATCGGCTAATTAGCTTTTTGGCTAATTACCCAGTTCCGACATAAATTTAATTCGCATTAATTGTATTTCTTCTCTTGTATAATCATCACTCCCCAACTCAGTCAAGGCATCGTCAATAGAATCAGAATCTGCCGAACGGAAATAGTCAAACACTTCGTCTTGCCTATCCTCGTCAATTACTTCATCTATGTAATAATTCAAGTTTAATTTTGTTCCTGATGATACGATTGATTCTACCTCTGTAAGTATTTGTTCGTAACTCAAGCCTTTAGAGTCTGCAATATCTTCAAGCGATATCTTACGATCGATGTTTTGTATTATGGCAACTTTTATAGCAGATTTATTGGCAGCAGTTTTTACTACCATGTCCATCGGCCTATCGATATCATTCTCCTCTACATACTTTTTAATCAACTCCACAAAGGGTGCCCCAAATTTTTGAGCCTTGCCTGCTCCCACTCCCGATATCTGTTTTAATTCATCCAAGCTAATTGGATAGTGGGTCGACATTTCTTGTAAAGAAGGTTCTTGAAAAACTACAAATGGTGGTACATTATTTTTCTTGCCAATTTGTTTACACAAATCTTTAAGCATGTTGAAAAGCACGGTATCACTTGCAGCCGCTACTGTGTGGCCTTCATCATCCGCACTCTCATCACTCTCGTAATCTTTGTTCATGGTAAACATCAACGAAGTTGGGTTACTTAAATAAGTAATACCATTTTTCGTGATTTTTATGAGACCATAATTTTCGATGTCTTTTTGTAAAAAACCAGAAAGCAATGCTTGGCGAATAACCGACTCCCAAAGTTTTCTGCTTTGTTCTTTACCTGCACCGTATGATTTAATTTTGGTATGCCCAAAATCTTGTATCGATTTATTATCTTCTCCTAGTAATACATTTATAATGTGTTCCGAATTAAATTTCTCATTTAATTCTTTCACTGCTTTTATTACTATTTGTAAATATTCTTGAGCTTCAAATCTTTCTTTCGGATGGCGGCAATTATCGCACATGTTGTTACATGCTGCCTCATTAAATGTTTCACCGAAATAATAAAGAATTTGTTTTCTACGGCATGCTGCAGATTCAGCATAATCAACCACTTCAGTTAATATTTGCAAACCTATTTCTTTTTCTGCAACGGGTTTATCTTTCATAAACTTCGCAAGCTTCATAATGTCGCTCTCTGCATAAAAAGCAATGCAATTGCCCTCCCCGCCATCTCTGCCTGCCCTGCCTGTTTCTTGGTAATAGCCTTCTAAACTCTTAGGCATATCATGGTGTATTACAAACCTTACATCGGGTTTATCTATACCCATTCCAAAGGCAATGGTAGCTACAATTACATCCACATCTTCCATTAAGAATCTATCTTGATGGGAGGCTCTTTCTTTGGCTTCTAAGCCTGCATGATATGGCAGTGCTTTAATTCCGTTGAGTTTTAACGCTTCTGCAATTTCTTCTACTTTCTTTCTACTTAAACAGTAAATAATACCCGATTTGCCAGTATTGGCTTTAATGTATTTGATGATTTCTTTTATCACCTGCTTTTTAGGGCGTATATCGTAGTATAAATTCGGTCGGTTGAAAGATGATTTATATAAAGTGGCATCCTGCATTTGCAGGTTCTTCATAATGTCTTGCTGTACTTTTGGAGTAGCGGTAGCGGTTAGGGCTATAATTGGCACCTTTCCACCGATCTGATTAATTACTGATCGTATCTTCCTGTATTCCGGTCTAAAGTCATGCCCCCACTCAGATATACAATGCGCTTCATCTATGGCTACAAAGGAGATTTGAGCAGATTTAAGAAAATCTAAATTCTCTTGCTTCGCCATCGACTCTGGAGCGATGTATAAAAGTTTTGTATCGCCAGATAATACATCGTTCTTCACTTTTAATATATCGGCCTTGGTTAATGATGAATTTAAAAAATGGGCGATGCTATCATTACTACCAAATGCTCGTATTTGGTCTACTTGGTTTTTCATTAAGGCAATAAGAGGCGAAATAACAATTGCTGTTCCGTCACTCATCATTGCTGGTAACTGATAACACATCGACTTACCTGCACCCGTAGGCATAATTACGAAAGTATCGTTGCCTGATAAGATGTTGGTAATTATATCTTCTTGTTGACCTTTAAATTGGTCGAACCCAAAGAAGTTATGTAGATTGTCAAACAGTAATTTCTTGGTCTCTATCATCCTAACACTCCGAAAATGAATTATTTATATAATTGCTCTAATTGATTTCTAAAATAACATATTTTTGTGAATATTACACCATAAATTATACAATATTGAAGACCGAAAAAGAAATACTCGATATAGCTAAAAAAGCCTTAAAAATTGAATCAGAAGCAATATTACAACTTCAGAATCAGTTAAACGGTGACTTTTATTACTCAGTAAAAAAAATATTTGAATCAAAAGGCCGAGTAGTTGTTACTGGAATTGGTAAAAGTGCCATCATTGCTAACAAAATAGTTGCCACCTTTAATTCAACTGGTACTCCTTCTTTATTTATGCATGCTGCAGATGCTATACATGGCGACTTAGGCATGATACAACAAGAGGATGTTATTATTTGCATCTCTAAAAGTGGAAACACTCCAGAAATAAAAGTATTGGCGCCCCTTTTAAAGCAATCTGGCAACGTTTTAATTGCCATGGTTGGTAATATTGATTCTTACTTGGCAAAACAAGCCGATTTTGTTTTAGACACCACAGTGGAAATAGAAGCTTGCCCCAATAATTTAGCGCCCACCACCAGTACCACTGCCCAATTAGCCATGGGCGATGCTTTAGCAGTATGCCTGTTAGAAACCAGAGAATTTGGTGCAAGTGATTTTGCGAAATACCACCCAGGTGGGGCTTTAGGTAAAAAATTATACCTCAAAGTTGGCGACCTTAGCATGCAAAATGAAAAACCATTGGTACAAGTAGCTGAAAAGTTACCTAAAATTATACTTGAAATAAGCAGCAAACGTTTAGGTATGACTGCTGTTATTGATAATGGAACTTTAGTTGGTGTAATTACTGATGGAGACCTCAGAAGGCTTATGGAAAAAGGCTTTCACAACGATTTAACAGCAAAAGAAATTATGAGCAAGAACCCGAAGTTTATACAAAAAGATGAACTTGCAGTAGTGGCTTTAGAATTAATGAAGAAAAATAATATCACACAATTAATTGTAATGGATGCGAATTCTTATGAAGGAGTGATACATTTACATGATTTAATAAGAGAAGGTATTTTATAATGCAAGATAATAACAAGTATGCCATTATAATGGCAGGTGGAATAGGAAGTAGATTCTGGCCAATAAGTAAAACCAATAGACCAAAACAATTTTTGGATATTTTAGGCACCGGTGAAACCTTAATACAACAAACGTATAAACGATTTCTAAAAATTTGTCCGGCCGAAAATATATACATTGTTACGAACGAATCCTATCGCACGCTTGTAAACGAACAAATACCTGGTTTATCAAATGATCAAATTCTTGGTGAACCCATTGCTAAAAACACTGCACCATGCATCGCCTACTCTTGTCACAAAATTCATAAAAGTAACCCAAATGCAACTGTGGTAGTAGCACCTTCCGACCATTTAATTTTAAATGAATCAGAATTTTGCAATCAAATAAATTTAGCACTTTATATTGCTTCCAAAAACGATTACCTCATTACTCTCGGCATTAAACCGACAAGGCCAGATACTGGTTATGGATACATTCAATATGTTGATAATAAAAACGAAGAAGGGCATTTTAAAGTAAAAACTTTTACAGAAAAACCTAACTTAGAATTAGCAAAAACCTTTATTCAAAGTGGTGATTTCCTTTGGAATGCAGGTATTTTTGTATGGAGTACAAAAAGTATTTTAACGGCCTTCGAAAAATTCTTACCAGACATTAATGATATTTTTGTAGAAGGTAAAATGTATTATAATACTTCACAAGAAAATAATTTTATCGAGCGCTCTTACTCACAATGTAGCAGCATTTCTATTGATTATGGCATCATGGAAAAAGCAAATAATGTACATGTGTTTGCAGTAGATTTTGGTTGGTCGGATTTAGGTACTTGGGGCTCTTTATATACCGTGTTAGAAAAAGATTATGTAGGCAATGCAGTAGTGTTCCCTAAGAATGTAATAATGTACGATTCTTCGAATTGTATTGTAAATACTTCTCCAGAAAAGCTAGTGGTTGTAAAAGGTCTAGATGATTTTATTGTGGTAGATTCTGGTGATGTATTATTGATTTGCCCTAAAAACCAGGAGCAAGAAATAAAACAAATTGTAGCAGATATTAAAATGAAAAAAGGCGAAAAGTATATTTAATACTTAAGCTTTCTTTAAGGTAAAGGCAAAGGTGGTTCCTACTCCTTTGGTGCTTCTTACGTTAATTGTTTGGTCGTGGGCCTCTATTATATGCTTTACAATTGATAAACCTAGGCCTGTGCCTCCTTCGTCTCTAGAGCGGCTTTTATCTACTCTATAAAAGCGTTCGAATAAACGTGGTAAATGTTCTTCTTCAATTCCTATTCCATTATCTGTAACCTCCACTAAAATATTTTCATCCATATCATACAAGCCCACTAAGGTGTGGCCATCTTCTTTACCGTATTTAATAGAGTTTACAATAAGATTAATTACTACCTGGCGTATTCTGTCTTTATCTGCTTCCACAATAAAAGGCATATCACATCCTTCTTTAAAATCTAAAGTGATGTTTTTTTCTGCAGCTCTAAAATCTAAACTGTCGAAAATATCTCGTATTAAATCGTTCACATCAAATATTTCCACTTCCATGGTCAAAAAACCAGATTCTAATTGAGAAATTGCTTCCAAATCTTCTACAAGGGAGGCAATTCTATCTGTACTTTTTGCTGCTTTTTTAAGGAAATGTATGAGTACTTCTTGGTCTTCCCAAGCACCATCAATTAAGGTATTTATATAACCTTGAATATTAAAGATAGGTGTTTTTAATTCGTGCGAAACATTGCCCAAAAATTCTTTACGATACTTCTCCATCGTACGTAATTGCTCAATTTCAGAGCTTTTATCTTCTGCCCAATCTCTCACCTCTTTCTCCATTTCATTAATAGGATCGAGCATGTTAATGTCGCCAATACGAGGATCGAGCTTTCGAACTTTTAAGCTATGTATGTTTTTATATACTAATTTTATTTTTCTGTAAATAAAAATTTCTATGGAATATCGAAATAGAAAATAGGATGTAATAAATACTACAACTAACAACAAAAGTGTTAGCCATATTTTAAAGAAAATAAAATAAGCTGCAAGCCCTACTAAAGAAGTTAACAGTAATGAAGTGTATAAAGCAATACTATTAGGTGTAGGGTTTTTATTCATTTTTATATCTCAAATTTGTAGCCTACCCCTTTTACAGTCGCTACATAATCATCGCCTAATTTCTCTCTAAGCTTACGAATATGTACGTCTATTGTACGGTTAGTTACTACTACAGAATCTTCCCAAATATTATTTAAGATTACTTCTCTCGTAAAAACTTTACCAGGTTTAGATGCTAACAAATATAAGAGTTCAAATTCTTTTTTAGCAAGTACTACTTTCTGACCTCTTTGAAATACTAAATAAGCTTCTCTATCAATTACTAAATCTCCAATTTCCAATTTATTCTCTACTTCTGTTTCGGCCATTGTATTTCTACGAAGGATGGCGTTTATTCTAGAAATTAAAGCTCTTGGCTTAATTGGTTTAGCAATATAATCGTCGGCTCCTACATTAAACCCTGAGATTTCAGAGTATTCTTCGCTACGAGCCGTTAGAAATACCATAAAAGTTGTTTTAAACTCTGGCATAGCACGTAACTGTCGGCAGGCTTCTATACCATCAAGCTTAGGCATCATTATATCCAAAATAATTAAATCTGGATGATGCTTCTTCGCTTGTTGTATGGCTTCTAAACCATTAGAAGCGGTATAAACTTGATATCCTTCTTTTTTTAAATTGTATTCTATCAGCTCTAAAATGTCTGGTTCGTCGTCTACAATTAGGATTTTTTGCTTGTTAGTACTCATGTGAATTATTTGTATCGAAATTAGCTCAACAATAAGACCAATGAGTTAAAGATATGTTAAATAATTGTTAAATAGTTCATGATATCTTAAAATTAACAATGCACTAATTAAACAATTTCTTTAAGAATTGAGCAAGTTCCTCCCCTCTAAGGTTTTTAGCCAATATCTTACCATCTTTATCCAATAAAAAGGTTGCAGGAATAGATTCTACCTTATAAGTAGCCGCTGCAGCCGATTGCCAAAACTTCAAATCAGAAACATGCGTCCATGTTAATTGGTCTTGCATAATTGCCTTAGTCCAATCGTCCATGTTTTTATCTAACGACACTCCATAAATTTCAAATCCTTTGGCATTGTACTCTTTATATAACTTCACATTATTCGGGTTTTCTTGGCGGCATGGTCCGCACCAGGATGCCCAAAAATCTAACAATACTACCTTACCTCTCAACGAACTTAGCTTTATTTCTTTACCACTTGGGTCGTTTAAAGCAATTTCTGGTGCAACATTTCCAACCGCTAAATTTGCAAAAGCAGCAAATTTATCTGCATATTCTTTAGTGTAATCAGAAGCATCAATGTTAGCTTTGTGTTTATCAACAATCGATTTTATGAATTCATAATTTTCGTCGATATTTAAATACGAAACCGCATAAAAATCGATGATTGCATCGTTATTAGCATTAGATGTGTAGGCTTTTATAGCCTCAACTTGTTTATCCATCACACCCTCATAACGTTTTTCTAAATCTGCAACTTTAGCCTCTGCTCCTTCTTGTTCTTGTATTGCTGCATATTCATTTTGCAATGCCTCTACTTCTTTATAAGTATCGTACAAAATTTTATTGATGGCTTTAACTTTTAAAGATGCTTCAGAACCTTTTACTTCGTACTCATCCATACGCATCTTAGCATCAATGTTTACCTCTACTTTAGAGGTATTATCCAACACTAAATCCAATGCACGTACATTTGCGAAATTTAACCTGTAAACACCAGGTTTTTCTGCTGTTCCCACAAATTTAAACTTACCATTAGCACCTATCTGAAACGAATCAATCATGATCGCCTGACCCGTAATTTTCTCTAAATAAACAGTTTTATTTTCTGCTCCCGCTATGGTTCCTTCTATTTCAAAACCTGTATTGGTGCTACATGCTGCAAGTGTAACTGCAAACAAAGCACATACGTATGTTATTATTCTATTCATGGTTTTTTGATTCTAGTATTGAGTATCGAGTATTAAGTATCGAGTATTGAGTATGGCAAAGCATCACTATTTTTCCAATTCTGCACTTTTCTTTTTTCTATTTTCTTTTTTCTATTTTCTAACGACTAGTGACTAGTCTCTAGTATCTAGTATTTCCATTAACAATTTGTTTGCTTCCTTAGGATCCAATTTGCCTTTCGCTAATTTCATTACTTCCCCCATAAATAAACCCAACAATCCTTTTTTACCGGATTTGTATTCGGCTACTTTTTCTGGGTAAGCTTGTATTACTTGGTGTATAAAGGCCATTACCTCTTCATTAGAATTACTAATAATAAGGTTCATTTCTGTAGCCAAGTCAATTGCCTTTTTATCAGTGTTTATTAGCATTGCAGGAAATAACTGTTGATTGGCAAGGGTAATGTTTATTTTCCCTTCATCAATTAAGGTAATTAATTCTGCTATTTGAGCAGGTGTTAAAGGAAATTGTGCAATTTCTATCGCTTGCTCATTCAAATAAGATTTAATAGCTCCCATCAACCAATTGGCTGCCGCTTTGTAATTCTTCGTATTATTAGTAAGTGCTAAATAATACAAGGCCATTTCTTTTTGCTCTAAAATGATATGAGCATCGTACTCAGATAAATTAAACTCGGACGTAAATTTCAAGAACAACTCATCGGGTAAAGCTGGCATAGTAGTTTGTACATCCTTAATGTATTCATTAGTTAATACAACTGGTGGTAAATCTGGTTCCGGGAAATAACGATAATCGTTAGCCATCTCTTTAGATCTTAGAACCGAAGTGGTGCCAGAAACCGCATCGTAATTTAAGGTATTCTGATCGATGTGTCCGCCCGCCTCTATTACATCTATTTGGCGTTTCACTTCAAATTCTATCGCTCTTTGTACATTACGAATAGAATTTAAGTTCTTAACTTCACAACGGTTTCCAAAGGTCGTTTCGCCTTTTTTACGTACAGAAATATTGGCATCGCAACGCATACTGCCTTCTTCCATGTTACCATCGCAAATCTCTAAATACCTTACCAATTTACGTACTTCGGTTAAGTAAGCACCTGCTTCCTCTGCCGAACGAATATCGGGTTCCGAAACTATTTCAATTAATGGAACACCAGCACGGTTTAAGTCAATGAGTGAATCGTAAATATCTTGGTCGTGAATACTTTTTCCGGCATCCTCTTCCATGTGTATACGCGTAATTCCAATTCTTTTTATCGATCCATCTTTTAGTTTAACATCTAAATGGCCTTTAAAGCAAATAGGCGTAGTATCTTGAGTAATTTGATATCCCTTAGGTAAATCGGCATAAAAATAATTTTTACGAGCGTATTCATTCTCCAAACGAATTTCGCAATTAGTAGCTAATCCCATTTTAACGGCAAAGTTTATTACTCGCTCGTTAACTTTAGGTAATGTACCCGGGTGACCAAGGGTAATGGCACTAATATTTGTATTAGGATCGTCGCCAAAGCCTGCAGAATCTGCTGCATATGCTTTGCTAAGTGTTGATAATTGTGCGTGTATCTCTAAACCAACAACCGTTTCGTATTGATCGTAAATTGTATTTGACATATTACAAAGGTATTAAATTGGGGGTTATTTCTGTACCCATTCTGCTAATTCTGAAGATAATATACGGTATTGGGCATTCCATTCTTTTCGTTTCTTATTTCCAGCTAACTCGTATCGTAAACATTTCAACAAGTAAAAAAATCTTTTTCTATAATAATAACTCACTATTCCACAAACAGCCATTACAAAAACCCCTATCACTACAGATATAAAACTCACGTATAAACTTAATAGTATAATGTAAAATATATAACTAAAAAGAAATAAAAATGTTGACATGGCAAAGTGTGTACCATTAATAAAACATACATCTTTAAATAGTTTCCTAGTTAATTTTTGAGGGATAAAAAACTGAAAATAATTGAATACAAATCCTATTATAAAAAATGGAAACAAAGCAATTACATCTATAAATGGCACTATTAATTTCAACCAACGTTTTGCCCTTGGTACACTTTTTAATTGCTCTACAATGTTTAAATCAACTCCATTTTTTATTAAATAATTATTGAAATCATAAATAGCAGAGCTTACCGCTTTTTTCAATTCTGCATCAGATTTGTTAATTAGCTTTGCAGTCGTTTTCCAAGCCTCTAAATCGTCGATCGTATTTTTACGCGTAACTAAATGTTCGAATAAATACTCATCTTCTGTATGGTTCACCACAGGCAAAACTTTATGCAAATCTTGCTCTACATCGTTTATAATTTCATTTAAGGCTTTGTTATTATTTTGTTGATAGGTGTTAAAATATGGTTGCAAACTGAATGGATCCGAGGCTTCCAAGAAAATTCTACCGCCAGAACTTGTTATTTTTTCTTGTGTAATGCCTAGTGCTACCATTTCTACACCCAACTTATAATCCGAACGCTCTTCTGCCATCATGGCAATTTTTGCAGCTCCTTTATGCAGCTTCCTCAGTTTACGCTCTGCTTCACAATTGGCTTCCGGAAAAATAATAATCGCTCCGTTGTTTTTTAAAATATCATAACAACGATCGAAAGTCTCCGAATTTTTTTCGAGGTTATTAAAGCCATCCCTAATTCTATAAATAGGTATTAAATTAATTTTGGCTAATAAATTGGCTACCCATTTTTTCTTAAATACATCTGCTCGCACTAATACATGGAACCTACGGCGAGAAAATATCATAATTAATATTCCATCTAAATGCGCAGATGCATGGTTTGAACACACCACCAATGGCTTGTTAGTTCTTAACTTTTCGAAGCTTTTTATATGATGCTTAGAAAAGAAAAACTCTGCCCCTAACCTTAATAAATATTTCCCAAATGCGTAAACCATTAGTTAATGTATTCCTTTGCTTTAGCAATAGCGCTAATTATTCCATTCACATTTTTTCCTCCTGCGGTAGCAAAAAAGGCTTGTCCTCCACCACCCCCTTGTATCTCTTTTCCTAATTCGCGAATTATGTTTGAAGCATTCAAACTTTTTTCTTTCATCAATTCTTCAGAAATTATGAGAGCTAAATGTGGTTTAGCATCTATCTCTGCGCCCAATAAAATAAAGGTGTTTGGCAATTCTTCACGCAATTCAAACAACATGTTTTTTATCAAATCTACATCTTGTAAATCTATTTTTTCGGCAATAAAATTCACACCGTTTAATTGCTCTACTTTACTTTTAAGCTCTCCTTTTATGGTTGTCGCTTTTTCCTGCAAAAACTTTTCTATTATTTTTTTTGATTTCTGATGCTCTTCAATTAATTGCTCTAATGTTTTTTGAATATCAACAGGATTTTTAAGCATTTCTTTCAAACTTTCTAATATTCTAGATTGCTCATTTAAAAAGCTCAATGCCTTTGTAGAAGTAATGGCTTCAATTCTTCGAACACCTGCAGATACAGCAGATTCGGAGCTAATTCTGAACAAGGCAATATCTGCCGTGTTTTTAACATGCGTACCTCCACATAGTTCTTTAGAGAACGAATCGTCGAAAGTGATTACACGTACAAAATCGCCATATTTTTCACCAAACAAAGCTGTAACGCCAGAGTTTAAGGCTTCTTGATAAGGTACATTTCGTTGCTCTTTTAAAGCAATTTGTGCAGCTATTTTTTCATTCACAATTTTCTCTACTTTTTCAATTTCCTCTTCCGTCATTTTTGCAAAATGAGAAAAGTCGAATCTCAAATGTTCTTCATTTACTAAAGATCCTTTTTGGTTTACGTGTGCCCCTAAAACTTCTTTTAAAGCTGCATGCATTAAATGTGTTGCCGAGTGGTTTTTAGTAGTATCTGCTCTTTTAGTAACATCAATTTTAGCTATAAACTTTGCATTCAATTCTGATGGTAGCTTTTCGCAAATATGTATTGTTTGGTTATTCTCTTTTTTAGTATCAATAATTTTAACTAAATCTTTGGCGTTGCTAGTATTTACTAGTGTTCCCTTATCACCAACTTGTCCGCCACTCTCCGCATAAAAAGGAGTAGTATTTAATACTAACTGAAAAAGTTCTTTCCCTTTAGCCGTAACTTTACGGTATTTTATTATTTCCGATTCCGTTTCCACTTCATCATATCCCACAAAATTCGACTCTTCAGTATTTTGCAACATCACCCAATCATCAGTATCTACTAGTGTTGCAGCTCTCGAACGAACTTTCTGTTCTTCTAAAGCTTTGTTAAATCCATCAATATCTACTTTACATCCTTTTTCCGATGCCATTAATTGAGTTAAATCTATCGGAAAACCAAAGGTGTCGAACAGCTCAAATGCAAAAGCACCATCAATTGTATTATTACTTACTTGGTACTTCTCAAAACGCTGTATACCCGAAGCTAAAGTTCTTAAGAAAGAAGATTCTTCTTCCATAATTACTTTTTTAATAAACTCTTTTTGCTCTACAATCTCGGTAAACACACCTGCAAATTGCTCTGCTAAAATATCGGTAAGTTTATATAAAAAGGGTTCTTTAATGTCTAAGAATGTGTAAGCATATCGAACTGCACGGCGTAAAATTCTACGAATTACATAACCAGCTTTTACGTTAGAAGGCAATTGACCGTCGCCAATACAAAATGCAATGGCTCTAATATGATCGGACATTACGCGCATCGCAATATCTGTTTTTTCATCCTTACCATAAGGAATACCACAAGCTTTAGAAATGTATTGAATTAAAGGTTGAAAAATATCGGTGTCGTAATTAGATTGTTTATTCTGTATTACTCGAACCAATCGCTCAAATCCCATTCCTGTATCCACGTGTTTAGCCGGTAAGGGTTGCAATGAACCATCTTTCATACGACTGTATTGCATAAACACATTATTCCAAATTTCTATTACTTGCGGGTGATCTTTATTTACTAGGGTTGCGCCGTCAACTAATTTCCGCTCCTCCTCTGTTCTGCAATCCATGTGTATTTCCGAACATGGTCCACAAGGGCCCGTATCTCCCATCTCCCAGAAATTGTCCTTCTTATTGCCCATTAAAATTCTACTCCCCGGTACTAACTTTTTCCACTCATTTAAGGCTATAGTAGAAGGCGGGATCCCATCTTTTTCATCGCCTTCAAAAACAGTCACGTACAATCTATCTTTATCAAGTTTATACACTTCCGTAAGTAATTCCCAACTCCAATTAATGGCTTCGTGTTTAAAATAATCGCCAAACGACCAATTTCCAAGCATTTCAAACATGGTATGGTGGTAGGTATCAATCCCTACTTCCTCTAAATCGTTGTGTTTACCAGAAACTCGTAAACATTTTTGAGTATCGGCAATACGTGGGTATTTAACTGGGCTGTTTCCTAAAAAAATATCTTTAAAAGGAGCCATACCAGAGTTAATAAACATCAACGTTGGGTCGTTTTGCACAACCATTGGAGCCGATGGTACTATTTTATGTTGTTTTGATTCGAAAAAATCTAAAAAAGCTTGACGTATTTCTCTTGAATTCATAGCTGGCAAAAATAATCTTTTGAATCGTAAAATATAAATAGAATAAGGCTTTTCCAAAGCTAATCTTCCACACTATAATATTGCGGATTACCCTCATATACAGTACATTTGCTACAATGTTGGGCAACATGTTCATTTTTTGTACCTTTGGGCGATGGCTAAAAAGATAAAATACTTCTATAATACCCATACATTAAAGTATGAAAAGGTAGAAATAAGCTTAGCTCGTAAGCTTCTAAGAATCGTGGGATATTTAGCTTCGGTTGCAGTTTTTGCAAGCATCGTAATGATATTGGCCTATACCTATATTGATTCGCCAAAAGAGAAAAGATTAAAACGTGAAATTGAAAACCTAAGTTTACAATACGATTTATTGGAAGATCGATTGAAAATTATGGAAGTGGTGATGAATGATTTAGAGGATCGCGACGATAATATTTATAGAGTAATATTTGAAGCAGAGCCAATATCGGATGATGTGAGGAAGGCAGGATACGGAGGCATCAATAAATACAAGGCATTAGAAGGATATGATTATTCTGAAATAATGATAGAAACCACCAAAAAATTAGATAAGGTGGCTAAACAAATGTATGTTCAATCGAAATCTTATGATGAATTACTGAAAGAAGTAAAAAATAAAAACAAGCTATTGGCATCTATTCCTGCTATACAACCCATTTCAAACAGAACGCTAAAAGCATTTGCTTCTGGTTTTGGTTATAGAATACATCCTGTTTATAAAACCTCTAAAATGCATACAGGTATGGACTTTACAGCAAGTATAGGCACGCCAATTTACGCAACAGGTGATGGGTATGTAAGTGTTGCAGACGGTAGTGGCCGAGGTTATGGAAACCACGTGGTAATTAATCACGGTTATGGTTACCAAACTTTGTACGGGCACATGAGTAGAATTAAAGCCAGACGAGGACAATCTGTAAAACGAGGTGAAATTATTGGATACGTAGGAAATACGGGCACTTCTACTGCCCCACACTTACATTATGAGGTAAGAAAAGGCGGCAGACCTATAAATCCTATTAATTTTTACTACAACGATTTAACCCCTGTAGAATATGAGAAAATGTTGAAAATATCTGCAACCGCAAATCAATCATTTGATTAATTTTAGGAAATCTATTTATATAAAATGCCCTACAGAGAACAAGAAACTCAAAAAAGATACTACAGCATTGGCGAAGTAGCCAAGTTGTTTGAGGTAAACCCATCACTCATTAGGTTTTGGGAAAATGAGTTCGATGTATTGCAGCCTAAAAAAAACAGAAAAGGAAATCGCTTATTTACAAATGAAGATATTGAAAACATCAAAATCATTTATCATTTAGTAAAAGAGAAAGGATTTACCCTAAGTGGAGCGAAAGAAGAGATGAAAAAGAACCCAAATGATCTCAAAGAAAACCAAAAAGTAATTCAGTCGCTCGAAAAATTAAAATCATTTTTATTGGATATTAAAGAGCATTTGTAGAAAACCTGCATTTATCATCCTGCATATATAATGGATGATAAAAGAACCTGCATATATGCAGTTGAGTTTTCTATTTATCATACCGACATTTACATCTGAGCAAAAAATAAGATGAAGTGCTGGTGGATATGTTTGTTAGTTGTAACGAGTGCGAAGGCGCAAGTGATGTATGATTCGTATACAATGTCTATAGCATCTGCAGATGTGTGTAGTAGCAGAGGTACTTATTTAGGAAGAAATCCTGCAAGTATTGCGGAGCAAAAAAATGGGTTGATTGGAGTATCTCAATTAATGCCTTTTGGAATTAGTGGATTAAGTACTAATACTTTTTATCTATCAGGGAAGTATAAGAACCAAGGATATTCATTTGACTATTCACAACAAGGTATTGAGGGATATAAAGAGCATCTGGCTTCGATTACTGCAGGTATGCAACTGAATCAGAATTTATCCTTAGGAGTTAAAATGGTTTCGGCAGCTTTATTTATACGCGAAGAAACAGTTCAATTAAAGTATCGAGTGGAGCTGGGAATGGTAGAACGATTAGGCAATAAACTCTCTGCTGGCATTCATCTAAAATTGCGAACAAGTAAATCGATAGAGGTATTTCAAAATACCGCTCTGAGTATGGGTTTGTGTTATTTGTTAGATTCCAAACTACCCTTTTATGTATCTATAGAAATGAGCGAATTAGGTCCAACTAGGGTTCGTGCAGGTATGGAATATTTAATTGGGAAAGCGTTGGCAGTTCGCTTAGGCTGGAACAACAAAGACGCAGCCCTCTCTAGCGGATTAAATTATAGATATAAGAAATACAACATAGAAATGTGTACTAATTACCACAATAGGTTAGGATTGAGTTATGGAGTGGGCATGGGAATACAGTTATTTAATTAAGCTGTTAAGTGTTATAGGATTTATAACAATAACTAATTGTTGCATTGCGCAAATAGAAAGCACTGCCGATCCTATTTTAGAAAATGAGGAAATTATAAATGAAAATTCAGAAAACAATGAAGAAATAACCATAAAATATAAAAATAGAGTTTACCTAACCGAATTGTTAAACGATGTAGAACTGAGCGCTCTTTATTTAACAAAACGGCAAATAGAAACTATCAAAAATCACATACAACAAACTGGCAAAGTATTGGATTTACTGGAGCTTCAAACAATTGCAAACATAAACTACAACACCTACACTCAATTGAGTAAACTCATAAAATTTGAAGATGAATATTACCAGATATCAAAGGACAAAATAAAATTTTATAGCCGATACACATATCAATCTAAAGAAATTGAAAATGCGGTAGGATCTAATTGGGGCAATTATCAACAATTAAAATTAAACCTTGGATATAGATTTACGATAACAATGGCAAGAGAATATGATGTGGGTGAGAATAGTAGCAAAAATATAGTAAACAAATACGATCATTATACTTATAACATACATTATAAAAGCAGTAGGTTCGATTTAGGAATAGGTAATTTCCAAGTATTCCAAGGATTCGGATTGTTACTGGGGCAAGGCTTTTCGGGAGGTTTTGGATCGGGTGGCATTAATAATATTATTCAACATAGATGGGTAGGTGTTGCAAACCAAAGCGAATACAATACCTCAAAAGGAATTTACTATTTACAACAGCTAAAAAACCTCCATATAAACATAGGTGTAAATGCACAAAAAGTAGATGAAGGTAACACATTTGGATCGCACAGAACACCCTCAGAACTTGCCAAAAAGGATAAATTAAATGAACGCTCGGTAATAATAGGGATAGAAAAAAATGCACGAACAAACCATCATTCATTATTACTAATTCAGGATGTTATTGATAAAAAAACTTCGTTCTCCTACTCTACTCAATTTTATTATAGAAACCTAACTGCTTTTTCTGAAATTGCACTCAACCAAACCGGTAATGCATACACTTTAGGCTTAGCCTTAATGTTAAGCAAGGATGTGCAAATTAGTTTATCCAATACTAATTACCTAAATAGTTATACAAGCAAATGGGCAGCATCAACCGTACAAGGTTTTAATGTAAATAATGGGAATGGATATGTCATAAATGTTAGCTTCCCTTATAAAAGAAGATGGAATATAAACATTACACATCGCATAAATTTTAAAACAGAGAACAATACAGATAACATCGGTAAAAGCATTGAAAACACTGACCTTTTAAGGGTAGATCGAATATTTTCAAAGCAATTAAAACTCACAGGAATTTATTTATACAAAAATGAAAATACCGACGGTGCAAACACCGAAAAAGTATTTACCGATACCGAAGAACAAAGAGTAAGAATTGGGGTAAAACAAAGCTTTAATGAATACCTAAATCAAGAACTATATTTTTATAGAAATTCAATAAACAAAATTAACTCCTTAGCCATACTTTACCAATTAGAGTACAAGCAAAAAAAATGGAAACTCCTTTACTCCATTGGGGTGTTCGACGTAAATAATGGCCCTCCAATTTATGCAAGTACAAATAACGTAATACTTTCCAGGAGTACCGTTGCGGTATATGATAACGGTGTGGTACAAAACATTGGCTGGCAATGGCGATACCAAAAAAAGTTTCATTTTGCTATTCAATATACTAATGCTTACAACAGCATAAGGAGAGAAAATAATTACAAAGTGTTAAGTAGTATAAAATACCCTTAAAAATGTTGCGAAATTTATTGCGAGAAACTATTTTCATGCGCTTAGTTATTGTATTCTGCTTGGGTATTATAACTTATGAGTACAGCTATACTTACCTTCCTTTATATATATTGTTAAGTATTATAATTGGATTATTTGTAATACTTGGCATTTACAGATTTTACATAAATGCTTATAATTTCACCTTCCATAAATTAAATGGAAGTATAGTATTTACATGCATCTTTACATTCGCCTACCTATTTAGTTATTTCCAAGATGCAAGAAATAATAGCAATTATTTGAACATCCAAAACAATACACATTTTATAGTAGAGATTAACAATGCAGGTAAAAAAAAGAAGAATAAATATATATATGAAGCATTAATTCTAAATCAATCACGAACTGTAGGCAAGGTACAACTTACCATAAAATCAAAAGATTTACCCTATGCAGTACACGATAAATTAAGTATTACTGGGAAACTATTAGCCATAGAGTCTATTAAACACCCAGGAGAATTCAACTATAAAAATTACTTAATAAATAAAAGAATACACCATCAACTAATAGTAGACTCTGTAGATGTTAAACTGATAGAACAAACACAGAAATTAAGTATTTTAAAGATAAGCTATGCCATTCGGAACAGATTGTTAGAAATATTAAGAGGTAATATAAAAGACGATGATAGTTACGAAATGGCTGCAGCATTGTTGCTTGGTGAGCGTGCAGACATCGACCAAGAAATTATGAAAAGCTATACCGATACCGGAACCATTCATATAATTTCTGTATCCGGATTGCATGTTGGCATTATATTCCTAGTACTTCAATACCTTTTCAAAATTATTCCATTTGTAAAAAATGAAATGATAAAGACCATTTCTATCATCTTATTAATATGGTTGTATGCTTGTTTAACAGGCTTGCCTGCATCTGTTATTAGGTCGGCATTAATGATTAGTTTTTTAAGCATCGGCAAAGCCATCAATATTAAATCGAACCCTATAAACCACATAGCAGCATCGGCATTATTAATTTTGTGTATTGATACCTATTATTTATTCGACATTGGGTTCCAACTCTCCTATTTAGCTGTAATTGGGATTGTTTACTTACAAAAGCCCTTATCAAATTTATATGTACCTAAATATAAAATCGACAAATACATTTGGCTTACCTTTTCTGTATCCATCGCAGCACAATTATTTACGCTTCCTTTTTGTATGTACTACTTTCATCAATTCCCTAACTATTTTTTACTAGCTAATTTATTGGCCATTCCGCTATCGAGCATTGCTTTATATGCTTCAATTGCCAACTTAGTTTTTGCCTCTGTACCTTATTTAAATACCCTGTGCGAGTGGGTAGTAACGTATAGCATACAATACCTCAATATGTATTTAGGAAGCATTGCTAGTTTACCTGGGGCGGTGCTTAAATTCTCTGTATGGTCGTTTATAGATTGTTTAATGCTAAGCCAGTTGTTGTTTTTTATGGTGCTGTTATTACGCGAAAAAATTAAACAAAGCTTGAAATATGTATTCATTACCTTAATATGTTACACCATACAAGAAATTTATTCATTCAATACACATAACCATGTACATATATGGAAATTCAACAGTAATTATAATTTCAATTATGCGATAGAAACAAATGATAGTATCTTGATTTTCTTGCCCGAATCTAAAAATGAGTATTTGAAAATTAGGACCGTACAGAATTGGAACTCCATCAGCCTAAAAAAACAAGAAGTTCTTACTATTAAGAATAAATTATATTTTATCGATATTAATACACAAAAATTGAGCAACAACAAAGAACCTGATAGCTATGAGCCAGTGGCTTACGAACGAATATGTTTGTAAAATTCATGTTTCCTAATTGTTTTGCTTTAATTATTATTAAATTCGTACATCAATAACATGGATATGAAAAAAATATTAGTATACCTAGGAATAACACTATTCTTAAGCACACAACAAAATGTAATTGCACAAAAAGTAATGACAGAAGGCGTAATTTTGTACGACTTAAAAATTGAAGGTGCAGAAGAAATGGGAATGATGGCAGCAATGATGCCAACCGAAATGACCGTTAAATTTAAAGGAACAAAATCTAGAGCAGAATTTGCTACAGGAATGTCTGAAACCATTGCCATTAACGATTCTAAAGATAATAAAAGTGGAGTTGTATTACTCGATTTAATGGGCAATAAATACGCAATGAAAATTGATGAAGAAAAAATAGCTCAACAAAAAGCAAACATGCCCGAATATGAGCCTGTAGAAGGCAAAGAAACCAAGGTAATTGCAGGTTATACTTGCAAAAAAGTTATTCTCATTAATAAAAAAACAAAAGAAGAAGTAAGTGTTTATTACACTACAGAAATACCTTATTTCGAAAACTCATTTAATGCAGAATTCAAAATGGTTAAGGGCATGCCGATGGAATATGCTTCTTCATTAAACAACATTAAAATGACGGTGACCGTTAAAGAAGTTAAAAAAATTAAGGTTTTAGATACAGAATTTGCGATTCCAGCAGAATATAAACAAACTACGCAAGAGGAGTTAATGAAAGAGCTGAGCGGTAGTATGGGAGAATAAAATGTATAAACTGTTTATATCTGCATTTAAATACGTCCTGTTTTGGATGATCCTATTTACCGTTCAAAGAGCTTTGTTCTTTGTAAGCTATTATGATAGGTTAATTAAATTTTCATTCGAAGAAAAATCCCTGATATTTATAAAAGGATTACGCCTAGACTTATCTATGTCGGGGTATTTTCTTTTAGTAACTATATTATTGCTTATTGTTCAACTTGTGTTTACCCATAAAACAAGGTTGTTTGATAAAATAAACAATAGCATTACAACTACCTTAATCGTTATTGTATTACTATTCGGACTAATAGACATTGGTATATATAATGAATGGGGTACTAAATTAAATAGTAGAGCAATAGAGTTTTTAATACTTTCCCCCGGTGAAGCCATTGCCTCTAGCAGTTCCAGCCCCATTGGACTTACAAGCTTATTGTTAATTATACAACTTCTAGTTTTTATTCCAATTTATTATAAATTTTTCAAATTTAGTTTTCAAAAAAACTTTAATTACATTCCTCAAATTTTTAGCATTTTAATACTTGCAAGTATTGGGGTATTAATGATGAGGGGCGGAACGCAACTTGCGCCCATTAACCAAAGTGCAGCTTACTTCTCCAAAAATACCATTGTAAACCACGCTAGTTTAAACACCGAATGGAATTTAATGCACTCGGTTATAGAAAACCATTTTAGTAATGAAAATCCGTATGTGTTTTTGAAAAAAGAAAAAGCACAAAGAATTATAGACTCCTTGTATACCTACCATTCTGATAGTAGTAATGCTATATTAAAAACAGAACGACCGAATATAGTTTTCATCATTTTAGAAAGTTTTACTTCTGATGTAGTAGAACATTTTGGAGGCGACAAAGGTGTATCTCCAAATATCAGCAGGTTAGCTAAAGAAGGCATTAGTTTTACAAATATGTACGCTTCGGGTGATAGAACAGATAAAGGAATGATTGCTATTTTAAGTGCATTTCCTAGTCAGGCAGTAAGAACCATTATACAACAACCCGACAAATTTGAGAAACTCACTTCCCTCCCTAAAACACTTGAAAAATATGGCTATTCGAGCTCCTTTTTTTATGGCGGCGAGTCAGAATTCTCAAATTTTAAATCGTATTTAGTATCGGCTGGGATAGATGATTTAGTTGATAAAAATAATTTCTCTAAAGCACAAATGAACTCTAAATGGGGTGCTCATGATGGTTACTTGTTCGATAGAGTATTAACTGATATTGGAACAAAAAAAGAACCTTTTTTCTCGGTGGTACTAACCTTAAGCTCGCACGAACCCTTTGAAATTCCTGTGCCTAGCACCTACAATAAAAAAGATTTACCTAGTAAATTTAGAAAAGCTGCACATTATACCGATCAATGTTTGAATGATTTTTTAATAAAAGCAAAAAAAGAATCGTGGTATAAAAATACATTGTTTGTAATTGTAGCAGACCACGGTCATCGTTTACCCCGAGAATATAAAACTGCTTATGATGTACTTAAGTTCAGAATCCCATTAGTATTGTATGGAGACGTTATTAAAGATGAATACAAACGTACACAAATTACGAAGGTAGGATCGCAAACAGATATTGCAAAAACCTTGCTAAACCAACTAAACATTAGCGATAGCAGCTATAAATGGTCTAAAGACATGTTCAACTCAGATGCTAAAAGTTTTGCCTTTTATACTTATGATAATGGCTTGGGTTGGGTAGATGATGATAACAGATATACCATGGATAACATTACCAAAGAGCTCACTTCTAGAAGAAATTACTCGAAAAAAACCGACGAGAAAATGATAAATGGAAAGGCTTATATGCAAATGGTATTTACAGAGTATTTAGCTTATTGATACCAATATTTTTGAATAATGATATCGGCTACCACTTTATCAATAGGTAGGGTCATACAATCAGCATTAAAATCTTTTAAAGCAATCCATCTAAAACTTTGCTGACCATTAGAGTCATCATTAAAATCAAACACCTTGTTTGAAATAGAAAATTTAAACTCTTCTAAACTGTTTACTTTATAGTATATACTGATAATTTGGGAATCGTTAAAGGCTGATTTTTGATAGAAATCTGTAGTGTAAATATGTTCTAATACCTCTATTTTTAAATTACACTCTTCCATAAACTCACGCGCTAAACATTCGCGAGTGCCCTCTCCTAGTTCTAAACCGCCACCTGGAAATTTGGTGTGTGGGAAATTGAAATCATACTCATCTGAAACCAAAAGTTCACCGTTCTCATTAATTAAAACCCCGTATACTCTTACATTAAATTTATACATGTTCTATAAAATGTTTTGCATTATTCATCACTAAATTGGTATTCCAAACAATGGTACGTTCTTGCGGATGTTTACGTACAGGGCATTCTACCCCACAATAATTACAACAGTTAGGTAAACAAGGATCAACATGTATAAATAATTCTACATTATTATCTACATTTCGTTCAATCAATTTCTCTATTGCCTCCACTTCATCGTGCACCCGCACTAAATCAAAATAATAAGGTATGGTTATATGGCAATCGATGTGTAAATCGTGCCCATACTTTTGTGTTCTTAAATTATGAACATCAATCCATTCGGGCTTGCGTTCTTTTTGTAGAATATTTACAATATCATTAACCAAATTAGTATCTACTTCATCCATTAATCCTGAAATAGATTTTCTGATTAGATGATACCCATTATACAGAATTAAAAATCCAAGTATTAAGGATATGATGCTATCTAAAATATAAACCTGCGTAAATTTTATCAAAATTAAACCTAGTACTAAACCTGCACTGGTATATGCATCTGTTTTTAGATGTTTACCATCTGCCTCTAAGGTAATAGAATTAAGCATCCTACCTTGCTTTACTACGTAATAACCAATGATAAAATTTAAAGAGCCTGCCAAAACACTCAACCAAATACCTTTATCTAATTGATGTATAACTTGAGGATTAATAAATGCATTTATAGATTTATAGATAATATTGATGGCTGCAAAAACAATTAAGGCTCCTTCAAAACCAACTGCAAAAAACTCTACTTTACCATGCCCATATGGGTGATTAATATCTTTAGGTTGAGCGGCCAAATAAATACTATAAAAAGCAAAACCACCCGCCACTACATTTATTATATTTTCTAAAGCATCTGTATAAATGGCATTAGAGTGTGTAATATAATACGCAACAAACTTCAAAATGGTAATAATAATACCAAATACAAGTACAGCACTAATTATATTTAACCGTTTTTTTTGATTCTCCACAGGGTAATTTTAATCCCTAAAGATACAATTACTATGCATATTTAGGCATACACCAATTATACATTTGCATTTAATATTATAACTTTGAGACATGGTTAAAGCAGAACTTATTAAAAAAATAGCACTCGTTTTAGAAGAACGACTTAATGAATATAAACTAAATTTATTACAGTTAATGGAATCCAGAAATAACGATACAAAAAGTAGTGCGGGCGATAAATACGAGACCTCTAGAGAAATGGCTCAAATAGAAATGAATAAATTAACTGAAATGGTACTTATGAATGGAAATATTGTACAAGATTTAGCAAAAATTGATGCTAACATTACTCACCAAACCGTAGAGCTCGGCAGCATCGTAATTACAAATACAGATAAGTATTTTATAAGTGTGGCTTTTGGGAAAATAAAAATAGAAGACGAAGAATATTATGCTATTTCGAAAACATCGCCTTTTGCATTAGCTATAAAAGGGAAAAAAGTGGGCGATAGCATTTCATTTCAAAACAGAGAAATAAAAATTGTAGAGATATATTAATAAAAGCCCCTAGGAATATTAATTCCTAGGAGCAATTAATTATTTGATGTACTAACCCTATAATCCATCAAAATAATACGTGTAAGAATCGGCGCCTTCTACTTTACGCAACCATAATTCTTTAGAAGCTAAACGCTGTAAATTATAAATTACAGTTTCAGAACCTATAATAATTTTCACATCTTCATCGTCATTTAAAAACGTCCAAGTACCATTGTTTACAGTACGTACAGGGAAACCGAATACAGTTCCTTCTACTGTTTGTGTTAATGTACCATCGTTAAATATGTTGTAAATGTATGTTGTTCCACTTAAGTCTTGTGTTACACCATTCTTCTCAAAAGATTTCAAAGTCCACGTATTCGTGAATCTGTCTTTTCTTGATACAACAGAAATAATTGGATCGTCGTCGCCTTTCTGACATGCAGGTAAAACGGTGCTTACAATTGTAACCAGTATAATTGCAGCTAAATAAAATTTAAGGTTTCTCATACCACAAAACTCCACTTAATTAACCGTTACTTATTATATACTAAAGTCTATAACTTATATAATTCACTGCTATTAATATTTTTAAAAATTGTATTTTGCAATATGAAAAAATTAGTAAGTATTATTTTATTGCTTTTATTCTATACTATTTCGCATTCACAAGACCGTAAATTTCATTTACTTCTTTCTGTGGGAGCAAATGCTTCGCAAGTAAATGGCGATAAACTTGCTGGTTTTGATAAGTTCGGATTAAATGTTGGTGCAGGCGTACGTAGGAATATTGGAATAAAATCTGCTTGGCAAATTGAGTTTTTATATTCTGAGAAAGGAAGCAAAGACGTAGTGAGCCCAAGCAATCCTGTGCCCGATACCTTATTTCAATTTAATTATATTGATATACCTATTGTATATACTTACGAGTTTTACCCAAAACTAAGAGCCGAAATTGGCATATACAACAGTGTTCGATTAAAAGCTATTTACAGTGATTTTGTTATAGATTATGATAGATCAGCCAGTATAAGAAGTTCAGACCATGGTGTTTTAGCTGGCCTACATTACCGTTTAGGCAATAATTTTGGGGCAAATTTGCGCATTGCGCAGTCTGTATTCGACATAAATGCAACCATAGAAAGGTACTTTAATTTGAGCACCACCTTTAGTATTAGATACACGCTTTAGTAAATTTTACTATTTTTATAGCTTACAAACACACCTATTGAATGGCTAATTTATCCAATAGATTAAATTTATTTACTGAATCTCAGACGCTTATGATGGCGAAGCTGAGTAGAGAATTGAAAAATAAAGGAGTAGATATCATCAATTTAACACTTGGTGAACCAGATTTTACTACTCCCGAGCATATTAAAAATGCAGCGAAAGAAGCAATCGACAAAAATTTCTCTTACTATACTCCTGTTGTTGGGTACCTAGATTTACGCGAAGCTATATGCCGAAAGTTTAAAAGAGAAAACAACCTCGAATTTACTCCAGAACAAATTGTTGTATCTACCGGTGCGAAACAATCAATTGCCAATGCAATATTATCTACAATTAATGCTGGCGATGAAGTATTAGTACCAACCCCCTATTGGGTATCGTACTCAGAAATGATAAAACTCGCAGAAGGAGTACCTGTTTACATACCTGCAACGGTTGAAAGTAACTTTAAAATATCTGCAGCTCAATTAGAAGAAGCCATAACGATTAACACAAAAATGTTAATCTTTTCTTCGCCCTGTAATCCTTCGGGAACGGTATATACAAAAGAAGAGCTCGCCTCATTTGTTAAAGTATTGGAGAAACACCCAGATATTTGGATTATTTCTGATGAGATTTACGAACACATCAATTATTTAAGCAAGCACGAAAGCATTGCTCAGTTCGAATCTATAAAAGAGCGTACCATAGTTATTAACGGCTTGTCTAAAGCATTTGCCATGACGGGTTGGCGATTGGGCTATATGGCCTCATCTGTAGCCTTAGCGAAAGCCTGCGATAAAATACAAGGACAATTTACTTCTGCTACCAGTTCTATTACACAAAGAGCCGCAATTGCAGCTTTGGATGGAGATTTAGGACCAACTTTGAAAATGCGCGAAGCATACCAAAAAAGAAGAGACCTTGTATATGAATTATTGCAAGATATACCTGGATTAAAAACGAATTTACCCGACGGTGCTTTCTATTTCTTTCCAGATGTAAGTTCATTTTTTGGCAAAACTCATGCGAATGGTGTAATAAACAATGCCGAAGATTTATGTATGTATTTATTACATGATGCACATGTTTCTGTAGTAACCGGTGCTGCATTTGGTAGCCCTACTAATATTCGTTTTTCTTATGCAAGTTCCGAAGAAATTTTGCGTGAAGGAATGCGTAGAATTAAAGAATCCTTAGCTAAATTGATATAAAAACATGTCGGAATACCTGCTAAATATTTTCGATTCCTTTAATAACCAAAAGGTATTAATTATTGGTGATGTAATGATAGATGCTTACCTATGGGGTAAAGTAGATCGTATTTCGCCAGAAGCACCCGTTCCGATACTCAATATACAAAAACGCGAAAACAGATTAGGTGGAGCTGCAAACGTTGCACTAAATGTAAAAGCATTAGGTGCCACTCCTATTTTATGTTCGGTTATTGGAAAAGATACACATCAAGATCTATTTTATAAATTATTAAAAGATGCAGGATTAAGCGACGAAGGAATTATAGCTTCCGAAGAGCGTGTAACCACTGTAAAAACTAGGCTTATAGGCCAACATCAACATTTATTTAGAGTTGATGATGAAGATGATCGTTTGTTAAATGAAAGTTTAACCGCTGCATTAACCGAACGCATCATCAACATTATAAAAACACAAAAAATATCGGTAATTATTTTTGAAGATTACGACAAAGGTGTAATTCAACAATCATTAATTGAAAATATTGTAAACATTGCCAACCAACAAAATATCCCCGTGGTGGTTGACCCTAAAAAGCGAAATTTTTTAGACTATAAAAACGTACAACTATTTAAACCAAACTTAAAAGAACTTAAAGAGGGATTAAAAATTGATTTTGATCATTACCACCATCCAAGTTTATTTGATGCTGCTAAAAAATTGCGCTTACAATTAAATGCAAATATGGTAATGATTACGCTCTCAGAACAAGGCATTTTGTTGCTTAACGAAGCCGACGCCAAAGTATGCCCTGCACATATCCGTAGCATCTCTGATGTTTCTGGAGCAGGCGATACCGTAATAAGCGTGGCGGCATTAGGTTTAGCAGCAGGAATGAGTCCGCAAGAATTTACCGAATTAGCAAATTTAGCGGGAGGATTGGTTTGTGAAAAAGTTGGTGTCGTACCAATCGACAAAAACGAATTACTCAATGAAGCCATCTTACTCGAAAATCTATAAGCTTTTATTCCTTTTTTGTATTCTATTTTCAGAATACAGCGCCGCTCAAACCATCTCGAGTGTGCGCTTTTTAGGTTTATCGCGTACAAAATATTCGTACCTACGAGATCATATTGTAAAAAGTAAAGCCGGCGATGTTATTGATACCGCTCAAATTATAAAAGATGTTCAAGAAATTTATAACCTCAGGCATTTTTCATCTGTACAATACAAACTAATTTCGCTGGATAGCAATTATGCCGAACTCTATTTTATTTTAGTAGAAACCTTTTCAATGTTCCCTGTTTTAGATGTTGGGCTTACAAAAGATTTTTTTAAGATTCAGGCTGGAGTGGTTGATTTTAATACCTTCGGACGGTCGGGTAATTCAAATTTATACGTAAGGCGATTAGGTAGAATGACCTACATTTATAGCGGCGATTATCCTTTTGTACTTGGTGGAAAAAATGGAATTGCAGCCGACATCAATAAAATTGGAAGCTATGAACCTATCTACAATAACAATATTAAAAATGAATTTAGTTATGATGTTTATACGGTGCTTTTAATGCATCGATACGATATTAATTTACACTCGTTTACAAAAATAGGACTCGGTTATCAATATGAAACTTTTAGTCCGCATACGTATTTCAACTTACCGTTTGAATATCCATTAAAAGGCAATTCCGACCGATTATTAATTAGGGCAAATTACAGGTATACCTTTATTAATTTAGATAGAATAAACCAAAAAGGCGTGTATGTTGATGTTTCTTATAATGAAGTAAAAAGTAATGCCAAACAAAATAAATTATTTGGAAATAGTAAACGATTACTAAGTGATATTCGATATTATTTTAACGTAAGAAAACAAACTAATTTAGCAGTACGATTACGTACAGGTATAGGAAAATCTGCCTACTTCGACCAATTTGTATTAGACGATAATACAAATATTAGAGGTATAGGGTTTAAAAGAGTTCGCAGAGATTATGAGTTTGTATTTAATTTTGAAACTAGGCAAATTATATACGAACACCGATTAGGAATTTTACAAGCCGCTATATTTAACGATTTTAGTCCGGGCTATAATTTTATTGGCGGAGGATTACGAGCTTATTTAGAACCTATACACGGCGTAGTAGTACGATGCGATTATGGCTTTAACAGTGCTAATCCGAAACAAGGCGGGATTGTGGCGGGGATACACCAGTATTTTTAAGGAATTATGAATTATGAATTGTGAATTATGAATTGGGATGTTTATTAGCAATTTGGCAAATTTGTTATTGAGTTATTAGGTTATTGAGTTATTAGCAACTGAGCTACCTCATCATTCATCATTCATAATTCATAATTCATAATTCACAATTCAATTAAGGTTTTCCCTATCGAATCCCTAAGTATCCTTTCCACATTTACTTTATTGGCATAGGAGTTCCATTGGCTTACCACATCAGAAACTTGTTCTATTAGTTGTGTTGCTTTTTTGATGTTCATATTTTTGGCGAGGCTTAGTAAATCATCTTTAGTAATGTTGCTACGCTTGCCGTTAATGCTCAATGAATGTTGGCTTACCCAAGCACTGTCGGGTCTGTAAGAGTGGCAAATATCGAATGCCGGGGCTAATTTCCATACGCCCGATTTATCCATCATAAATCCAAAATTCTTGGTATGGTCGTCGCAGTTTTTGGCCAATACATTAAACACCATTCGTATGTACATTTGTTCGGCATCTGTATAAGGTAATTTTAACAAGCGCATGGTTTCAAACAGTTGCTCGTAACTATAGGAAGTAATGTTATTAAAATCATAATGAGCCATGGCACAAAAACTTTGGATGTGTAATTTTCCTTTGTTTTCATCACGATCAAAACGTTTCGTCATGAAATGTGCTCTGTCTTTTTCTTCCAACAAATAAGAATCCATCATGTGTATGCCCGCATCTTTAGCCATTAAATAATAAGCCATTTCTACCCTGCCATAACCGTAAGAGGTACCAAATTGTTGATCAATAACTCCATCAAATTTAATTAACCAATGAGAAAAACCTTTGGGAGCATTTGCCTGCCCCGATCGTACTTCTTTGGTAACAGGATTAAATGCAATAACTGCTTTTGCTCTGGCTCCACCCGCAGAAGTTCCAATTTTTAAAATATCTAGTAAGGCTTTTTCTTCGTGTTCGTTAAAATCTGTATTAAAATCTTGTCGGCCGGCCAATATTTCTTGAGCAATGTTTATTAAACTATCTAATTCTATTTTAGTCGAGCTATTTATTTCTCGAGGCTCGGTGGGTTCAAATTCTAAGGCACCCATGCCACGTTTACCTATAAAACAAAGGAGTTCTATGGGGTTTAAACTATTACTAGCTCTACCATTTTTTGCGAGCCAAGCATTAATTAAAGCGTTACCATATTTATCTGGCAATACATCGGCTAATAAACCGGGCAAACCTTTAAACGTGGTAGTATCTCTTAATTCTGGGAAACTAAAAATCTGATTTTTAGCTTCCATTAATGGCATTTTCAGAGGAGCTAAATCCCAATTATTTTTTAAAAAACTAGGATCGAATTCAAAAGAACCCAAGCCACGCTCCGGGTTCCAAGCTATTGCACCCATGCGTTTGTTCCAGATATTTACAAATGCAGTTGTTATCATTTACCAAGTGCTTGGAGGTTCGTTATTGGGAGCATTCTTTTTACGCGCACGTTTACGTAGTTTAAGTTCCATTTCGGCAAGTTTTAAAGGGCTTAATTCTTGTTTGTGCTCAAAAGCATCTAAGGTGTGTAATTGATCTAAGGAGCGCAGTACTTGTATAAAGGATAATAAGTTTGCACCATTGCCTTTTTCTATTTGAACAAGTGTAGAGCGATTTATACCCGCTGCATTGGCAATTTCTTGTTGAGTTTTATTTTTATTTAAACGTGTTTTCTGAATGAAATTACCTAAGTATACGAGTATCGCGGGATCACTCATACCGTACCATTGTTTGAAATTTTCTGACATTATTTTTGATGTTTAATTCCATCACAAATATACAAATTATTATATAAAGTAGTAATTAATCAACATAATAAATATTTATATTTTGTACAATAAAGCCAACATTAAGCTCAAATAATGGTTTTAATGTTGAATAAAAGCATCATAAATAAAGTTAAATAGTATTATTTGACAGATTTGGCCTTCATTTTTAAGATAAGCACCTGGTTTTTCTTCCTTTTTTTAGTCTCAATTTCAAAAGTATTTACCTTGTAAGCAGTTGCTTTTGCTTCGAATTTAATAGTCTTTTTTCGCCAATACGCATACGGAATAATCAATTCGAAATCGCCGTTAGCATCCGACATTTTATATTGAGCTGTATTTTGTATACGTATCAATGCATAAGGAATATGGACTTTCGTTTTAGCATCTATTACCCTACCCCGAACAATATGTGTATTCGGTTTTAGTTGAGCAAAAGAAGGTAAACTCAACAGCAGGATTAGCAAAAAAATACTAAGTTTTTTATACATAACACCTATTCACATTACTTTGCCCTAATGGCTTCTACAGGATCTAAATTAGCTGCACTTTGTGCCGGCAAATAACCAGACACTACTCCAATAATTACAGAAACACTTAAGCCTAATATTGAATTAGAAAGAGACAGTGCCAAATTGTAATCAAAAATATTAGCAATTAAAGTTACTATCCACACTAAAAATAACCCTATAGATCCGCCCATTAAACAAAGCACAATCGACTCCGATAAAAATTGCAAAAGAATGAAATATTTTTTTGCACCCAATGATTTTTGTATTCCAATAATGTTTGTTCTTTCTTTCACAGAAACGAACATAATATTAGCAATACCGAAGCCTCCTACCAAAATAGAAAAACCTCCAATAATCCAACCCGCCACATTTACCACCCCAAATAAAGATTCCATTTGAAGAGATAATATACTCGACTGGTTCAATGCAAAATCGTCTTCCTCACGGGGCGACAGCCTTCGGATAGAACGCATATGGTTTTTCAACTCATCATTTAACTCTAACAAGGTAACATCCTCTTGAGCCTTCACCATAATAAAAGGTTGGTACCGATCTGCACGCACATCTACTAAGTTACGAGCATAGTTAATAGGAATTAATACCTGGTTATCCATGCTATTGCCTAAAATATCTTCCCCCTCTTTCATACACACACCTATTACTTTTAACTTTCTACCAAGTACTTTTATTTCTTTACCTACAGGATCCGATTGACCGAACAATGCATCGGCTACATTGTAACCAATAATTGCATAATTTTTACCACTTCTAGATTCTGTGCTTGTAAAATACCTACCCTTTTCAAACTCTAATAAACGCACATCGGCAAACTCATGTGAGGTGGCCAGTACATTTACATTTTCAACAAGGTTCGATCTGTATTTTACTGTTTTATTGGAGATGTCGATTTCAAAAGCCATTGCTTTTACTTTATCAGGGTCGGCCCGTTTACTTAAACTCTCAAAATCGCGGTAACTAGGATTGGGTCTGTTAAAATATTTCCACCAAGGGTAATCGCTTCCAAATGCCCAAGGCCACTTTTGCACATAAACCACATCATTTCCTAATTTCTGAACAGATGATTGTACACTATTTTCAATATAATCAACAAATGTAAAAACCGTAATAATGGTAAATATGCCAATAGAAATACCTAAGAGCGATAAAAAAGTTCTTAATTTATTTACTACCAGTGCATTTATTGCAAAAAGTACCGATTCGCGGAAAAGTTTTATAAACAGCATAAACAAATCTACTATATAATGCGAAAGAATCCTCTTTGCATAAGCAATTTTACAAAAACTTAAAATATATTCTTAACTTCGCCGACTTAATTTAACATAGAATATCGATATAAAAACATATGAAACTATCACAATTTAGCTTTAACCTTCCAGAATCTTTAGTAGCTTCTACCCCTGCAAAACAAAGAGATGAATCGCGTTTAATGGTATTAGATCGTAAAACAGGAACTATTGAGCATAAAGTTTTTAAAGATTTATTGAATTATTTTGATGATGGTGATGTAATGATTTTGAATAACACCAAAGTTTTTCCTGCCCGTATGTACGGCAATAAAGAAAAAACAGGTGCTCAAATTGAAGTTTTTTTATTAAGAGAACTAAACCACGAAATGCGCCTATGGGATGTATTGGTAGATCCAGCACGTAAAATTCGTGTAGGTAATAAATTATATTTTGGCGACGATGATTTATTAATTGCAGAGGTAGTTGATAATACTACTTCACGCGGAAGAACCATTCGTTTCTTATTTGATGGAACCGATGAAGAATTCCGTAAAGCAATTGAAATTTTAGGAGAAACTCCATTACCTAAATACATTAAAAGAAAAGCAACTGCAGAAGATAAAGAACGTTACCAAACCATTTTCGCTAAAGAAGAAGGTGCAGTAGCAGCTCCAACAGCCGGCTTACACTTCAGCAGAGAATTATACAAAAGATTAGAATTAAAAGGAATTGAATTCGCTGAAATCACTTTACACGTTGGCTTAGGCACCTTCCGCTCTGTAGAAGTAGAAGACTTAACGAAACATAAAATGGATTCGGAACAGTTTATCATACCAGAAAAATCGGCTACCTTAGTAAACAAAGCGAACGAAAATAAAAAACGCGTATGTGCAGTAGGTACTACAAGCATGCGTGCCATAGAATCCTCAGTTTCTGCTAATAGGTTGTTAAAACCAGCAAACGACTGGACCAGCAAGTTCATCTTCCCTCCTTACGATTTTAGCATTGCAAATTGCATGGTTACTAATTTCCATACACCAGAATCAACTTTGTTAATGATGGTGGCAGCATTTGGTGGATATGATTTTGTGATGGAAGCATACAAACAAGCTGTTAAAGAAAAATATCGCTTCTACAGTTATGGAGATGCGATGTTAATTCTATAATTTTTTTCAAAAAAATTAAATGAAAAAATATGCCATTATAGTTGCAGGTGGTAATGGTTCGCGTATGCAAAGCGAATTACCCAAGCAATTTTTAACCATTAATGGCAAACCAATACTCATGTATACACTTGAGAAATTTGCGATGGAAAACATCGAAATACTTCTCGTTTTAAATGTTGATTATCATGAGTATTGGAATAAACTATGTGTTGAACATTCATTCAATATCCCTCATATTATAGTAAAAGGAGGTACCAGCAGGTACCAATCGGTTAAAAACGGATTAAAATTAGTAACTGAAAAAGCATTAGTAGCCATACACGATGCGGTGCGACCTTGTATAAAACCAGCCCAAATTTTGCATGCCTTCCAAGAAGCTGAAAAATTTGGCAATGCAATTTTAGCCGTAAAATCTAAGGACTCTATTCGGAAAATTGAAAATGACAAAAACATCGCAGTACCTCGTGATAGCTACTATTTAATACAAACTCCACAAGTTTTTAGTTCGGATAAACTAAAAAAAGCATACAAAGAACCGTACCGAAACGAATTTACCGACGATGCCTCTGTGCTGGAATTTATGGGTGAAACCATCCATCTTATAGAAGGCGATTCATCAAACATTAAAATAACTTACCCTGAAGATTTATTAATTGCCCAAGCTTTGTTGAAAAATTAATTCAGAATAAAATATTTTGAATTAAGAATTATTTAGTATTTTTATAATCTATTCTTTTACAGCTCTCAACCCAAAAAAGAATAAATTAAACTAAACGATTATCAACCCAATGATTACCCCAAAATTGTTTGCAAGAATTGGCATTCCATTACTTATAACTTGCTTGTTTTCAATGCAATCGTATTCGCAAAACGTAAGTATTAATACTACAGGCAATGCACCCGATGCCTCCGCAGGTTTGGATGTGGATTTTACAGATATGGGGGTGTTAATTCCCAGAGTAGCGCTAACAGC
>CALRUR010000013.1:0-78397 GCA_943371425.1 Sphingobacterium thalpophilum
CCTTTTAGCGGCTGACGAACAGAAGTAGAAACCACGTTTATAATTCGCCCCCATTTATTATTTTTCATGTGCGGAATTACTGCTTGTACCAACACATGGTTGCAAAGTAAATGCGATTGGTAAGCGGCTATAAATGCTGATGGTTCTGCATCGGCAATTGGCCCAGCAGGCGGACCTCCAGTATTATTTACCAAAATATCGATCGAATTATTTTCTAAATATTGAGCAATTTTAAATTGTACATTTTTATAATCGGAGAAATCGGCTACCAAATATTCATGCTTACCTTGGTTTGGGAGCTCCTGAACTACTTCTTTCAAGGCTTGCTCATTACGTGCTAGTAAAGTAATATTTGCACCTAATAAGGCCAATTCTATAGCGATGGCTTTGCCAATACCCTGAGTACTACCGCAAACCAATGCTCTTTTACCATTTAAATTTAAGTCCATCGTATATTTTCTTCAAATATACATAAGTACAGCATATCCGGAAATGAAAAAAGCAGGTTTAAGGGCTTTGTAATGCCTTTTTCAAATTGTACATTTACCATCTCTAAATATTTATACCATGGCTATACTAAGACCTTTCAATTTCAAAAAATGGATTGATGATAATAGACATCTCCTAAAACCACCTGTAGGAAATCAATGTGTATATAAAGATGCCGAAAATTTTATTGTGATGGTGGTAGGTGGACCCAATTCACGTAAAGACTTTCATTACAACGAAAGCGAAGAATTGTATTTACAAATAGAAGGAAATATGGTGCTTCGTATTATTGAAGATGGTAAACCTGTTGATATTCCGATTAATGAAGGTGATATGTTTTTATTGCCACCCAAAACTCCACACTCTCCGCAACGCCCTGCAAATACAGTGGGTTTAGTAGTAGAGAAAGTTCGTGAGAACAAAGAGATAGATGGCTTTATTTGGTTCTGCGAAAATTGCAACGAGAAATTATACGAAGAATATTTCGAACTCACCGACATCGTAAAACAACTCCCGCCGGTAATGGAAAAGTTTTACTCTAGCGAAGAGAAACGAGTTTGCAACCATTGTGGAAACGTAATGCAACCCCCAGTAAAGGCGAACTAGCGAATTAACGAACTGGCGAATTAGCGAGAGTCTTGCTTTATGAGCATACTAGCAAACGAACACACGAGCATATGAAAATCGATATACATACACATATAATACCTGAGCACATGCCTCGTTGGGCAGAGAAATTTGGTTATGGTGGGTTTATTCATTTAGACCATCATAAACCTTGTTGTGCGAGGATGATGCAAGACGATAAATTTTTTAGGGAGATACAAGACAATTGTTGGGATGCAGAAGTGCGTATTAAAGAATGCAATCACCATCACGTAGATGTACAAGTATTATCAACCATTCCGGTAATGTTTTCGTATTGGGCAAAAGCTAATGATGCCTTGGATGTTTCTAAATATTTGAATGATCATATTGCAGATATTGTGCGTAAATACCCAACTAAATTTGTAGGGCTTGCTACCATTCCTTTGCAGGACATAGATTTGGCTGTGCAAGAATTGCATCGTTGTATAAAGGAACTAGGAATGGCAGGTGTACAAATTGGTTCGCATGTAAACGATTTGAATTTAAACGACCCACACTTCTACCCTTTTTATGAAGAAGCAGAAAAACTAGGCGCCGCTATTTTTGTTCACCCATGGGACATGATGGCGAAAGAAAAAATGCAAAAGTATTGGTTGCCTTGGTTAGTGGGAATGCCCGCAGAATCGTCGCTTGCCATATGCTCCATGATTTTTGGAGGGATTTTTGAAAAGTACCCAAAACTACGTGTAGCCTTTGCGCATGGTGGTGGAAGTTTCCCTGCAACCATTGGCAGAATAGAACACGGTTTTAATGTTCGCCCAGATTTAGTAGCTGTAGATAACCCAATTAATCCGCGTAACTATTTGAATAAATTTTATTTAGATACTCTGGTACACGACCCCTTAATGATGAATTATTTAATGGAATTATTCGGCCCTAACCAATTAGCCCTCGGCACCGATTACCCATTCCCATTAGGCGAATTGCAACCAGGTACTTTAATAGAAAGCATGCCCTACTCTGCAGATGTGAAAGAGCGATTGAACTCGGGGACAGCGTTGGAGTGGCTGGGACTTGATAGAAGCAAATTTATTGTTTAGAATAAAAGAAAATAGAAAATAGAAAAAAGAAAATAGAATTAAGTATTATTTATTAAGAATTTAGAAAGCAATGCTCAACCTAATTCATAATTCATAATTCATAATTCATAATTCACCAACATGAAATTTGAAAATACCCTATCCTTTGCACAACAACAAGATGCAAACGATCCTTTAAGAAAATATAGATCGGAGTTTTTATTTCCGCAGCACGATGGTAAAGATGCCATTTATTTTTGTGGTAACTCCTTAGGCTTACAGCCTAAATCAACGCGCGAATATATTTTGAAGCAGCTCGATAACTGGGCTGAGTACGGTGTGGAAGGTCATTTTAAAACCGACACTCCATGGATGTATTACCAAAAAACTACGAAAGATAGTTTAGCTAAATTAATTGGCGCCAAACCTATTGAAGTAGTGGCCATGAACCAACTTACCGTGAACTTACATTTATTGATGGTGAGTTTTTACAGACCTACTAAAGAGCGTTACAAAATAATAATGGAGGGTGGTGCTTTTCCATCAGACCAATACGCAATGGAATCGCAAGTACGCCACCATGGTTTTGCACCTGAAGAGGCCATTATAGAATTAACACCTCGCGAAGGAGAATATACACTACGAAGAGAAGATATTTTAGACACCATAGAACAACATAAAGATTCGCTTGCTTTAGTAATGATGGGCGGTGTGAACTATTACACCGGTCAGTTTTTTCCATTAAAAGAAATTACCCAAAAAGCACACGAAGCAGGAGCATTTTGCGGATTCGATTTAGCACATGCCATGGGTAATGTACCGATGGAATTGCATGATTGGGACGTAGATTTTGCGATGTGGTGTTCTTATAAATATTTAAACTCTAGCCCTGGAGGAATTTCTGGAATTTACATACACGAAAAACACTGTACAAACCCCGATACACCTCGCTTTGCGGGATGGTGGGGATATAAAGAAGATACCCGTTTCCAAATGAAAAAAGGATACATTCCGGAACCAGGTGCAGAAGGATGGCAAATGAGTAATGTGCCTGTATTAACCATGGCTGCACACCGCGCTGCATTAGATTTATTTGATGAAGCAGGTTTATCAAACTTAAGAGAAAAAAGTTTGAAACTAACCGCCTATATGGAGTACATAGTATTAGAAGCCAACAAAAAAATTGGCTTCGAAAAATTCAATATTATTACTCCTTGGGAACCCGATAAACGTGGCGCACAACTTTCTATTATTTGCAAAGAAGGTGGTAAAAAAGTTTTCGATAAACTAACCGAACAAGGTATAATAGGCGACTGGCGCGAACCAGAAGTATTACGATTTGCTCCTGTTCCGATGTATAACTCGTTTGAGGACGTATATCGATTCGGACAAATTTTATCTCAATAAACGGTACACTGTATGCTGTACAATGTACTAAGTACAACATACAGCGTACAATTTTTTAAATAATTAACAATTCAATACGAATGGAATCACAAAAAAACATAACCCTCATTGGTGCCGGCTTAGTTGGCTCACTCCTGTCTCAATACCTAGCTAAACGTGGACACAAAGTTACGATTTTCGAAAAACGTTCGGACATGCGAAAGGCTGGATATGTAGGCGGACGATCTATAAATTTAGCATTGAGTCACCGTGGTTTTAACGGTTTACGAGCGATGGGTTTAGAAGAAGAAATTCGCAAAGTAGGCATCCCCATGTATGGCAGAAGTATACACCAAGTAAACGGTGATGTGCAGTACCAAGCCTATGGAAAAGACGACGAAGCGATTTACTCGGTTTCTAGAGGTGGCTTAAATAAACGATTGATGGAATTGGCAGATGAGAACCCAAACATCAGTATACATTTTGACGAGCGTTGTTTTGATGTGGATGTGCAGAATGCTACTTGCCATTTCGAAAACATGAATACCAAGGAACATAGCAGTGTAAAATCTGATGTTGTATTATCTGCAGATGGTGCATTTTCTGCAGCACGTTTAGCATTGCAAACTAAAACAGATAGGTTCGAATATTCTCAACATTATTTAGACCAAGGTTATAAAGAATTAACCATACCTGCCGGCCCTGATGGTACGTTTTTATTAGAGAAAAACGCTTTACACATTTGGCCGCGTAACCAATTTATGTTAATTGCCTTGCCCAATTTAGATGGGAGTTTTACTTGTACTTTGTTTTTTCCTTTCGAAGGAAATCCATCGTTTGCAAGTTTACAAACCGAAGCACAAGTACGTGAGTTTTTAACCAAAGAATTTCCAGACGTGGTGGCCTTATCGCCAGAGGTGGTACAAGAGTACATGGCTAACCCTAATGGATCTTTGGTAACCGTAAAATGTTTCCCTTGGGTGTATAAAGATAAATTAGGATTAATGGGCGATGCATCGCATGCCATTGTTCCTTTCTTCGGTCAAGGTATGAATGCAGGTTTTGAAGATTGTTTTGAGTTTGGTAATTTAATGGAAAAGCATGGCGATGATTGGGAAGCTTTGTTAGCAGAATTCCAAGACATCCGTAAAATAAATGCCGATGCAATTGCAGATATGGCAGTAGAGAATTTTATTGAAATGCGCGATAAAGTGGCCGATCAGAAATTTTTATTGCGCAAGAAAATTGAAGCAAAATTGAATAAGCATTTCCCCGAGAACTATGTTTCTAAATACTCCTTGGTAAGTTTTAGTACCAAACCATACAGGTATGCATTAGAAATGGGTTTCCGCCAAGATGCCCTGTTTGAAAAGGTTTTAGCCATACCGGGTATCGAAAATAATTGGGACAGCGACGAAACTTTTGCAAAACTTGAAGTGTTGTTGAAGGAGTTTCAATTCTTAAATTAATTTTGATAAAAATAGCTTTCGATCCTATATATGCTCATCCTTTACCAGCGGGGCACCGATTCCCGATGTTAAAGTATGAGCTTATTCCCGAACAGCTATTATACGAAGGCTCCATTACTCCCGATCATTTATTTATTCCGGAAGAAGTTAAGGAGAAATACATTTTACTCGCGCATACGGCAGAGTATTGGCAAAAGCTTAAGGAACAATCACTCTCCTACCATGAAATTCGCCGAATTGGTTTTCCGCTCTCTGAGCAATTAATAAAGCGCGAACTCATAATTACGCAAGGCAGCATAGATTGTGCCTTACACGCCCTAAAACATGGCTGTGCATTAAACATAGCAGGCGGCACACACCATGCAGGTAGCCATTGGGGCGAAGGCTTTTGTTTACTCAACGACCAAGCCGTGGCAGCTCATTATTTATTGCATCATCAACATGTTAAAAATATTTTAATTATTGATTTAGACGTACACCAAGGAAATGGCACTGCCGAAATATTTGAACACCATCCGCAAGTATTTACTTTTTCTATGCACGGGGCGAATAACTTCCCTCACCGAAAAGAAAAATCGGATTTGGATATTGCACTGAATGATTTTACGAATGATGAAGAATATCTATCAATATTAAACAAACAATTGCTAACATTTAAGCAAGAACATTCCTTCGACTTTATATTTTACCAAGCCGGTGTAGATGTGCTAGAAACCGATAAATTGGGCAAGCTAGCCCTGAGCATGGAGGCTTGTAAAAAACGCGACGAGCTGGTATTAAACTTTGCCAAGTATAATAATATTCCCATAGCCATAAGCATGGGCGGAGGTTACTCCGAAAACATTAAACACATTGTGGAAGCGCATTGTAACACCTTTAGGTTGGCCTTGGAGATTTTTGAATAATAGTAAACCGTAAGTTGTACAATGTACTATGTACTATGTACTATGTACAACTTACAGCGTACTATTAATTAATGAATTAAACTCTTACCATCATACACAATAGAATTACTTGCTGATACCAAAACGTTTTTATTATTCCCAACATAGCTAATCAAATCTTTTATAGTGGTTTGATTGTTGGCGTTAATATCAGAGGGTGTAATTTCGCTCCACGTTCCATTGTTGTACACAAAAACATAACAACTTGTATTGGCTGATCCAGATTCAAATCCAAATCCTGCTACGTACAAAATACCATCATTATGGTAAATGTAGTTAATTTGAGTTCCTGTAAAATCAGGAAGATTTGCATTCATATCTGTCAATTGAGTAGAAGGATACTTTGTAGTATAAACCTTATTATCACTTACTAAATAAATGTTTTCTTGGTTATCAATAGCAAAAGTCGACAAGTTTAGGGTATTACCAAAGTTTACACTTATCCAAGATCCACCCCACCTATTGATATAAAAATTATTATTATTATCAGTCCAACTTGCGTATAATGAACCTGCTGAGTTGATACATAGTTTAGTTATAGCAAGGCCAAAATTTCCACCTGTTATTGGCGAACACAGACGCGTTGAAGCATTAAATATCATTATACAAACTTCATTATCAACTTCGAAGTTTCCAGTATAATAAACATTATTTACTCCATCTACACATACAAAATTTATAGGATTTGCATGTGAAATTTCTACACCATTTGCATCTGTTAAGGTAGACCACTGATTAGACTTTACATTGTACACCTTAATAACATATTGTTTGTTAGCGTTCTGGTCTCCCACAACATAAATGTTTCCTAATCCGTCTGCACAAATCTGATTAATTTCTGATTGAAAGGCGCCTCCCAAATTGTTCCATTGGTTAGTACCCACAGAAAGGGTGTTTAAATTTCCTGTACCACCATCCCAGTCTGCACAAAACAGTTGATTAATTCTGTTGGTACATAAAGTGGTTGCACTAAATGGCTTTGTTAATTTTAAGCTAGTATATGCGTAGCTTGTTTTTGTGTTCGTTGTTTCCATAATTTAGGTTGGTTAGATTTTTATTGTTAATTAGTTAAGCCAAACTAAGAAGTAATAAAACACCAAACAATCGCAGAAACTACGTATTTTTCATTTTTTTAAAAACCAGAAATTATCTATTTAAGTAGCTGATTAGCTGAAAGATACCTAGTAATATGAACATCCAGGCAGTTACAAGGTTTGCATATTTGCGCAGCACATTTTCGAATTTATGGTTATATTTTTTTAATAATACAACCAGTAAATATTGCAATAAAAAAGCACCGAATGCTGTGCCCAAAACAAAAGAAATATTAGTTAAATAATGTGGTATTACCATTAATTCATATTGATGGTAGGTACTTAACACCACCATCCAAAATGGCAATAACATTGGGTTTAATAAACCAATGCCAAAGCCCAGTCCTATTGATTTTACAATAGATTTCGGAGCTTGTAAATTAACATCATTATTGTATTTTATTTTAGAATTGTGGAAAATTAAATAGATACCTACCAAAATAAAAACAGGTATGCATATAAGCAACATGGTATTTATTAGCAATGGAAATTGAGTTAAAAACTCCGAACCTTTTAAGGCAATTGCAGAGTAAATGAGTTCTGGCAATGCTCCCCCAAAGCCAATAAACACGGTAGATTTATAATGTTTTTGCAGCGATGTTCTTATTACGGTAATGTTAACCGGGCCTAATTGTACCGAACCCAAAAAGCTTATAAATGCAGTTAAGAAAAAAAGTAGAAGTGCTTCAAAAACGATCATGCTTTATAATGTACTTTCATTAGGTTCCAAAAAGATTTCCAAGCAGCAGGCTTAAAACCAAGTTTAGTATTTGCTACCGAAATTCTACTTACTATTTTATAATGTTTAAATATACTTTTATAAGCGCTTAATAAATTCATTTTAGGGTCGTAAATATGCGCTGGCTCAGAGGTTACTCCATTTAGCTCCATAATTCTGAGGTATTCGCCTGTTTCTAAATCTTCTAAGCGTTTTACTTTTATATCAAATCGTCCGTAATTAAAGCCCTTATAGTCTTTTACAATTTCATTAAATTGATGATGGACTCTTTCGTTTATTAAATTATTAGCGTTAATAAACTTGGTGCCCTTGCTATGGTTGCCAATTGGTTGCGGATAAAGTACTTCTCCTGCTTTCGGAATCATGCACCAAGTATCTTCTAAATGTTCCTTTAAATAATCCCATACCAACAAGGCACGGTAGTTTTTTTGGAGCAATTCTTTAACCGACGATCTACCATCTCCCTCTACTTTTAAAAATCCTTTTTGAACAATAGAAGTAACCCCATATTCTGAGGTATTTGGAATTCTGTAATACATCACCCCAAATTCATATTCGTAATCTATAAATTCTTGTAAAATAAAATCGATTGGATAAGTGTCAATTACTCTAAGCAAATGTACATCGTTATACACCTTCTCCACTCCTTCTCCTCGCTCACCTATATTTGGTTTTACTATTAATGGATAAGTAAATTCTCTTTTTACCGTTTCAATTATGCTTTCTTCAGAAGTGTTTGCTTTTTTTAAAAGAATAGATTTCGCTTTGTATTGAGAAGGTATGTTTCTTAAAATATCTTCTTTACTCTCTCCTACTATTCCGCTTAAATAAATGGCCGGGTTTACATTCGTAAAAAAGGTGGCACTTTTGGCCTTTATCATTAAATATAAAAAATACGGAACCGTTGGTAAATAAAATACCCAATACGGCCAAAACTCAAACCTTGTTATTCTTAAAAACAATAATCTTAATCTCATCACCTATTTCGCAAGTTCGTTAATTCGCCACTTCGATATACCTCATCTGTAAATTATCAAGCCTTTTCTCGATCGAGGTAACGCTCACCGTTTGCACCCCATTCTCTCGTTTCATAATTACATCGTTGCTCTCATCACCTTTACCGGCAAAAGTATGGAAGTGTATAATTTCTTCTTGAGTGTATTCTGGGTGATTGGCTAACCAATCTGCAAACCACTGTTTTCTTTCTGCAATAATTTCATCGGTATACAAAGTGCACGACGACCATATGTATTTTTCTGTATGATTTAATTCTATATGATGTAGAGTAGTTCCATCCCAACGCAACTCGTGGAAAGCATTGCTGGTATTAGATTTTATAAGCAAAGTGAAATTCTCTACTCCATCAAAATTATAATCGCTCCTATATTTTTCTACGGATAAGTATTGAAAAAAATCTAACAAAACCAATCCTCTACTCAATCGGTAAGGTGGTTTATGTTGATGTTTTACGAAAGCTCCATTTAACAAACAAAGAGTAAAGTCGTTACTCATGGCTATCCATGTACCATTGGCTTGTGGATCTTTTGGGAAGGTAATTTTTTGAATAAATAAGGTATACTCTTGTGGAAATAAAGCGGCCGGTCGTTGGTTCCACTCATCGCGATTAGAAGTGAGTATAAACCCATTTTCTAATGGCAAATAACTTACTGTGCACATTGTTTTTCTTGAAATTGAATGGTAGAATAAGCGGTTCCAAAATTTTCTGCAAGTGTTATTTCCGGGAAGCTAGATTTTACAGCAATTGCCATAATTGCGAAATGGTGGATGGCATGTTCGATATTATATACCAACTCTCTAAAATAAGTACTGTTTACATGGAAGGTTTCATTGGCTTGGTATTCCATCGCTAATTTAATAGGCACATCTACTTTTTGTTGTTCTAAAGCAGCCGATATTCCTTCAATAATATTTATAGTGTAGGCTATGTTCGTTTCAATTTGCAAATTACGCTCGCGCTTATCGTAATTAATTTCCTCTTGGTGTATTCCTTTAAGTAAACATTCGTAAAACTCCACTACATGTCGTACATGTTTCCCAATGGTGTTTTCTGAAAGAACAGGTAATGGCTGTGCATATTGTTCGTTTGTAAATTGCAACAACAAATTCTTAAGCTGCGCTAATATCTCGAGGTTCGTTTTTATCAGGGTCATGGTCTATTTATACAAATGTAATTGATTTAGGTGTTTTGTCAATGTCGCTGCCCCGACATATTGTAACAATTACGATTTATTATGTTTTTCGGTTTTATCTATTAAACTACTGTGAATTAATATTTCTTTACGGTCGTACTTTATATGCCCCTCTGTTTCTAAATCTCGCATTAGTTGGGTTACCGTTTGCCTAGTGGAGCAAATAAGCCCAGCAATGTCTTGGTGGGTTAAGTAATTATCTAACACCCAATCGAACCCAACTTTACGCCCCTCGGCCAAAATCCAATCGTTTAAAAAAGCAGTTAATCTGCTTCGCACATCTTTAAAAACAAGGTTGGTGTATTTGTTTTCTATCTTTTTAAGCTTTAAGCCCATAAATTTAAAATACTGCAAAGCAATGTCGGGGTTCTTGGCAATTATGTTTTCGAAGTCGGATATTCTGAAACTGCAAACCAATGCCTCCGGACTCATTGCTACTGCCGATTCTTTATTATCATCGCCCTCGGAACTTAAGGATCCAAACAAATCGCCTTTTTGTATAATGTCTTTTATTACTTCGTCGCCCTTATCATTATACTCCACTATTTTAATAATTCCTTTTTTCAACAAAAAAATACGATTCTGCAAATCGTCGCCAAAGTAAATAGCCTCTCCTTTTTTTGCTCCTTTATGTTTGGTGATGATGCATAAATCGTCTATTTGAGCATTGCTCAAGGTAGAAAAAAGTTTATGGTTACGTAAGTACCAGAATTTTTGTTCGGAAGTATTTGGGGTATTTGGGGAATTCATTTCAACATTACATTTATTAAAAATAAGCATTCGTCGGTAAGCCGACAAATAAAAAAAGCAAGTGTTGGTTTATTTGCATCATCAAAACAATAAAAAATGAAAAAAAGTACCTCGAGCATGCATAAAATATTCAGCATATATATCCTGTTATTTATGTTCTCCATAAAAGTAGCACCGGCCCAAATAAACAAAAATAGTAACGGTATTGCGGTAGAAGGCTATGATTTGGTTAGCTATTTTAATGGCAAACCAGTAGAAGGTTCTAAAAATTATTCCCTCAATTTTAAATCGGCTAAATACTATTTTAGTACTGAGGCAAACAAAAAATTATTTATAAGCAACCCTAATAAATATTTACCGATGTACGGTGGTTATTGTGCCTATGCCATGGGTTTAGATGGCTCTTTAGTAGAAATAGACCCCGAAACTTACAAGATTATTGATGGCAAACTCTACTTATTCTACAACGCTTATTTCAACAATACCAAAACGAAATGGGATAAAGATGAGAAGAGTTTGAAGGCGAAGGCGGATAGTAATTGGAAGTTAGTCACTAGTCGTTAGTCTTTAGAAATTAGTCATTAGAATTTAGTCTTTAGTATTTAGAATTTTATGGAAAAATCAGCACTTATTAACTGGCTCCGCGTCTCTGCCTTCTCTGCGTCTCTAAAGATTGCTATTTCAGCAATCCTATTGCAGACCTTGTATTTCAAATTTACGGCAAGTGCCGAATCGGTATACATATTTACCACTTTGGGTTTGGAGCCTTATGGCCGAATTGGAATTGGTATAATGGAACTTATTGCAGCCATCCTATTATTCCCGAAAAGAACAAGCTTTTATGGAGCTATGCTCGCAGCAGGATTAATGGCTGGCGCATTATTCTCTCACCTTACGAAACTGGGAATAGAGGTAATGAATGATGGCGGCGAGTTGTTTATATTGGCAATTGTAGTATTGCTCTTGAGCCTTATTCTGGCTTGGAAAACAAGACCTGGTTTTTTAGTATTTAGTCGTTAGATAATAGACAAGGGACCGCTGCGCTTTGAGACGTGGGACGGCAACTTTCTTAGAATTTAGATATTAAATATTAGTATTTAATTCCTTCTTGTATCCTTTGTGTGTACTCCGAGTCCTTTGTGACCTATTTTATTTTATTACCTTATGTTGAACCTGCACTCCATTTAGCACAAAAGAAAGTACATAAACACCCTTTTCTATTCCCTCTAAATTTGTTAAGTCAATACGATTATTTTCTATTTTGATTTCTTCTTTCAATACTAATTTTCCATCCATACCATACAACTTAACTAAACAATTTTTCTCTGTTGTATTAGCAACTCGAATACTCAATTTATCTTCAAAAGGATTAGGATATACAATACTAGTAGAAGCTAATTTATTATTTACACCCAATGGTTTTTCTTCTTCATACACTCTTATATAATCTATTTCGAGGGTATCTTGTGTAAAATTAGAAGCTATGTTATTTTGTATAGCGATGTTTATTAGAAAGTATTGCTCTAAATCAAATGGCCAAGTACTGGCATTTTTTACATCGGGTTTATAAGTGTAATAAATATTAGAATCTATACTGAAGGAGATTTTATCTTCGGTCCAAATCATCCCGTACACATGAAATTGAGTAGAAACGGTATTAACTGTTTTACCTCCTTTATTAAAGGTATTTCCGCTACTCGAAGGGGTATGCAAAGCACTCTGAATAAAATTCTGATTGCTTCCCCAATGTTCCAACATATCAATCTCTCCACAAGCTGGCCAAGCGGTGGTTCCAAATCCATTATTATCCCAATAAGCCCCGTCTTCGTCGATGTTTTTACCCAATAACCATACAGCTGGCCAAGTGCCCACTCCCATTGGTAATTTAGCACGGTACTCTACCTTGCCATAGGTAAACGCATATTTAGAATTTAACCTTGCCGAAGTATAATCTTTGGTAAAGCCTTGGCTGGTGTAGTTTTCTTTTTTAGCAATTACATTTAAACTCCCATTGTTTAATACTGCATTTGCGGTTCTATCTGTATAATGTTGAATTTCTCCGTTGAACCAACTTCCCCAAGGTGGCAATTGTGTTTGATGAAACCATTTGCTCGTATCTATTTGCCCATAACCATTAAACTCATCAGCCCAAACAAGTTTATAGGTAATATTAGAAAGCTTTTTCTCGTATAAAAAATCATCTATATAGGCTATTAACTTATCGGTATTATTCTCTCCATTAATTTGTATGAGTACTCGGTTTAAATCAGTCCTTAATTTAGGTGCTGGGGAACCTCCATTTAAATTGATGTATGGATCGTTTTCAAAATCGAAACTAATTATTTGCCATTGGTCTAACACAATAGGTTTAATAATTTCTGTTTGTGTTGACCATGGTTCGGCTAAAGTACCATCTTGTAATTTTAAAGAAACTTGGTTTGGTTGATTTCCTGTTACAGAATTAGAAGGCACGTAAAGTTTAATACTGAATTTAGAATATTCGGATAAATCGAAATTCTGTAGCAAATCAAACCTTACATTAGAGTATGTACCACCATTATCTTCATACTTTAATACATTGTTAGAAGTATTTATGCCGAGTTTAAAAGGATTCGCAAAACGAATGTTTATTAGGGTTGCATCGGGTACCCACATTCCTACATTGCCGTTGCCTTCAAAATCATCGGAAATATTTTGAGCTTGTGAAGAATATGTAAAACCAAAAATTAAGACTAAAAAGAATGTTAACCTATAGATGGAACTATTTACTATTTTGGGAGTTAGACGCATTATCAAATATAGGAAATAGAATTGAGATGTGAGATATGAGATATGAGGTACGAGATAGGATACGGCTGTTGGGTTAGAATTTAGATATTAGATATTAGATATTAGAATTTTAGGTTCATGAGTTTATTGCAATAATAATCTAAACTAAATTCGGGAAAGGTTTTTAAAGCATTTTGGCTTAAGTTAGGATACGATTCATGGATTGTATTTTTCAGAAATACTATTCTATCTGCAAAATCATCAGCATTTTCACAAAAAAAACCATTTACACCATCTTTCAAGAAATACTTATTTTCGCCAACACTGCTACCCAATACTGGCACACCGCATGATAAACATTGTTTTAATTTAAACGCAGATTTACCGCGATTAAATTCAGTATCTAATAATGGGGATACTCCAAGGTCGAAGCTTCTAATATATTGGTAAACGGAGTGCTCATTAAACCAATCTATGTTTAAAGGAGCATCAATAGAAATATTAGGGTTGTTTTTAAAATACGATTGTATTTCTTGAACTTCATTCACATTGGCCACTCCAATTAATTTGAGTTTAATAGGAAAATCAATTTTATGTAGTGCCGGAAAAAATAATTGAGTTAAACTGTCTCTATGTGCTCCATAATAACCTATCCATCCAATCGTAAACGTTTTTTCAAGTTGTTGTTTAATTATTCCATGATCAATTACCGGGGAAGTAAGTAAAAACGTATTCGAATTATACTGTTGTATGTATTGAATTATCGAAGTACTACCTGCAGCACAAACGGTGCTTTTCTTCATAAAATAATGTATGGTTTTAGCAGGACGCCTTGTGTAATCGGCATCGTCAATATCATACAAAGTATTACTAGAACGGCAGAATAATAAAAACTTTAAAGCAGCAGAATACAAGCCGTTCGAGTATATTTTTTGAAATACAATAATGGAGTTTTTTCTACGAAACAAAAGAACCGAAAAGTAAGTTTGAAAAAAGTTAAGTAAACTTGCAAGACTATAACCAGGATACACTATAGAATAACTAATGTGATATTTTTCCTGTAATTCTATTAATGGATACTTTGCTCTATATCGTACACTTGGCTCCTCTAAATTATAATAGGCAAACCAATAAATGTGTTTAATAGTCATTAAATTTAGTCATTAGTCGTTAGTCATTAGACAGCCAAGAATGATAAATTATCAAAACAGCAGCTCCGTTCCAACATTAGCTAATTATCATATTAGCTAATTAACTAGCAATCGCTTCTATAATATCATACTTCGTTATAATATGAGTATTACCACCCATATCATTCATAATAACTGCCGGATTATCTTTATTGATAAGCTTCGAAACCTCCTCGATACTTGCATTTGCATTTACTACCGGAAATGGTTGCTGCATAATGCTGCTAACTGCTTGGTCTTTCACAAAGTTTTTATCCAATAAACATGCAAATAAATGATTATCACTAATAGAACCCACGTATTTACCTTCTGCATTGGTAACGGGTATTTGCGAAATTTTGAATTTATTTAACAAATGGCAAACATCGTTCACGGTATCGTTTTCATTAGCCGTAATCAATTTTAAATCTCGGTGTTTTTCAATTAAATCAATTGCTAATTTTGCTTTTTTGGTTTCTAAGAATCCACGTTCTCTCAACCAATCGTCGTTAAACATTTTACCTAAATAACGGGTACCATGGTCGTGAAAAATTACCACTACCACATCTTCCGGTTTAAACATATGTTTCATTTGCAAAAGTCCTGCAATGGCCGAACCTGCTGAGTTTCCAGCAAAGATACCTTCCGCACGAGCAATTTCTCTGGTCATTAATGCAGCATCTTTATCCGTTACTTTTTCGAAATGGTCGATAACGTTAAAGTCAACATTCTCAGGTAAAAAATCTTCGCCAATACCTTCTGTGATGTATGGATAGATTTCATCTTTATCAAAAATACCGGTCTCTTTATATTTCTTAAACACCGATCCATAGGTATCAATACCCAAAACTTTAATGTTCGGATTTTTCTCTTTTAAATATTTACCAGTACCAGAAATGGTTCCACCTGTCCCTACTCCTACAACCAAATGGGTAATTTTACCTTCAGTTTGTTCCCAAATTTCCGGACCTGTTTGCTCGTAATGTGCAGCAGAGTTCGAAAGATTGTCGTACTGATTAGGTTTCCAAGCATTCGGAATTTCACTTACTAATCTTGATGATACTGAATAATAAGAACGAGGATCTTCTGGTTCTACGTTCGTTGGGCATACAATAACCTCTGCACCAAAGGCGCGTAATGCATCCACCTTTTCTTTAGATTGTTTATCAGTAGTAGTAAAAATACACTTATACCCTTTTACCACAGCTGCAATAGCCAAGCCCATGCCTGTATTTCCAGAAGTTCCTTCAATAATGGTTCCTCCTGGCTTTAATCTGCCATCGCGCTCCGCATCTTCTATCATTTTTAAGGCCATACGGTCTTTTATAGAGTTACCAGGGTTGGTAGTTTCTACTTTTGCCAATACCGTAGCCGGAATATCTTTCGTTATTTTGTTGAGTTTTACCAAGGGTGTATTACCAATGGTTTCTAAAATATTGTTGTACCACATGCTGCAAAGATAAGTTTTCCAATTTATGTTAATAGTATTAATTTGTCATTTGTAAAATGCTTCCCTATTTTAGGCTTTTATATAAATAATACATACTGATGAAAAAACTATACTTATTGAGCGCAGCAGCATTTATGTTGTTAGCGGCTTGTAACCAAAAAGGCGACAAGAATTTAAGTGCCGAAGAACAAATTAAAATAGTAAGCAAACTCGATAGCTTGTATAGTCATCACATCGAAAAACAACAAGCTGATTCTCTTAGTAATACTTTTTTAGCAGATGCTGTGATGTTAACTCCCGGAGAATCTGAAACCAAAGGTATTACTGCTATTAAGGATTGGTATAGCAATGCATTTGCATACGGATTAAAAACAGTTGCGTATAATCCAACCAATGTAACAGGCGACGGAAATCATCTAATTGAAATTGGTCAGTCGACTGTAGGATTAGTTATTGGCGATGTTGACACAGTAAGCCAGGAAAATTATAAATATATACACGTATGGACGAAGCAGGCCAACGGAGAATATAAATTAAGTAGAGATATGTGGAATCAAGATCAAGCACGATGAGAAATAAATTAACCCTATACATTTTTATTGCCCTTATACTTGGAATTATTTCGGGTTGGCTATGTAATATATACGCTAGCAGCCCTTTTGTTATTGGCTTTGTAGACTATGTGCCATTAATGAGTGATATCTTTTTAAACCTCGTTAAAATGATAATTGCACCCTTGGTATTTTCTACCTTGGTAGTGGGAGTAGCTAAATTAGGTGATATAAATTCGGTAGGCCGAATTGGCGGAAAAACATTGCTTTGGTTTATGTCGGCCACCTTTGTTTCCTTGTTTTTAGGGATGATTTTGGTGAACTTATTTCAACCTGGCAAAATGATGGAATTAACCTTACCACCAGAAAATGCCAGCACAGGTTTAGAACATGCAGCCTTATCTGTAAAAGAATTTATAAAACATGTGTTTCCGAAATCGATTGTGGATGCCATGGCCAAAAATGAAATACTACAAATTATTGTATTTGCATTGTTTTTTGGAATTGGCGCAGCGGCGGTAGGCCCTAAAGCCGATGGAGTAATTAAGATAATGGATTCATTGTCGCACATTATGCTTAAAGTAACAGGCTTTGTAATGAACTTTGCTCCTTTTGCAGTATATGGCGCGCTAACAGCTGTAATTGCTAAGCAAGGTGCCGGAGTACTGGTAAACTATGGTATTTTTATATTCGAATTTTATGCCTCCTTGCTAATACTTTGGGCCATTATATTATTTGCAGGCTTTGCAGTTATTAAACAGAAAATAGTATCGCTGGTAAAACATATTATTGATCCGGTAATATTAGCTTATACCACTTCTAGTTCTGAAGCAGCTTTGCCACAAACGATCCATCAGTTAGAAAAATTTGGCTGTAGCAATAAAATAGTAAGTTTTGTGCTTCCATTAGGTTATTCATTTAACCTAGATGGATCGATGATGTACATGACCTTCGCTTCCTTATTCATTGCTCAATCTTATGGCATCGATTTAAGCATAGAGCAACAAATTACCATGTTATTAGTGCTTATGCTTACCAGTAAAGGCATTGCAGGAGTACCGCGCGCCTCTTTAGTTGTAATTGCAGGTACCTTATCTATGTTTAACATACCAGAAGCAGGGCTCTTGCTTTTAATGGGAATAGACCCTATTTTAGATATGGGAAGATCGGCAACTAATGTGGTAGGTAACAGTGTGGCAACTGCAGTGGTGAGTAAGTGGGAAGGGGAGCTCAATTAGCTAATTAGCAAATGTGTTAATTAGCTAATTAATTGAAATACTTAGTAAATAGTTAATATATATGATCTTGGTTAGACTGGTGTTAATTGTTTCTTGCATTGTATCATTTTTTTTTCTCAATTCATGTACCCGCAATTATAATGACTGTGCAACGGTAAGTTCATATTGTAGAGATTCAACAGTAGCAAATTTCGTAGTGTCTAATGAAGCCAAGAATTGGTGGATTAATGATTCTATTAAAACTGGAAAGTTGATTTATAAAAATGAAACCGGATCAATTTTCGGACTATATAAATCTTATAACAATAACTTAGATAGAGAATTAGTATTTAATCATTATAAAAATCCTATCGACAATGGATGTTTTGACCCCATTGGATGTTCCATTAAAATAAAATATGATGGATATAGTATGAATTATTATAATTCAGTTTATAATTTCAACATCGATGTAAACTTAAATAGAAGTATTCCGAAAAATACTACTGATACAAGGAGCAGTAATTGGATAGAATATTTACAGTTTTCAAATAATAATAATTCAATTATAATAAGTCCAGGAAATAACGATATTCGTTTTAATAAAAATGAATTCTTTCAGATTCTTACAATTCAGAATAAAACTTATTCAAATGTTTATCATGTTTACGATTCAAGTAGATTAAATAAAAACCCAATTCAAATAATGGGCTATTATTTCAATTCCACACAAGGTATAATTAAATATTATTTAAATAACAATGAGGTATGGACACTACAATAGTTTAATTGTTTTTGGATTACTTTCTATATTATTCCAATCATGCAATTGGTCAGAAGATAATGAGGCAGAAATAAATAATATTTACATAAATATTCCCCAAAAGTATGATTTTGTAATCAGCCGTATTAGAAAATACAAAGATTCTGATTTAATTAACGTAAGTTCTGTGAGTGGTTTAAAAGACAATCTTTCTGTAGGACTTCCCAATATTCAAAATGGCTATTCATTTTTAATAAGAAATAAGAAATCTGAAAAAATATATCAAGATATTTATTTTAGAAGATATCATCAATTTCTAAGGCCAAATTTCTATAAATTTTATGATATAGAATATTTAATTAGTCAAAATGTAAATTCATCTGGAGAGCCATATGATTCCTTGGATTATTTTGTATCAGCAACATTAAGTTCAAATTTGGTTCTCAAAATAAATTTAAAAGATAATAGTGTTGTTACTACTCATATTATTACAGATTTAGGGAAAACAAGGTTAGATTCAATAGATTATAGCCATTTATATAAAATTGACCTATTATATAAATATCCAGAAAATAAGACCTTTAAGACAGTATATTTTGATATGGAGAAAGGGATTATCCGTTTTGAGACCTTTACAAATGAAGTTTTCCTTTTGTAAAATTAAGATTTAATTGCAGGTACCTTATCTATATTTAATATACCAGAAGCAGGGCTCTTGCTTTTAATGGGAATAGACCCTATATTAGATATGGGAAGATAGACAACCAATGTGGTAGGTATTAATGTGGCTACAGCGGTGGTGAGTAAGTGTGAAGGGGAGCTCAGTTAGTTTGCTAGTATGCTAGTGTGCTCGTGAGGGACATTAATTATAATTAAATAGTTTTTATGGTATTAGTTAGAACTGTATTAATAGTAGTGTGTACTACGTTTGCGATTTTGATGAACTCGTGTATAGGGTATTATGATGAGTGTGCATCGGGGTCGGCTTATTGTGAAGATTCTACTGCGGCTAATTTTAACCTTAGTAACGAAGCAAGAAATTGGTGGATAAATGATAGTATAGGATTAGGATCTGTAACATTTAAAAATCAATTAGGGGCAACGTTATTATTGTATAAAACACAAACCAGTGCACGATTAACAAGTTTAGCTTTTGATACCTATAAATTTGATCGTAAAAATGATTGCAAGGAATTAGTAGATTGCGATATCACAATTAAATACACGGCTTATGCATTTACGTATTTTCAATCTGAATATAATTTTAAAATATCGTTAAACCTACTTCGCGCAATTCCAAGCGATACAAAAAATATAGAAAGAAGTAATTGGCCCGAATACCTTGCATTTACTCAAAATGCTAATCAACTTAAACTTATTCCAGGGCAATTTAATCCTGGATATAACAAGCAAGAATTAATACCATCTATTTTAGTTAACGACACCACCTATACAAACATCATACATGTTTACGATTCCTCTTCTATAAATAACAGTAAATTAGCAATTATAGGATATTATTACACACCTACTGATGGTATAATTAGGTATTATTTTAACAACAATGATGTTTGGACAATTCAATAAATATTTAATATTATTTTTCAGTATTTGTGTTTTTTCATCTTGCTTATTATTCGAAGAAGAAGAAGAAATACAAGATGTGTATATTGATTTTCCGGTTCAATATGATCATGTAATTAAACAAATTAGAACTTTACAGAAGAACGATTTTTTGTCAGTAAAAAGCAAGTCGGGTTTATCCGATCAATTATTTTGCAATTCGATAAATAATTCGAAAGACCACACTTTTTATAAACGTATTATTATAATCGATTCCAAAGCTCAAACTATTTTTGCGCAAAAGTTTGAACAAAAATTAATTCCATCATTGTATAATTTTTATACTATTTCTTATTCAATGTATTTAAAACCAAATAATATAGATGATAGTTATAACCCTTTAGATTACTGCTTACAAGTATATTTGAATAATGATATTTTGTTCAAAATAAATCTAATAGACAGTAGCATCATTACAAATTATACACATATAGATTTAGGTAGTACTGATTTAGATTCTCTGCACTTTAATCATTTATACAAATTTGATCTACCACCCTTACAATTTGAAAATGATGAAATAAAACATATTTATTTTGATATGCAAAAAGGTGTGGTGAGGTTTGATACCTATGGAAATGAAATTTTTTATATAAATTAACCTTATATGAAAGTAAGGAATATTTGTATTTTTTATTTTATACTCTCTTTATACTTTTTTACCTCTTGTAAAAAAGAAAACAACGACCCTATTTATAAAAGTATTCCCACAAAATACGATGTATATTTTGAGAAAATTAGGGTATTAAAAGACACCGCCAACCTAGAGGTAAAAAGTAGTAGTGGATTATTAGATGAACTAGTTTTAACTACTAGTAATGAGCAAAAAAAATACACCGAATTGTTTAATAGCTATACTGTACGGGGAGCTGATAATCTAAAATATTATATTGAAGTTTACAGGCAAGGATTTAGTCCGAGTATTTATAATTTTTACAAATTCTCTTACAGCATAGATTTTAAAGGGTCTAATAATTATGCACCAGGTCCGCAAGACGCCGAAAACTATTTTGCTATTTTTAAAATTTCGAACTTTGAGATTTTTAATATTAAACTATCTACATCAGAAATTACAAGTACCTATCCTTATGATGTAATTACAGATTTTACGTTGAACAATATTTTATACCCTACCGTTTATAAAATAAACATTAATACTCCAAATGGATTGAGCAACATAAGAACTGTTTATTTTACATTTACACATGGAGTTATTCGTTTTGAAACCATTGCTAATGATGTTTTTGATGTAAGCATATGAGAAAGTGGAACTTAATAATAGTGTTAACTTTTTATTGCTTGTTTTTGGCTAGTTCAACTTGTTTGGCCAATGATGGCAAAAATGAACGATTTATTTTAAGGGCCAGTATCGCAGGATTAAGGCATCATCAAGTGATGCTAAATAGCGAGGTTCCTAAAGAGTTAAGTATTCGAAAATTCGGTGTGGGGACAAATTTGCAGTTTGGGTTCATTTCAGGAAAGAAAGAACAGAGTGAGTACAGGCATTATATTGAATTAAACCAAGTGAAATATACAGCAGATGTTGAGTATTTAGGTTCTTACAAAGCCAATATGCTATTTTTATCATTTTCACCATTTCAATATCATGTACAATTAAACCCCGAATCTGCCAATATTATAGATCTTGAAATTGGCGTAACACTTGGCTTCAATTTATTAAGTGTATACAATTACAATTTTTTAAATAATGAGCGAAGAAGTGTTAAAGACACAGAAGAAATTACCATAGCAGGGTTTAACATGGCTTTTTCAACTGAAAGAGTTCATTTTAACAAAATGGCAGAAATGGGTGTAAAACTTCGAATTTCGCCTATTTTTGGCGTAATTGAGGTTGATCAATCTTATTCGGGATTGGAATTCTTCTACGGAATTAAGTTTTAAATAAAAACTTGCATATAATCATTGCTTTTCTTACTTTTGCAATCCAAAATAACATTAAAAAACAAAATAATTAACCATGTACGCAATAGTAGATATAGCTGGACAACAGTTTAAAGTTGCAAAAGACCAACAAATCTTTGTACACAGATTACAAGGAGATGAGGGCGCTAGTATTGAATTTGACAAGGTATTATTAGTTGATAACGGTGGTAAAGTTTCTGTAGGTGCTCCTACTTTAACTGGTTCTAAGGTTACGGCTACTATCCTGTCTCATTTAAAAGGTGACAAAGTAATCGTTTTCAAGAAAAAACGTAGAAAAGGATACAAAAAGAAAAACGGACACCGTCAGTTCTTCACTAAAATCCAAATCAACAGCATCGTTGCTTAATTAATTAACAGAAGGTTCAACACATTTTAAAGATATTCAGAAATGGCACATAAAAAAGGGGCCGGTAGTTCGAAGAACGGTCGTGAGTCGCATAGTAAACGTTTAGGTATCAAAATTTACGGTGGTCAAGCTGCTATTGCAGGTAATATCATCGTTCGTCAACGTGGTACTAAACACCATCCAGCTAAAAACGTAGGTATTGGTAAAGACCATACTTTATTCGCTTTAGTAGATGGTACAGTTCAATTCAGAAAGAAAGCTGATAACAAATCATACGTATCTGTAGTTCCTTTCGATTTCAGCACTGAAACCGCTAGCGCGTAACTAGATACTAGATACTAGTCATTAGATATTAGAAAAGTCCTCTTGTGCAAACAGGAGGACTTTTTTTATTTAGTCGTATGTTCATTTGCTCGTGTGCTCGTTTGCTTATATAAAAAAAAGGGAACCTGTTACTAACAAGCTCCCTTTTTGTCTAACGACTAATGACTAACTACTAATATCTATTTCGATCTCGCATTAATCCACTTCGCTACCGCCGGTCCTAACTCCTTCTGCGATTTGCCACCCACAAACACACCAATGTGCCCACCTGGGAAAGCATAAATCTCATGGTCTTTAGAACCAATAGCGTCGTTTAAAGGAACCGTTGCCGATTTTGGTATAATGTTATCTTCTGTAGCATAAATGTTCATTACAGGCATGGTAATGTTCTTTAAATCTACCTTCTTATCTCCTACTACTAATTCGCCTTTTATTAATTTATTATCTTGGAACAAATCTTTAATGTATTGGCGATAACATTCTCCTGGGAAATCTGGGCAATCTGCTTTCCAAGCTTCCATGCGTAAGAAATTCATTAATTTTTCTTCATCATCTAAAGAATCCATAATGCCAGAGTATTTACTAATGCTCATGGTAGGTTTTAGCATGCCAAATGCTTGGTTCAACATATCTGCCGACATGTTGCCTACACTATCCACAATCGTATCTACATCTATATCTTTAGCCCAACGGAACAATACACTTTCGTTACCCGAGAATTCGAATGGTGCAACAAATACCGTTAAGGTTTTAATTTTTTCAGGATAAATTGCCGAATAAATAGTACTAAATGTACCACCTTGGCAAATACCTAATTTGTGAATTTTATCGTTACCAGTACTTTTACGAACAAAATCAACGGCATCGTTCATGTAACCATTAATATAATCGTCCATGGTTAAATACTTATCAGCCTTTGTTGGGTAACCCCAATCCATAATATAAATATCCAATCCTTCATCCATTAATTTCTTTACCAACGAACGATCTGGTTGAATGTCTAATACATCATGACGATTAATAATTGCGAAACTAATTAATACTGGAATTTTAGATTTGGCAGGTGTTTCACGCTTGTAGTGATACATCTTAATTTTATCCGACTGCCATACTAATTCTTTAGGGGAAGTTGCTACATCTACGTTATCTATATTACGTAATGTTTCATAGCCTTTAGCCAATTTCGAGCTCATCTTACCGAATTGCTCCATCATCTCTGCTGCTTGGTTACTCATAGTATAATTTAGTTTTAATGTTTTTTAAATGTTAGAAAATTAATCGAGATAAAAAAGTTTTACAAAAAAAAGCGGGTAAAAATAAATTCACCCGCTTTAACCCAACTAAATCTCAAACTTTATGATTGATTATTTTTTAGCAGTTTTAGCTGCTTTAACTTCTGTTGTTGATTCTGTTTCGTAAGTAGCGATTTTTTTCTCTAAAGCTTTGATGTGTTTGTTCATCTCGTAAACAGTTTTGTATAAATCGTCCATTTCTGTACGTGTAATAACCGGTACATTAGCCATCATTTTTTCCATTTGCTTCTCTACACTTTTCTTAACCGTCATGGTTACTGTTGTAAAATCTGCTTGGAATTTAGAGTACTCATCTGATGTAAATAATTCACCAAATACTGTATCATTTGTGTTAATCCACTCGTTGTAGAATGCATTGAAATCTTTGTATTCTTCGCCGTTTTTAATTTTTGTAGATACACTTTGAGCTAATGTTTCCATAGCTTTTAAACCTGTAGTGTATAACATGTAACGGAATTGAGCTTCGCGAACTTGGTAAGCAACCATTTTATTGCCTAATTCATTCAATGCAATCATTTGCTCACGATCTTTACCTGGAGTCATCATTTTTACTAATGGCGACATGGTATCGTTCATTTTAGAACTAAACTCATTGTATTGTGATAATGCTTTTTCAAACGAATCAGCTCCTAATGTAGGTATGCTTTCCATTTGCTTTTTCATTTGCTCATAAGCCTCTTGGCCCATGTTCATGTTACCTTTTATTGCATTTAAATAAAAGTCTTTCATTTGGCCAGACATTTCAGGGTTTAACTGAAACATACGATCCATCATTTCTTTATATTGCTCTGCATTGAACATTGTTTTAAATGTATCCATGTTAAAGCTGTTCTCTTGCATTTGCTTCATCATTGGCGACCAAAACTCATACATTTTCATGTACATATCTTGAGTGTTGAATAAACCCATGAATGCTTCTTTTTGTGTACCATTCACACCAAAGTTGTTTAACATGTCTTGGTAAGTCTTTGTTAACAATCCATTCCAGTTTTGGAACATATTGTTAGCATCGTTCATACCAGTGTTAAATTTGTTCATGTTCTGGTTCCAAGTCATCCAATTGTTCATTGCATTATTCATGAATGAAGCCATGTCTTGACCTTTGGTCATATTATTTTGGAACATGTTAGTGAAGTATTCTAAAGGATTGTTGCCAGTTGTTTTTTCGTTTTCTTTAGCAGCAGTTCCTTGGTTGAAGAACGACATTTGATTGTCGTACCACTTCTTGAAGTAGTCGTTGTTTACGTTACCACCGAAACCGTTTTTCATGTTTTCAGTTGTTTGAGTCATTGTATCCACAAATTGTTTTTGTGAATCCATCATACTTTCGAAGAAGTTTTTTGTTGAATTACTTTCCATTTTTAGTGTTTTATTTAGTTGAAAGTAAGAGTTTTAATTACCATTAATTTATCCCCTTAAATTCGCCGCAAAGGTATGAATAATATTTACATCTGCAAATACTAATTTTAATATTAATTTAGACGTAACTTAAAAGGAGTATAAAAGCTCATTTTAAGCAATTTAAAGCAATTTTTTTACATTTTAATAATAAAATTTATATATTGTAAGTCTCAAAATAAACTAAAAAACTTACGCGTATGCTACACGAAAAACCTCAAGTTGGAACAGAATTCCATCACAAATTTTCTTATTCTCAAGAGCAAGTAGACTTATTTGCACAAGTAACTGGCGACACTAATCCATTACACATAGATGCCGAGTATGCAGCTAAATCTATGTTCGGTCGCCGTATTATGCACGGTTACCTTGGTGGTTCTGTATTTACCAAAATATTTGGCACCCTATTTTGCGCAGAAGGCAATGTTTACATGAAACAAGAAATGAAATTCTTGAAACCAATGTTTGCTGATAAAGAGTACGAAGCTATATTAACCGTTAAAGAAATAATGCCAGAAAAGAATCGTGCAGTAATTGAAACCAAAATTATAGATCCCGAAACTGGCGAAACTACCACTACCGGTGAGGCAATGATGTACAATAAACTATATTTTAACTAATAAGATGAAAAAAACTAAAATCGTTTTACTCGCTATATTATTTACTTCACTCTCCTACTTTGGTTTAGCTCAAACCTCTACATTTACAACCTATGCGGTAGCATCTCAACAAAAACAAGGTACCATGAATGTGCAATACCATAACAATTTTCCATTCGCGTATACCAATGCAGATGGAGAAGTTACGGGAATTGAAATTGATATCATTAAACAGTTTGCTGTATGGTTGAAAATTAAAAAAGGAATTGATGTTAACCTAGAATTTGAACGACATGATGATTTTGCGAAGTTTTACGAGAAAGTTAAAATCACTAAATCAGTAAGTGTGGGCGCAGGTTCTGTTACCGTTACACAAGATAGAGCCAGAGAAATTAAATTCTCCTCTCCTTACTTAAAAAACAAACCGGTGTTAGTAAGTTCAATTTTAAAATCAACTCTTACCGATATTCGTAATATATCTAAGGAGTTTAACGGAATGACGGCTGTAATTGTAAAAGGCTCGGCACACGAAAAACTAATTAAAAACATTAAAGATAATTACTGGCCCGATTTAAAAATTGAATTGGTAGAAACACCGGCAATAGTGCTCGATAAAATTTCGAGCTCTAATAAATACTTCGGCTATTTAGATTTAATTTCTTATTGGGCTACCATTCAAAAAGAATCGAAACCTATTAAAATACACAGAGCTACGCCATTTGATACAGAATACTTCGCGTTTATTTTCCCGAAAAGTTCAGATTGGTCGGCGGCTTTTAATGAGTTTTTTGATGGCGGATTAGGCTTCCCGGCTAGCGATATGTATTTTGATATACTACGTAAGCATTTGAGTTCGGAGTTGATTAATTCGGTTGCCTTGACGTATTAGATTCTAGATATTAGATATTAGAATTTGAATTTCTAATATCTAATATCTAAATTTTATTGTTTAGCGACATACTTTGCAAAACCCAGCAATGCTCCCGTAATCATTATATTTCTGAAGAAGTTTACCATTTCTAATTCTTTTTCTCTTAGTAAATCTGCTGTCATTAATTCTGTGCCTAACTCATAGCCCATAGCTCTAGGTAAGTGTACTAATATAGCCATCAAAAAAACATATAAAGCCATTAAGCTATACGCTAACTTTGCATACTTTCCAATTACGGCTGCTATAATAAATAGCAGGATGCAAATAAGCGTAAAATAATTCCAGAAATAAGGGAAAGGTAAATAATCGGGTACGAAAGAGGCTCCAATTTCGGGCTTACCTAAATGCAAACCAACATATAAAAGAAAAGAAAGTGGGAAAATATATTTTCCTGCATTTAGAATTTTGTCCATGATCATCATTTTTTTGAATAACAAATTTGATTGATCTGGTTTATATAAACGATGACAAATGTCTATGTTTTATAATTTCGTTTTAAGTCTGCTGTAAACATCTTTATTGATGCCTAAATAAGATGCAATGAGTTTGCTAGAGAATCTCGTCATATAACTAGGTTTGTGTTCCATGAGCCATTTCATACGCTCTAATGCAGATAAAGAAACAAAGGAATTTAATCGATATACAGAATTAGCATAAGAAGCTTCTAATATTTGTTTATAAACTTTATCGAATTGTGGTACCGTTTCCATCATCACCTGAAAGGTAGCTCTATCTATTGCTAATAAATTAGAAGGCTCTATGCTTCTAATGTTTTCTTGAGCAGCAGTACCTGTACCAAAACTATTAAGTTCGGAGCACCAATGGTCTTCTATAATTATATCGCGAGTAGTTTCATTTAAATCTTTATCATAAACAAATACTTGCAAACAACCTTTTTCTATGAAATAAACATATTTACAAACTTCTCCTTGTGTAACTAATAACTCGTTTCTTTTTGTTTTTATGAATTTAAATGAAGCCAATACTTTATCTAAATTCTCAACATTTTCACCAAGTCTATTTTCTAGGTGTTGCTTTAAGGTACGTACCATCTATTCCTATTTTTCATCATTAATTAAAAATAAAAATAATTTAGTATAAGTTAATAAGCATCCCTGTTTTTATTTTTAATGATCTTTCGCTGGTAACCACATTGGCCCAATACCTATTATTAGTACAATTGAATTAAGATGATGTAGTTTGTCCAAATGTAATTAAGTTATGATCGGGATCTAATAATGAAAACTCTACTTGGCCCCAAGGCTTTGTTTCAAGTTTGCCATTCGGATGTATGGTAGCCCCTGCATTAATTAGCGATGAATATTCCTCCTCTATATCTAAGGTTCGTATATAAATCTGTCCGTAATTTTGTTCTACTTCTAATTTTTCAAATAAAAATAAATGGATTTCTAAAGTATCTTTTTCGAAAATTAAATAATTACCATAATCGGCAATTTCAGTAAATCCTAATTGATTTATATAGAAATTTTTGCTTTGTTCTTTAACTCTAAATGGTAGTTTCGGAATAATTTGTTTTATCATATAATAAATAAATTCTAAACCCTAATTTCTAAATACTAATTTCAAATCTCTAACGACTAGGGACTAATTTCTAAAGTCTAAATATTAGTCTCTATTTTCTAATATATCGCCTGGTTGGCAATCTAATGCCTTACAAATAGCTTCCAACGTACTAAAACGAATGGCTTTTGCCTTTCCTGTTTTTAAAATAGAAAGATTAGAAATTGTTAAATCTACTTTTTCCGAAAGCTCATTGAGTGATATCTTGCGCTTCGCCATCATCACATCTAAATTAACAATAATTGCCATCTTTTTATATTGTTAAATCGTTTTCTGTTTGCAACTCCACTCCTCTTTTTACAATTTGAGAAATAACTAAAAGTACTATACCCATAAATATCCATACATCTGCGCCTGCAAATTTAAGGTCTTGCAACTCGGGCATTGTTACTCCATTTTGTATAAAATAATCGTTGTATCGAGTGCCCCAATAAGAAAACAAGCCTATTGCTAAAGCAAAATATGCCATGTAACTTATAAAGTTTTTTAATGCCAAATGGAAAGGCTGTTCGATGTTAAATTTTTTGTTGTAAAATAAATGCAAAATGAAATAAAACATAATAGCCTTTAGTGTGGCTACTATAGTCATTAATACAGTAAGTACAATAAAAAAACTTTTGTCGTATGCTAAGAGCGACGATAAATTTACATTATCCCAGAAATAAGTTGCTTCATTTGGGTTGCGGTAAAGTGTATACAATAAGTTAAATAGTATACCTCCGGCTTCTACACACAAACCAACGAAAAGAATCCATGTAAGCACTAAAAGTACTTTTAGGAAATGTTTAGTTTCAAATTTGATTACCATAACAATAAATTTTAAGTTTATTCTGCAATAATAATAAATATTTATTGATAAACAATAAATTTATGTTGAAAAAAGATGAAATTATGATAAATTACTCTCTAAAAAGCTCCAAATAATACCCTATTTGCAAGAAATCTCTACCTGTTTCATCGTTAATTTTATAATCAAATTGATGCAAATAACCGATTTGTATAGAAGTGTTTTTTGATGGTTTATAGTTAAAAGCCAATTGAATTCTGTTTCGTTCGAAATAAGGCTCTCTGTCGGTAAAAAAGACCTCGTTGCTTATACTTAACAAATAGGGTTTATAACTTTCTTTAATAGCTCCAAAAGGATAACCAAGACCAAACCTATAACGGAATCTGTTTCTATAACCATTATTAGTAAACCTTAATTCTGCTCTGTATCGCTGTTCAATTTTAAATACTCCTATGGTTTGAGTAAAAAGAACCTGAGGCCAAATCCTAAATTCATCGTTATTCTTGGGTAATACAAAATCGCCCCCTTCTTTATAAGTTTGGTATGATCCTGCTGCTAAGGATATCAGCATGTTCTGGTGGATTTTATAATTTACACACGCTTTATATTCATAATAATGAAAATCACTATACATTTTTAACGAGCGCAATTGAGCTTCGCCAAATAAACTTAGTTTTTTAGAATGGTTGTATTTTAAATTTAGAATGTTCCAAGTACCAAGGTCTATGGATTGTGCATAACTTGCGCTACTTACTAGTATTATAATGAATGTTTTAAGGTAGAAAGGCATTGTACTTGTTTTAAGAAAAAATTAACTAGACTTTGCAAAAAAAGTATTCAAATCAATTCTTGATATTTCTTTTTCGCTTTGCAAATTTAGCAATCTCGAACCAAATTACGGAGGTAAATCCTACTGCAATACATAACAATAATTGAACGATGGTTAATTTTTCAAATTCAAAAAAAGCAGTTATGGGTTTTATAAAAAGCATTGCTCCAACCAAGCTTACAGTTATTAAAATAATATACAATACCATGTTATTTTTATACTTAAGCGTTGTAAGTATCGAATAGTAAAACGAACGATTAATTAAGGTTAGAAATATATTTGCAGCTATTAACACTGTAAACGTCATGGTTCTGGTTAATGCTTCATTGTATCCGTTATATATTGCATACCTATAGATAAATAAAGTTCCAAGTGTAATTACTAAACCTTGTATGATACTAGTAGAGAGTTCTCGCCAATTAAAAAAAGTAGTACTTAAGGCTTTTGGTTTCTGTAACATGGTATTTTTTTCCATGGGTTCATTTTCATAAATAATAGAACAGGTTGGGCCCATAATAATTTCTAAAAAAATTACATGTATTGGCGAAAAAATATTTGGGTAAATCCATCCTAAGGCTAATGGAATAAACACTGTTAGGATGATAGGAATGTGTATGGAAATTATATATTGTATTGCTTTTTTTAAGTTAGCATATATTTTTCTGCCCATAGCAATGGCATCTACCATTTTCGATAAATCGTCTTCCAATAATATTAAGGATGCTGCTTGTTTGGCAATTTCCGTTCCTTTTTTACCCATCGCAATTCCTATATGGGCTGCTTTTAAGGCGGGGCCATCGTTCACTCCGTCGCCGGTCATGGCTACAATTTGCTTATTTAATTTTAATGCATTAATAATTTTCAATTTCGCTTCCGGAAACATTCTTGTAAAGACGTTTGTATTTAATACACAATTGTTAAGCTCTGCTTCATCAAATTTCATTAGTTCATCACCTGTAATACTATTTTCATAACCCACAAAACCTATTTGCTTGGCAATAGCAACAGTTGTTTCTGTATTATCGCCTGTAATTATTTTAACATTAATTCCGGCTTTGTAAAAATGTTCCAGCACTTGTTGTATGTTCTTTTTGGGCGGATCATAAAATGCAACAATCCCTAAAAAAGTAAAGGGTAATTCCTCTTGTGTTGTTGGAAATTCTTTGGCTGTAAACTCAGACACTCCAACTCCTAATACTCTATAACCATCTTTGGCTAAAAGTTCTATTGCATTTTGTGTTTGCTTTAGCTCTTGTTCAGTAAGTTTCGAAACCTTCATCATGGCCTCTGGTGCACCTTTGGCTGCTATCACTCTCCTACCGTTACCATCCTCAAACACATGTGTCATCATCGGTGGTTTACCTTCTAATGCATATTCGTGTATTAATTTATAATTCGGTCTGTCATCCTTAAGTGTAGTATCTGTATAAGATTTATGAAGTGCTAATTCCATTGCATCAAATGGAATAGGTTCACTTGCCCACATTGCCATTTCAATTAACTGAATTTCATGAGTACTTAACGTTCCATTGGGTTCCACAATTTTATCTGTTCCTAATAGATAAATTTTTGCTAAACTCATTTTGTTCTCTGTTATGGTACCGGTTTTATCTGTACATATAACTGTTGCACTGCCCAACGTTTCCACTGTTTTCATTTGTTTAACTACTATACCCATTTTCATTAATCGCCAAGCGCCCAACGCCATAAAAGTGGTAAAGGCCACGGGTATTTCCTCTGGCAAAATGCTCATAGCTAAGGTTAGCGATTGTAATAAACTGCTTAAAATATTATGCGAATGCCAGAAATTAATAATCCATACTACTACAAAAAATACCACGCCAATAATGGCCATCTTTTTTACAAAATTTGCAATTTGTATTTCTAAAGGAGTTTTTTCTTCGTCGATACTTTCTAAACTCGATCCAATTTTCCCTAAGCGTGTTTCATTGCCAATGGCTGTAATTACTGCAACTGCAAGCCCAGTAGCCACACTGGTTCCATTGTATATAAATTTATCTTCAGATGTTTTATCTTTAGTTACAGATAGAGATTCGCCCGTAAGTATCGATTCATTTACAGAAAAATCATTGGAATGTACAATGGTCCCATCAGCAGTAATCAAGGTACCTTCTTCCACCATCAAACTATCGCCTACTACTAAGTCCTCGCTTTTTATCTCCTCTACTTTACCATTGCGTATAACTTTACAAGTAGGCTGTGTATAATCTTTTAATTTCTCTAATGCATTTTTACTCCTCGAAAATTGAAATAAGGAAATGGAGGTTTGAAATACGATGGCTACGGTTAAAAATATACCGTCGCCTGTTTTTCCACTTATAAAATAAATAGTAGAAGCAACCAATAATAATATCATCATTGGCTCTTGCACTATTCGCTTTAGGGTATTTAAGAAATTATTTTCTTTTTTATAATCTAATTTATTACGACCAAATTTTTCTCTTGCAAGAATTACCTGCTCGTTGCTTAGACCTTTAATGTCGATGTTAGTTACAGGCATACCCAAAGATACCATTTAAATATCTCAGATACAGTGAATCCAACCATTTCACTAATTCAATTTTATTTATTAATTATTACCTTTCTAGAAATAGTTGTAGCTCCAGATGTTAAATAAATAATATAAGTTCCAGCGTATAAGGTTTGAACATCAAAATAACCAATAGTTTGGCCTTTATTAATTTTAGCAACTTGCATTAATTTACCTTGTGTATCATACAATTTTAAGTCGATATCATCTGTATTAATACCAGTTACTTGAATTGCAATAAGATCTGATTGAGGGTTTGCAATTATTTTTATGGATGAATTATTTAATGCAGTATTAACATTAGATAGCACAGGATTATATACCGTGGTAGTTTCTGTAACCGACGTTACTTTTGCACCTATTTTATTACCGTAGTAAGTTGGGCCAATTAAATAAGGGTAAGTAGAATTGTGGTTCGCATCAACTGTGGCAAAATAACAATATATACCATTCGGATATTCTGGAGTAACACAAAAACGACCGTTATGAATGTCGAGGTAACTTTGGTCTGTATTCGAAACCCATTCATAATCTTCTCTAAACGTTCCTAAGGGGTAGGTTGTACTAACAGCTGGCCCATCTGGTACATCGGTTTGGTCGGCATGGTGTGTTCTTACTGCAATGTTTCTTAATTGGTAACTAGATTTAATTCTTGTAATACCTCCAGTACCATCTGTATTTGCATACCCATAGGCTCCGTAAATCGGGAACCCATCATATGCAAAACCAATTAATGGGGAGTGTTGTGTAGTATCAATTGCATATAATCCATCGGCATCATATAAATTACAAATGGTAGAAATAACTTTTAAATCTAAATCAAAGGCACTTGGATTTTGGTGATGGTGATAATTCGTACCTGCCGGATGACCTTTAGCACAATCGAAACCTAAACGCTCATAAACAATCGCATCTCTATTCCAAGATTGCGTAGTGCCCATGCCTCCTGGGCAAGGCGGATTTCCTGGGCCACCACACCATGCATTAGTAGTAGTATTCCATGCAACACCGTCTCTAAAATCGAACATGGCTACACCATTCACAAATATGCCTGTATTGCCTCCACTTGTTGGAGTTTTTGTTCCCGTATTTTCTGTAGGAACCAAGGGTAATTTAAATATCGCGTTTTGATTTCCTGCTTGGTTAGTATTACCATCTAAATAAGGGCCCACATGGTAAGCTGGCATTCCAGTGGTATTAATGTAAACACTGCTTGCAGAATACCTAACTTGTTGGCAGTTCACAACTATACCGTGAGAAATTGGAGTAGAATTTCCAGATACATAATAATAACCAGTTGTAGAGGTATTTTGTAACCATTTTGTAATGGCAGGGTTGGTTTGCGCTTGTATGTTAAACGTTAATAATAACAACAAACCTAGGGGTAAGAATATTTTGTTCATATTTTGTAAAATGAATAATTAGAGGGTTAGACGATGTAAGAAATTTAATCCTTCGTGAGTTCCATTATATTTTTATACTGATGTTTTTTATTGAACACAAACTCTTTATCGTTTAAGGTTAATAAAAAAGCAACTAAATCAATTTTTTCATTTGCAGTTAACTTAATCTTCGTTTTCAATTTTGTAGATGTTGTTTTTGAATCAGCTATTCCATCGGTATAATGGTTTATCACTTCTTTTAAAGTAAAAAACCTTCCATCGTGCATGTACGGATAGGTATAGGATAAATTACGTAGGCTTGGTACCTTAAATTTGTAGTAATCGGTACTTAGTTGGCTTATGTTAAATCTTCCAAGATCGTTTAAAATTGGGTCAATTGCTAAACCATTGTTTTCAAATTCATAGTTTGTAAATAAAGGTTCTGCATGGCAAGTATTACAATTATTCTTGAACAAATTATGGCCGTTTTGTTCCTGTAAAGTAAATTTATCTAAACCCAAAATCACTCTATCATATTTTGAATTGGCAGAAACAAGTGTTAATTGAAACTGCGATAAAGCTTTTAAAATCTTTGCACTCGTAATGGTGGTATCATTAAAAGCTTTTGTAAAAATGGTTCTGTAAGCCGTATTATTTTTAAGTTTAGTAATTACTTGAGTTATGTTACTTCCCATTTCGTTTGGGTGAGATATAGGAGCCAACGCTTGCATGTCTAAATGATTTATAGCACCATCCCACATAAAGGAAGTTTGCCAAGCTAAATTAAAAAGTGCGGGCGCATTTCTATTCCCAATAGAATCGTTAATTCCATGGCTTAGCTCATGGTCGGTATGTGCAAAAGAGTTATATGGTGAGTGGCAGGATGCGCATGAAACGGTATTGTTTGCAGAGAGAATGGGATCATAAAACAACCCACGACCTAATTCTATGGTTACAGAATCGAGCGGATTTTTACTGAAATTATAAGCAGGTATTGGAAAATGTTTTGGTTGAAATATAAAAGAATTATTTTTTGTAAGTATAAACGACAAAGAAAGTAATGCACAAATAACCAAAATTGACTTTGTTTTCATTACTCAATAAGGTTAAATAATGAGGGTAGTTCGTTAGCAATTTGTACAGATTGTGGGTTAGGCGACATTACTTGGTAAGTTTTTGCTACATCTATTTTTTCAAACAAATCTGCTAAATTAATTTCAATTTTTGCACTAGAAGTAAAATGCTTTGATGTTACAACCACATTTCTTAATGCATTAAAAGGATCCTTGTAGCCACCAATATGCCAATAAAACTTATGGTACCTGGCCGGACAATTACTTGCCACTCCTTCTAATTTAAAATTGATGTACCCGCTTTGCCAAGTCCAATACATTCCTGTTGTGGGATCCAATGCACCCTCTAATGCACCAACTGTATTGGTTAGGCTATCTATACCAATGTTAAATTTTATATTGTTAAAACTGAGTTTAATTTTTTCTTTTATAAAAAGCGAATTCGAGTCTAACCCATCAATTAAATAAACAGGTTGAGCGGATGTATAAATTAAAGAATCGTTATAATAATAGTTCAAATTAGAAATGTAAAATTTGAAATTAGTTAGTTTAATAGTATTTCCATTTAAGAGGTATTCCTTTTGAATTTGGAACAATTCCGTTTTAAATGAAGGTACAAACTGAATAGACTTAAACTCTTGAGCAGAAAGCTTAATAGAAAAGAATAATAAAATAAATGCAATTATATTTTTCATTTTAAAATTGGCTCAAGAGTTAAAGAAAATCTAATTCTAAGGTACTAATAGATTTGAATTGAACTAAATTTGATCAATAATTTTGCAAAATCTTAATTTTACTCCTGTATTTTACAACCATGTTTGGCATCTCGAAGTTGATTTTCTATGGAGTTTCCGTCTAATAACGACCAATGTTCAATAATTTTCCCTTCAGACATTTTATAAAATCTATAGCCAATTGTAGAAATTTCTAAAGAAGTTGGTTCAATGTTTCTCCAACTACCAATATGAATTAGGTGCATTCGTATTTTCAACATTACTTTGTCATTTTCGCATAGCATTTCTTCTATAGTTGTATGGTGTTTAAAAGATTTACCCGTTTCAATAATCCATAACTTAGTGCCTTCCATATTAATTGGAAATGAAGGTGGTAAGGAATGATCTACGTAGCCATCTGCTATATAATGACTAATATTATCTAAAAGTTGTTGATTCCAAATTTCTTCAATAAAATTTGCGATGATTGATTTGTTTTTTGTATTCATTTTTATCTTTAATTGTGAATTGCAAACATCCATCAATTAAATAAAAAACAACTGTGATAATAATCACAAAACAAAAATTAAACTATTTTACTTCTTATTCTGCTTAATGTTTCTCTTGTAATACCTAAATAGGATGATAAGTGAGTTAGGCTTACTCTTTGTAAGATTGCAGGTTTGTGATTCAATAAATATTGGTATCGCTCTGTTGGACTATAAATCTTAAATAAATTACTATGCTCTTCTTTAGTTAATAATAATTGTTCTAATAACTTTCTTCCAAATGATTCGATTTCAGAGGACACTTTGTATAAATCAAGTAATTTATCTCGGTCTATTTCGAAAACACAAGTATCTTCCATTGCTACTATGTTTGAATCTGCAGGGGTTGAATTAATCAGACTTTCTAAATTCGTTGTAAATTGGCCTTCAAATATAAAATCTATATTTATTTCCGAACCATCTTTGAGTAAATATGTGCGCAACTGCCCGCTTTCAATAAAGAATATAGACTTACAGATTTCACCCTCATTAAGTAAAATATCCCCTTTCTTAAAAAACTTTTGATTGGCAATTTCAACAAATTGATTTAAACTAGAATTAGAAATTTCAGTTAATTCTGTTATTTTTTTCAACAATAATGTATTAGAAATTTTTGTCAAGAAACTATTAATTAGATTTTATTTATAATGTAACAATTCAACAATTTTATTAGTCCAATTGTCGGTTTTAAAATATGTTTTATGCTTATTAATAGGAATTTACAGCGATGTAAAAAATATAAGCATTTAACAACATGTAAAATGCAGCAGGTATACTAACCAATAAACTATCTTTTACTTTTATTCTAACTGCTACCCCAAAAAACATTAACAATGCCAGTCCTCCTGATGATATAATTAAAATAAGAGAAATTTTTAATCCTACCAATAGACCTACAGCTCCTAATAATTCTAAAATAGCAGTTAATGCTCCTACCTTTTCTAAGCCAAAGCGTTTAAACTCTAATTTCATTTTTGAGGATGTAAAATAAACTATTCCATAACCCAAAAAAGATAGACTCGAAAAGGCAATTAAGAAATTTAATAAATTCATTCTATAGTAAATTTAATGCTATTGCTGCAATAAACAAACACAGTAGTAAGAGAACCAAGGAAGGCAATTTTTTCTGTATGGTATTACCAACTTTGAAATGAAAGTATTGAGCAGAAAGCATAAAAAAGGCTAATAATAAAGCAGGTATCAATATTAAATCTGTATGCCAAATTCCTGCCACTAATAAGGTGGATAATGATAGTTTAGATGCACCTACTATGTTGCGAGTTAAATCACTTAAACCATATTGTTTAAATTCTTTCTGCACATTATCGAACCTAAACACCCAAACTATTACAATCGACAATGCTACTGTAATTTGAGCTATAATAGAAATATTTGTCATAATTTATTTTTTTGGGTATTTTTTATTGTGTTGGTAGCAAACTAGAAAAGAAAAATCATGGGTAAAAAATTCTCTACTCCTTCTGCAATTAATACTTTGTTCGTATCAGAATATAATATCATTCTGATTTTTTCTTTTTGCTTCAATTCGTATTCTGCAATTACTTGCAAGCAAGCACCACAAGGCTTAATCATTTCTTTGTAAGTTAACTCTTTGTTATTAGCTGTAATAGCTATTGCTTTTATGCTTACATCTTTGTAGTTCGCTCCAAAATGAAACAAGGCAACTCGCTCTGCACATAAACCAGATGGGTATGCTCTGTTTTCTTGATTATTGCCTAATACAAACTCCCCATTGCTTAATAACAAACTGGCGCCCACACTAAAATTAGAATAAGGCGCATACGCATTTTCTCTAGCTTTAAGCGATTGCTCAACACACTTTTTATCAAGATCAGTAAGTTCTTCGAATTTATAATTTTCGTAGCGAATTGTTTTTTCGATTTTATCCATTAGCTCTGTTTTTCCATTCCTCTAATCTACCATTCATAAGTTTAAACCACAAGGGCGGAATTAAGGTTAATACTACCATGGCGGGGTATCCGTTGGGTAATTGCGGACTATCATCATATGCATCTAACAATTGGTAGTTTTTAGTTGCATACATGTGGTGGTCGGCATGCCTTTGTAATTGAAATAAAAAATAATTGCTGTATATAAAATTGGCATTCCAACTATGTTTAGGGTTTACTTTCTCATATACTCCCGGCGATAGCTCTTTACGTTCTATTCCATAATGTTCAATATAATCTACCGCCTCTAATAAACTAAAAGATAAAAATGCTTGTGCTAATAAAAATAAATTAAGTTGGTAGTTTATACTATTGCTAAACAAATACACACCAACATTTATAAAGAGTAATATTAATACCGATGCAATTGTTAATCGGTATACTTCATTCGTCCAATAATTCGATTTTTGTTTGCGTTGTGCTAATCGTTCGTTTTCTATTTTTATACTGTTTATGAAGCCACCTATTACGGCTTGCTTCCAAAACACAAAATAACTTTGATTTTTTCTGGCAGTTGCTGGATCTTTAGGGGTGGCAACATGTACATGGTGACCCCTATTATGCTCAACATAAAAATAACCATAGCCTACTTGTACTAACAAAAACTTGGCTAAAAACTTCTCAAGTTTTTTAGTTTTATGGCCTAGCTCGTGTGCAATGGTAATACCCACCCCACCATTCATTATCATTGTATTTATTAATAATAACACTAATAAATGCGCGCTAATTTCTTGGGTACAGAATATATAAACTAACCAACACATCACACTAGTTTGGGCCAGCACCCAAACGTAGAGTATGTTTCTGTAATAACGCTCCTCTTTTATTTGTTGAGCTATCGTTTTATCGTAATTACTTGCATCTGTACCTAAAATTGGATCCATTATAGGCAATACAATAAACATTAAAATAGGCAATAAATAAAAAGACCCTATATAGCCCGAATAATAACTCAATACTATGCTCAATGGAATTGCGAAAACTAAAAGGTATCCGTATTTGTTAATTTTTCGCATAGAAATTAGTTTGGTGTAAGAAGTACGTTGTATTATGTATTATGTATTATGTACTTTGTACAATGTACAAAGATTTCCTAATTATATAAAGTATTAAGTTTATAGATTTCTGGTATAGCTTTAATTATTTAGGACATTATTTATGGCAATTAGTACCCATACAAAGTACAATGTACTTTGACCAGTAAGGGTACTTTATCATTTAATTGTCAAGAATATATTACTGCACAACATTTAATAGATTATGTTGTTAAAGTAACATAGCATAAGTATCTCGGCGTTCTGCCGGGTGTTTTGGTTTAGTTGTAGTAAAAACCCGGTCTTAGGATCGGGTTTTTTAATTAATGGATTCTGTAAGTTCTTTCACCATTTCTTCCATAATTATAGCTTCAGATAAATCAGTCCATTCCTGATTAAATAAGCGAATCATTTTTTCTTTTTGGGCGCGTGTCCATTTGCTTACAAATCGATACCTGTCTTTCGCTTGGAATACATCAGCGTATTCTTCAAAATATACCAAACGAAACGGCGAAATTTCTTCGTGATTAAACAAATTATCGTGTTCATTCCTACAAGATTTAGCAAATCTGTAAATGTCGTCTGTTAGCCCTACAATAATTGCAGATCTGTTCGAATTGGTAATAAAATAAAGGTATTTGGAAGGATAAACTGGACCTTTACTTAACTCATTCCATTGTGTTTCGATAACCATAGCTAAAAAATTTAGTTTGATATTTAATTATTTTTACTAATTTTATATGCAATAATACTAATAATTTTAGCATTTCAAAATAAAAACATGAAAAAAATTAGCGCAAACATCCGATTTCTTAGAAAAAAGAATAACCTAACTCAGCAAGAATTTGCAGACGCAATAGGTATTAAACGCTCAATGATTGGGGCATATGAGGAAGATCGTGCCAGTCCGAAAATGGATAATATGAAATCAATTGCTAATTATTTTGGCATTAGTGTAGATGAATTAGTTTCTGAACGAATTACAGATAAATGGTTAGCCGAACGCGAAACTCGTTTAGAAAAAGAAAAAGAGATAAAAGCTGGTAATCTTAGGGTATTGAGTATTACCGTTGATAAAGATGATAACGAAAATATAGAGCTAGTACCTGTAAAAGCAAGTGCTGGTTATATTAATGGGTATGCCGACCCAGAATTTGTACGCGAATTACCAAAATTTCATTTACCCATGTTGCAAGGTGGCACCTTCCGTGCATTTGAAATAAAAGGAGATTCTATGTTACCTATTCAACCAGGCAGTATTGTGGTTGGTGAATATGTTGACGATTGGAAATCGCTAAAATCTAATGAAACCTATGTGGTGGTAAGTAAAAACGATGGCATTGTATATAAGCGTGTGGTAAATAAATTAAAAGACCAAAAATCATTGGTGTTAAAATCCGATAACAAATCGTACGAGCCCTATCCTATTCCAGCAGATGATGTAATGGAAATATGGAAAGCAAAAGCATATATCAGCATGTCATTCCCCGAACCAGAACAAGAAATGAGTATTAGCCAATTAACTAGTATAATGATGGAAATGCAGAAGAAAATAAATAATATTTAGAGGTTAGATATTAGTCGTTAGTCGTTAGACCGTCTAACGACTAATGACTAATATCTAAAGACTAATAACTATAAAAGAAAATACGAGCCTAGTCCTAGTATCAATAAAAAGCCAAGGGTATCAGTAAATGCGGTTAAAATAATAGAGGATGCAACGGCTGGGTCGAAGCCTAATTTTTCTAGAATAATAGGAATCGATGCTCCTGTAATACCAGCTATTACAAGGTTTCCGAACATTGCCAAAAACACCACCACTCCTAATAATGGAGAGTGATTATTAAATACAGCAACTAATGAAACAACAACACCAAAAACTAAACCATTAATAATACCAACCAATACTTCTTTTTTAATTGTTTCTAACACTTTAGAATCTGGTAAAGTGTTTAAGGATATACGACGTATGGTAACAGCTAATGCTTGCACACCTGCGTTACCACCTAAACCCGCAATAATAGGCATGAAGGTAGCCAATAAGGTTATTTTTTGTATGGTTGGTTGATAAAAATAGATTACAGAACTGGCTATAAATGCAGTTACAGTATTAACCATTAACCAAGGCACCCTACTTTTAACAGCATCTTTCCAATTACCACTTAATTCCTCTTCGTCAGATACGTTTGCTATTTTTAAGATGTCTTCAGTAGTCTCTTCCTCTAAAACATCAATTACATCGTCAAAAGAAATAACACCCAATAATTTCATCTCTTTATCTACTACCGGAATACCTGGTAAATTATATTGAGAAAGTAATTGTGCTACTTCTTCCTGATCAGTATCAGTAAATACATAAATTAAATTTTCGTCCAATAATTCAACTATTTGAATTTGTGGCTTCGCTTTAATTAAGTTTTTTAAACTTACCGTACCAATTAATCTGTTTTCATCATTAACTACATAAATAGCGTAGAAATTTTCTATTTCTTCAGATTGGTTCGCTACTTCTTCGAGGGCGTCTCGTTTGTTTTGGGCAAAATTTATTTTAATAAACTCTGTCGACATTAAACCGCCGGCAGAATCTTCACTATAAGTTAAGAGCTTTCGTATTTCTGATGCATCTTCTTCATCAATATTCTCTAATATCTCTTCTCTTTTTTCTTCAGAAAGTTGAGACACAATATCGGTTGCATCGTCATAAGAAAGCTCTTCAACAATATTTGTTACTAAATCAGTGTTTAGACTGGCTAATAGATTCTCAGGATGCGATTCTGGATCCATCTCTGATATAGCTTCAGATGCAACATCTATTGGCAATAAGCCAATAACAATCTTTCTTTTTTTATCTTTTAATAAATCTAATATTTTAGCAATTTCTGAAGGATGTAACTCCTCTAAAAACAAACGCAATTCTTGCTCAGAACCTTCTAAAAGGTCCTCGATTTTCTCCAAATCAAACAAGATGTCATCGCGTTGCTTCATTCTATCTTATTCTTGAACTTTTACATCCACTGTTATTGCTCTAGAAATAGCATCAACATTGTTTATAGCTCTAACATGGTATGCGCCTAATTTGCCCGTTACCGTTTTAAAACCTACTACATCTCCAACTTTTAGCTTAGTAATTTTAGTTGCCGTTACATTAGAATCTAATTCATTAATTAATAAAGAATCATTCATCATGTTAATAAAGGCCGAAGGGGAAGTATTTAATTTTAAGAACAAGGTATTATTCTTAATTGTCCAAGTTTTTACTGTTTTGTGTGGATTTTGATCATCGGGTTTATTAAATACCACATCATTTGGAGAAGCAATTACACTCGAATCGTTTGTTTGTGAACCAAAATAATAGATGAAATCTATTTTGGGTTGATTAATGGTTAACCCTGCTCCTGCAGTAAAGTAAATAGAATCTTCTGATGTAGCATAAAAACTGCCCAACGAACTATTAGTTTGTCCGCCTAATAACTTCACTTCATATGAAGCTAAAGTGGTATAAACAGGTCCTGTTGGTGTTTTAGTATCATCTTCTTCTGTACAAGCTACAAATATTGAGCTTGATAAAGAGACCATTAATAATGTTTTGATATATCTTTTCATACTTGTAAGATTAGAAACCGAAGGTAAAAAAAAAGAGCCCTAAAAAGGGCTCTTTTTTTATTATTTTTTTAAGAAATATTATTTCTGAACTTTAACTTCAAAGGTAATTGTACGATTTGATGGAACCGTACCTCCGATGGAGTTAACTTTAAACATCCCAATTTTACCTTTACTCGTTTTAAATGCAACAATTCTATCAGGAGTAAGTGAAGGCACTAAAGTTAAATTAAAACTCGCAGAATCTAATTTGGTAAATATCGAGTCGTTTTTAACCGAATCATATTTTGCTTGACTTATACTTAACGACGAAAATAAAGTTGGATTTTTTATCGACCAATTTGCCAATGAAGAATTATTAGCATGTGCAAAAAGAACTGTAGCATCATTTGGTGCTCCAATTGAAGCCATATTAGTACCTCCATAAAAATAAACAAAGTCTACTTTTGATTGAAGTACTGTGCTAGCACTGGTTTCTACAGACTTAAATACCAAAGCCGTATCAGTTCCATAAAAACTTCCTAAACTTGCATTTTCTTGCCCGCCTAAAGTTACATTCGTTTTAGTTTTAATTTCTCCGTACACAATTGGTGTTGGTGTAGGAGTTGGATCTACTTCTTCGTCTTTTGTACAAGCAACTAATACTATGCTCATAAAGGCAATAATGCCTAAAATACTAAGTTTATTTTTCATTTGTTTTGGTTTGTTTTAGTTAAAAGCTGTAAAATAAAAAAAAGAGCCCATAAATGGGCTCTTTTTAAAAAAAATATTTTCGAAAATTATTTTTGAACTTTTACATCCACTGTGATGTAATCAGCGTTTGAATTATTCTCAATAATTGTTACAACTTTTAAGAAACCTTGTTTGTTTTTAACAGTTTTAAATGCAATAACATCACCAACTGCTAAATCTGTTGCATCTGTTAATGCAGATCCAATAGCTGAAGCTGTATATAATTTTGTTAATGTTGAATCTGCAGAAATTGTATTGAAGATATCAGCTGTTAAAATTGTAGCTCTCAATTCTGTATTATTCTTTTTAGTCCAAGTTTGTAAACCTGTAGTAGGGTTATCAAAAATAGTAGCAGCATCTGCATCAGTTGGGTTTGCAATAGTAGCTTTATTTGTAGCACCGTAGTAATACACTAAATCAACTAATGAATCATTAGCTTTTGCTTGCGCTTGAGTGTAAACTGTTCCATTTGAAGTAGCAAAGAAACTACCAGCTGAGTTATTAGTTTGATCACCAAATATTTTTGCAGTGTAAGTGTTTATACCTGCATCTGTTGGAGTTGGAGTTGGAGTTGGAGTAGTATCTTCGTCTTCTGTACAAGAAGTAAAACCGATTGAAACTGCTAAACCTACTAATAACAATAATTTAAAGTTCTTTTTCATAATTTTTGTTGGTTGATTAATGATTTTTTATTTGTCACAAAACTAACATAATTTAGTGTAGAAATCAAAAAAAATGCTTCTTTTTTTAGTATTAACTTAATATTAAGTACTGTTTTGCATTTGGGCCAGTATTAAATAAGAGGTCGATTATGGATAAATTCTCTATAAAATCAATTTTATTACTAAATACCTGAATGTATTGTTTGTTGATTATTAATGTATTATAGTCCTTCACTTCAATTTTATCTTCTCTATTTACTACTGGAGCTTCTTGTACCTTCAATAAGGTTAATATTACTTTAACTAGCTCATAATTAAACTCCCACAAATACTCATAACTTGGTTTTTTATATAATTCTTTAAATTTATCCTCATAATATTCAAAATAAGCTGATCGCCTGTAAGCAGATTCGAAACTTTTCCAATGTTGTTTTAACCACGATTCTGAATATGAAATACGTATATTTTCGAATTTTCTTTCACCTGGCTCTAATTTAACGGTAGGGATGCTTAATACCATTTTACCATTTGGCCCAACAATTTCGGTCCTATTTCTAAAGGTTTGTCGGTGATAAATATCGTTTAAGTGAAAAATAAACTCCTTGTTATGTAGCAGTTCCTGAAAATATGCAATATTAGGTAAGTAATTTATATGCATGTATAATTGACATTAAATAGACATTTGTATTAGTAGAAAATCAATTGAAAGCGTAAATTTACATTAGTTTGTTTAATTTTAACATCATGAAAAAAATATTATTGATATGTACCTTGGCAATATTTGTATTACCATTTACATCTGAAGCGAAGAAATTAAAAGCATATTTATCATATTATACTTTTAATACTCCAGAACAAGAACCTTATTTAGAAACACATATTTCTATTAATGGAAATTCAGTTAAGTTTTCTAAAAACAAGAAAAACCTATATCAAGGCAGCGTTGGTATTACAATGCTTATTAAACAAGGCGATAACATTATTTCTGCCGAAAGGTATAATATATTAAGTCCAGAACTAACAGACACCCTAACTGTTAATTCCAATTTTATTGATCAAAAAAGATATAAACTAAAAAATGGTAAGTACTCTTTTGAATTAACGATTGTAGATAATGGTGATGAAAAAAATGCAGAAGTTGTAAAACAAGATTTTGAAATTAATTATGAGAATAATAAAATTGCCATATCGGATATACTTTTATTAGAATCTTATAAAAAAGCAAGCAACAACCAACAATTTAACCGCAATGGGTTCGAAATGATGCCATTTGTGAATAATTTCTTACCTACCAATGTTTCCAAATTGATTTTTTATGCAGAGGTATACAATACTCAAATTGCAAAACCTAATGAATATCTACTATTAAGCTATTACATACAAAACGCATCTGGTTCTAATAAACTTTCTAATTACACACAAAATAAAAAAGTGTTAGCGAAAGATGTCATCGTACAATTAAATGAATTTGATATTTCATTATTGCCTAGCGGGAGTTATTACATCATAATTGAAGTGAGAGATAGAAATAATACTATCATAGCCTCTAAAAGCAACTTTTTCCAGAGAAGTAATAAATCATTATCTGGTGACATCTCTTCTATTTCGGGGATCGCATTCGACAATTCTTTTGCAGCAAAATATTCTAAAGAAGAAATGATTGAAAATATTAAATGCCTTGCTCCTATTTCAATACAACAAGAATTAGATTATGCAAAAACATTGTTGGCAAATAACGATGAAACCTTAATGCGCCAATATTTAATATACTTTTGGGAAAAACGAAATCCTGGAGAATCTGCAATTAAATGGGCCGAATACGAAGAACAAGTTAAAATCGTAAATGCTAAATTTAGTTCTCCTTTTACAAAAGGATATGCTACTGATAGAGGTATTGTATTTTTAAAATATGGCGCTCCAAATAATATTCGTTTTAATGATATGGACAACCAAGCTTATCCTTACGAAATTTGGCAGTATTTTAAAATCAAAACTTTCTCTAACCGTAAATTTGTGTTTTTTAGTCCAGATAATATTAGAAACGAGATGGTGTTATTACATTCAAATTTAACAGGTGAACGTAACGACCCTCAATGGAAATACAAAATTATGGCTAGAACAATGAAATACGACGACGATAATACAGATTCGGACTATTATGGAAAGCGATTAGATCAAGACTTTAATGAATAGTATTTTCTCCTACCTAGGTGTATTTTTTATACACCTGGTGTCTTATTTACCTTTCAGAATCCTCTATTTTTTAAGTGACTTTTTCTACTTATTAATATACCATGTGGTTGGATATAGACGAAAAGTAGTGTATCAAAATTTAAAAAATGCATTTCCTGAGTTAACTGAATCACAGCGTAAAACCATTGAGAAAAAATTCTATCATCATTTATGCGACGTTTTTTTAGAAACTACCAAATTAGTATCGTTTACAGAATCTGAGTTAAAGAAACGAGTAAAGATTAAAAATTCTGAACGGTTTTACGAGTTAATAAAAGAAGGCCGAAACATTAGTGTTGTATTTGGTCATTACCACAACTGGGAATGGTTTGCACAAGCCTTACCCATTTATACACCAATTACAACATATGGTATATACAAACCGCTACACAACAAAATATTCGACAAACTATTTTATAATATGCGTACAAGGCATGGCATAGTGGCCTTGCCAATGCAAACTTCTATGCGTACACTTATAAAAAATAGTTCTACACAATTTAGCATTGCAATTATAGCCGACCAAACTCCTACTAGTTCTGATACAAATTATTGGACTACCTTTTTAAACCAAGCAACACCTGTATTTATGGGTACAGAAAAAATATCAAAGCATTTTAATAGCGTGGTTGTATTTATGGATATTGAACAAGTAAAAAGAGGATATTTAGAGTTTGAATTCGTAGTTTTAGCAGAAAATAGTAGCGACTTAAAAGAGTTTGAAATTACTGAACTACATACCCGTTACTTAGAAAAAAGAATAAAAGAAAAACCTGAATTTTGGTTATGGTCGCATAGAAGATGGAAACATAAGCCCACTGATGCGATTAAGTTAAAATATAATTTATAATGAGCACAATCCCCAGAGTTGCAGTAGTTGTATTAAATTATAATGGTGAAAAATTATTACCAGAATTTTTACCTTCTGTGTACAATAGCACCTACCCTAACCTTCGTTTAGTATTGGCAGATAATGCATCTACAGATGGCTCTTTAGAATGGGTTCGAACTAATTTACCAACTTTCGAAATTCTCAGAAATGAAGTTAACGGTGGATATGCTGAAGGATACCAAAATATATTAACTAGAATTAAGGATGTAGATTATTACATATTATTGAATTCTGATGTAGAGGTTACAGAAAATTGGATAGAACCTGTAATTGAACTAATGGAAAACAATAAAGATATTGCCATTGCACAACCAAAAATACTAAGTTATTTGGATAAAAATAACTTCGAATATGCGGGTGCAGCTGGTGGTTATATCGACAGGTTTGGGTACCCATTTTGCAAAGGAAGAATTTTTGATACCGTTGAAAAAGACGAACATCAATACAATGAAAACACTGAAATATTTTGGGCCAGTGGCGCTGCTATGTTTATAAAGGCAGATCTTTACCATAAAGCCGGCGGACTGGATGTAGATTTTTTTGCACACATGGAAGAGATTGATTTATGTTGGAGAATTAAGAACATGGGCTATAAAGTTTATAGTTGTAATACCTCAATAGTTTACCATTTAGGTGGCGCAACTTTGCATGAAACTAGCCCACATAAAACCTATTTAAATTTTAGAAATAGCTTAATTACATTAAGAAAAAACCTAGCGCTACATAAATCATTTAGCATTATATTTATAAGACATGTGCTTGATTTAATACAATGGTGTAGGTTTATGTTAGCTGGCAAATTTAAACATGCCTTTGCTATAAATAGAGCACATTATGATTTTTTAATTACTCAAATTACTTGGTATCATAAACGAAAAAAGTTATTAAAACTCTTCAAATCGCCAAATAATACAGGTATCTACAATAGAAGTATTGTATTTGATTATTTTCTGCTCAGAAAAAAAACATTTAAGGACCTCGACCCTAAAAAGTTCGATTAACAGAAATAATTTAAGGCAAGTTCATAAGAACCTAATCCAAACCCACTAATTGTACCTTTACATTTTGCACTTATTAAGGTATAATGCCTAAAATTTTCGCGAGCATAAATATTTGATATATGCACTTCAATACATTCTGTTTCAATAGCAGCTACAGCATCTGCAATGGCTAGAGAGGTATGACCATAGGCTCCAGGATTAAGGATAATACCATCAAAATTTACATTCGCAGTTTGTATTTGTTGAATAATTTCCCCTTCATCATTAGATTGAAAATGGTGGATTTCTAGGTTTGTGAATTTTAACTTAACAGAATTTAAATATTCTTCGAATGATTTTTCTCCGTATATTGTGGTCTCTCGTTTACCTATTAAATTAAGATTTGGACCGTTAATTATAATTACTTTTTTAGTAGACATGGATTGGAATTCAAGCATTAAAGGTTTTAAATCATATTTAAAGTTAGAACGTTCGCTTTCGAAGAATTCTATTGATGCTTACATTCATGATGTTGACAAACTTCATCAATACTTTGTTTACATCAAACAAAATACTTCTCCGGCAAATGTTGAATCCAAAGATATAAAAGAATTTCTGGTATGGATAAATGAACTTGGAATGACGGCAAGTTCGCAAGCCAGGGTATTATCGGGCATTAAAGCATATTACAAATACTTAATGCTTGAAGACATTCTAAAAATAGACCCCTCTGCCCTTGTAGATACTCCAAAATTAGGCCGTAAATTACCAGATACATTGAGTTTAGACGAGATTAACATCATGCTCGATTCAATTGATGTTAGCACCCCTGAGGGTGTTCGGAATAAAGCGATATTGGAAACTTTATATGCATGTGGCCTAAGAGTAACCGAATTAGTGAATTTAAAAATATCGGACATTTATTTCGAGATTGATTTTTTGAAAGTAACTGGGAAAGGAAATAAAGAACGTTTTGTACCCCTAGGCAGCTCTGCCAAAAAGTTCATTAAAATCTATCAAAATGATATTAGAGTTCATCTTAGTATAAAAAAAGGCGAAGAAGATTTATTGTTTTTAAATCGCCGAGGCAGTCGTTTATCTAGGGTAATGATTTTTAATATTATTAAACAAACTGCAAGCATTGCCAATATACGTAAGAGCATTAGTCCGCATACCTTTCGCCATTCATTTGCTACACATTTAGTAGAAGGTGGCGCAGATTTGCGTGCCGTACAAGAAATGCTTGGACACGAATCTATCACCACTACCGAAATTTATACTCATTTAGATCGTAATTACTTAAAAGAAACGATTTTTAGTTTCCACCCTCGTTCAAAAAACAAAAAAAAAGTAAAAGTTTAATTTCGCTTAATAGCTTTTAGCATTCTTGCTTTTCCTCTTATATCATTACGTATTTCGGGCGTATGCCATGTATTTTCTGAAAACAATTTTCGAGTTTCGGTAGCATACGATTCATTAATTTCAAAATATAAAACACCCATTGCATTAAGTTGCTGCTCTGCAATTTTTACAATACGTTTATAAAACAAAAGAGGATCGTCATTTGGTACAAACAATGCTAAACTAGGCTCATAATCGAGCACATTTTTACGCATTTGCAATTTCTCGCTTTCTAAAACATATGGTGGGTTGCTTACAAGCACATCAAATATTGAAGGTAACTCTTCATTCAATATATTTGATTGATGTGGATGTATTTCTAATTGATTGTGAATTGAATTTTTAACCGCTATATCTAATGCTGCTTTGGATACATCAAAAGCATGAACATTTGCTTGAGGTAATAATTTTTTAAGACTAATTGCTATACATCCTGAGCCTGTGCCAATATCCGCAATTCTAATATCCTTCTGTTTTTTATGATCATCAACTATCCATTGTACAAGCTCCTCTGTTTCGGGGCGAGGAATTAAAACACTTTCGTTTACATAAAACTTTATTCCCATAAACTCTTCAAAACCCAAAATATATTGAACGGGCTTATGTTGGTTTAATAAATAGGCAATTTGGTCTAACTGCTCAAACAAAGGTGCTGGTAGCAGTTCGTTTTCATTTAAAATTAGTTTGATGGTGTCATACCCCAACACTTCTTTAAATACCATCTGACTAATACTTCTGGCTTCCTCGGCATCGTAGGTAGCTCCTATAAGAAGTTGAAAATGCTGAAACGACTCTCTAACTGTTTTGGTTCTTGAAAACATATTCAAAACTAAAATAATTAATTTATTTTTACGCTATGAATACAGACGAATTATACATGAGGCGTTGTTTTGAGTTGGCCCAACAAGGCTTAGGTAAAGTACAACCTAACCCCATGGTAGGAGCTGTTATTGTATATGATGGTAACATTATTGGAGAAGGGTATCACGAAGAATATGGCAAAGCACACGCTGAAGTAAATGCAATACAACAAGTATTAACAAATTTTTCGAATGCTTCCAAAATACTAACAAAATCTACACTTTACGTAAATCTAGAACCATGCGCACACACGGGCAAAACACCACCTTGTGCAGATCTAATTATTAAACATGGTATACCCAAAGTGGTAATTTCTAACATAGACCCCTTTGGTTCTGTAAACGGTAAAGGTGTTGATCGTTTAAAAAATGCAGGAGTAGATGTAAAAATAAATGTATTAAAGGAGGAAGGTTACGAAATAAATAAACGATTTTTTACTTACCATACACTGCAACGCCCTTATGTAATTTTAAAATGGGCAGAATCTAAGGATGGCTATATTAGTATTGCTGAAAATACACGCAGTAATATTAGCGGTGCCGAGGCTCGCAAACTTAACCACAAATGGCGATCAGAAGAACAAGCTATATTAGTGGGTACAAAAACAGTACAAGTTGATAATCCGATTTTAACCGTACGCGATTGGGTGGGTAAAAACCCAGTACGTGTAATAATTGATAAGGATTTAAAACTGGCCAAAGAGTTAAATATTTTTAATACCGACTCTAAAACAATCATTTTTAATAATCATAAAACAGAGTTAGATGGCAATATACAGTTTGTACAAATTGATTTTTATGGTTTAGTGCCTCAGTTTATTTTATTTCAGCTGTATTTAATGGAAATACAATCTTTAATTATTGAAGGCGGAGCCTACACTATTAACGAATTTGTACAATTTGGTTTATGGGATGAAGTGCGCATGTATAAATCGAAAAGCAATTTAGGTCAAGGTATTAAAGCTCCTATTTCTGAAGGCCGTTTATTTTCTAAACAAGATTTAGGAGATGACGAACTATTTATTTATCATCGTGTATGACCTTAATTTTAATTTCCATTATTCTTTCGGGTTCTCTTATTATTTGTTTCAAAGTTTTCGAAAAATTTGAAATAAACAATTCGAATGCCATTAGCATTAATTACCTGTTTGCGTCTGGCTCTGGCATTATAATGGGCTTTGATACCTTTAGCAGCACCAATGTTTTTTTAGCAGATTGGTTCCCTTATACCTTATTATTCGGGTTAATGTTTATTAGCACCTTTAATTTGGTTGCCTATGGTGTAAAAACGAGTGGCTTAATGGTTGTATCCATTGCACAAAAAATGTCGCTTATTATACCATTAGCATTTAGTATTATTTATTATGATGAGAGCTCTGGGATACTAAAAATTACAGGCATTTTATTGGCATTAATAGCCATTTATTTTAGTTCAAAAAAAGCGAAAGATAGTGCTGCTCCTATATCATGGAAAATACTATTAATACCCGTATTTATATTTATTGGTAGCGGTGTGGTTGATATAAGTATTAAAGTTTCTCAAGAATATTTTGGTGCACAAGCACCATTTTCTGTAATACTGGCTTGTATTTTTGGCTCTGCAGGAGTTATTGGTTTAGTACAAAAAATAATTCAACGTAGTAAAATACAACTTAAAGATTTTATTGGTGGAATGTGTTTAGGATTATTAAACTTTTTCTCAACATATTTTTTAATGAAAGCTTTAAGTAGCGATGCACTCGAAAGTTCTTTTGTGTTTGCTATAAATAACATCGGTATTATATTATTTAACTCGATGATTGCAGCAGCTGTATTTAGAGAGCAAATTACCAAAACTAATACCTACGGCATCATACTAGCCTTAGTTTCTATATTTATAATTTACCTTTCTAATGTTATTTGATTCAGATTATAAAACAGTAAGTAAAACTACTGAAGGTATTTTTAAAGAAAAGGGTAGTAAATTTATTGCACTTTGTAAACCTATTTTAACTGTGGATGAATTCAAAAATTGGCTATCAGAAATTAAAGCGAGTTATACCGGTGCTGTGCATTATTGTTATGCTTACAGAATTGGTTACGATAAACAACTGTATAGAATTAACGATGATGGAGAACCTTCTGGTAGTGCAGGCCGACCCATTTACAACCTAATACAATCTAATGACTTAACAAATATTGGGATTGTGGTGGTTCGGTATTTTGGTGGAACTTTACTAGGTGTACCTGGTTTAATTAATGCTTACAAACAATCGAGCCAGGAAGCGCTTCTTCAGAATGAAATAATTACAAAATCGGTTTTAGAAAAGGTAAGCATAAGCTTTGCTTATGAAAAAATAAACGAGGCGATGCGAGTGATTAAAGAACATCAATTAAAAATACTAAAACAAGAAAGCGATTTAGAATATTATTTAGAAATTGAAGTGCCCATAAAAAATGCCGAACGAGTTCGTTCAGCATTTAATCTATTTAGTATTACCTATAAATATTTAGAAACCTATTAATAAGGAGTTACAAATTCTGTTTCCCTTTCTTTTGGTCGCACACTTAATATTGGCACCCCAGATTCATTAATCATTTGTTGAGAATATGGGCCGGCTAAAAAACCAGAACTACTCTCCTGCTCTGTCATTATAATAATTAAATCTGCCTCTTTTTCTTTAGCATACTCTAAGGTAATGTTTGCTAAATTTTTCCCTGTTTTAAAGCCAAAAGTAGTGGTAATTTTATCTTCTTTAATATAATCTTCTACTTGTTTGGTAACTACGCGAAGTCTATTCAAAATCATTTCATCACTCGAGGTAGAAACCCCCACCACATGTATAGTTGAATTAAATTGTTGAGCAATATACAATGCATCGTCTACTTTCTCTCTCGTATCTCTCGAACTATCCAGTGGTAAAATAATGTCTTTAATGCCTTTATTTCCAGAATTTGCATGAATAGATAATACAGGGCATTTAGCTTGGTTTACTACTCTAAAAGTATTAGATCCACCAATAAAATTTTCGACACCCTTAGAGCCATGTGTTCCCATACAAATTAAACCAGCAGTTATTTCTTTTGCATAATTTAATACTTGTATATAAACAGTGCCTTCTAAAAATTTTGTGGTTGTTTTTACCCCGTGTTTTGATTGGAATTCGTTGATATAGCTTTTAAATTGTGCTTCTACCACACTTATATCTTTTACTCCATCTTTAGGGTCTTTTTTAAAAATAGAGCTTATAAAGTTATTTACAGTGGCTGTTTCTTTAACATGCAATAAATGTATTTCAGATTTTAATGCTTTAGCAAGATAGAGAGCATGATCTAATGCTAATATGGATGTTGGTGAGAGATCCATAGGAACTAGAATTTTATCAAATGTTCTGTGCATAATTGGTAGGCTTAAAAATGATTTAACGTAAGTTATGTAATAAAGCATTAAAAAAAAAATAAATTGTTAATCTTGTATTCAACAAATTATTAACATGAAAATATTCCCTTCATCAGAATTAATATTAAATAAAGACGGCAGTGTATACCATTTACATTTGTTGCCTAACGATGTTGCCGACACAATTATTACTGTAGGCGACCCAGATAGAGTGGAATTAATTGCTAAACACCTAATTAATATTCGGATAAAAAAGAAAAATAGAGAGTTTTATACTATAACTGGCAGCTATAAAGGAAAAGAAATCTCTATAATCTCCACAGGCATTGGAACCGATAATATCGATATTGTATTTAATGAGTTGAATATTTTAAGTAAAATAGACCTACAACATCTAAAATACTTAGAGAACCCACGAAAATTTAACATTATTAGATTAGGCACAAGTGGTACACTTAGAGAGGATATAAATTTGGGTACCATGTTAATAACTGAATATGCAATAGGTTTAGAAGGCTTAATGAATTTTTATAAAATTCCATATACCGAAATAGAAACAAGTTTAAACATTGAAGTAGAACAAAAAATTCAACATGCCTTCCCATTTTTAAAACCTTATACGGTTGGATCGTCTGAATTACTGCTAAATTTATTTAAGGAAGAAATGGTTTTAGGAATTACAGCAACATGCCAAGGCTTTTATCATCCACAAGGAAGATTTTTATGGTCGGAAAACAATACTTCTATTTTAACTACCCTACGTGATGTAAATTATAAGGGAATGAAGGTTACAAATTTCGAAATGGAAACGGCTGGAATACTTGGTTTAGCTAGATATTTCGGGCATGAAGCAAGTTCTATTTCTTTGATTTTAGCCAACAGAATAACAAATGAATTTATAGATAATGCTGAAACAAAAATGGAAGAAATGATTGACTATTGCTTAACAAAAATATCAACGATATAAAGCAGCTTTTTGCAAATACAATTCAATTGCCTTTCTTTTTTCATCATTTAAATTGTATTCAATTTTATTTTTCAGGTAGTCGTTCACATCAAAAAAGCTGAGCGTATTTTCGGAAATTACATCTTCTAAAAACAAAAAACCATCCTGCAATAATGTATTAAATTGTTGCAAAACTTCTTCTTCAATTTTTTTGTTTGATACCCATGCTGCAAATACAAAAGGTAAGCCAGTATAGGCTTTCCACTGTTCTGCTAAATCTAATTGAGTACTAAAAGTATTTATTTTATCAAACGTTCGATCGCCAATTAATACAAATGCTTCCCCTTCTTTTAAGCTTATTTCATCGAGGTTTTCATCGGTAAATACAACCTTAAGGTTCCAATATTCTGATGCTAAAATGATGCACAATAAATTAGAAGTACGAGAATGTTTATCTAAATAAATTTTATTGATAAGTGGAAGTTTTGTATTAGAAAATAGGAACACAGAATTTACAGCACCATCAGCAGAAATACAATAATTAGAAATAATGGTTGCATTGGCAATTTCAGGAATTACCGCAATTGGTATAAGTCCGATATCAACGGTGTTCTCTATAAGTTTTTGAGCGCAAAGTGAAGGAATATCAAGGCTTATATCAAATTGATGCTGGGCATTTGGAACTAAGCCTTTTATAAAAACTTTAGAATTTAAATAAGATACTACTGAAACTTTTGTTTTAGACATGGAAATGGTCTGTATTATTAAAATCAAGCATTTCAAATATACCATCTTTGTATTTTAATCGGTACAATGAAACGTTTGAATGCGGAAAATTATCCATATTACTAAGTGGCAAATTTAAAAGCTGACAAAGTAATAATCGCATAGCTCTACCATGCATACAAATTAATATTTTATTGAAATTTTGATGTTGTTCTATTAATTGTTGGAGTACTAAATTCTGACGCTGATTTACTTCAATTGGACTTTCGCCACCAGGAAATTTTAAATGTAAATGACCGTTCATCCAGTTTTTGGTTAATTGGTAGAATTCCTCTTTCATTTCTTTGGTAGCCTCTCTACCTTCATTTACTCCCCAATCTAATTCATCAAAACCATCTCTTTGCTCCCAAGGAATCCCTTTGTTTATAAAGGCATCAACCGTTTGGTGTGTACGTTTTAAGGTAGAAGTAATTACTTTATCGAATTCTACATGGTGGTACGCTTTATAAAATTGCTGCGCTTGGTGTTTACCAATCTCATTTAAATCAGAATCCACTCCTCTGCCTTGCACAATCCCTCGTTTATTAAAGTCTGTTTCTCCGTGACGGATGATGTATAGCTCCATATTAGTTTAAAATAGGAAGTTCAACAAAACCTTGCCCATTGTTTTCTTTACTAAAATCGTAATCTTTATAATCTTGCACCACATCGTATAATGTGCCTCTTTCTATTGGATGTCTGCCTACATTATTTATAAGTTCTACCAACTGTTGAGTAGTTAATTGTGGGTTTTGTTCCTCAGAACCAGCCATTGAATAAATTTTGGTGGTGTCGTCTATGGTTCCATCAATATCGTCGACCCCAAATGATAAGGATAATTGGGCAGTCGACCTGCCAATCATTGGCCAGTAAGCTTTTATGTGTTCAAAATTATCTAAGAATATTCTTGCCACTGCGTAATTTTTTAAATCCTCAATTACGGTAGTTTCCGGAACGTTCGACATTTCATTGTCTTTGTTTCTAAATTTTAAGGGGATAAAGGTGTTGAAACCCCCAGTTCTGTCTTGCAGTTCACGTAACCTGTTCATATGATCCACTCGGTGAGTATAATTCTCTATATGACCGTATAACATGGTGCAATTAGATTTCAACCCAAGGTTATGTGCTGTTTCATGTATTTCTAACCACTGTGCAGTGGTTGCTTTGTCGCCGCATATCTCGGCACGCAATACTTCGTCGAAAATTTCGGCACCACCACCGGGTATAGAATCTAAGCCTGCTTCCATCATTATTTTTAATCCCTCCTCTACACTCACTTTTGCTTTACGGAACATATATTCATATTCAACAGCGGTAAAAGCTTTAATGTGTAGGTTCGGACTAATTTCTTTTATTGATTTAAATAAATCGCAGAAAAATTCGAGTGTTAATTTGGGGTGTACTCCGCCAACTATGTGAACTTCTGTAACAGGTTTATCTTTGTATGATCTTATAATGTCGAGCATTTGCTCTTTGCTAAGCACCCACCCTTCATCTGCTTGTTTGAGTAAACGCGAGTAAGAGCAGAATTTACATGTAAAAACACAAATATTAGTAGGTTCTATGTGGAAATTGCGATTAAAGTATGTAAAATCACCATTTTTTTCTTCTCGAATATAGTTTGCTAATATTCCTACATATGATAGTTCTGGGTGCTCATACAAATAGATAGCATCTTCTATACTAATTCGCTGTTTATTAAGCACTTTCGTTGCTATTTCTAAGTCTTTACCAACTAATTTATTCGTCTCTATTAATAATTCAAGTGATTTTGATTCGCGGTTCATGTTACAAATGTATATGTTTCAACAACATTTACCTAACAGAAAGGTTTTTGGGGATAAAATGTGAGGAAATAATTGTTACATTTATGCTTAGTTAACAATTAATTAATATACATATCTTTATATTTGCTTGTTATAATATTGTAAATAATTTAAAAAATAAATATGATCAAAAATCTACTCACGAAAGCAATTTTCGTATTCGGCTTATTAGCTAGTACGATGAGTTTTGCGCAGAGTACCTTCACCATCAACGTTGGCGATGGAGGTAATCTTTACGTTCCAGCAAACGTTACATGTACTGTTGGCGACACAATTAGTTTTGTTTGGGTAAGTGGTTTCCACCCTACTCAATCGTTAAACGGAACCACTATTCCATTAGTTAACATGGATGGTTCTGGAGGTATTAACTCTGTATACAAAATTAAAATGTTAGCTGCAGGTACAGTTCCTTATGAGTGTACGGCACACGGGGGTATGACAGGTATTATTACTGTAAATGCTCCAGTTTCTAATACACCTGTAATTACAGAAAATTTCTCATACACTATTAACGATACATTATCTAATATTGTAGGAGCTGGTTGGACATCAATTGCTACAGTTTCTAACGTGAATAAAATTCCTGTAGTTGCTGGTTTAACTTATCCAAACTCTACAATGAGTAATGTAGGTAATGCAGTATTAATTAAAAATACCGGTCAGGATATGGGTAAAGCATTTACAGGAACAAATGTTCGTTCTGGTAATGTTTATGCTTCATTCTTGATGAATGTTTCAGCAGCATCAGCTGCGGGCGATTATTTCTTCGCTTTATTAGATTCGGCTTTAAGTGGTACAAACTATAGAGCAAGAACTTTTATTAAAACTTCTGGTACTGGTTACCGAATTGGTGTTTCTAAAAGTGGCAATGCTGCTGCTGCTGGTTATAACCCAACAGATTTAACTTTTGGTACTACTTATCAAGTGGTTATTAAATATGCTATTATTTCTGGAACGGCTAACGACTCGGTTAAAATATTTGTAAACCCAACATTAGGCGGAGCGGAACCTACTGCAACCGCATCTGCTGTAACTACAGAAAACGATATTACTATTAGCAGTACCGTTGGTTTAGGAGCGGTAGCGTTAAGACAAGGTGGATCTACTACTGGTGCTACGTTAACTTTTGACGGATTATTAGTGGGAAGAACTTGGGCATCTGTAACTCCATTTGCTGCAGTTAACCCATCTGTTAAATTTAATCCTACAACTTTAACTGTAAATGAAAACGCTGGTACAGCAACTGTTACATTAAATGTTACCAACCCAAATGCAAATGCAACGAGTGTAACTGTAAACATTAAAGGTGGAACAGCAACTGCTGCTTCAGATTATACTTTTACTTCACAAACGGTTACTTTCCCAGCAAATAGCACCAATGCACAATCATTTACCTTCCCAATTATAGATGATGCTACTCAAGAAATTGACGAAACTATTGAGTTAGTATTAAGAAACACAACAAACTCTGCATCAATAGAAGCAGACTCTACATTAACTATTACAATTCCTGCGAACGACATTACTAACCCAGTTGTTAATTTTGTTGCTCCATACTCTGTTACTACAGCAGAAGGTGCTCAACAATTATTTAGTTTAGCTATTACTAGTTCAAACTCAAACTCAACTAGTGTTAAAGTTTTTGTTAAATCTACTTCTACTGCAAGTGCTGCAGATTATACAGGTGTAAGCGCATCTGGTTTAAGCATTACTTTCCCAGGTGGATCTAGTACTAACCAAACAGAAGGTATTAACATTGTTGACGATGTTTTAGCAGAATCTGCGGAAACTGTTGTTTTGGTGTTAAGAGACCCAACTAATAGTGCTACAATTGGTGCCGATTCAATTATTACGATTTCTATTCCACAAAATGATCAACCATTGGTTGCTCATTTCATAGGTACTTCTGCAAATGTAAATGAGAATGCAGGTACTGCTTCTGTTTCTGTAATGGCAATGGGAATGAACACCAACGGTGCTACAAGTTTTGACGTAGTAGTTAAAAGTGGTTCAGCTTCTGCTGGAAACGATTATACTTATACTTCTTCTACTATTACCATCCCTGGTGGTAAAGATTCTACAGTAGTGTTAAACATTCCTGTAATAGATGATTCGGTGTTTGAAGGTGATGAAAACATTGTTTTTGCTTTAAGAAACATTACAAATGGTGGTAATATTAGCACCGATTCTGTGTTTACTTTAACTATTAAAGACAACGAAGTTCCTTTCAAAAACATCTCTGCATTAAAAGTAAATGATAACAACGGTGTTTCTGTATTAAAAGATTCATCAGTTTATATTAAAGGAATTGTTTACGGTGTAGACATGCAAGGATCTCCAACTAGCTTACAGTATACTTTAATAGACCCAACAGGTGGTGTAGGTATTTTTAGAGGTGGTGCAAACAACCCTCCTGTAATATCTATCGTTCCTGAAGAAGGTGATTCGATGATTGTTTACGGTAAAGTTGGTGAATTTAATGGCTTAACTCAAGTTAACATGGACTCTATCGTTCTTGTTTCTAAAGGAAATGCATTAAAAGCTCCTAAAGTTATTACTTCATTAAATGAATCTACTGAATCTGATTTAGTAAGATTTAACAATGCTCAAATTATTGATACACTTGCGAATTCAGGGTCGGGTACAACTTTACGTATTGTAAGTGGTACAGATTCTATGGATTTACGTATAGATGCTGATGTGAATTTATTCGGACAGCCTTTCCCACAAAAATTTGATATTATTGGTTTAGGTGGTCAGTTTGATAATTCAAATCCAAAAAATTCTGGATACCAATTATTACCAAGAAGTATTAATGATTTAATTGCAATTGTAACGCCAAACGCAAGTTTAGATTCTGCAACATATTCAGTTTCTGAAGGTGCTGGAACGAAAGTGGTAAAAGTAAAATTAAGCAGCCCAGCAACTGATCCTGTAAGTGTAAAACTTACTTTAACCGGTGGTTCTGCAACCTTTACACAAGATTATAACTTTACCAACCCTTCTACGGTAACTATCCCTACTGGTCAAACAGAAGGATCAGTTACATTCACTATCATTAACGATGCTACTAACGAAAATAACGAGACTATTACCTTTACTTTAAGCGATCCAGCTAATTGTATTTTGGTTACTCCTACTTCTGGTACCATCACTATTATTGATAATGACCCAATAGGTATAAACATAAATAAAGCAATTTATTTAAATGTATTCCCTAACCCAGCAAAAGAGAGCATTTCTATTGTTTCTAATGAAACCATTGAAAGCATTTCTATAGTAAACATTATTGGACAAACAATCCTTAACTTAAACGAGGTAAACAATGCTGAAACAACAGTTGATGTTGCTAATTTAACTTCTGGTGTTTATAATGTGATTATTACTACCACAAATGGTAGCTCAAGCAAACGCTTAGTTATCGAATAATATCAATAAAAAATACTTTTTCAAAATCCCGATGCCTCAAAAACATCGGGATTTTTTTTGCCCATTTTTAACCGAATATTCTCTATAATTACTATCAACTAAATATACTATTTTTGTGCTAATTAAAACAATCCAAGTACTTAATACTTATTATTATATACTTATAAAAAAATGTCAATAGAAATACCAAATTCATCATTCCCCAGAGTAGTAATAGTAGGTGGAGGTTTTGGAGGAATACAATTAGCCAAAAGTTTAAGGGATAAAGAGGTGCAGGTATTAATGCTTGATAAGCATAATTACCACACTTTTCAACCTCTTTTATACCAAGTAGCCACGGGCGGTTTAGAGCCAGATTCTATTGCTTTCCCCTTACGTAAAATTTTCAAACAACATAAAAACATATTTTTTAGGGTAGCCAGTGTGGAATCTGTGCATACTGCAGAGCAAAAGCTAATTACAAATATTGGCGAAATAAACTACGATTACTTGGTAATTGCTACGGGTTCTACTACTAATTTCTTTGGAAATGAAATGATAGAAAACCATTCAATGCCGATGAAAAGTATACCGGAGGCCTTAAATCTTAGAAGTTTAATTTTACAAAGTTTTGAAGAGGCTTTACTTAAAGACAGCATAAACGAGCAAGAAGCTTTAATGAATTTTGTAATAGTTGGCGGTGGGCCCACAGGGGTAGAAACTGCTGGAGCTTTAGCAGAATTAAAAATGCACGTGTTGCCGAATGATTATCCCGATTTAGATTTGCGTAGAATGCAAATAAACATGGTGGAAAGTTCCGACCGTGTATTAAGCAGTATGTCTGAACAAGCATCGGAAATGTCGGATAAATTTTTGAAAGAGATGGGTGTAATGATACGTACTAATGATGCAGTGGTATCTTACGACGGTCGCAATGCTGTATTAAAAAGTGGAAAGATATTAGAAACTACCAATCTTATTTGGACTGCAGGTGTAAAAGCTTCTACTTTCCCTGGTTTAGAAAAAGCTGAGTTTGTGAGAGGCGGACGAATAAAAGTGGATGAGTTTAACAAGGTAGATGGATACGATAATATTTATGCCATTGGCGACGTGGCAGCAATGATTACTGAGCAATACCCAAATGGTCACCCCGGAGTAGCTCAAGTTGCATTACAACAAGCAAAAAATCTATCGAAAAACTTCATTAATATTATTAATAATAGAAAGTTAATTCCATTTAAATATTTTGATATGGGTTCTATGGCTACTGTTGGAAGAAACAAAGCTGTAGTTGATTTACCTTTTATAAGATTCCAAGGTTTTTTTGCATGGTTTGTTTGGATGTTTTTACACCTATTATTTTTAGTTGGTTTTAGAAATAAAATGGTGGTGTTGATAAATTGGATTTGGAATTACTTTAGTTACGATAGAGGTACACGCTTAATTATACGCCCTTACCGAAAGAATAAACAAATAATGCAAGACGAACAAGATTTAATAATTGATGCAAGACATTAAAATTATAGAATGCCCCAGAGATGCAATGCAAGGATTGCATCATTTTGTACCTACCGAACAAAAGGTTGAATATATAAACTCCTTACTCGAAGTTGGTTTTGATACTATCGATTTTGGAAGTTTTGTTTCTGCCAAAGCAATCCCTCAGATGAGAGATACGGCCGAGGTTTTATCAAAATTAAATTTAGAAAACACCAAAAGCAAACTCCTTGCAATAATAGCAAATACTAGAGGTGCAGAGGATGCTGTACAATTTGAGGAGATTAATTATTTAGGCTTTCCGTTTTCTATATCAGAAACTTTTCAGCAACGAAATACGAATTCAAGCATAGAACAATCATTAGTGAGGGTTGAAGAGATTCAACAACTTTGTACCACTAAAAACAAAGAATTAGTAGTATACATTTCCATGGGCTTTGGCAACCCTTATGGCGAAGAATGGAGTATAGAAGTTGTTGAAAAATGGACTCGAAAATTAGTAGATATGGGTGTAAAAATCCTAGCATTTTCGGATACTATTGGAGTGTCGGATGTAAAAAATATCGACTATTTATTTAGAAACATTGCCCCTTTATTTACCAATGTTGAATTTGGTGCCCACTTACATTCTACCCCCGAGGCTCGTTTAGAAAAAATTGCAGCTGCATACAATGCAGGTTGCCGTAGAATAGATTCGGCTATTTATGGTTTTGGTGGTTGCCCAATGGCAGGCGATGATTTAACAGGTAATATAGCTACAGAAACAGTGTTTGCTTATTTGCAAGAAAACAATATACCTCTTGATATAAATAAGGAAGCCTTTGTAAAATCTATGCAATTAGCCAATAAGGTTTTTTATCCTTAAGATTTTTGAAAAGCTCTTAATCTTAATTCCGTTAATTTCTTTTTGGTATAAAGAGGAAACACTCCATTCATCATCCAATCGTAATAACTTGGCTCTTGCTGAAAAACTTCGTTTACTTTTTTGCCTTTATGTTTACCGAAATTAAATAGCTCCTCTCCTTTTTCATTATACACCATCGTACCAGCAAAATCTACATTTTTCTGTACTTGTGTAAAGGTATGCAATGCTTCCACATCGTTTTTTACAGGAACATATACTCGACCTTGTTTATCTTTAAACTCAGTGTCTTTATACTTTTCTAATTGAGATAACAAAACTTCATAAGTAGCACGAATGTCTGCCTCTGCCGAGTGTGCATTTTCTAATTCTTTATGGCAATAAAATTTGTAGGCAGCTTTTAAAGTTCGTTGCTCCATTTGGTGAAATATGTTTTGCACATCTACCAATTTACGCTTACTAATATCGAAATCCACTTCGGCACGTAAAAACTCTTCCATTAAAATTGGTACATCAAACTTATTCGAATTATAACCTGCCAAATCGCAATTCTCTAGAAATTGAGCTAAGCCTTTTGCAATCTGTTTAAATGTATGTTCATCTTTAATATCCTCGTCGTAAATACCATGTATTAATGATGATTCTATAGGAATAGGAATCTCCGGATTAATTCTTCTGGTTTTAATTTCTTCGGTTCCATCTACATTAATTTTTAAAATAGAAATTTCTACGATGCGATCGCTCGCTACATTTACTCCTGTAGATTCTATGTCGAAAAATGCTAATGGTTTTTTGAGGTTTAATTTGATGCTCATATGTTCAATAAAGCAACAATATAGGAATTATTCTTCAATTAATATTCCCATTTTTCCCATTTGGTAATCGCGGTAAGCCTCCATAATTTCAGTTTCTGAGTTCATAACAAATGGACCTTGTGCAACCATTTTTTCGTTTATTGCTTCACCAGATAAGTACAATATGCGAGCATCTTCAATCGCTTCAAGTTCAATGGTATTTCCTTCATTTTCGAAAACCACTGCATGATGGTGCTCTGCTTCTCCGTAACCTTTAATTTTAACTTTACCAGATAAAATATAAATCAATGACTCAAATTTTTCAGATACATGTATCGAAATAGAACCATTATGTTGCATCTCTAAGGTTGCGACAGAAAGCGGACTTAAGCCATTAATAGGACCTTTTGCGCCATTAACCTCTCCTGCTACTACATTCATTATTACCTTATCATCATCACTTTTTACCCTCGCTAATTGCTCTGCCTTTAATGGGATGTATAGTGGTTCATCTTTTTTATGTGCACTAGGTATGTTTACCCACAATTGAATAATTTCTTGCATCCCACCAATTTCGTGTATGTTTTCTGGTGGTCGCTCGCTGTGTATAACCCCCATACCTGCATTCATCCATTGCACACCTCCTTTCTCTACAATGCTACTGTTTCCTCTACTATCTCTGTGATGTACCGCACCCTCAAAAATAAAGGTAACGGGTGCAAAACCTCTATGTGGATGTGGACCTACGCCTGCATTTTTGGGCTCTATATGTTTAGGTACCTTTATGTTGGCATGATGTAATAAAATAAAAGGACCGATATGGTCTACATTATTAGTTGGAAATGGTTGGCGTATTGGAAAACCTCCCATATCATACGGATGTGCGTACAATAACTGTTTAACTTTTTTCATATTAATTGTATTATACATGTTTAAACACCTATTATTTGCTTTTGTTTGTGCAAAGGTAATGCAATGGTAAATTGTGTACCACTATTACTTGAAGTAAAAGAAATTTTGCCCTTATGTTCTTCCACTATTTGCTTAACAATACCTAAACCTAATCCGAAAGATGCTTCGCCATCTGTACCGGTTCTTCTAATAACTGGGTCGGCTACAAAAATTGAATCTTTAATTCTATCCGGAATACCAATACCATGGTCTTTTATATGGATGTTTATTTCATCTTCAGTATTAGTGCAGAATACATTAATTACGGTATTTTTATGGGAGAACTTAATCGCATTTACCAAAATGTTCGTAATTGCACGCCTCATTTTCTCCACATTAATATAAATAAATAAGGATTGATTTACATTTTCTAATTCAATATTAATAAACTTCTGATTTGCTTTGAACATGGTTAGGGAAACCGTTTGGCCTAACAGTTCTTTGCAATTAAATACTACTAATTCTGCATTGCTATCAAACTGTCCGGGTTTGGCAAATTGTAAAATTTCATGAATTAAATCGTTTGTGCTTTTTGCCGAAATTTCTATTAACTCCAAATATTCGAGTTGATCGGCAGTTAAATTATCGTCTTCTTTTAAAGTACCTGCTATAGATTTAATTGCATTAGTAGGGTTCCTTAAATCATGCGCCACAATACTTAAAATTTTATTCTTTTCTAGGTCGCGTTGTTTTAATACTTCATTATTATAGGTAATCTCGGCATTAGCTTTTGTAAGTAATTCTCTTTGCGCTCTTACCTTACTATTCGACTCTTTAAGTTCTTTATTCTTTCTGTTTGATAGCCTAAGGAATACACCAATTACGAATAATAATAAGATGAGGCCCACAGCTATGTAGATGATAAAATTTATATAATACTCTCTTTTCTGACTTTCTTTACTTAGTTTATTTATTTCATTTTCTCTTTCTAAACTTTCTAGTGTTAACTGTACATCCGAATCATTTATTTTCTGTCGTTCTGCAAATAAAAATTCTTTGTCTTCTATTAATTTTTTATGATGAAATAATGATAACTTATAATTACCAATTTGTTCGTAATACTGCGATTTTAATTGATGCAAAAAAACTAATTGTTTTTTAAAATGTTCGTAAGTATAATAGGAATCGGGTACGTTTGTAATTTCTTCAAACTTTGTGTAATTTTTTACAGAAAGATAATAAGTGCCCAATGCTACTCTAGAGGTTATTGCATCCAAATTATCGTATTTCTTTTGACTGTTTATGATTACATTTTGATGGAGCAAGGGCAATGCTTTTTCATAATCCTTTAATGCAATGTATGCCTTGCCTTTGTTACCTAAAACAACACCTTCTGCAACTCTTAATGATTCGGGGTTAACATCTTTTAAAACATAGCTTAGTTTTATAAATGCCAAAGCACTATCATAATAAAATATAGCAGAATCATATCTCTGAAGTTTATAGTAACTTAATCCAATGTTGCTAAGAATTTCCTGACGTTTAAATTCGGTCCAGAAATCTTTATTACTACAATCTCTATAATGTATAAATGCTTTTTTGAAGTTTTCAATCGCTCCTTCAAATTTATTTTGACGATATAAACTTAAAGAAATACGATAATCATACACCGCGAATTCGCAATTTCGTCCTTGTTCATAATCAGATTCTCTTGCTGCATAATAATACTTATAGGCCGATCTATAATCGCCCAAACCAAAGTATACATAGCCTTTTAAGAGGGTGGCAGAAACAAACTCATCATTATAATCATCTCGTTCATATTCCGATTCGAATATTATTTGATTGATATCATCTAAAGCCAATTGAGGTTTGTTGAATTTTAAATTGGACTTTGCTTTATAATCCAAAATTTTAAGTCGGTATAACTTATGATTTCTATATTCACTTGTTTTAATAACAGAATCTGTAATTATTAGAACGGAATCAAATTTTGCGACTAAAAAAAGTTGATCTATACGCTTTATAATTAAGCTGTCTTTGTTACTTAATTGTATGCCTTGTTCAGAAAATTTCTCATTATTACATGCGAGCAAAATAATGGAAAATATAAAATATACAAGATATTTTAGAGAGAGAGCTGGGTAATTCATAATTGCCCAACAATATACTAAAATCTTGAATTACAATAAATAAAAATTTGAAATAAAGTATTCTTAAGCTTTAACAGGTATTAGCTCTTGCAATTTTTGAACCACTACGTCTATTTCTTCTTTTGTATTATACTTACAAAATGAGAAACGAACAGCCGCTCTATTACTTGGCGAACCGATGGCAGTAAGTACGTGAGAACCTACATTAGAACCTGAAGAACATGCACTACCACCAGAAGCAGAAATACCGGCAATGTCTAAGCTAAATAACATCATCTCTCCCATTTCCGACTCAGGGAAACTAACATTTAGTACTGTATACAAACTTTTATCAGGATTAATATCACCATTAAAACTTATACCAGGTATAGTAGCTGTGAGCTGCTCAATCATGTATGTTTTTAAGTCTTGAATATACTGTTGATGCCCATCTAATTCTGCATAGGCAATTTCCAATGCTTTTGCTAATCCAACAATTCCATATACATTTTCGGTACCACCGCGCATATTGCGTTCTTGGGCACCTCCGTGTATCATTGGTTTTATTTTAATAGTATGTTTGATGTATAAAAATCCTACGCCCTTTGGTCCATGTAATTTGTGTGCAGCACATGTAATAAAATGAACTTTTAATTTAGATAAATCATGTGCATAATGACCCATGGTTTGTACTGTATCACAATGAAAAATGGCATTGTATTTTTCGCAAATATCTCCTACTTTTTCTATGTCGAGTAAGTTTCCTAACTCATTATTTGCATGCATTAAGGACACAAAACTACGTTCGTTATTGGCTAATAATTCTTCCAGGTGTTCTAAAACTACGTGTCCATTTTCATCCAAATTAACAAAGCTTAGTTTTATTTTACCGTTTTTTTCAAGAATTTCTAAGGTATGTAACACCGCGTGATGCTCAATTTTACTGGTAATGGCGTGGGTAATGCCATAATCATTTATAGCACAATTAATGGCCATGTTATCGGCCTCGGTACCTCCCGAAGTAAAGAATATTTCTGCAGGACTAGCATTTAATAATTTCGCAACACTTTTTCGTGCATTTTCAATAATGGTACGAACTTCTCTACCATGTGCATGTATAGACGATGGATTTCCGAACTGAAATTCCATAGTGTTTTTCATCACCTCTAAAACATCTTTATCGATGGCGGTGGTTGCGGCATTATCTAAATAAATCCTGTTCATAATTAGCTATTCATAAAGTCGCGAATATCATTCATTATTTTATTCGCTAAATTGTTTGCAGTAGTTTCTGTTTGGCTTTCCGAGTAAATACGGATAATTGGTTCTGTATTTGACCTTCTTAGGTGCACCCACTCATTATCGAACTCAATTTTTAAACCATCAATAGTATTAATAGGTTGATCTTTGTATTTCTGTTCTACCTTTTTTAACAAAGCGTCGATGTCTAAATCGGCCGTTAAGGAAATTTTATTTTTAGAGATGAAGTAATTCGGATAAGAAGCTCGTAAAGCAGAGCATGATTTCTTTTGTTTAGCAAGATGTGTTAAGAATAAAGCTATTCCTACAAGTGCATCTCTACCATAATGTAATTCTGGTAAAATAACTCCTCCATTACCCTCTCCACCAATCAGTGCTTTGTTGTCTTTCATCATGTTTACCACATTTACTTCGCCAACGGCAGCAGCGGTATATTTACCCTTTACTCTTTCTGTAACATCTCTTAATGCTCTTGTTGAAGAAAGGTTGGATACTGTATTAAGTTCATATCCTTTTTCTTTTAAAAATGCTTGTGTGGTATTATTCAACAAGAAATCGGCAATGGCTACCAAAGTATATTCTTCCCCAAACATATTTCCATCTTCCGACACAAAACAAAGCCTATCTACGTCTGGGTCAACCGCAATACCTAAATCTGCTTTGCGCGTGGTTACTTCAGAGGCTAGAGCTGTTAAATTCTCTGGCAATGGTTCTGGGTTATGTGGGAATTTACCATCAGGATTACAATAGATTTCGAATATTTGTTCCACTCCTAATGCTTTCAATAATGGCGGCAAGGCTATGCCTCCAGTAGAATTCACACAATCTATCACCACTTTAAATTTGCGTTCTTTAATTGCCTCAACGTCTACCCAGGGTAACGCCAATATTTTGTCAATATGTTTATTAATATAAGAGTGGTCTTGCACATAAGATCCAATATGGTCTACTTCCGCAAAGGTAATTTCATTACTTTCTGCCAGTGCTAATACCTCTTTGCCATCATTATCAGAAATAAACTCTCCTTTACTATTTAATAATTTTAAGGCATTCCATTGCTTAGGGTTATGGCTTGCGGTAAGTATAATTCCACCTCCGGCTTTTTCCATTGGAACGGCCATTTCTACGGTTGGTGTAGTAGATAAACCGAGGTCAATAACATCAATACCCAATCCTTGTAAGGTACCAACAACTAGGTTACGAACCATTTCGCCAGATATTCGGGCATCTCTGCCTAGTATAATTTTCTTGTTTCCTGTTTTCTGAATGATCCAATATCCATATGCAGCGGTAAACTTAACTACATCAATTGGAGTAAGCGCATCACCTGCCGGACCTCCAATAGTCCCTCTGATTCCTGAAATAGATTTTATTAAAGTCAATTTTTTTTAAGTTTAGTGCTACAAAAATAAAAAAAATAAGAGATTTGTAAGGATATTTAGCCCAGGATTACAGAATAATGAAAAAATGGTACCGCAGTTGGTTTAATTCCCCTTATTATCATATACTTTACGCAAACCGCGACCATCAGGAGGCGGAGTACTTTATTGATAGGTTATATGATAAATTACAGTTACAAGACAATTCGCTTGTACTTGATGCTTGCTGTGGCAAAGGCCGCCATTCTATTTATCTCAACAAAAAAGGGGTGGATGTTACAGGGATAGACCTCTCACACGAAAGTATATTGTACGCAAAACAGTTCGAAAATAACAAACTACACTTTTTTGAGCACGATATTCGAAATGAGTTTTACACAAATACCTATGATTTTGTGTTCAATCTGTTTACCAGTTTTGGCTATTTTAAAAGAGAAAATGAAAATTTAAAAGCCATAAAAGTATTTAGCAAAGCACTTAAACCGAATGGGAAAATACTTATCGATTTTTTAAATGCAGATAAAGTATGCAGTTCTATAAAGTCTAATGATCTAAAAACCATTGATGGCATTGATTTTAACATTGAAAAATCAATAGAACATGGCATGATTATTAAACGAATAAATTTTATAGATGGTGGTAGGCATTTTGAGTTTAAAGAAGAAGTAAAAGCCTTGCATTTACAAGATTTCGAGAAGTATTTTGAAGCTGCTGGTTTAACAATAGTAGATAAATTCGGCGATTATCAGCTTAATACTTACCATGCTAATTCATCCGAACGTTTAATTATGTTAGCACAGAAGAAATAATGATTGAAAATTTAAACACCATAGATCATCAATTATTTTTACTCATTAACAGAGGCCTTGTTAATAATTTCTTCGACTTTTTATTGCCATTAATGAGGAGTAGATTTTTTTGGGCGCCCTTGTATTTGTTTCTAATAGTATACATATTAAAAACTAATAACACTCGCAGAGGCTTGCTAACAATAGGTTTTCTGCTAATTACATTTGCTCTTACTGATTTTGTAAGTGCCGGTATTTTTAAAGAAACTTTTCAACGTTTAAGGCCTTGCAACGAACCTGAGTTTATGGCTTATGTTAGAAATATAGTAGGTTGTGGTTCTGGCTATAGTTTTGTTTCCTCGCATGCTACTAACCATTTCGGTTTGGCTATATTTCTAGGCTTATATTTTAATGATAAAAAATGGATCGGTAGAGCATTTATTATTTGGGCTGCAGTAATTTCATTCTCGCAAGTTTATGTTGGTGTACACTTTCCGTTCGACGTATTGGCAGGTATGTTTTTAGGTATTGGTCTTGCATATCTTAGTTATTATATATATCATCGTATCGATAAAGCATAGATGGAACTAACCGATTACTTTATATTATTTGGCTCAGCATTTTTGGGTGGATCTTTAATTTTTTTAATTAAAAATGATTTAAGTAAAAAATTAAAATTACTCCTCTCCTTTTCTGGTGCTTACTTGTTTTCTATTACTGTTTTACATTTACTTCCAGAAGTTTACTCTACGAATAATTCTTATGTAGGCTTGTTTATATTGCTTGGGTTTGGCTTTCAGATTTTTTTAGAACAGTTTTCTGAAGGAATAGAACACGGCCATATCCATGCTCACACTCAGCATCATCAAGCATTCCCTTGGGGAATTATGTTAAGTTTATCCTTACATGCTTTTTTAGAAGGCATGCCATTAGTAAACATAGGAGCCGAAGCTAGTCATCACCATGCAGAACATAGCCTTTTATACGGTATAGCTTTACATCATATACCTGCAGCATTTGCACTTACAAGTGTTTTATATCAAAATAAGGTAAGCAAAGTGAATGTTATTTTATTATTAATTATTTTTGCAGCAATGACACCCTTTGGAAGTATATTTTCGGGGTTTTTACAAAGTAATTCAATAGGTATTATTAGTAATTACTTTCAATATATTATGGGAATTGTTATTGGTATTTTCTTGCACATTTCTACCACCATTTTATTCGAATCTAACGTTGATCATCGTTTTAATTTTTATAAAATGATTGCCATTATTATTGGTGCAGGATTGGCTATCCTGAACTTTTTACTCGCCTAATTAACCTCTCATTTTATCTAATATTGCATTTAAGGTACGAGCTTCCTCTTCTGTAATGTTTTTCGCAGGCCCGTCCGAATCTATTTCATCATCTATTTGTTTTAATAGATCTAAGCCCTTTTGCGAAATTAAAATATCAACAGATCTTTTATCCTTTTTATTTACGCAACGTTCTATAAGTTCTTTTTGCTTTAAACGATCCACCATTCTAGATGCATCACACATTTTATCGAGCATGCGCTCTCTAAGCAAATTAATTGACGAAGGATTTGGGAATTGACCTCTCAAAATTCTCAAGATGTTAAACTGTTGCATGGTAATGTCGTAAGGCAAAAATTCCTGACGAGCAATGTTGTTTGCCCAGTAATACGTATAAATTAAATTGATCATCGCTTTGTGGTGCTCCGACCTAAAATTCTTTTGAAATATCTCTTTCTCTAATTCCATGTTGTTAGTTTAGTTATTTAAATATACAATATTCATTTATTATTTATTCTTTGGGTTCTTTTTTATCGTTATGGCTAGTATTGGTGTCTTTGGGTACTTTCTTGTATTTCCAAGGGCAATGCCTACACCCGCTTTTACAACAATACCCACGTTTTAAATGATACTGTTCAGTAAACACATAATATCCGTTTTCTATATAAAAATCAATATTTTCTTCCATTTACAATACTTTAACCTTAACATCAGTATCAATAAAATGTTCTAATAGTTTATCTGGGCTACCATGTATTGCCCATATTTCTCGAGGTTTTACATGTTCTATATATGTTAAAAGTTCGTTCCAATCCATATGGTCGCTAATTTTTAACATTTGTTGTTTGCTTTGTAAATGGTCCCAACCAGAAGCAAATGCAAAAGTATAGGGGTATTGTATTTTATAAGATTCGTAGGTTAAGGGTGGCACAATGTATACCCCTTCTCTCCCATTTCTGATGTCTTTTTTTAGCAAAATCTCATAAATCAATTCGCAATTACCTAATCGCTCATAAATTTTATGATAGGGGTAAATATCGAAATGAATAAACACCTTTTTATCAGGAAATACACTATTAACCAGTGAATTAATACGCTGAGCTTTTCCTAAAACATAGGATCCGATAACAATCGGACCTTTTTTATCTTTTAAAGTATTAATCTCCTCTATCGCGTCTGGATGTATAAAACTGGGATTTGCAAAAGTAGTTTCGGTAATTAACACCTCTGCGTTTACAAATTCGGTAGGCTCTACAGTAACATCGTATTGTAACTTAATATCTCCACTATATAAATACCTCACCCCTTTGTATTGCATTAGAATTTGCGCGCTCCCCAAAATATGCCCAGCTGCAATAAAACTAAATTCAACTTCGGCAATTGTAAATACTTGTTTAAATTCTTTGAGATGAAATAACTTTGCTGCTTTATGTTTGTAACGCAACTGCATAAAGGCTGCTGTAGCCTCGGTACAATATACATTTACAGAACCTGGCGAAGCATGGTCGGCATGTGCGTGCGAAACAATCGAATTATTTACTGCAGATTTCGGATCAATAAAAACATCTGCATACTTACAATAATATCCGTTGCTTGTTTTAACTAAAAAATCATCGAGGATCATTATTCTTTAATATATGTTGATGTATTTTATATACTTGATGTATCAGAGATTGTTCTTCATCATTACTAATTATAAGATCGGCCATCTCTCTTCTTTGCTCATCACTTAATTGTGCGTTTATTCTTTTTTGAGCAAATTCTTTAGTCACATTGTCGCGTTTGCAAATACGCTCAACCCTAATATCCATTGGCGATTCTACCACTATTGTATAATCGTTATGTTTGTACGAACCAGACTCGAACATTAAAGCTGCCTCTTTAATAACATAAGGCAAATGTTGATATTGTTTTACCCAATTATTACCGTATTCAATAACTTTTGGGTGCACCAAACTATTTAAGAGTGCCAATTTTGTAGCATCGTTAAAAACAATGGATGATATGTGAGCTCTGTTATAGCTACCATCAGTTAAATAAGAATCAGCACCAAAATGTTTAATAATATTTTGCTTTAATTCGGCATCGGTGGTAATAATGTTTTTTGCTAAAGCATCGGCATCGTTTACAGGAATTCCTATGCTTGCAAATATTTTACAAACAGTAGATTTTCCAGATCCAATGCCACCAGTAATTCCTATTACTATCATCGTTTTACAATAATGTATTCTACCGTTTCGGGGCTTATTTGTATATCCTTAATTAAGCTCGGCGAAGATATTAATTTCAACCTCAACCTATTTTTTAAACTACGATCGGGCTCTGCAATTACTTTAAAAGATTGCTGTATAATTTTGTTGTAATTAGAAAGAGCCACTTTATACTTAATGGTGCATTTAGAAGGGAATGTTATCATTCCTACGGTTTCATTTCGTTGCGAAATGCCAATACTCATTATACCCTCCGTATATTGTTCAACCGGTATGTTTACTCTTGTTGTTTTTATTTTCGTGTTGATGTTTGGGTACGATTGTAAATCTAGGCTCACATCAATACTATTATTTACATTTAAATTCTGTAAAATGAGAGGAGAAGTTTTTATACTTTTAATGTTTTTAATGTATTCATAAGGTCCTGAAATATATACACTATCAGGGTACCAGTTTATTTTTTCGGAGAGGTCGTAACCATCTGCAAACTTCAACTTTAATATTGGCTCTATAGGTACTTTTTTTATGCGTTTACGTTCTACTACAAAATTTATTTTAGTAGGATAAACATTCATAATTTTCATTTTACGACTCCATTGACTTTCGAAATCCAGCAAAAGTTTATTCAGATCAATCTCTTCTTTATCTTGTATGGCGCGGTAATCAATAATTAGTGTATCGGTTAATAATTGCATCCGCGAGCGAATAAAATTCCAACCGCTACCCTCTACAGTAAAGGAAATGGTGCGAGTTTCTTTGGTACTTAGTGCTTTATCGTCGGGGAGATTTATGAACTGCAGATTGCTGCTTAGCTCAAAACGGTGAGCTTTGTTGAGGATGTTTAGGAACCAAAAACCAAGTGCTAAAAGCAAACAACTAAAGAAGAGTAAAATTCTACGGCGATAACGCTTTCGAGTTTTATCTTTAATAAGTTGTTTCCACTGTAATAGTTTTCTTTTCAAAATAAAAAATGCTAACCAAAACTAATAAATAATTGGTTAGCATTTATGTATTGCAACGAATTACTTCGTTTCGTTTAATTTTTTCGATGCTTCTAATGATACTGATACTCTATCAATTTTCATTTTTACACCATTTTCAATTTCCATCATAAAGGTATCGTCGTTTATTTCAGCGATTTTACCGTGTATTCCACCTACAGTAACTATTTTATCCCCTTTTTTAAGATTCGTAATAAAGTTCTTTTGGTCTTTCATTCTTTTCGTTTGTGGACGAATCATGAAAAAGTAAAATACCACTGCGATTAAAATCAAGGGTAAAAAACTCATAATCGGATTTGAACTGCCACCAGCTGGTTGCGTCATTAAAATTGTGTTGAACATATTTGTTGTATTTAAATTTTTTAATTTTCTTTAATCGTTAGCACACTAACTTACTAGCATACTAGCACACTAATCAAGTATTTCGCCTCTAAGGTACAAAACTTTAGTATTAGGAATGGTATTAGAAACTAGAGTAATTGTTTTCGTTTGCATACCCATTTTACCATTACTATCAAACACTACATCGACCTTCGACTCTTCACCTGGTTGTATAGGTTCTTCAGGGTACGATGGTACTGTACATCCGCAGCTTGCGCTTGCCGATGAAATTATTAATGGTGTGCTGCCTGTATTTTTAAATTTGAAAGAATACGAAACTTTTTCTCCTTGCTTAATTTGGCCAAAGTCATAAACATCTTGTACAAAGGTAAACTTCGGTAATTTAGAAGTATCCACCTTTCCATCATTGGTTAAGGGCACTTCAATCGACATAGATTTTTGCTCTTTTTTTCCGCAAGAAACCAAGGCAATAACTGTAAATAGAATCAATAATTTTTTCATCATATAAAATTAATATTTCCTAAAATGTTACTCTAATAATCCTCTTCCAATTTTATTGATTTTTCCGTCGTTTTTCAAATCAATAAGTATTTTATCTAAAATTCCGTTTATAAAGCCCTTGCTTTTAGGGGTGCTAAACTCCTTAGAAATGTCGATGTATTCATTCATGGTTACTTTTACAGGTATCGAATTAAAATTCATTAATTCGGTAAGTGCCATTTTCATTAAAATGGTATCCACCATTGCAATACGTTCTACATCCCAATTCTGAGTTTTATCAGAAATGTATTTTTCTGTTTCAGCATTATTAAAAATAGTTTTGTTAAAAAGTTCGAGTACAAATTCTTTATCTTCTTCCCAATTTGCTGTAATTGGTAAAATATCTAAGGTATCTGTAGCTCCTTCTTTATAAGCTCTTAAGGTTTTTAATACCATTCCATCTACAGAATGTTTATCAACCGGCCAGTTAATATAATTCTCCTCTAAGTATTGTTCTAATAAAGGATCTTGAAATAAAATGGTTTTAAATAAATGTGTAATAATTTCGCGATCTTGAGTAAAACTTGTCTCTGTAAGAGTTCCATACTCAATGTATTTTTCGTCGGCTTTTAATTTATTATAAAGCTCTCTGAGCAACATATCTTCACCTTGCCAACTTACTTTGTAAGTTTTAATAAGGTAGGTAAGATTTTTATTTACCGCTAATAATTTAATAAATGAATTTTTTTCGAGGATTGGTTTAGCCGTTAAATCATCACTTGAAGGTAGGTATTTAGCACTTCTATCTTCTAAATCTCTATACTCAAAATGGTTGAGCTCTAGTAATAATTGAAGTAGTTGAGCATAACTTTTATGTACCGAATTAATGGATTCTAAAAGAGAATTTTCAAATTGCTTCCTATCTGGTTTGTCTACTTGTTGAAATGCATAAACAGTTTGAAAAGCTTTGATACGTAAATGACGACGATTTAACATAAAGAACGTTTTTTTGTATTAAAAATGCGGAGCAAAGGTACTCCGCATTTTTGTTATAAGCAAGTTAATAGCAAGCTTTAATTCTGCGAATGTCTTGAATACGCTTTTCGGCAATTCTATTTGCAGCTTCGTAAGTTGGTATATTTTCTAATTGAGATTTCTTTAAAATCTCCAAAGTAACCTCGTAAATATGTTCTGTTTTTTCTAAAGCTCTTTTAGAACTGTAGCCCATTAACTCAGAGTAAACGTTAATTAAACCACCTGCATTAATTAAGAAATCTGGTGCATATAAAATACCTTTTTCCATAACCATTCTTCCATGTACATTTTCATCAGCTAATTGGTTATTTGCGGCACCAGCTATAATTGCACATTTAAGTTTCGCTAGGGTTTCTGTGTTTACAGTTGCGCCTAGTGCACAAGGTGCATAAATATCAATGTCTAAATCGTAAATAGTATTGTTAGCTACTACTTCTGCACCATATTTTTTAGCAATTTCTGCTAAACGTTCGTCGTTAATATCAGAAATATAAACTTTTGCATTTTCTGATCTCAAGTGTTTAACCAAGTTCTCTCCTACATGGCCTACACCTTGCACTGCTACTACTTTACCAGATAAACTATCGTTACCCCATAATTGCTGCGCACATGCTTTCATTCCCATATAAACACCATAAGCAGTAACTGGAGATGGATCGCCTAATCCTCCTAATGATTCTGGAATACCTGCAACATGGTCTGTTTCCATTTTAATGTATTCCATGTCTTTCGGACTGGTACCTACATCTTCAGCAGTTATGTATTCGCCATTTAAATTCTCGATGCATTTACCGTAACGGCGCATCATGGCCTCTGATTTGTCTTTTTTAGAATCGCCAATTATAACGGCTTTACCACCACCCAGGTTTAATCCTGTAATAGCGGCTTTGTATGTCATTCCGCGCGATAAACGCAAAACATCATTTAATGCTTCTCCTTCTGTTTTGTAGTTCCACATACGTGTACCACCTAACGCTGGACCTAAAGTTGTATCGTGTATTGCAACAATTGCTTTTAACCCGGTTGCTTTATCATAACAAAAAACAACTTTTTGGTGGTCATTTTCAGCCATTGAATTAAATACTGAATTTTCTCCTAGAATATCTGACATTCGTTTTAAATTTTTGTGTGT
>CALRUR010000014.1:0-76504 GCA_943371425.1 Sphingobacterium thalpophilum
GAATAATGTCCATTCCAATGTATAACTTAGGTGGAGCAGTAGTAATTGTTGCCATAACTTATATTTTTTGGTGAAATATGAATTTAAGTATTGTCACATATTTATTGATGGAATATTTGCTACTGCTTTTACATGGGTGCTTGGCAAAATGGCGGGTTCATTGCTAAATTGAACATTCGGATTTCTAATAAACATTAGTACTAAATTGAAAGTAAGTGCTTCAAAGTCCGCCACTTCGCAAAGCCCCAAAACGTTATGTGCAACCATAAAAAACGACAATGAAACAAATAATAATCATATTAACAATAGTACTCTGGTCAACTTTTTCGTTTGGACAAAAATATATGATTAAAAACAACGACACACTTCCTTACAAAGAAGAAATGGAGGTTCGAGAAGGTGATTCAGTTTACATTGGTGAATGCTGGACATTTGAAAATGTAAATGGACAAATAATAAATCAAAGAGACCAAAATTGTTTACCTCAAGGACATTGGGTTATAACAGACAGTTTAGGAAATTCTCAAACAGGCGACTACAGAGATGGCAAATCAATTGGAGTGTGGAAACAAATCGACAAGACAGGTAAACTTTTAAATGAAAAGGAAACGGTTACAATTGGCCATGACACTTATACAATAAAGGAAATTCACTACTCAAGCGGACAGGCCATAATCATTGTTGACAAGCCATTTCTTGCCTTTTATCTGAAAAATTTAATTGCAATAGCTATCGTTTTATTTCTTTCCTTTTTTAGTAGAATATATATTAACAGTAGAATATACAACGTTGAAAATGGGACAAACCTTTCGCCCATTTACTTTTACTTAGGACCACTTTCAACAAATAATTTTCGACATAGTTTACTTTGCACTTTTTCATTTTGGTTTTCAAACTATAAACCAGAAAACAGACGACTTGTATTAATCACAAACACACTCTCTGTTATTGCACTAGGACTATTTTTTGGAGCAATAATCGGACTTGCAATTGAAAGTAACATATGAGAAACATTAACGAACTAAGAAGAGAGGCAGCACATAGCAGAACATTTGCAATTGGCGGGGTTTCGTCTCCGTTTGACAGTTTTGTTGTTGTCGAAAGATCAGTTCTTCGAACAAACTTTTGTGATGAAAAGCCCGTCCATCGTCAATCTGCAACCCCTTAACTGTTACTTCATGACAGACCTTTTAAACATAAAGAAACTGAAAATCTACGATTTGTATGGTGGTGAATTAGACGAAATGTGTAGAAATAACAAACCGGCAGAAAAAGCTGTTTTTGGTAGCAACTTGGATAGTACTTGGACATTAATAACAAACAAACTTCAAGACATAGAATTAATTTCAAAACGATTAACTTCATATGAATATACGAAAAGTACTTTGACGGAGTTATATGAAAAATCAGATACTGAAGCGTACAAATTTTTTACAGAAAAAATTCCATTTTATAATGACTTTCAGAAAGTAAAGTATATTTTAGAAACTGGACAACAGACGAAACAGATACAAGTTGGGCAGGTTATGACAGCGGTAAAGAATTTTTAATTGACCTAAATGCAGACATCGAAAAAATTAAATTTTGCGACTTTGAAACTTTGGACAAACTGAATATGGAATTTGCACCAACTTCAACTTACCAAGAAATATCTTTATCAAATGGTTGGTCCAACGAATACCTAAAACTTGCGGAACAGTTTGACAAACTATATAAGAATATAAAAAGCCAGAAGACGACTGAAAACAAAAAAGTATGGTGGAAATTTTGGTAGAGAACTTAAACGAAAACTAACATACAAAAAGATTTGGACTCAATACTATTCATAGGACTTTTAATTTTCGTTGGAATTCCAATAGGACTAGGACTGTTATTATATTTTGTTCCGAAAAAACTTGGTTATCCAAAGACAGCAAAATATTTGACAATTTCTTACATTCTTTTTATATTGACTGTAGCGCTTTATTTTACATTTGAAGACCAACTTTTCTCAAAGAATAATGCGAAAGAATTAATTGAAGAACAAGGAATTAAACTGAAAGATGATTTTGAATTATTAAAGAATGAATCTACGTCTGCAATTGGTGATTATTACCACACATTTACATTAAAAATATCGGAACATGACAAACAAAATGCAATCACTATAATTAAAAGTACAGATAATTTTAAAACAGATAGTTCTTCAATTGACCAAATGCTCTATCTCTCTGACCAAAGATATTTTGGCCCCAAAAAGATACAGAATTATGAGACTGTAAACGAATATGTCCGTGAATATTTTGAGCCAAGTGGACGGAAAGGTTACGCACCAACATTTAGAAGAATATCAATAAGTAAAGCAGACAGTGAACTAATATTTGAAGACATTGACGAATAGAAAAACGCCCAATAATATTACCTACAAGAAATAGGCTGTTTAGTGGTCAAATAAAGTTTTGTGTCCCGAATGTTCGGGATTCAGTGCTGGCATACAGTTTGTGATTTAGTATAGTCAACTTCTTATACCTGCAATCCCTTATGCCAGCGTCTGTATGATCCATTAAATATTAATTATAAAAAAATGAAGATAAATATTAAGAAAGAGTTAGCATTACTTACAGTTTTTATGTTAGGAGTATGCTCTACTATGTTCGCACAAAACTCATTAGAAAAAACTATTTATCTAATGAGAGCTAAGCAATTCTATGGCAGTGGTGCCAAAATGAATTTGATGATAAACGGCAAGTTGTTCTATGAAATGAAAAATGGAACTCGTTTGATTATTAAGTCGTCTAAAAAGGATACTTTAAATTTTCAGATAATTTATCCGCTTGGTAAAAGTCATAAGTCTAAAGTATTACAGATTTTACTAAATGATACAAGTAAAATGTATATAGATTTATATTATTGGGGTGAAGCATATAATCCATTTAAACATAGTGGTGCAATAAGAGGACCCAATGGAGAAATGCCTAAATTTAATATTGAGATAGTGGAATTGCCTGAAGAGAAGGGCAAGTTGAAATTCTGGCAAGCTGAATTTTATAAGGATAACAATAAAATAATAGAAAAAAACAAAGGTGACTAAAAATATTCGCAGACAACTAACTTTATTTGTGGACCCCAAAGATGCTGAAACTATTGAACAAGTAAGGCAAGAATTTAACCCCAAACAATTTGAGTTAATAAAATCTCATGTGACTTTATGTAGGGAGGACGAGATTCAAAATTTGGATCAAATAATTTCAAACTTACTTTATTTAACACAGGAAGAAATTATTATTGAATTTAAGAAAGCAACAAGGTTCGACAATGGTAAAGGTGTTTTTCTTCCTGCAACAACTAACAATGAGAGTTTTCAGGAGTTACGGAAACAAGTTTTACTCGGACTCCATAACAATTTAAGAAAGCAAGAACCACACATTACTTTAATGCATCCAAGAAACTCAACTTGTACAGACGAAATATTTCAACAAATTGAAAAAATTGTTTTGCCAACTCACTTAATATTTAAAAGCATTAGCCTTATAGAACAAGAAGACGGCGGAAAATGGAGGATCTTACAAGAATTTGAACTTAGGAAAAGGATATGAAAAACACTAAACAGAATAGTAGTTCCATTAATAGAAATGCCAGGTACATTTTCACACATAATTTATTTAACCAACCGCAATAAATTCCAATTACCTAAAAAGACAAAAACATTTACCAAGAAATTTTCTATTTGCTCTCTACCTTTTGTTTATTCAATTTAAATCCTTCGCCCCATTTAGCCATTGTTAATATTACAGGCGACAAGGTGAGTCCAAACTCAGTCAAGGTGTATTCTACCTTCGGTGGAATTTCTGCATAAATTTTTCTGCTAATAATACCGTCTTCTTCTAATTCTCTTAGCTGTTGTGTAAGCATAGATTGTGTAATGCCAATTACGCTGCGTTTTAATTCGCCAAACCTGGCTGGCGCTGTAAAATAGATTGCGTTAATAAGTATAGGCTTCCATTTGCCTCCCAAAACTTTCATGGTAGCCGTTACTGGGCAAGTATTTTCATCAAAAATAAAAGTTTTTTTATTTTCAATTACTTGATTGTCAAAATTAGTATTGTTTTCCATACCTACTTCTTTTTAGTGTCCTACTTGTTTATTAATACATAACATTGGATACTTGCAGTACAAAGGTAAATAAAACAACATTCATTTAAAATATAATAATTATGGTAAGTAATTTAAATTGGTTCGAAATCCCAGCAACAGATTTCGAGAGAGCAAAAGCATTTTATGCTACAGTGTTAGATGCTCAAATTCATGATGACCCAAATAGGCCTTATGCATATTTACCGTCCGACTCAAAAAATGGTTGATTTGGTGGAGCAATTGGCTATGGTGAAAACTTTGTTCCTGCAACAACTGGCACAACAATTTATTTAGATGGCGGTAATGATCTTTCAGTACCATTAGGCCGAGTAGAAATTGCTGGAGGAAAAGTTATACTGCCGAAAACTGCTATTGGAAACAATGGCTTTATTGCACTCTTTATAGACACGGAAGGAAATAAAGTTGGATTCCATTCAATGGAATAATACAGAGTTTTCCTGTTTACTTTAATTAAGCTGATAGAAATATTGTTATTGATATTTCTATCAGCTTTTTTGCTTTAGCCAAATTTAATCCTTTTTTAATATATTTAAATGTAGTTTCTACGTATTATTATGATGTTAAAAATTCCACCTGAAAGCAAATCGGCCAAATTTATAATCAACAAAAAAAAATGAAACTCATATTAATATTAATAATTACAACTGCATCATTTACAGCAAACGCTCAAATTGATACCACACAAATAAAAAGTTTTGATAACTATTATCCCGAAACAAAACTAAGGGTAATAGGAAAATCAATAAATGGTATTTTAGTAGACACAGTACGTTTATTTGATAAAAGTGGGGGAGTAATGGATTCTATAATTTATCAAAATGGGCAAGAAATATACAGAGCAAGAATTGATAAAAAAGGGAAAATAAAATTTGAATATAAATTATAGCTGAGATAAAATCGTTCAAATTTTAATGCTTATGAAATATTTTGTATTTTAATTCCTTGCTCACAGTCTATCTAAAAAACGTTATATGCCACTATTGCCTCCAACCCTAAATCCAATACTATAACCAACTATTTAAAAAATCATGAAACACCTTTTTTTCATCCTCGCAATTTTACTTACCAATTTTACTTTCGCACAAACCAACCCTTATGCAGAAGTACTCAACTATTACAACACTGAAAAGAACTTTAATGGAGCGGTATTAGTAGCATCCAATGGGCAGATAGATTACCTAGCTGGTATTGGTATTTCTAACAGACAAACCGGCACTGCTATGAATGCTAAAACTAAATTTAAAATAGCATCTATTACTAAAACATTTACAGCAGTACTTATTCTGCAACTTTATGAGCAAGGTAAAATAGACTTGAATGCAAATTTCGGGAAATACTATCCAACCTATAAAGGCGAGGCGAAAGATAAAGTAACCATACAACATTTACTTACCTACAGTTCTGGTATTCCGAATACGGTTAACAATTTATGGATGACACCCTATCAAACACCATTAAGCATCGACGAATTTATAAATAAATATTGTAGTGGGAATTTAGAGTTTACCCCGGGAGAAAAAGCAAATTACAGCAATACAGATTACACCATATTGCATAAAATTATTGAGAACGTTTCCAAAAAATCTTTTACCACGCTCTTGCAAGAAAATATTTTGAAGCCTTTACAAATGGAGAACACAGGGATGGCTAACTCCAAAGATATTATAGTAGGCCTTACCAGTTCGTATTCAATAGATGATTCTACGAATAAAATCCAGCCAGACGAACCTTATTTCATTGAGAACTATTTTGGTTCTGCTGCTATGTATTCAACCGTAGAAGATTTATTAGCTTTTAACAATGGTATTTTCAATTATAAGTTATTAAACGAAGCCAATACAAACTTAATGCTTAAACCGAATAGAAAATTAGATGGTGCAACCTTAGGGGGTATCTGGTATGCCGATGGTTATGGTACCTTTAGCAAGCCTTTTATATACAGAACAGGAGGTTTGTTAGGTTCTTGTTCTAATTGGATACATACTATTGATGATAAAAAAACGATCATCGTTTTTAACAATACAAACGGAACAAATTTATATGAACTTTCTGAGCAGTTATATTTGGTAAGTACCGGTCAAAAAGCAACTTTACCTAGTGTTAAAAAACAATGAGTAAACCAAATTCACTGTTACACCTCCTATAAAACAAAAACATGAAACTCATTATTCTACTCTTATTTACAATTCTCTCAAACTCTTGTATCTCACAAGAAAAGAAAATGAACACTACTATTAAAAGTGATTCGGATAAAGTAGAAATGGAATCTCAAATTGGACAGTATGTTACCAGTATATTCGAAGATTCTAAAGGAAATTTATGGTTCGGAACCAATGGAGATGGAATTGCTCGGTTTGATGGGAAAAATCTGCACTATTTTACCACAAAAGATGGCTTACCCTCCGATAGAGTAACTGGTATTACGGAGGAAACAAATGGCACCTATTGGTTACATACCGGCGAAGGCTTATGTAAATAAGATGGAAAAACCTTTACTAATTTTTTAGTAGGAGAGGATTTTAGCAGCAATGTAGTTACCAAATTATTGATAGATCGTAACAATGTTTTTTGGCTTGGCACTTGGAATGGGGTGTATAAATTCGACGGAAAAAGATTTCATAAATTTAGCATTCCGTACCCGATGGTTGATACCAGAATAAATGAAGACACTAAACATTGGGTATCGGGTATAAATGAAGATGCCGATGGTAATATTTGGTTTAGAAGAGATGGTTATGGTGTATGTAAATATGATGGAAAATCCTTTACACATATTCTAAAAAAAGACGGTCTGCACTCTAATAATGTTACCCAAATAGAATTCGACAAAGATGGTAGTGTTTGGGTTGCAACCAGAGTTGCCGAAAGAGATGACCCCGACCCCAAAAAACGATTTGGAAAGGGTGGTGTAAATAAAATGATAGGGAAGGAGATTATTTCATTTCCAGAAATTGCTGGGTTTAATGACGGCGATGTGTACGAAATCTATAGAGACAAATCTGATAATATTTGGATAAGCACCGTAAAAAATGGAGTATATAAATATGATAGTAATACATTTAAACACTTCGATGTTCCAATTTCAATAATGGGTATACTAGAAGACCGAAATGGAAATGTTTGGTTAGGTGGAGCCGGTGGATTGTATAGAATTAATAAGAACAACGAGATAATAAACGTAACCACCAATGGACCTTGGAGATAATGAATGCTAACGCAAAGCCTAATAATCTTTGTGTTTGTTGTGATATAAACCAATAAAAAAATATGTGAAGAAATTACTAACGATAGTTTTGTTTCAAAAAACGTTTTAAGCATGCGTGTTTAATAAACAAGCAATATGTAATTGACTACTTTTTTGTAATTTTATTTTGATAATACTTTAGATAAAATGAAATCAGATGAAATAAAAGATTTATTCCACAAATTTGAAAAAGCGGCATCAGAACTTGAAGGTGTTGAATGTTGGAGTGCACGTGATCTGCAAATACTTCTTGGATATAGTAAATGGGAAAACTTCCTGAAAGTTATTGATAAAGCAAAAGACGCTTGCAAAAATGTTGGAGAAAAAATAGATTATCATTTTCCTGACATCAGGAAAACGATACCAATGCCTAAAGGTGCTGAAAAAGAAATAGATGATACTCTATTGACAAGGTATGCGTGTTATTTAATCGCTCAAAATGGAGATAGTCGTAAAGAAGAGATTTCTTTTGCTCAAAATTATTTTGCAGTTCAAACAAGAAGAGCTGAGCTTGTAGAGCAAAGACTTTTAGAATTTGAACGCGTTAAAGCACGAGAAAAACTTAGTCAAACTGAAAAACAATTATCAGGTGTTCTATATGAAAGAGGTATAGATAGTAATGGCTTTGCAATTTTAAGAAGTAAGGGAGACCAAGCATTATTTCGTCTTAATACTCAAATGCTAAAGAAAAAAATGGGAGTTCCAGATAATAGGCCAGTAGCTGACTTTCTTCCTACAATTAGCATAAAGGCTAAAGACTTAGCAGCTGAAATGACAGGGCTAAACGTTCAAAGTAAAGACTTAATTGGCCAATCTAAAATTGAAAAAGAACATATTGATAATAACTTAGCAGTTAGAAATATGCTAACAAATAGAGGAATTATTCCTGAAAACTTACCACCATCTGAAGATATAAAGAAACTCCAACGGAAACTTGATAGTGACGAGAAAAAAGTTTTAAAAGAAACTAAAAAGAAACCTAAAAAGGGAGAACAATAAAAATTTTCCACTATAAGCATTTATTTATCAGCAAAGTACTTTATGTATTCACAGATATATACGTATAAAAAATAAAAATGACCATCAATTTCAACGAAGATTATATTCTCGAAAACGAGCGAGTAAAATTAACACCGCTAAAAGCAGAAGACTATACTAATTTACTTTCCTTTGCCATACAAGAACCAGAATTGTGGACCTACTCTTTGGTACAAGCAAGTTCACCAGAAAAGATGAAAGACTATATCGACCTAGCGCTTAAAGCGAGGGAGAATAAAAATTCGTACGCATTTGTGGTATTTGATAAGCAGAAAAATCAGTATGCAGGCAGTACACGATTTTACGATATACAAATAGAAAATGCAAGCTTGCAATTGGGTTATACATGGTACGGAAAAGAATTTCAAGGAACTGGGCTAAATAAAAATTGCAAGTATTTACTTTTAGAATTTGCCTTTGAGGTGTTGAATATGGAACGAGTAGAATTTAGAGCCGATAATGATAATAAACGAAGCATACAAGCAATGAAAAGCATTGGCTGTACAGAGGAAGGTGTGCTAAGGAGCAATACCTTTAAACCAAATGGTGATCGAAGAGATAGCATTGTTTTAAGCATTCTGAAAGAAGAATGGTACAGCACGGTGAAAGCAAAATTGCGTCTTTTTCTGATAACCATCGTCATGCCAATAGACAAAAAATTTCCTGCTAAAAAATGACAACAGAGGTAACATCCATTTGGGCCAACTTTCATAAAGAACTAAGAGTGTTTATACTGAATAAAACACGGAATTCTTCAGATACCGACGATATTCTGCAAGATGTTTTTATCAAAATAATTCGTAACATTGATAAGGTTAATCGTGCAGAAAACATGCGTAACTATTTATACGGAATAGTTAGAAATGCAATAAACGACTATTTCCGCAACAGAAAACAATTAGTTGAGATCAACGAAATAGAAGAAAAAATTACGGAAGAAGAATCCGAATCCTTAAATGCCACTATTGCAGAATGCTGCATAAAACCCTTTATAAACAAACTTCCGCAAAACTATAAGCAAGCACTATTAATTACAGAATTTCAAAATATTTCTCAAAAAGAATTGGCAGAACAATTGAACATTTCTTATTCGGGTGCAAAATCTAGAGTGCAACGAGGGAAAGAAAAATTAAAGGAACTCATTTTAAATTGCTGCACCTATCAAAACGATAAATACGGAAACCTAATAGAACCCGACGATAAAAATTGCGATTGCTCCTAACCTCTATGCGTCTTTTTTCGTGTAGGTAAGTGATACTATTAAATGGCGATGTTGCCATCCTTTAAAAATTAATAGTATGAATACAGAAGTAATTAAACAAGAAATTAAAAAATCGTATGCGGAAATGGCAAGAGGCAATGTGCAAGTAGGATGTTGCTCCCCGGAAATAGCTTGCTGTGGAACGGAAGGGTTTAGCAATACAATGACTGAAGATTATAGTAAAGTTGAAGGCTATGAAAAAACAGCCGACTTAGCTTTAGGTTGTGGACTACCCACAGAAATTGCAAACATACAAGAAGGCGATACGGTAATTGATCTTGGATCAGGAGCCGGTAACGATGCCTTTATTGCTCGTAGCCTAGTGGGTGAAAAGGGGAGAGTAATTGGTATTGATATGACACCAGAAATGGTGATACGCGCTTTGCAAAATACTCAAAAATTAGGATACACTAATGTTGAGTTTGTATTAGGTGAAATTGAAAACATGCAAGAAATTGCTAGCCAAGTGGCAGATGTGGTTATTAGTAATTGTGTGATGAACCTTGTGCCTAATAAAGAAAAAGCATTTGAGGAGCTTAGCAGAGTGTTAAAAGTGGGCGGGCATTTTAGTATTTCCGACATTGTATTTCAAGGTGCTATTCCACAAGCCATACTCGAAGCTTCTGAAATGTATGCAGGTTGTGTAGCTGGAGCCATGGAGAAGGGTAAGTATTTGGGCATCATTAAAAATGCAGGATTCAAAAATATTCAAATAAAAAAGGAACGACGCATTGAACTTCCGGATGAGTTGTTGTTAAATTACCTAAGTAAAAAGGAACTGGAAAACTATAAAAAATCGGGTTCGGGTATTTACAGCATTACCGTATACGCTGATAAATTGATAGAAGGCAATTGTTGTAACACTAATGACAATGCTGGCTGTTGCAGCTAATATTCAATAATACATAGCTTGCAAAGGGATTATAGGTAAATTGTAGCCTCCCTTTGCTAGCTCTATTAATAGCTATGTTTCATTTCAACAGAAATAATCTTATTTTAACCCAATGAAACAACTCCTGTATGTTTTATTTCTTTGTATAACCTTAATCTCTTGTAAAAGCGATAAACCCCTATATAAATTTATTTAACAATAAACATGGTATGATAAAAAGTAAATTAATGGAAATGCATAATGTTGGGATAGTAGTAGAATCTCTTGATAATGTTATTGCTTTTTTTGAAGAAATTGGATTGTTATTAGAAGGCAGAATGATGGTAGAATGAGAATTGGCAGGACGTGTAACTGGTCTTGCTAATCAATCGGCAGAGATAGCTATGATGGTTACACCTGATGGTCATTCCAGACTTGAACTTACACAGTTTTTCACTCCACATATTTCGGCCGATCATAGAAATAATCCTGTAAATTCATTAGGCTATCTTCGTGTAATGTTTAGAGTAGAAAATCTGGATGAACTACTAAGTAGACTTGAAAAGTATGGTGCTAAAATAGTTAAGGAGGTGGTACAATTTGGCGATACTTATCGTCTGTGTTATATACGTGGTGTGGAAGGATTACTAATTGGATTAGCCGAACAACTTGGTACAAAAACAGCAACTGATGTTATTGAAAACAAATCGAAAGGAATTGAATCTAGTATTGTTTGATTTTAAATAAAGTATGATGAAGGACATAGGATTTATTTTGAGTTTGATCATTTGTTATGGTTATATTTTTTTTACAGTTAGTTCTTTCTAAGGCTCTTTAATTACTTTTTTTTGATAATTTATAAAAGACCAATAATACTTGCAACACGTTGGGACTCCCCTCCAAAAGGAAAAAATGGGATTAAAATATTGGATAGGTTTTTCTTTGTACTTCTTTTTTTAATTACAACTTTGGGAGGAATAGTAGTTTTGAAAATACTTAAGAATATTATGTAATTTTGCCAAAGCCTTGTAATTTTACAACTTGTTATAATCAATAAAATAATTATTATTTACAACAATTTGAATAGCCTTGAAAATATTCATCCAGGAGAAATTCAACGTGAGGAGTTCCTAATTCCTTTAAAAATATCTGCTTACAGGCTTTCTAAAGAAATTGCCATTCCACAAACTCGTATTTCGGAAATTATTAAAGGAAACAGGCGTATTACTGCGGATACTTCATTAAGACTTGCAATTTTTTTGGTAATTCTCCAAAATTTTGGTTAGGCTTGCAAAATGATTTTGATATAGAAGAGGAGTTGAAAAACAAAAACAAGGAGCTAAAAACAATCAAACAGTTTGATCTTGATGTAAATTAATTTAAATTGATATAAATTTATGAAAACAGTAAAATGTGATTTATGCGAAACTACTGCCAAAGGCGAAACATTCGAACAATGGATGCAAAATCTTATGCCACATTACATGCAAGCTCATGCAGAGGTGATGAACGATCCTAATAAAACTAAAGAAGATCAACAAAAATGGATGGCTGAAAACAAGTCACGTTTTGAAAATGCCTAATAAACCTTCCATTAATGTATGGTTCTGCATTCCTTAATAAGATTCTGCTCAGTAAAAAATAATCCCTTATGCAAAACATTTTATTCGATTTCATCGCCAAATACATTACACTCACACAAGAGGAAAAAGACGTTCTAATTTCTCTTGACATTTTTCACTCCGTTAAAAAAGGAACCGTTTTACTATACGAAGGAAAAAAAACAAACGAAAGTTTTTTTGTACTAAAAGGTTGTATACGGAAGTATTATATTATTGATGGCGAAGAAAAAACAACAGCTTTTTATACAGAACTCGAAGCCCTAACACCTCATTGTGTGATTTCTAATACTCCTTCCGAATATTACATTGCTTCTGTAGAAGACAGTATTTTGCTTATTTCAAATGCCGAAATGGGAGAGGAAGTAAACCGTAAATTTCCGAAGTTCGATACAATGTGCAGAATGTTCTCTGAAGAACTCCTCGCTAAACAACAAATAGACTTCGACGATTTTAAAACCTCCTCGCCAGAACAACGCTACCAAAACTTATTGCAAAAACGACCAGATCTTTTACAACGCGTACCACAACACCAACTGGCTAGCTTTTTAGGCATCAAACCACAATCTCTAAGCAGACTACGAGCAAGAATATTGAGATAGTATGATAGTATGCTAGTGTGATAGTATGCTAATTTAGCAACACCCTACCTATATTAGCATACTATCACACTAGCAAACTAGCACATTAATTAACTTAAGTGAACGTTTATTGATTTTAGCCATTCTACTTTTGCAATATCAATTTAATAATTATGCGAAAGAAAATTTTATGGCTAATTGTTGCATCCATTTTGGCAAGCAGTTTACAAGTAAATGCACAATCATCTAAAACAGACAGCACCTTTAAAAGGTGGTACATTGGTAGTTCCTTGTTTTTATTAGGGAATTTTGATAAGGTAAATAATCCCGAATACATACAATTAAATGTCGGCTATCGTTTAACTCCAAAAGATGTTATATCCTTCGAATTTAAACGCTCCATTTATTCTTGGCCAATAGGTATTCCTTTTGGGCTATCTTTTGATGCTCCGGGACTAAATTATCCTGGTCATGCTCGTATTCTTGCACCAACCATAGGTTACCAGCGCTTTTGGTGGAAAGGAGTGTATTCCTCTGTTTATGCTTTAAATGCTTTTGAAAAATATTTGGATGAGAATAAGAAAAAGATTGGCAACGGGTACACCTTGTACATGAACTTCCACTTAGGTTACCAATTTAAATTTTTCAATAACCGTTTCTTCTTTGAACCTGCAATTGGCTGTAGTTATTGGCCGATACGAACCAATGTTCCAGAAACTTTTAAATCTGTAGAAAAAAAATGGCCCAATTATTTTATACAACCGGGCCTACATTTTGGATACAATTTCTAATTTGCTCATATGCTCGTGTGCTCATTTAGCAACACCGTTCCTAAATGAGCATATGAGCAAACGAACACACGAGCACACGACCTACTTAAAGGCATTCAACCCCGTTACATCCATACCTGTTATTAACAAGTGGATATCATGAGTACCTTCGTAAGTTACCACAGATTCTAAGTTCATCATGTGGCGCATAATTGGATATTCGCCGGTGATGCCCATTCCGCCTAACATTTGGCGAGCATCGCGAGCAGTATTTAAAGCAAGTTCTACGGAGTTACGTTTAGCCATTGATATTTGTGCAGCAGTAGCTCTGTCTTCAGATTTAAGAACACCTAATCTCCAATTCAATAATTGTCCTTTGGTAATTTCGGTAATCATTTCTGCTAATTTCTTTTGTTGCAATTGGAAACCACCTATTGGGCGATCGAACTGAATACGCTCTTTAGAATAACGTAAAGCAGTATCATAACAATCCATAGCAGCACCCATTGCACCCCAAGCAATACCATAACGAGCTTGGTTCAAACAACCCAATGGGCCTTTTAAACCTTCTACGTTTGGTAAAATATTTTCTTTTGGTACACGTACATTATCGAATACCAATTCGCCCGTTGCCGAAGCACGTAACGACCATTTGTTGTGTGTTTCTGGAGTAGTAAAACCTTCCATTCCACGTTCCACAATAATTCCTTTTATTTTACCTGCTTCGTTCTTCGCCCATACCACTGCAATGTCTGCAAATGGAGCATTAGAAATCCACATTTTAGCACCGTTTAATATCACATGGTCGCCATCTTCTTTGTAATTAGTGAGCATTCCGCTTGGGTTCGAACCATGGTTAGGTTCTGTTAAACCAAAGCATCCCATAAATTCGCCAGTAGCTAATTTTGGTAAGTATTTTTTACGTTGCTCTTCAGAACCGTATGCATAAATTGGCCACATTACTAAAGATCCTTGTACAGATGCAGTTGATCTAATACCCGAATCGCCACGTTCTACTTCTTGCATAATTAAACCGTACGAAATATAATCCATACCGCCACCACCATATTCCACCGGAATAGTAGGACCGAAGGCACCAATTTCGCCTAAGCCTTTAATTAAATGTTTCGGGAATTCTGCACGTTGTGCATAATCTTCAATAATAGGGCTCACTTCTTTCTTCACCCAATCGCGTACAGAATTACGCACCAATTTGTGTTCTTCTGTTAATAACTCGTCGAGTAAATAATAATCTGGAGCTTCAAATAAATCTGTTTTAGCCATCGCTATTCTATATATTTGTTAAATCGGAACAAAGGTAACAAAAAATCAAAAGGACTCTAGAATGTATAAAATCTCTTTAAATAATTTAGAATTTTATTCCCTACATGGTTATTATCAGGAAGAAAATCTAATTGGAAACGTTTTTATAGTAGATATGTTTGTAGAAATTCCGGATCATATTGTTGAATCGGAAAATTTGGGTAGCACCGTAAACTACGTGGTATTATATGGCATTGCAAAAGAAGAAATGCAAATCACCCAAAAACTCTTAGAAACCGTGGTAAAAAACATTCACGATCGCATCAAACTCCTAAACCCAAACATCTCCAACATAGAAGTAAGCCTGCGCAAAAAACACGTACCCATCGAGGGCATGATAGGCTCCGCCACAGTTACATATTGCAGTAAATTCTAATATCTAAATTCTAAACTCTAAATTCTAATGCCTAAATTCGTAATTCGTAATTCGTAATTTGTAATTCGTAATTTGTAATTCACATAAATGTTTAACCAAGATCATCTCCAATTTTTCAATTCCATCTTAACTAAAGAGCAAGTATTAGTTGCCGAAGAAGATAAACTCGATTACTCACACGATGAAACCGAAGATTATATTTTCATCCCAGATTTAGTATTGATACCGAATAACACTGCGGAGGTTTCTACAATATTAAAATATTGTAATGAACATTTAATACCAGTTACTCCACGTGCAGGCGGAACAGGCTTGAGTGGTGGTGCATTGGCTGTACACGGTGGTGTAATTTTGAGTATGGAACGTTTCAATAAAATTATAGAAGTAGATGTTCGCAACTTACAATCAACAGTAGAACCGGGAGTAATTACACAAGTGTTTATGGACGAAATTGCGAAGCATGAGTTAATGTATCCGGTTGATCCATCGAGCAAAGGTTCCTGTATGTTGGGTGGAAATTTAGCAGAGTCGAGTGGGGGCCCAAGAGCAGTAAAATATGGTACAGTGAGAGATTATGTGTTGAACATAGAAATGGTTTTACCTACGGGCGAAATAATTTGGACTGGTGCTAATACTTTGAAATATGCATCTGGATATAACCTCACACAATTAATGATTGGTTCCGAAGGAACATTGGGTGTTATTACTAAAATTGTGTTCAAACTAGTACCATCACCAAAACATAATTTACTTTTATTAGCTTCTTTTTACGAATCGGAAAATGCTTGCGATGCTGTATCTGCTATATTTAGAGCAGGTATTAGCCCTTCGGCATTAGAGTTTATGGAAAAGGATGGAGTAGATTGGGTAGTAAAATACGAAGGCTTACATTTCGATCAAAAAGAAAACATCAAAGCCTATTTATTAATAGAAGTAGATGGAAACGAGTTAGATTTAATGTACAAAGAATGCGAAGCCATTACCGAAGTGCTTTATCAATATAAAGTGGAAGAAGTATTATTTGCAGATTCATCTGCTCAAAAAGAAGAGTGGTGGAAAATGCGCCGGAACATGGCTCACTCTGTAAAAGCGCACTCTATATATAAAGAAGAAGATACGGTGGTACCTCGTGCAGAGCTTGCAAAATTATTAGCAGGTATAAAAGAAATTGGAGCAAAGTATGGATTTCAATCGGTTTGCTATGGGCATGCAGGCGACGGAAATTTACACATCAATATTATAAAAGGTACCATGAACGACGACGATTGGAACCATAAATTGAAAGATGGCATCAAAGAAATTTTTCAATTAACTACGTATTTAAACGGAACCATTTCTGGTGAACATGGCATTGGCTATGTGCAAAAAGAATACATGCCTATTAAATATTCGGAGGTAAATTTAAATTTGATGAGAGGGATTAAGAAAGTCTTCGACCCTAATGGAATACTCAATCCTGGCAAAATATTCTAATTTTTTCCTTAAAACTGCTAATTCGGCAGTGTGATTTTAGTGTTTAACGACAACCTGTCGTGTTTTTTCTTGTTTTTTTGCTTTGGTATTTCAATTGATGTATACGTGCCAAACACAAAATAATAAGGAGAACACAAAATGACTTACGTAAAATTTAAAAACAACGGACCATTAACGAATACAATGTTGAACAAAATGTTTAATCCATTGTACAATGAATTTCTCGCTCCAAGCATGCACGATTCGGCAACTCATCTACCTGCGGTAAATGTTTTAGAGAGCGAAGATAAATTTCAAATTGAATTAGCTGCACCGGGATTAGTGAAAGAGGATTTCAACATTAAACTAGAAAAAGAGGTGTTGCATATTTCTACTTCAAAGAAAGCAGAAGAAGTGCAAGAAGGAACTAAATACACACGCAAAGAATTCAGTTTTTACTCGTTCAAACGTTCATTCAATTTACCAGAAATTGCAGACCAAGATCAAATTTCTGCAGAGTATAAAGATGGAATATTGACTGTATCTATAGCGAAGAAAAAAGAATCTTTGCCGCAAGTAAAAGAAATTAAGATCTCATAATTGGGTTTTTTAGGTTAGGTGAACGGCGTGTTTCAGAAATGAGCACGTCGTTTTTTTATTACATTTGTATAAGAACACAAATAAATTTTCGTTTTTGAAAAGATTAATATAGAATATGAAAAAGATAATTTTCGCGATTAGTATTATATGCAGTACAATAGTATGGAACAATGCCTATTCACAAAAAAGTTTTTCTTGGGATCGTGTTGTTTTTGGTGGAAACTTTGGAATGAGTTTTTCTACTTATGAGTCGCTAGTTGCCTTGTCGCCTAGCGTGGGCTATAGGTTTACAGAGAAGTTAACTGTTGGAACTGGTATTATTTATCAATACTACGGAGTAAAGTTTCCGAACTTCAAATATAACTACAATAACTACGGAGGTAGGTTATACGGTACGTATCAAATTAATGATTTTTTAATTGCACATACCGAATTTGAAACACTAAATTTAGAGTACATTAGTTACAATCCACTCGGAAATCCGGACGGATCTTTGAGAAGAACCGTTAACAGTTGGTTCGTAGGTGGAGGATATAGACAATACTTTTCGCGCAACTCCACCATCGATTTAATGGTGCTTTATAATTTAACAGAAACACCATTTACCCCTTACAGTAATCCGGTAATTAGAGTAGGTTTTGGTATCGGATTGTAAAAAAAATATAAAAATTTTCAAAAATTACGAACGCATGTTTATGAACTGAAGAGCTTGTTCGAAGCTTTCGGAGCGCAATAATTGTATCACTTCTTGCAAATCATCAATCTTTTTTCCACTTACTCTTAGCTGATCATTTTGTATTTGAGCTTCTACTTTTAACTTAGAATCTTTAATTTTTTTTACAATTTGTTTTGCTAATTCTTTATCAATTCCATCTTTAATTTTTACTTCTTTACGTATCATATTTCCAGAAGCAATTTCATCTTTTCCGAAGTCGAAACATTTTGGGTCGATGCCCTGCTTCATAGACCTGCCAATGATTACATCGCTTATGGCTTTTACACGCATGTCGTTTTCGGTGAGAATATTTATAAGATTTAATTTCTTATCATACTCAATTTCTGTCTTCGATCCGTTGAAGTCATAACGATTAATAATTTCTTTTTTTGCATTGTTAATTGCATTGTCGAGTAGTTGAAAATCTACTTTGCTTACGATGTCGAATGTTGGCATGTTGATAACTTTTTTTTAAAGTTTATTTTTTAAATAAATAATTTTAAATTTGTAAAAGAATTTGAGTTGAATCAAAAAAAACATTTCAACACATTTTCAACACAAGGTTCTTTGACTAATTTTATAATGATGATACGGAAATCTTCGGACGACCGATTCACAAATATCGATGTGATATCGACAATAAAAAAATAAATCATCAAAAAACCAAACAATTTAATTTTTAACTTAAAACAAAAAAACATGGAAAAAGCAAAAAAAGCACCAGCAAAGAAAAAAGCTGCTGCTAAAAAACCAGCTGTAAAAAAAGCAGCAAAGAAAGCAGCTCCTAAAAAAGCAGCAGCTAAAAAAGCAGCTCCAAAGAAAGTAGCTAAGAAAGCAGCTCCTAAAAAAGTAGCTAAAAAAGCAGCTCCTAAGAAAGTAGCTAAAAAAGCAGCTCCTAAGAAAGCAGCTAAAAAAGCAGCTCCTAAGAAAGCAGCTAAGAAAGCAGCTCCTAAGAAAGCAGCAGCTAAAAAAGCAGCACCAAAAAAAAAAGTAGCTAAAAAAGCAACTTCAAAAAAAGCGGCTAAACCAGCTGCTTCTGGCGATATGAAATAATTTATCGTTAAATATTCGAGTGTTAACACAAATTTAACACTTTAGTAACTTTAAAAATAGCTCTGATAATTCTTTCAGGGCTATTTTTGTTTTTAGTTGTATATTGCAAAAAATGCCTAAAAACACTCCTAAACCCCCTTTTATAAACCGCGAAATATCTTGGTTGCTCTTCAACGATCGTGTATTGCAAGAGGCTCACGACCCTACCGTTCCTTTATTTGAACGTTTGCGTTTTATGGGTATTTTTTCAAACAACCTCGATGAGTTTTTTAGAGTACGTGTGGCATCTGCAACCCGTATGTTGGCAGTCGACAAAAAAGACAAAGAACGAATTAAATACAATCCGGAGAAGGTTCTAAAACAAATAAAACAAATAGTAATAAAACAACAGCAAAAATTTGAATCGCTTTATAACGATGTTTTATTAAAAGAATTGGCAGAAGAAAAAGTATTCATTATAAATGAAAACCAACTAAACGTATCTAAAGGTAAATTTGTAAAACAATATTTTAGAGATAAAATTTTACCAAGTTTAGTTCCCATAATGATAGAAAAGGAGAAACCTTTTCCGTATCTAAAAGACAGGTCTATTTATTTAGTAGTAAAACTATTTAAGCCCGAAGAGCCCAGTAAATACAAGCTTTCTGTGCTCGAATTGCCTACAGATTTACATTCTCGCTTTTTAGTTTTACCCGAAACCAATAATTTAAAATACATTATTTTACTTGATGATGTAATTCGGTATTGTTTAGATGATATTTACCACATCTTTAACATGCCCGCTTACGAAGCATACACCATTAAGCTTACCAGAGATGCAGAAGTAGATTTCGACTTAAACGATTTACAGCTCAACTTGCTCGATTCTTTTACTAAAAGTTTAAAGCAACGTAAACGAGGCAAGCCTGTTCGTTTTGTATACGACCAGTCGATGCCCAGAGATTTACTTAAATTTTTAAAAGAAAAACAAAATTTATCCATCGATAATTTAATACCCGGTGGCAAGTACCATAATTTTAAAGATTTTATTTCTTTTCCAACTTTAAAGTTACCGCACTTAAATTATTCTGAGAACATCCCCTTAGATATTCCTTCTTTCAACCAATCAAACAGTATTTTTGGAGCCATTGCCAGTTCAGATCGAATTGTGCATTTGCCTTACCAAAAGTTCGATTACATTATCCAATTCTTACGAGAAGCAGCCATAGACCCCAAAGTAGAGTCGATTAAAATTACTCTTTACAGAATAGCTAAAGAGTCGATGGTAGCCAATGCCCTTATAAATGCTGCGCGAAATGGTAAAAAGGTATTAGTAGTATTGGAGTTAAAAGCAAGGTTCGACGAGGAGAATAATATTTACTGGACTCAAAAGTTTTTAGAAGAAGGAGTGAAAGTATTACACAGTGTGCCAAACATGAAAATTCATTCTAAAATATGTTTGGTAAGTCGCAAAGAAAAAGGAGAAAATACCCTGTATGCAAACATCAGTACAGGTAATTTTAATGAAAAAACAGCCAGAATTTATGCCGACGAATCTATTTTTACGGCTAATAAAAAAATCACTACAGAACTACATAAAGTATTTGAGCATTTAGAACGCGGCACTATTGATGGGGAATACAAAAACATTTTAGTATCGCCCATTAACCTGCGGAAACATATTGAGAAATTGATTAAAAGAGAAACTCAAAATGCCTTAAAAGGTAAAAAAGCGAGTATCTTACTTAAATTAAACAGTTTAGCCGACGAAAAAATAATAGAATTACTCTACGAAGCCTCTCGTGCAGGTGTAAAAATTAAGATTATTGTTCGAGGAATTTGCTGTTTGGTACCAGGTAGAAAGAATTTTTCTGAAAACATAGAAGTTATTAGTATTATTGACAGGTACTTGGAACATGCCCGTATATTTAGTTTCCATAACAGTGGCAAAGAAGTGATGTACATTTCTTCTGCTGATTTAATGCTTCGAAATTTAGACATGAGGGTAGAAGTGGCCATTCCAATTTTAGATAACCATGTTAAAAAAGAAATAAAATCGATTTTAGAATTACAATTAAAAGATAATACCAAAGCCAGAATTATAAATAAAGAAAATAACAATGCATACAAGTTGAATGATGAACAAGCACATCGCTCGCAGTATGAAACGTATAGGTTGCTGAAGCAGTAACGGTTTTCGAAATGTCGAATTTTCGAAAGGTCGAAATTTCGAATAGTCGAATTGTCGAATGGTCGAATTGTCGAAAGCAACAGAGTACTAATAACAAAATAACTTAATAAACAATAACTAATAACTAATAACCACGGTCTAACGACTAAAGACTAACTACTAACTACTAAGAAATGAGATATGCTGCCATAGATATAGGTTCCAATGCTGTGCGTTTGTTAATTGCAAACATCATAGAAGCGGAAGATGGGTACTACTATAAAAAAGATACACTGTTACGAATTCCTTTGCGTTTGGGCGACGATGCTTTTTTAAATCAGAAATTATCTGAGAAAAAAATTAAAGAATTAAGCCAGTCGATGGTAGCGTTTAGAAACTTAATGGATGTTTTTAAAGTTACGGAATACAGAGCATTTGCTACTTCGGCGATGCGTGAAGCTAAAAATGGCAAAGAGGTAATTAGTAGAATTAAGAAAGAATCGAATGTTAAAATTGAAATCATTACAGGCGAAATAGAAGCTCAAATGATTTACTCTTCGCATATTGAGGATACACTCGACCATAAAAAGAATTATTTATACATTGATGTTGGTGGAGGAAGTACAGAACTTTCGATCTTTTCTAAAAACACAGTAGTGGCTGCAGAATCATTTAACATTGGTACCATCAGAATGTTAGATAATAAAGATACCGAAGCCGAATGGGCTCGTATGCGCGATTGGATTAAAGAACATACCAAGAACCTGAAACCAATGTTTGGCATCGGTACAGGAGGTAATATCAATAAACTACACCGTTTATCTGGCGAGAAGGACGAAACTCCTTTAACATATGCGAAATTAAAATCATTGTACAATTATTTGAATTCTTACTCTCTAAAAGAACGTATTCAAATTTTAGAATTAAACCAAGATCGCGCCGATGTAATTATACCCGCTTCAGAAATATTCTTAACCATTATGAAATGGGCCGGTGTAAAGTCTATACACGTACCAAAAGTTGGGCTTGTAGATGGGATTATTGTGCACCTTATGGAGCAGAGTCTTTAGTCATTAGTCTTTAGTCTTTAGAATTCTTGCTAATAGTAAATATTTGTGCAAGCTAGCTCAGAGTTATGTTTTCTAAAGACTAAAGACTAACGACTATTTTATCTTCAACGAATCCGACTCCTTATACTTCTTACTGCCTCCGCCGAATACAGAAACATTCACATATCTCTTCGGATTTAATCGTAGGTCAACAAGCAAACGGTCTAAATCTCTCGACGATTGATTTAAGTTGTGGTACAATTTATCGTCGTTTACCAACATACCCAAAGTTCCTTGGCCTGTATTTATTTTTTCGGTAATAATTGCAATATCTTCTAATGCTTTATTTGCACGATCTATGGTTGATATGAAATTGATGCGTGTAAGCGAATCACTTATTTGATCGATGTTCGAAATAATGTCTGAAATTTTTTGATTGTTGTTTTTTAAGTTAGAGCTAATGCTTTCTATATTACTAGAAATAACTTTAAACCTCGCGGCTTGGTACTTCACCATTGAATCTACACGAGTAGCCGTTACTTCAAGTGTTTCGATACTGCGTTTAATACTGGCAAAACTTTGGTCTATATTAGATCTGAAATTTGGGTTTAAAATGTATTGTATCGACACCAAAATAGAATCCATGGTGCTCAATAATTTCTCCGCTTTTTGTTTAACGGGTAAAACCTCTGAGTTTACAGATTCTGCTAAACTCATTTCAGTATCGGTTCTTAAAGTATCGCCCTCTTCAATAAAAGTTCGCGAATCGCCAAATTGTAAAACCACCGCCTTGGCACCTAAGAGATCCTGACTGATGATTTTTGCAATAGTATTATCTGGAATTTGTAAGCCTGGCTTAAGAGTAAGGGTGGCAATAATGGTACCTCTTTCGGTTAATTCTAAATTACTTACTTTACCAACAGCATACCCATTGTACAAAATAGGATTCGATTCTTTAATGCCGTTTATTTGTGCATATTCTGCATAAATATCTACAGTATCAGTAAATACTTCTGTTCCTTTTAAGTAATTATACCCTAAAATTAAAATGGTAACTGATAGTACAGTTATAATGCCGACTTTTGTTTCGTTGTTGATTTTCACGGTAGAAAATTTCTCAAATATACTTATTTTTCCTTCTCTAACTCTTCTTTATAGGCTTTAAAGGCCAAATAAATAGATTTAGCAATGCTTTCTTGTCCAACTTCAGAACTTAAAAACTCTTCTTCATTTTTATTTGATAAGAATCCGCTCTCAATTAGTACAGAAGGCATATTAGTTTTGTAAAGTACAATAAATCCTGCTTGTTTTACTCCTCTATTGTATCTTTTTAACTTCGTAGTAAACTGATCTTGTACTTTCGAGGCCAAAAATAAACTTTTATCTATGTTAACATTCTGATATAACGAAAATATTATATACGCCTCTGTTGATTTAGGGTCGAATCCATCGTAATTCTTCTCATAATTATCTTCTAACAAGATTACTGAGTTTTCTCTTTTCGCAACGTTTAAATTTGCCTCCGAAACGTGTAAACCCATAGCGTAAGTTTCTGAACCAAAGGCTGATTTATTGGCACTAGAGTTGCAATGTAAAGAAATAAATAAGTCGGCTTTGGCTCTATTTGCAATGTTTGCTCGCTCAATTAAATCAATAAATTCATCGGTTTTACGAGTATACACCACTTTAATGTTAGGGTAATTTTCTTCAAAATATTTACCCAATTTTAGCGCAATGGCCAACGTAACTTCTTTTTCTTTAGAATGTATGCCTAAACATCCGGCATCATGTCCGCCATGCCCTGCATCAATTACAACGGTTTTAATTTTGTATAGATTCGTAGGACTTGCGTATGTTTGTGCAGTAATTATACCAAGTATTATGATAAATGTGGATAAGAGTATTTTCTTCACGGTAATTTATTCCTTAATTTTTCGTTAATTCGCTTGCAAAAATAGTATTCATAGCCGACTTTGAAACCATTAAAAAGCCTATTTCCACTTTTGTTAGTAATTATTTGTTTAAATGGGCTCCATTCGAGTGCTCAAGCTAAACAAAAAAGTACTTTTCCAAAAGATACTACCTTAACGAATCAAAACGGCGATTCATTATTGAATGTGGTTCAAAAAGATGATTCCATCACTATTAGTCCTAAAAAACAAGCCATTGAAATTCCTATAAAGTACAATGCCAAAGATTCTATTGTGTACGACATTGTGAAGTCTAAAGTGTATTTGTACAATAAAGCCGAAGTATATTATGGTGATATTAGTTTAAAGGCCGATTATATAGTCATCGACCAAATAAAAAAAACGGTGTATGCCCAAGGAGTAAAAGACAGTACAGGGAAAGTAGTGGGTAAACCTGTTTTTGTAGATGCCGGACAAACCTATAACTCGGAAGAAATGATGTATAATTTCGAAACGAAAAAAGGGAAGATAAAAGAGGTTACTACACAAGAAGGCCAGGGCTATTTAATTGCAAACGACGTTAAGAAAAATGAATACAACGAAGTATTTATTAGAAACGGAAAATTTACCACTTGTAATTTACCCGAACCTCATTTTTACATTGCACTTACCAAGGCAAAAAATATAGAAGATAAAACAGTTTCGGGTCCGGCTTATTTAGTGGTAGAAGATGTGCCCTTACCTTTAGCATTGCCCTTTGGTTTTTTTCCTAGAAAAAGTGGAAGATCCTCTGGAATATTGATGCCAGAAATAGGAGAGGATAGAGAGCTTGGTTTCTTTTTGAGAAACGGTGGATATTATTTAGGTATTAATGATTATGTGGATTTAGCCTTAAGAGCCGACATTTATTCGCGCGGTAGTTATGGCGGTAATATATTTTCGAGATATAATGTAAAGTATAAATACAACGGAAGTTTTTCTAGTAATTATACCGATAGAAGATTTGGCGAACCAAACACCCTATCATACATTCGAAACCAAGATTTTTCTATTAGATGGAATCATAACCAAGACCCCAAAGCTATACCAGGCACACGTTTTAGCGCATTGGTAAACATCGCCACACGTAACAATTATAGAAATAACATTACCACCAACATACAGAGTATTACCCAAAATAACTTAAACTCATCTGTAAGTTTTTCTAAGAATTGGGAAGGAACTCCTTTCTCTTTAAACGGATCGATGACACATGCACAGAATTTAACCAACGGTTCGGTTTCATTAGGTTTGCCAAGTGTAAGTTTCAACATGTCGAGGATATTCCCGTTCGAATCTAAAAACAGAGTAGGCGACCAAAAATGGTACCACAGAATTGGAGTTAGTTATACTGCCGATGCCTTAAACAGAATTGAAACATTCGACTCTCTATTATTTAGAAAAGAAACCTTAAAAGATTTTCAGAACGGAATTATACACCGTATTCCTATTTCAACATCCTTCAATTTATTTAAATATTTCACCTTTAGTCCTTTCGCAAACTATAACGAACGTTGGTATTTCAGTTCGGTACGCAAATCATGGGATGGAACACAAGTTATTACCGATACCGTACGAGGGTTTAATAGATCGATGGAATATAACGGAGGTATTAGTTTAACTACTCGTGTATACGGCATGTACCCAGTAAACAAAGCAGGTATTGTAGCCATTCGACATGTAGTAACTCCATCTATTAGTTATAGCTATCGCCCAGATTTTGCAAAGAGTTCTTATGGATATTATCAGTTAGTACAATCAGACAGTACAGGTGCAACGGCACAATATTCTATATTCGAAAACAGCAATGCCTTGTTTGGTTCGCCAGGTGGAGGTAAATCGAGTTTATTATCTTACACACTCGATAACAATATTGAAATGAAACTGAAAAAGGAAACGGATACAGGCTCAGTTATAAGGAAAATAAGGATATTCGACAGTTTTAGGTTTACAGGAAATTATAACATGGCTGCCGATTCATTAAAATTTTCTGATATAAATGTGGTGGCTAGAACCGTGTTATTTGAAAAAATAAATATTGATGTGAATGCTGTGTATGATTTGTACACCTTAAGAACCGATACAAACGGACGAATTTTTAACGTAAACGAATTTGAGATTAAAAAAAATAAAAGATTGGGTAGGTTAATTGCCGCAAGTTTATCTGTGGGTACAAACCTAAATCCAGATGCATTTAAAAGTAAAGCAAGTTTAGAGCAAAAGCAAACTCCTAAAAATAAATACGATTATGCGGAGTTAGAAATGATTAATCGCGCTCCACAATACTACGTAGATTGGAGCATACCATGGAACATAGCCATTAGTTATATACTCTCTTATCAACGCCCATTGCTAACCTCTACCACACAACAATCGGTAAACTTTAACGGCGATATTAGCGTTACCCCTAAATGGAAAATTGGTTTTACAAGTGGTTACGATTTTACGAATAAAGAAATTACACCAACCTCGTTAAACATATACAGAGACTTGCATTGCTGGGATTTAAGTATCAACTGGATTCCATTTGGAACCTTTCAACGTTATAGTGTAGATTTAAAGGTGAGAGCTTCTATATTACAAGATTTGAAGTTGAGTAGGAGAAGAGAGTTTTATGAGAGAGAGTAGGTCGTGGGTTCGTGTGCTCATATGCTCGTGTGCTCGTAAGTTCGTTAGTTCGTAAATTCGCTAGATCGTAAGTTCGTTAATTCGATAAAAAAAAATATATATGAAAAAAGGAATTGTATTATTAATGGTTTGTTTGTTTGCAGCAAGTTCGTGCAAGCAATTGGATATGGATAAGATTAAGAAGAGTGGTACCGAGATATTAGGTGGAGCAACGGGTACAACGGGTAAGTTGAGTAATGAAGATATAATTGCGGGATTAAAAGAAGCCTTAAATGTGGGCAGTAAAAATGCTTCGGGATTGGCATCTAAAGTAGACGCTTATTATAAAAATCCGGCCTTGTTTATTCCATTCCCGCCAGAAGCAAAAAAGGTTCAAGAAACCTTAATTAATTTGGGTCAAACAAAATTAGTAAACGACTTTACCCTTACCGTAAATCGTGCGGCAGAAGATGCTGCAAAAGAAGCAGCGCCTATATTTATAAATGCAGTAAAGGCAATGACGATAAAGGATGGATTAAATATTTTGAACGGCTCTAACGATGCCGCTACCAAATATTTAAAGGCGAACACACAAGCAGAATTATTAAAAAAATTCAGACCAGTAATCGAAAAATCATTGAGTAAGGTTAACGCAACAAAATATTGGGAAACTATAATTACAACATATAACAAAGTACCTACAGTTACCAAAATGAATCCAGATTTAGCGGGTTACACTACTCAAAAAGCTATAGACGGATTATTTCTATTAGTAGCTAAAGAAGAATTAAAAATAAGACAAGACCCAGCAGCGAGAGTAACGGCGATTTTGCAGAAAGTTTTCGGGAAAAAATAATTACGAATTACGAATTACGAATTACGGCTACTGTTTGCTATTGTCTAACGACTAATGACTAACGACTAATGACTAGGCAATGAATACAGAAATAATAACCATAGGCGACGAAATTTTAATCGGACAAATAGTAGATACCAATTCTGCGTGGATGGCTCAGCAATTGAATGAGATTGGGATTCGGGTGAAACAAATAAGTTCTGTTTCTGATGATAAACAACATATACTTGATGCTTTAAAAGAAGCAGAAAACAGAGCAGATATTATTTTAATTACAGGTGGATTGGGGCCAACGAAAGACGATATTACCAAACATACCTTGGCAGAATATTTCGGCTCTACTTATGTATTAAACGAAGAGGCCTTGGCTAATGTTGAGCGCATATTTGCACGATTTAACAGACCAGTTACAGAAATAAACAGAAAACAAGCTGAAGTGCCACATAATTGTACGGTTATACAAAATCCGCAAGGCACCGCACCGGCCATGATGTTTGAACGAAATGGTAAATTATTTTTTTCGATGCCAGGTGTTCCATTCGAAATGAAAACTATAATGGAGAATTCGGTTTTACCATTATTAAAACAAAATTTTATAGGCAGCACCTTAATTCACGAAAACATTTTAACAGTTGGTATGGGCGAATCTTTTTTGGCTTCGGAAATTGAAGACATAGAGAACGACTTGCCTAAGCATATTAAATTGGCTTACTTACCGAAACTTGGTCAGGTGCGCTTAAGACTTACCGCAGAATACAAAGGTGCGTATGATACAAATGAGGTCATCAACATAAAAAATAAAATTGTAGAGAGAGTAAAAAAGCACGTAGTTGCCGAGAGCGACATTAGTTTTGAAGAAGCGATTTTAAATTTATTAATAAGCAGAGGAAAAACGCTTTCAACAGCAGAGAGTTGTACGGGAGGTTACATAGGTCATTTATTAACGAGTATCGCAGGTTCCTCTAAAGCTTATGAAGGTGGCGCAGTATCATACTCATACGATTTAAAGAAAAACATTTTAGGCGTTTTACAAAGCACCTTAGATAGTTTTGGCGCTGTAAGTAAAGAAACGGTAGAGGAGATGGCTACAGGGGCTATAAAAGAGTTTAATACCGATTTTTCCATTGCTTGTTCAGGAATTGCTGGGCCAGGCGGAGGTACTGAAGATAAACCTGTTGGCACCGTTTGGATTGCCGTGGCTAATAAAGAGAAGGTATTTAGTAGGAAATTCCATTTTGGTAATTTACGAATGCAAAATATTGAACGCACAGCAGTTCAGGCACTTTACATGTTGTTTAGAATGATAAAGGAAGAATAAAATTGAGGAATTGACAAATTAGCTTATTTTTGCGCTTTATATAGACATTAAATTATGGCTCAATACGAATTAGTACTCCCAAAAATGGGGGAGAGCGTTGCAGAAGCAACCATCATTAAATGGGTAAAAAATCCGGGTGACTCCATTGATTCTGATGAATCGATTTTAGAAATTGCAACTGATAAAGTAGATTCTGAAGTTCCTTCGCCAGTAGCTGGCACACTTGTAAAAACTTTATTTAATGAGGGTGATGTAGTAAAGGTGGGTGCTGTAATTGCCATAATTGAAACCGAAGCAGGATCTGCAAGTGTAAGTGCGCCTAGTAGCGCAGCCGCTCCAGCAGCTGCAACTCCAGGAATTAAAGAAGTAGAAGAAAGACCAGCAGCAGTTGCTGCTACAACAGTGCAATCGTCTGGAAATAGATTTTACTCACCATTGGTAAAAAGCATTGCGAGCAACGAAGGTATTTCACAAACAGAACTCGATGGTATTACTGGAACAGGTTCTGAAGGTAGAGTAACCAAACAAGATATTTTAGATTACGTAGCGAATAGAAAATCGGGTAAAGCACTTGCAAGTTCAAGTACTCCGAGTGTTGCAGAAACAGCTGCTCCAAAAGCAGCAGTAGCAAGTACACCTGCAGCATCAGAAATAAAAATTACTCCACCAGTTGTTTCCGCTAATAATGGCGACGAAATAATTGAAATGGACAGAATGCGAAAACTTATTGCCGACCATATGGTAATGAGTAAACATGTTTCGCCACACGTTACTTCTTTTGTGGAAGCCGATGTTACAAATCTTGTACGTTGGAGAGATAAAGTGAAGAAAGAATTTGAAAAACGCGAAGGCGAAAAAATTACCTTCACCCCAATATTTATTGAGGCTTTGGTAAAAGCAATAAAAGATTTCCCGATGATTAATATTTCATTAAGTGGAACTCAAATTATAAAGCGTAAAAACATAAACATCGGGATGGCTGCTGCTTTACCTAGTGGAAATTTAATTGTACCAGTAATTAAAAATGCTGATCAAATGAATTTAGTTGGCTTAACCAGAACGGTAAACGATTTAGCAAACAGAGCTCGTGCAAATAAACTTACTCCTGATGAAATTTCGGGTGGAACGTATACACTTACAAATGTGGGTTCTTTCGGAAACGTAATGGGTACGCCTATTATCAACCAACCTCAAGTGGCAATTATGGCAGTAGGAGCCATTCGTAAAATGCCATCGGTTATTGAAACTCCAGAAGGCGATATGATTGCTATAAGACACAAAATGTACCTATCGCACTCGTATGACCACCGTGTAGTGGACGGTTCTTTAGGAGGCCAATTTGTACGTCGTGTTGCCGATTATTTGGAGGCATTCGACGTAAACAGAGAATTTTAATATTAAATGCAATATTTTGCCGAAAGCGTGGACCAAAATCCACGCTTTTTTTGTTTATAGTGGGTTTTGGTGTTTTGTACAATCGGTACAGCATTTGTGCACGAATAGGTATAATTAACACTATCCTTATGAAAAAAATACTTCTTTCTATGTTTTTATTGTGCGCGTTTACGGCAATAAAAGCTCAACCCAAAGGATTTTATTATTATTCTAGATTGGGTTTAGGCGTTTCGGAGTTCAATCAATTATCAAACAATAACCAAACTGGTAAACTAGCTTTAAACATTGGTGTTGCAGGAAACTATCAGTTTAACAATTATGTTGGATTGGTGGTAGAAGCAAATTTATCATCAAAAGGTTCAAAAATTACGGGAACAGAAGCAGCTGTTTTCCCTAATTCGGCGCAAGATTATGAAGATATCTATCGATTGTTTTATGCGGAAATTCCATTGATTGTAAAACTAAGTGCTCCAATTTCAGAGAGTTTTTATGTGAAAGGATTTGCCGGATTAAGTAATAATTTCAAGCTAATTGGAACATATAGTAGAAATTACGACGATCCAAATGAGCAAGATCAACTCGACCAAGAAGTAAATGGAATTAACCTTACAGAGTATTCTTACTTATGGGGTTTTGGATTTGAAGTTAAAGACAATACCGATCATTTATACGCTATTGATTTTAGAACCAATACTGCATTTAGCTCATTCGGAAACATTCGAAACAGTCAGAATAATGTAATTTCTGGTTACAATAGTTATTATACTATTGGATTTGGATATAGTTTTTAATAAATTGCGTTGAACAATTTTTTTTATCTGAATTCATTAGGTGAACAATTCAGTTTTTTTAAAAGGGAAATACCTTCGACAAGTATTTCCCTTTATTATTTTAGCGCAACACCAATTGAATAGTGCTTCGGCTTCTCTGCTCTAGTAATAATTTTTTACCACTAAGTATTTTTTCAATTACGGCATCATTGTAATGCCTAATGGTAACTAGTTCTAATGAATCGTTATAAAATACTTTGTAACGTACAGATATTTCTTTTATCAAATCCTCCACCTTATCATCATCATCAATACAACAAGAAAAAGTCATGGCAGAATTTTGCATAGTATTTATTTTAATGCCGTGTTTGCTAATAATACCAAAGAGTTCGCTTAAATTATCTTCGGCTATAAATGAAAAATCGAGGGTAGAAATACTTAATAATTTCTGGTTCTTTTTTACAATAATAATCGGATCATTAAACACCACCGACTCTAATTTACCAACACATGTTCCTTCTTTATCTGGGTCTAAAAACGCTTTTACATACAAAGGAATTTTTTTGTTTTGAAGCGGTTTAATGGTTTTCGGATGTATAACACTTGCGCCATAATAAGTCATTTCTATAGCTTCTGCATAGGGTATATCATCTAATTTAATAGCATTGTCGAATAATTTCGGATCGGCGGTTAATACTCCGGGCACATCTTTCCAAATGGTTACACTTTCTGCATCTAAACAATTCGCGAAAATTGCTGCACTGTAATCGGAACCCTCACGACCAAGAGTGGTGGTGAAATTTTCGGAAGTACAACCAATAAATCCTTGTGTAATGATGATTTTCTTCTTTAAAAATAATGGAATATCGTTTTGAATAAAAGTTCTGGTTTTTTCCCAATCAACTTTACCCTCACGGTAGGTATTGTCTGTTTGAATGTAGGCTCTTGCATCTAACCACATGCTATTTACCCCTTCATGTTGTAAATAGGCTTGAACTATTTTTGTCGATAAAATTTCGCCTAAGGATACTATCTGATCGTATAAATAGGCTTTGCCATCAAGCGGTTCTTCTTCAATAATCCAGTCGAGTTCAACAAATACATTCGAAATTTCATCTTCAATTTTCGAAACATCTGCACCAAATAAATCGCGCACCATGTTAATATGAAAATCAAATACCTGCTTTACTTTTTCGTGTATCGAATTGTCTTTTTGTAAATATGCTTTCCACACTTGTTCTAATGCATTGGTGGTTTTAGCCATCGCAGAAACAACTACTAAAATTTCTTCAGCCGAATAGCGCTTTAATATATTACATACATTTTTTACTGCCTCTGCATCTTTTACAGATGCCCCACCGAATTTGAAAACCCGCATATTGAATTATGAATTATGAATTATGAATTGTGGTTATTAGTTATTGGGTTATTAGTTATTGAGTTATTTTAGTGCTATAATGTTGCATTTTCATACTAGGTTGCTTTCGTAAAGTCGTATAATCGTATGGTCGTAAAGTCGTATAATCATAAGCTTTCTACTGGCACAAACACCTCCGTGGTACCCGCCACGTAAGGCTTTATCTCGTACAAACCGTATTGAAACAATATTCCTCCTTTTCGAATGGAGAAATTTGCGGGTAACACAAATTTTCCGTTTTCGAAAAAATATCCACTGTAATCTTGCCCTGCTGTTAAGCCCTCTTGTGTTCTGAAAATTTGCTCGGCTTGTTTAGTAATTTCAGCAATTTTAGCATCATCAAATAAATCATGGAGGCTAATTACTTTGTTTTTCTCTCTATCAAAATTAAGATAGTTTGTGCCATACATACCGTGTGCGCCCCCTGTATATTCAGTAAATTCTATACTTAATGATACATATGGATATTGTTGATAAGGAACCCTCACATTTATTTGTCGGCTCCAATATGCCGAATTACTTTTAATTTCTTTCGGCATCGAATCGTATTTCATTACAAATGCAGCAGCAGCATCGGTAATACCCACCACCATATCGTTGCCTTTAAATTCTTTGGTTAGTTCGTAAGTTATTAGTTTATTGATGCGAGCTGTATCTCCACCTTGAGTAAAATTTGGATAGGTAATAACAGCATACGTGCCAACAGTATCACTCTCCAAACGTTTAAACGCCGAACTGCTCTCAGCCTTATAAATGGTATAGTTCAGCGTATCCGTACGCTGTTCTTTTTTCTCCGCACTATTATTACACGCAGTAAAAATAAAAGCACATAAACTAAAAAATACTACAACTCTTCCCATAATTCATAATTCGTAATTCATAATTCGTAATTAGTAATTGGCATTTCACAATTAACCCATTCCCCATCCATCTCCGCCTTGTATTTCTTATAAAAATTAATAGCAGGTTCGTTCCATTCTAATACTTGCCAAACTATGCCATGCAAGTTTCGTTCTTTAGCTTCTACAATTAATTGGTCGAACAATAATTTACCAATTCCTTTTCCACGATGTTCCTCGGTTACTAATATATCTTCTAAATACATGCGGCAACCTTTCCAAGTAGAATACCGAATGTAATACAATGCAAAGCCTGCAATATATCCATCTTCTTCTGCTACAAAGGCCCACCATACGGGCTTTTCGGAGAATCCTGCTTGTTCAAATTCTTCTAAACTAACCGTTACTTGTTCGGGAGCTCGTTCATACAAAGCTAGTTCTTTTACCAGTTCTAACAATCTGCCGCAATCTTCTTTAAGAGCTCTTCTAATTAGCATCTTCCTTGTTTTTGAAATGTTTTACCACACGCTTCCCGAATATAGTGCTTCCTAATCTTACCATGGTACTTCCATTTTCTACGGCAAGTTTATAATCGCTGCTCATGCCCATAGATATTTCATGGAACGAATCTTCTTTTCGGAAAAAAGATTGTTTAATGCCCGTAAACAAAACTGCAAGCTCTTTAAATTCTTCGTTTATTTGTCGCTCTACCTCTGTATTTGTTGCAATGCCCATTAATCCGACTATGCGAATGTTCTTTAGCTCTGCAAATTCTTCAGAGCGCAATAGGTCAATTAACTCATCATAACCCAAGCCAAACTTTGTTTCTTCATCTGCAATATATACTTGCAATAAACAATCTATAACGCGGTTGTTTTTTAAGGCTTGCTTATTTATTTCTTGCAAAAGTTTTAAACTATCAACCGATTCTATAAGATGTATAAAAGGTGCAATGTATTTAACCTTGTTGGTTTGTAAATGACCGATTAAATGCCATTGTATGTCTTTAGGTAAAGCCTCGTATTTATCTACCAATTCTTGTACATGGTTTTCGCCAAATACACGTTGGCCGGCATCGTAAGCCTCCATAATTTCTTCTATACTTTTGGTTTTAGAAACGGCTACCAGTTTAACTCCTAAAACGGCTAAATCAGTTTTTATCTTTGTAATGTTCTGCTTAATGCTCATTATCGTTACATTTGTGAGCAAATTTAATAATTTAGATGTTTAAGTTTTGAAAAATAAAGGATTAATACTTGTTTTTATTAGTGCCGTGATGTTTGTTTCATCATGCTCTAAATCAGCCATTAAAATACCAGATGATATTATTCCGAAAGATAGTATGGTATTTATTATGATGGATGTACACATTGCCGAGTCGGGAGTAAAGTCATTACCTGCCGATTCAATAATGATTAATACAAAGACTTATTACGAGTTTATTTATAAAAAGCACCATATTACGGAAGAACAATTTCAAAAGAGTTTGCGTTACTACACTTACAATCCGGAGCTACTTCAAGAGATTTATACAAAAATGACCGAGGAGATGAGTAAAAAGGAAGCGGAAGTAAATAAATTACAACCATAATGTTATTCCCAGATCAAATTTATAGCAAACTAGGGTTCCAAGAAATAAAAGAAGAAATCAAAAAAGAATGCATCAGCATTATGGGCAGAACCATGGTAGATCGGATGCAATTCATCAGTAATTATGATTTACTTCTTAAATTATTATTACAAACTCACGAGTTTAAGCAAATATTAGTTTCGGGTAGAAATTTCCCTTCAGAAAATTATTTCGATATAAAAACTTTAACCGAACGAATTAGAGTAGAGGGCACCTATTTAATAGAAGAAGAGTTTCTAAAATTAATTCAAGCCTTGCAAACTGTGAAGGCTTGTTTGCAATTTATTAAAGATTCTGAGGGTGCTTATCCGAACATCGAATTGTTGAGTAAAGACATTGAGTTCGACCCTCAATTGATTAAATCTATAGAAAACATTATAGATTCCAAGGGCCATATAAAACCAAATGCCTCCACAGAATTAAAAGATATTTTGCATTCCATACAATCTGCAGAATCTGATGTTCGAAAAAAAATAACACAGATTTTTAAAGAATGGCAAAAGGAAGGTTATACATCAGACGGGCAGTTAACGGTGAGAGAAGGGCGAATGGTAATACCTGTTTCGGCAGAATACAAACGTAAGGCCAAAGGCTTAATTTTAGACGAATCTTCGACCGGCCAAACCGTGTACATGGAGCCAACCGAAGTGTTCGAATTAAATAACAGGATACGCGATTTGGAGTACCAAAAACGCAGAGAAATAATTAAAATTTTAACGGAGTTAACCAACCAAATCCGTCCGTATTTACCAAGTTTACAGCAGTACCATTCGTACATCAGTATTATAGACTTTATTCGTGCCAAAGCCTTGTTTGCATTACGTTTAGATGCACATTTGCCACAAATAAATAAAGACTTAAGTTTCGATTGGATCAATGCTAAACATCCTTTGTTAACCTTACATTTTACGAGCTTAAAAAAGAAAGTAATTCCTTTAAATGCAAAGTTAAATGAACAGCAACGCATCATCTTAATTTCCGGACCAAATGCAGGAGGGAAATCCGTGGCTTTAAAAACCATTGGTTTAATACAGTTGATGTTTCAGCATGGTTTGTTATTGCCACTTTCACCCGATTCTACCTTATCAATAGTTAAAAAAATATTGGTAGATATTGGCGACGACCAGTCGATAGAAAGTGATTTGAGTACGTATAGTGCACATCTTTCTAATATGAATGTGTTTATACAACAAGCCACTCCACATACTTTAATTTTAATTGATGAATTTGGAACAGGTACCGATCCGAAATTTGGCGGACCAATGGCGGAGGCAGTGTTAGAAACCCTCAATCAGAAAAATGTAAAAGGAGTAATTACCACCCATTATTCAAACCTAAAAGTGTTTGCAAGTAATACAGAGGGCTTAGTAAATGCCTCGATGTTGTTTGATACCATAGAGCTGAAAGCCTTGTACCAATTAGAGATTGGGCAACCTGGCAGTTCCTATGCTTTTGAAATTGCACAGAAAACAGGATTGCCAAATAAGCTCATTCAATTAGCGAAACAAAAAGTTGGGCGCTCGCAACAAAAGGTAGATGATTTATTAATCGATTTACAAAAAGATAAGGTGAAGATTGAGGAGATGAATAAATTGTTGACGGAAGATAAAGAGCAAACATCACTCTTACTTCAACAAAATAAACAATTGAAACAAGAGCTTGAAGACAGTAAGAAACGATTGTTGAAAGATAGTAAGGAGGAGGCGAAACGAATTTTACAGCAAGCAAATAAACTGATCGAAAATACGATTTCGGAAATAAAAGAAGTAAAAGCAGATAAAGAAGCTACTAAGTTAATTCGTAAAAAATTGGCAGAAGAATCGGAAACACTCTTGAATACGATTAGCGAAACTAAAAAAGTTGAAAAGAATAAAGAGCAAATTTATAAGATAGGCGATTGGGTGCGATTGATAGAAAGTAATGCAGAGGGGAGAGTGCTCAATGTGCAGAAAAACAAGGCAGAGGTAGCCATTGGCGACTTACGCTCGGTTGTTTCCTTTGCAAAATTAGAGAAGTTAACGGAGAATAAAAACCAACAAAATACAAGCAGCAGTAAAAAGTTTTCGTCGGTTAAAACCTATACCGAATCTGTGCGCGATTTTACACCACAAATAGATTTGCGCGGCATGCGCGGAGAAGAAGCATTAACGGAAGTAGAAAAATATTTAGACAAAGCTTTAATGATGGGCTTCGACCAAATCAGAATATTGCATGGCAAAGGCGATGGTATTTTAAGGAAAATTATCCGCGAATCGTTAAAGAAATACAAAGAAGTAAAATCTTTGGAAGATGAACATGTGGATTTTGGTGGAGATGGGATAACGGTGGTGAGGTTACAAGGGTGATTTTTTTACTTTGTGAAACTCTGTGTGTACTTTGTGTCCTCTGTGACCTAAAAATCAATTTGTACTTTTTCAGTATAATTTCTTTTTTCTGTTTTAATTTTAATAAAGATTAAACCCTGTTTATTTAGATTATCAATTTCTAATCTATAATCATCACTTTCCTTAAAGTAGATCAATTGCCCCAAAGAATTATAAATCATTACTTGTTTAATTTTGTCGGGAGCAATAATGTTTATTGGCATTCCATGGCTTGGGTTTGGGTAAATGAGAACATCTTTTTTTGCAGAATTATTAATCCCCAATGGAGTACAATTTGCCAAACGTATTGCCACCTGAGCCCTCACTTTAGGTTCAATTAAATTTAAGTAATCGATGCCAGGGCAGGAAGTATACCCAGGGTTGCAACCTTGGCGGTGTCCAGCAATTACACCCAAATACATTACTGGTGCAGCCACTGGGTGCAAAGAACTATCGTATGCATTTAGCAATTGTTCTTTCCAAAGTTTCCAAACTATTATATCATTTATAGAAGCCAATGCTGTATCACTCGGGAGGTAACCAGTACTTTCATAATTCCCAAGCAAGCAAATGCCCATGGTATTGGTGTTTCGGGCACACATATGTGCACCTATTACATTATCATCACCTAAAGAATCTCCTTGTCGGCCATCGTAAATATCGCCGTTAGGAGCAACTAAAAAATTGTACCCAATATCGTCCCAGCCATTAGTTTGGGTATGCAATAAATAATAATTACGAACCGTGCCTAAATAATTAGAATCGGTATTGGAACCAGCTGCATGGTGCAGTACTATATGTTTTACTTGAGAGTACGCAGGATTTGGAGCAGGATCAGGTAAGCCGACTCTCCAAATGCTTTGATCGATGCTTTCTGGTTGGGTGTTACAATCGACGGTGCTTTTTTTTTTACTGTCCTTTAAGTAGGATTTCTTAAGCGGGGCAGCATATAATAAATTTATTCTGATGGAGCCTTCGAGGTTCCCACTGTAAAAGCTAAAAAACTGAAAGGGGTTAGTTGAAATAAGTAGTTTTGACGATTGATTACTTCCACGTTCTGCACTTTGTTGAACGCTTTCGGTATTCTCATCGTCTTTATTTAATTCGTATTTCTCTGTACCACCTAAAAGCACATAAGAACCATTGAAATTCTGATTGTTGTTAATTTCAACTGTTAAACTGGTGCTTAAAAACTGTGGGATAATTTGAGTGTAAAAAGTGTTTTTCTTTACGGTAAATTCAATGGCTTTAAAGTGTTTACCGTTTTCTTTGATGGTTGAAACGGGACCCTCTTGCGAGTAGGCGGTAAAACAAGTTAATAAAGCAAATAAGAAAAGGATGTTTTTCATTAAGCGAATATAATGAAATTTGACGATATTTTTTTTCCTAAACACAGAGACACAAAGGCCCAGAGAGCACAGAGAAAAACACTGTGTAACTTTGTGTATACTTTGGGTTACTCTGTGACCTAATTTTTTAAAAATATTCACAAATTCAACCTCCCTCACGGATTTTCATATTTTTACTTATAATTGCATTAAACATTTTAGGTTACCATGAATAAAGTTGTAAACAACGCCGAGGAGGCAATTAAAGATATACAAGACGGCATGACCCTCATGCTAGGTGGATTCGGGTTGTGTGGCATACCAGAGAATTGCATCAATGCATTAGTAGCGAAAGGAGTTAAGGATTTAACCTGTATTTCTAACAATGCCGGGGTAGATGATTTTGGGATTGGCTTGATGTTGAAACAACGTCAGGTGAAGAAAATGATCTCCTCTTATGTAGGTGAGAATGCAGAGTTCGAACGACAGTTATTAAGTGGAGAATTAGAGGTAGAATTAATACCACAAGGAACCTTAGCTACCAGATGTATGGCATCGGGTTACGGAATGCCAGTAATATTTACACCGGCGGGAGTAGGCACGGAGGTAGCCATAGGTAAAGAAGTGCGTAATTTTAATGGAAAAGATTATTTAATGGAATATGCCTTCGATTCTGACTTTGCGATTGTAAAAGCTTGGAAGGGCGATACCATGGGTAATTTAATTTTCAGATCTACTGCCAGAAATTTTAACCCGGTGATGGCTATGGCGGGTAAAATTACCATTGCCGAAGTTGAACATTTAGTTCCGGCAGGAGAGTTAGACCCCGATCAAATACACACACCAGGCATATTTGTGCACAGAATATTTGAAGGAACAAATTACGAGAAAAGAATAGAACAAAGAACGGTAGCTAATTAGCTAATTAGCTAATTAGCCAATTAGCTAATTAAAAAATGTTAGACAAAAACGGAATAGCAAAGCGCATCGCACAAGAAGTAAAAGATGGGATGTATGTAAATTTAGGAATAGGCATACCAACCTTGGTAGCCAATTATATTCCCGAAGGAATAAATGTAGTATTACAATCGGAAAACGGATTGTTGGGAATGGGCCCATTCCCTGAGGCAGGTAAAGAAGATGCAGATTTAATTAATGCAGGCAAGCAAACTATTACCACCTTGCCAGGTTCCTCGATATTCGATTCGGCCATGAGTTTCGGGATGATAAGAGCGCAAAAAGTAGACTTAACTATTTTAGGAGCAATGGAAGTTTCGGAACATGGAGATATTGCGAATTGGAAGATTCCAGGTAAAATGGTAAAGGGCATGGGAGGAGCGATGGATCTAGTGGCATCGGCACAAAACATTATTGTGGCCATGCAACATGTAAATAAAGCAGGCGAATCTAAATTATTAAAAGCATGTTCACTGCCCTTAACAGGTGTTAAATGTGTTAAGAAAATAGTTACCGAATTAGCGGTACTAGAAGTTTTACCCGAAGGAGGATTTAAATTGTTAGAGCGAGCGCCGGGTGTAAGCGTAGAAGAAATACAGAAAGCTACCGAAGGAAAATTGCTGATAGTAGGAGATGTGAAAGAGATGAGTATTTAGATTTATCAATTTAACTGCAATAAATAAAGTGATTTTATTTGTTGCAGTTATCAAATCTACTTTCTACACTCATAATAACAATAAAAACCTAAGCCTTTTGAAATTCCAAACACTGATCTTTTCACATCTTTATAATAATGTTTAAGTACTGCTTCTATTTCGGCAGAGGTATTGCAGTGTTCATAATTCATTAACACACTGTAATCTAAATTGTATTTTAATCGATATTCTATTGCTGTGGTAAGTTTCCATCCTAATGTCCACAGAAGTGTACCTTCATTGGGTACTGCTACTCTTAAAACGCCATCGTCCTTTAACAATGAATAACTTTTTTCTACCACTTCAGGTAAATTTAAAATATGTTCGAAGGTTGCAATTGTAATAATTCTATCGTATAATTTCTCGCCATTAATTTCCGAAATATCATCGTAACAATTTCTGATGTTCGATTTCAAATCAGAATTTTCAAATAGCTCATGGAAAGGTTCAATAATATCGTAGGTTTTCGGACTTTCATATTGCAACTGATTTAAAGTTCCTGCACCAATTTCTAAAGTTGTTAATTCTGGATTTTTAACGCCATCTTTTGCTACCATTTTATGCATCCAAGCTTCCATTTTGCTTGAAAGAGAAGTTGCAACAGTTTTACCTTCTCTGTTTTTGAGGTAATGACTAGTATATATATTTTGATATTCTGTAGGAAGTGGTTTTCTTGTTTTTGGGTAACGTTCTAAAATATTTTTCATTATATAATTTTTTTATATCGACCTAGGGTGTAATTGAGTTTGAGCGAGAAAATATCTTTTAGCATTCTTGGAGCATGTTTCATCAAACTTACTGTTGACTCTTCACTATTTCTAAATTCTACAGGTATGCGTTTGATACTATACTTTCTTTTTAAAGCGATGTATAAAATCTCTACATCAAAAGCAAAACTATTTACACTAGAAACAGAAAACAAATCTTTGGCAATATCATGTTTAAATCCTTTAAAGCCACATTGTGTATCAGCTAATCCTCCAGTTATAAATTTTGTAACAAAGAATGTAAATATTTTACTTCCAATTTTACGACTAGACGAAATTACCTCAAAATATTCGGAAGTTTTTAAAGTTCTGTCGCCTATTACCAAATCATATTTCCCCTCTAATAGCGTATTTAACATTCTATCAAATGCAATGTCTTTAAATGGGATGTCGGTATCAGTAAATAGTATGTAATTGCCATTTGCATTTTTTACACCGAGTCGCACCGCACCGCCTTTACCTTTATTAATGGGGTAAGTAAAAAACCTACAATTAAAGTTATTGGCTACTATTTCTACTTCTTTTTCATCAGAGGATCCATCATTTACAATGATTACTTCATACGTAAATGGATGCTTGTTAAGTATATCAAATAATACAGGTAAATTATTGGCTAATATTTTAGCGCCATTATAAGACGGAATAACTATGCTAAAATCTATCTTGTTCTTCATTTTTCAGTCCCAAAAATATCATAATTATTTAATTATTACCATTTCGTATAATTCAATGTCGCCAAATTGGTAAATTTTAGTGCAATTTTTTGACTTAAGTAGCTCATTTCTAGTATTATGTGCTGTTAATGCTGGTTCTCGTTCATTAATAGGCCAATTTTTTTTGCCAGATTCATAGGCTCTGTCTACATAAATTAATATTTTATTTGAATTTAACTTCTCTTTAGTTTGAGGGGGAAAGTCTTTTTTCAAATAAATATTAAACAAAGCTTTGGTTTGGTTTATAGAGGTTCTTCCCATTTTACTTGATATTAGTGGTAAGGATGTAAAATGAGCTAATTGCATTGTTGAAGTTGCGAAATCATCATTTGGGTCGATAGTATAATTATAATCTTCCGAACCCGAATGATAAAACGGGATGGTTAAAATAGCTTGATAATTTTCATTTCTGTTTTTTATGGTATCCAACATCTTTTGAAATTCGATGGTCGTATTTCCTTCATACAGAGGATTTGCAAAGTAATTTTGATGGTAGAATTTTACCGTGTCGAGTGCATTAGAAAAGTTGAATAATAAAAAAACAATCGTTAAATATTTTAATATATTGTTCTTATCATATAGATAGCCAGCAAAAATAACAACAGAGAGCTGAAGAACTAATACAAATGGCCATGAAAACCTCGCTAAACATCTAAACTGTTCAACAATTGGGAAAAAATCAACAATATAAAAAAAAGGGTTTAAGTAATTAGTTAAGTAATACTCATTATCGTTAAAAGAATAATCCGGACCAATAGAAATTAATAGGCAAATAATAGTTGAAATGAATAGAATAATTAAAATATTTATATCAGTTTTTGTTCTAACGTATTGAATAAATAACTTCCTCTGATTGGTATAAAGAAACATTAATACTATGGTTGTAAGAATGTATAAGGTACCTGAACCTAAATAAGCATTCGATTCCAAAGGTACATGCTTTGCACTCGAAACAATGTATTTGATATTATTATATACATTGGGACTTAAAAATGCATGTATGTTTAATTTCCATTCGATCCAGTTATAACCATTTGCGGATGGTAATCTTTCGGAAGCATAAACATCAAAATAGTTGATGGTATAATATACTGTAAACGCAGAAATTAATAAAGTTAAAGTACTTGAAAATAAATACATTAATTTATCTGAAGTATTCGTATAAAACTTTTGAATGAAATGTAGGAGAAAAAAACTGGAACTAAAAAAGAATAATATAGGAAAATAATAAAAATGAGTGAATGAACTTATAATAATTAGTACATATAAAAACAGTAAATTTTTAAAATAATTTTTACCAAGTTTATTGTTTTGATAGATGTTTATAAGAATTAGTACACATAGCAACAAATACAAGCTTATAGAGAGGTTAAAATGACCAAGGGCTAATCTATTTATTTGCTGACAAATCCATGGAGTTGATAAACTCACAAGAGCAATAATTAAGTTATTACTACTAAATTTCTTTACTATCTTATAGCTTACCAATGAGCTTAAAAAAACACAAATGATGAAGAATAAATTGTAATGATATATTAAATTAGCACTGTTGATAATATGATTGGAAACTAAAAACTTATAAAAAATAGAAAAAATAGGAGTATTATCTATGAAAAATATATTTTCACCATATGGATAATTGTAACCAGTAAAATGTAAAAAATCACCTATTACTTCGTTGTTCACGTATGAAGTAAGTACATAATAATTCTTTAATCCATCATAAATAGAGTTGAATATATATTTATTAGGATAGGTTAGAATATCATAAAAAGCATAATAACACAATAAAAATTGAATAACTAGGATGCTTAGAATTGTTATTCTTGAATTTATTTTTTTTATAAATTGATACATTTTATTTGTGTTAATTTGAATAATATTGATTTTTAATCAAATTACTATGTTTAGACAGCTAAAATCGGGCTTAACCCTTACAATTATATTAAGTTTTGTCTTATTATTCATCTTTTATTACAAATTAATTCTATCTATCAATTCAGTTTACTTTGTTGATAGTGGAGACGGCATTCAGTCTTATTTCGGAGTATATTATCATGTTGTGCACGATTCTACCCTTTTACATTTTAAAGGAATGAATTACCCTTATGGAGAAAGTGTTTTTTTTAGTGTGAATCCTCCATTAATTGGCATTTGTCTGTATGCCCTTAATCAAGTATTTGACATATCAAACTATATAATAGGTGTTTTTAATAGTTCCATTTTATTATCAATTGTTTTATCTGCCATATTTATTTATTTAATTCTATGCAGATTTATTTCTAATAAATGGTTAAGGGTTTTATCCGCGGTGTTTATAGCATTTATTTCTCCTCAAATAATTAGAATTGGAGGCCACTATGCATTAGCCTATTTGTTTGTTATACCAGGCAATATCTGGTTACTACTAAAATACTACGAGAAACCTTCCAATTTAAATATTGCAATTATAAGTATATATACTTTTGTAATCTCCTTATTGCATTTGTATTTCTTTGCATTTGCAGGTTTAATATGGATCACATTTCATCTTTATATTGTATTTACAAATGATAAAATAAATATAAAGTTGATCTTTAAACATTTTATACATTTTTTATTTCAGATTGCTTTACCTTATGCATTATTGATTTTTATTATTAATAGTAGCAATATTGTTAATGATAGAACAAATACACCATGGGGCTTATTACATTTCAATACTAATTTAACGGGTATATTTTTCCCTTTTGATAAGTTCTATACCCCCGTTGCGAATTTATTTATTAACCCATCATATGTTGAATGGGAGGGTAAACAGTTTTTCGGTATAGTTGTATCTATAGGATTTATATATATATTGTTGAAAATATTAACTTCAATATTCTCATTCAAGAAAAACGAAATATTAAATCCATTTCATAATCTTTTGATAAGTTATTTTGCATGGCTTAGTTTCATATCCTTAATTGTTTCCTTTGCCTATCCATTAAATACGAAATTTGGTGAAACAATTTTAGATAATATTAATTTTTTTAAACAGTTCAGGGGAATTGCAAGGTTTGCATGGATAAGTTATTATTCTGCTAGTATAGTAGTATTGTATTTAATTCTCACAAAAGTAAATAATCGATGGTTTTCTTTAATTTGCTTATTCATTTTATTTGTAGATGCTTATACACCAAATAATAAAATACAGGATCAATACAATAATAAAATCAAAGAATTAAATAATGAGCTAAACCAAGAGAATACTTGGATTAGTAAAATTGAAAAATCTAATTATCAAACCATTATTACTTTGCCATTTTATACCAATGGTTCCGAAAATATTTACGATCAAAGAGGCTCCTGGGCAATGAGATATGGAATGATAGTTTCTATGAAAACAGGAATTCCATTGTATAATATACATTTAAGTAGAACATCGATTTCTCAGACATTTAATAATTTTACTTTACTACAAGAACCATATAGAAGCCCTCATATACTTCATAACTTTAGCTCTAGCAAAAAAGTTTTAATAATTTCATTCGATAATGAAATAAATGAAAATGAAATAAATTTTTTAAACGGGTGTAAGAAAATTGATTCAACCCTCAATTACAATGTTTATGAAATCGACACAGAAAAATTAAAAGATAGAACAAATAATCTTTATCAAAAAAACGAAAAATTAATTAAAGAGAAATCATATCAAAATATTGAAGAGGCAAATAACGTGTTTTATAATACTTTTGAAAGCAACAATAACCTATATTCTTATCATTCTAATGGAAGTGCAAATCATCCTATTCAGCATTATCATACATTTTTTGAAGACGTAATCCCTTATGTAATTCCAGGTGAATATGTAGTTTCATTTTGGGTAGGAAATTTTAATAAAGATTTAGTTCCGCGAACAACTTATAATATTACTTTATACGATAATATTGGTAGGATTTATGAAAATAGAGAAACTATTCTCGGCAATGAGGTAAAGATAATTGATAAAAATTGGGCTTTAATTGAATCTAGAATTAAAATAAACAATGCAGATGATAAGGTTAAAATTACGGTTTGGAACAAAGAATTAAAGAAAGATAGTTCAATAATCGATCGATTGATGATTAGACCAGTAGGAGTTAATGTTTATGATTATGAATCAGATAGTGTGCTGATGATGAATAATAGGATTTATCTAAAAATGTAATTTAATTTAATATTTTTACTTCATGCAACTATCCATCATTATCCCCATCTATAACGAACAAGGTAATATAGACCGATTAATAAACCGTTTAAAAGGTGTTATTAATCAGTTGAATCTTACTTGTGAGTACATATTCATAAACGATGGGAGTAAAGACGATTCAATAAACATCATTAAAAACCTTGCAAAAATTGACACTTCGGTAAAGTTTATCAATTTAAGTAGAAATTTTGGTCACCAAATTGCCGTAACTGCTGGCCTCGATAAATGCATTGGCGAACGTATAGTAATTATTGATGCCGACCTTCAAGACCCGCCAGAATTGATTATTGAGATGTATAAAAAAATGGACGAAGGGTTTGAAGTGGTATATGCAAAACGTGCTACACGCAAAGGGGAAAGCTGGATGAAGAAGTTTACAGCACGTATGTTTTATAGAATCTTAAAATTTATTACCTCTGTAAATATTCCGGTAGATACGGGCGATTTCCGAATTATGGATCGTAAAATTGTGGATGTGTTAAAACAAATGCAAGAGCAACAAAAGTTTTTACGTGGGCAAATATCATGGATTGGTTTTAACCAAACTTATGTAGAGTACGAACGCGATGAGCGTTATGCTGGAGAAACCGGCTATACTTACAAAAAAATGATTCGTTTAGCATTAGACGGCATCACCTCTTTTTCTAATTTCCCTTTGAAGTTTGCCACTGTATGTGGTTTTGCAGTTTCGGGTATCGCATTTTTAGTAATGTTGTATGCGTTATATGCCAGATTTATTTCAAAGGATTATATAGAAGGCTGGACTTCTATTATTATCTCCGTTCTATTTTTAGGAGGTATACAGCTTATTTCAATAGGTATTATTGGTGAATACATTTCTAGGTTGAGTAGTAATGTTAGAAACAGGCCCTTGTATATAATCAACGACTCTAATATTGAGTAAATGGTAACAAAAGAAATTCTATTCGAATATTTAAAAAATTCTGAAGCTCAACATTTAAAAGGTTTGAGCAAAATAAAAACCATTTATCGCCCGTATATTTGTCCCTTCCACGATTTGTTAAATCAAATTCCACAAGGCATTAGTTTGTTTGATGTTGGTTGCGGAGCAGGATCGTTTTTATCTATATTAACCAATTTTAATAATCCAGTAAAAATTGCTGGAATAGAAATAGCCGATAATTTAATAAACGATGCACGTACATTATTATCTAAATTTGAAGTAGAACAACATATTTATAAATACGATGGTAGTATTGTCCCTGATGAAATCTCAGAATATGATTATGTAAGCATGATAGATGTGTATCATCACATCCCGCCAACGATACAAGTTTCATTTATGAAACAACTGTATACAAAAATGAAACCCGGCGCAATTTTAGTATTTAAAGATATTGATAAAGCCAACCCATTAGTAGTAATGAATAAGCTGCATGATTTAATTTTATCAAAAGAAATTGGAAATGAAATTTCTATGAATACTGCCCTGAAACTATTAACAGAGATAGGTTTTAAGATAAACAGCACCGATAAAAAAACAATGTTTGTATATCCGCATTATACTATTATTGCACAGAAATAATTAGATACTTAGTAATTGAGGGTTGCCATTTTCATCAACTAAATAAGCTTTTTTACTAAGTATAAACAAAGGCATATCAGTTAAAGAATCGCTATAACTTTCGACAATTTCTATACTATCTTTTTGTAAATACATTTTTAACCTGTTTACTTTTTCTGCCCCTTTACAATTTTCTCCTACTATGGTATAGTTTTTATTTTGATAGCTCAATATTGTTCCAATTAACTCAATTTCGTACACCTCTAATATAGGTTTTAGATAAATTTCGGGAGAAGCACTTATGCATATAATGCGGAATTCTTTACGGTTAAACAAGGAGGTGATGGTAGCATGAAAATTTTCCATTCCAGTATTATCCCAAAATTCCTTGGCTAATGTTTTCACTTCTTCTTCTTTAATCCCATGCAAAAACAACAAAAATAACTCCTTGAATTTTTTTGTGCTAATGAGTTTAAAGGTATGTAAAATGCTTCCAATAAATTGTGGAAAGATGGCCCAGAGTTGTGAAGGTCTCTTTTTATAGATGAATTTACAAAATTCAATTAACGAATCTTTTTTGTAAAGAGTTTCATCAAAATCAATAACAATAAGCTCTTTGTTAGAAGGCATATAAACACAAGGTTACATAAATCATCCAACTTAAAATGGCTAATTGCAAAGCCCTGTCTTTATAAATAAGTGTAGTAGGGTCGCCTTCCTTTTCATAAATATCAATATCACTTAACTGTATGAAACGGAATATGCCATATACTACAAATACTAAAGAGAATTTTAGATAATCATTTCCAAGCTGGTTAATTACTACCTCATCAATACTGTAAAATAGATAGCCAATAATAGTGAGTGTAGCAGAAGCAAAAATAAATTTATCCAATAAAGATACGGTGTAATAAGAAAGTACTTTACGGTGTTTGCTTGAATCGTTTGTTAAAGATTGTATTTCTCCTTTACGTTTTAAAAAGGCTAGGAGTAGGGCTAAGAAAAAAGTAACTACTAAAATGAAATCAGATGCCACTACCCCAATTGCTACACAACCTGCAAGTATTCTTAATTCGAAACCAATGGAAATAGAGATACAATCGACAATACTAATGTGCTTAAGTTTGAAATTATAACATACATTTAAAACCAAATAACCCAATAAAATATAATATAAATTGTTCTGATTAATAATTAAACTAAATAAAATTGATATACTCAAAGAGATTAATGCGATTATGTAAGCCTTATTTTTACTGATAATACCTGCTGCTAATGGTCTATTCTTTTTTATAGGATGTTGTTTATCGGCATCAATATCAATTACATCATTAATTACATATACAAAGGATGCAAGAAAAGAATAACTTAAAAAGGTAAGAACGGAGGAAGCTAAATCTGAACGGTTAAACAAATTAAACGAGAAAAGTAATGGAGCAAAAATTAGTAAATTTTTAATCCATTGCTTAAAACGTATCAATTTTAGAATATGCATTATTGGGTTGAATTTATTGTACAAGATACAATTTATTGAACATAAAAAAAGTCCCGATAAATCAGGACTTTTTTTTGAGCGAAGCGCTCTAACGACTAATATCTAACGACTAATATCTAACGACTAATATCTCTATTAATACTCGTCTTCATCAAACTCCTCGTCATCAAAACCAGCATCAAACTCATCAACCCCTAAGTCTAAATCTAAATCATCATCTTCATCGTCTATTAAACGATTGTTCAATGGCTTAGAATCTTTTGCAGGAGGTGTTTTCGCTTTAGCTTTAGAACTACCTGCCTTGCTTGGTGCTGCACTAGCTTTTTTGGTACTTGCTTTTTTAGGGCTTTTCATTTGATTGAGGAATTTCTAGTATTGTTATTTTGATACTAACAAAGTTAATACATTGATTTCATTCAATACAAAAAAAATAAAAAAAATTATTCTTCTGAATTTTTGTTTTCTTCGTCCTCTTCTGTAGAATTATTTTCTACGTTTTCCGCATCAAGCTCTTCAGTTAATTCCATTTCTTCCATGCTTTCATTTTCTGGAATAGAATCGTCCTCTCTGCCCTCTATTTCCATAGCTCTAGCGGTACTTATAGACTCTACATCAATATTCGAGTCTTCTGGGTTTATAGTGTTTTCTAACGATTGTATGTCTTTTAATTGTGGCAAATCTTTAGGATTTCTTAACCCAAAGTGATCCATAAAACTCTGACTAGTTTCATATAAAATTGGTTTACCAGGCCCGCTACTTCTTCCGTTTATTGATATTAAATCTTTTTCTAATAATTTCTGAATACTGTAATCGCAATTTACCCCTCGTATTAATTCAATTTCCGATTTAGTGATCGGTTGCTTGTAAGCTATAATTGCCAAGGTTTCCATGGCTGCAGTTGATAGCTTTTTCTTTTCCTTGTGTATTATTAACTGATTTAATAATTCGTGATATTCTGTTTTACTTAAAAACTGGTATCCGTTACTTATTTCAATTAATTCGAATACATACTCATCCGACAAATACTTCTCTTTTATTTCTGATAAGGTAGCAATTATGTCTTCTTCACTTAAGCTTAATCCTAATGAATTATTTACTAAGGTCTGAATATCTACTACCGATATGCTTTGCTCCGAAGCAAATATTAAGGCTTCAATATGTTTTTGTGTCTGTTCCAATGTATTCTAATTTGTCGCAATTAATGAAATGGGCGTGAATTATGCAAACTTAATAATTAATCACTTGTTGTTCCATATTTGTTGGCAACTCTCGGTATTCATATTGTTGGTTACGCAATTGTGGTGTAAAACCTGCATCTTTTATGGCATCTTGTATACCCTGGGCAGTAAATCTGTGAGGAGCACCGGCTGCAGAAACTACGTTTTCCTCAATCATTATTGATCCAAAATCGTTGGCACCTGCATGTAAACAGATCTGTGCAATATCCTTACCCACGGTTAACCAAGAGGCTTGTATATTCTCAATATTTGGCAGCATTATTCTACTCAAGGCAATCATTCTAATGTATTCATCGCCTGTTACATTATTAGTAATGCCTCTAATTTTCTTTAATAAAGTACCATCGTCTTGGAATGGCCAAGGAATAAAAGCGATAAAACCTTTAGCATTTGCAGGTTTCTCCGATTGAACTTCTCTCAACCATACCAAATGCTCAAAACGCTCTTCTATGGTTTCCACATGTCCGAACATCATAGTTGCCGAAGTAGTAATGTTTAGTTGATGTGCTGCACGCATTACATCTAACCACTCTTTACCAGAGCATTTTCCTTTAGAAATGAGTCTTCTAACCCTATCGTTTAATATCTCTGCTCCAGCTCCAGGCAATGAATCGAGTCCTGCCTCCACTAAGGCCTTTAATACTTCAGTATGCGATATTTGCTCTAATTTAGCTATGTGTGCAATTTCTGGAGGGCCTAATGAGTGTAGTTTAATTTGTGGGTATAATCGTTTTAGTTCACTAAACAAATCAACATAATAAGATAAACCTAAATCTGGGTGATGCCCGCCTTGTAAAAGCAATTGCTCCCCGCCATAACGAATGGTTTCTTCAATTTTAACTTTGTACTCTTCTATGGTAGTAATATAAGACTCATCGTGGCCAGGTCGTCTGAAAAAATTACAAAACTTGCAATTGGCAATGCAAACATTGGTGGTATTTAAATTCCTATCGATAATCCATGTAACTGCATTGCTATTGTTTTTTTGCTTTTTGCGAAGCTCGTTTGCAGTGTACATTAGATCGGGAGTAGAAGCATGTTCGTACAAATACATACCTTCTTCGATGCTAAGAAACTCGAAATGAGACGCTTTGTTTAATAGGTCTTTTACATTCATATGGCAAATATATTAGCTTAATTATATTTAAATTAATTTTATTCACGATTTGGGAAAAATACCCTTTTTAATCCTTCTCAAAATCGATAGTTTTACCAATTCAAATCAAAAAACCATGAAAAAGTTTTATTTATTATTATTATTTGGATTAATAACGAGTTTAAGTATTGCTCAATCTTCCAAATCATTAAAAGATTACAAACAAGATAAAACCACTATTGTAAAAGATAGTACAGGCATAGTATTACCTGCAGAAGAATGGTTTTTTAAGGTACAGAGCAATGAATTTACCATTGAGCAACTAACCGCCGACGATGTAGAACCAAGAGAATTTAAGTTAAGACCAACCACGCCCGAAGAAAAACGCATGGCTATGCAACGTTCGGATCGTAAAGGCCCTATAACCTTAGCCGGATTTACTACAGGTAAACCAATTGTTGATTATTCTGTTACAGATATTAATGGTAAAACTTACACTAAAGAAGCATTATTGGGTAAAGTGGTGGTGATAAATTTTTGGTTTAAAGATGCAACACCTTGCAAAGCAGAAATTCCGGAACTCAATAAATTGGTAAAAAAATACAAAGGAAAAAACGTTGTGTTTTTAGCACCAACCTATGATCCATTAGAAGATGTTACCGAATTTTTAAAGAAATTACCTTTCAATTATGTTATTTGTACAGATGTAGATGAGATGATTATCAATATGAACATATCTAAATACCCAACTCATGTGGTAGTTGATAAACAAGGCATCGTACAATTTGTTACTATCGGACAAACGGATCGTATATTCGATCAGTTGAATTTCGAAATAACTAACGCACTTTAATACAACGAATGATCCATTTCCAACGATTTACACTCGATAACGGCTTAAAAGTATTAGTACATGAAGACCATACAGCACCAATGGCTGTGCTCAATGTATTGTATGATGTAGGCGCCAAAGATGAAAACCCTACACAAACAGGTTTCGCACATTTGTTCGAACACTTGATGTTTGGCGGTTCGGTAAACATCCCTTCTTATGATGAGCCACTACAAATGGTAGGCGGTGAGAACAATGCCTTTACGAATAATGATATTACCAATTACTACATACAAGTACCTTCAATAAATATAGAAACCGCCTTTTGGTTAGAATCTGATCGGATGTTGAGTTTGGCATTTTCTGATAAAAGCTTGGAAACTCAACGCAGTGTTGTAATTGAGGAGTTTAAACAACGATATTTAAACCAACCCTATGGCGATGTTTGGCTAAAATTACGCGATTTGGCTTATACCACCCATCCATACCAATGGGCTACCATCGGTAAAGAAATATCGCATATAGAAAATGCTAAAATGGAAGATGTGAAAGCATTTTTTCATAAACATTACACACCGAGTAATGCCATTTTAGTAGTAGCTGGCGATGTACAACTAGAGCAAGTAAAAGAGTTAACAAATAAATGGTTCGGCAGTATTCCTGCTGGGAATAAATATTTGAGAAACTTGCCTCAAGAACCCAAACAAGTGGAAGAGCGCACACTTAATACTACTGCAGATGTGCCAAATGATGCAATTTACAAGGCCTTCCACATACACGAACGTAACAGTAAAAATTACTACATAGCAGATATAATTTCTGATGTACTCTCTAGAGGAGAATCATCAAGATTATACCAAGAACTAGTGAAAAATAAAAAGATATTTTCTGAAGTAAATGCTTACATAACTGGTGAAATTGATGCAGGTTTGTTTGTGCTAGAAGGTAAGCCAGCTAAGGGTTTTAGCTTAGAGCAAGCCGATGAGGCCTTATGGGAAGTGATAGAGAAATTGAAGAATACAGAAATTGAAACGAGGGAATTACAAAAAATTGTAAACAAGTTAGAATCATCAACTGTATTTGGAGAAATGAACTTGCTAAATAAAGCGATGAACATGGCTTATTTTGAGTTATTGGGAGATGCAGACAGAATGAATACAGAAATGGACAGATATCGTGAAGTTAGCCCTTCGGATATTGTAAATTATAGCAAAGAAATATTTACCAAAAATAATTGTTCAACATTGTTCTACCACAGTAAAAACTAATATGCTCTCAAACTTAGATAGAACAAAGGCCCCAGAGGCATTTCCATTAAACACCATCAACCTTTTACACGCAGAGTCTGTACTCTTGAGTAATGGTTTAAAAGTGTTTTGTATAAACGGTGCAGAAGAAGAAGTAATAAAGTTGGAATTGGTGTTTAAATCGGGCACTCGTTCTGAATCTAAGAAATTGGTTGCTTCTGCCTGTAATTACTTACTAAATGCGGGTAGCAGCAAAATGTCATCTTCAGAAATAATGGAGAAGTTAGATTTTTATGGATCATTTTACCAACACGAGAATCAGTTAGATAGAGCTTCCATCAGTATTTACACATTAAAAAAATACTTTAAAGAAACCTTGGCTATTTTTGCCGATATAGTATTGGATCCTATTTTTCCGGAAGAAGAATTAGCTATTTACAAAGAAAATGCAAAGCAACGTTTTTTAATAAATATTACTAAAAACGATTACCGAGCTCGTCGAGAATTTCATAATGCATTGTATGGAAACCATCCGTATGGCAAATTAATTGAAGCAGAAGATTACGATGCTTTAACTAGAGAGGATCTTTTAACGTACTACAAAGAACATTATAGTTTAGATCATGCAACCATTATAATGACGGGTAATTTTGGGGAGCAAGAGTTAAAAATGTTAGAAGGCACCTTCCAAGCCTATCAATTTAAAGAAAATCAAAAAATAGAATTCTTAGCACCAGAAATACAAGAACCTATTAAAATTTTTAATGAACGACCAGATGCCTTACAATCTGCCATTAGAATAGGGAAACAGATAATGCACAAAACTAATGCAGATTATATAGAGTTTTCTATACTAAGTACTGTATTAGGAGGTTATTTCGGATCGAGGTTAATGTCTAATATTAGAGAAGACAAAGGTTATACATACGGAATTGGGGCAGGAGTGTACCCATTGCTCGACTCAGCATTTTTTTATATTGCTACCGAGGTTGGTTCGGATGTAACTAATGCAGCACTAGAAGAAATTTATAAAGAAATTGAGCGTTTACGTACAGAATTGATACCTGAAGAGGAGCTAAATTTGGTGAAAAATTACTTAAAGGGAGCCTTTATTGGAAGCATTGAGAATATTTTTAGTCATGCAGATAAATTTAAAAGTGTATATTTATATAATTTAACGTATGATTATTATGATCGGTACTTTAAATTAGTGGATGGAGTAAGTTCGGAGCGATTATTGCAATTATCAAAAGAATATTTAACACTAAACAGCCTTACAGAGGTTGTAATAGGAAAAAAATAATATATTTGGGGAATGAAATTTTCTAAAATACTATTCATATTAGGATTTGCGCTCTGTACAAAGGGCTTTGCACAGACCATTCCTGTAGTAGAAATAGATTCTGTTTCTGTATTAGACAACCAACGAGTACAAATTGCTTGGGAAGCATCTACAGATACTAGAGTAGATGGTTATTATATCTATAGAGTATATACAAATAACTTAGGTGAGCCAGATTTTTACGATCCAATTTTAGTAAATGCTAATGGTAGGCTAACAGATAGTTATGTTTATATTGATAACACAGGTACAATCGATTTAACAAATACTTCTATTATGCGCTTTTATGTATCGGCAGTAGATTTAGATGTTAACCCGCCAGTACAATCGAATTTAGATTCTGCAGCAACAAAACCACATCAAACAATATTATTAAACAATTCTATTGATGTATGTAATGCAGCGGCTAACCTTACTTGGAATACCTATGTAAATGCAAATAACGGATGGGCAAATGGAGCTTCGAGGTATGAAGTTTGGGAAAGCCAAGATGGTAATGCTTACCAAGTGGTATACAGTGGACAAAACACATCATATGTTCGTAGAGGCTTAAGAACTGGAGTTAATTATCAATATAAAGTACGAGTAGTAAGTAACGATTTGATTAAAACATCGAGTTCTAATGTTCGAATGACCAGTGGGGTATTCAACAATTATCCTGCATATGTATACCTTTACAATGCAACTGTAAATGCTGATAATAGAAAAATTGGCTTAAGCTGGACAACCGATACAACCGCTATGAAACTTACTTATCAGATAATGATGAGTACAGACAGTGTGAACTTTATTGAAGTGGCACGATTAGATTCGGTTCCTTATAAAAGATTTAGAGATACAGTAATTACCAATGTAATTCCGGATAGATTAAATTATTTCTTCCAAATTATAACTTCATGCTCTTGCCCAGATACGCTAGACACTACTGCGGTAACAAAAGTAATTAAGCTTAAAGCTAAGTACATTGATGAAACTACCAATTTATTAACTTGGAATGATTACGAAGGATGGTTACAAGGTACAGGGTATTATGAGTTATTTAGGGTTAAAATTGATGTTGCTACCAATACACAAACCAAAGAGTTAATAGCAACGTTAGTTCCACCAGAAGTAGAATACGAAGATAATTCGATAGATTTATTAGGTGCAGATGGCGTTACTTCTTATTATTTACAAGCTCGAGAGCAGGTCGGGAATCCTATTATTCCCACTACACCAACATCGTTTTCTAATTTTGCATTCGTATACAAAGAGGTAAAACTAATTATACCTGGGGCATTTTCACCAAATGCCGCTAATCCGGTTTTTAGACCACAAGTGCTTACCCAAACTACCACTAAATTTGATATGAAAATTTACAACAGATGGGGTAAATTGGTATTTGAAACCAGTGATGAGTTTTTGGGTTGGGATGGAAAAGACAAAGACAACGGATTGATTTGTCCTCCGGGAGCGTACATTTACATCATTGATGTAATTGATGCAAATGGTGCAACACTCAATAAAGTTGGCTCGGTTGCATTGCTCGACTAAAAATTAATACGATATTCTGAGAAATTTTTCTATTTTTGTGCGGCAAGTAATAAACCGTAATTATTTGCCATATGATTCTAGATTCTAATAAGTTCGTTTCCGAAGGATTAACCTACGACGATGTTTTGCTACTTCCCAGTTATTCGGAAGTTTTACCGAGAGAAGTAAACACCCAAACTTACATTACCAAGAAAATTAAGCTTAATGTTCCAATTGTATCTGCAGCGATGGATACCGTTACGGAATCTGCCTTGGCTATTGCCATTGCGCAAAATGGAGGCATAGGCATGCTTCATAAAAACATGAGCATTGAACGCCAAGCCGAAGAAGTTCGTAAGGTGAAGCGCTCAGAAAGTGGCATGATACAAGATCCTGTTACGTTACACGAAGATGCAACCCTTGCCGATGCTCTTAAAATAATGAAAGAGTATAAAATTGGAGGCATTCCAATTATCGCAAAAGACAAAAAATTACTTGGAATATTAACAAACAGAGACATTCGTTTTCAAAAAGATATTACACTTAAAGTTTCGTCGGTAATGACGGCTACAAATTTAGTAACGGCACCAAAAGGAACTGATTTAAAAAAGGCAGAGCAAATATTACAAAAGCATAAAATAGAAAAATTACCTGTGGTGGATGCTAAAGGCAAACTCACAGGATTGATTACTTATAAAGACATACAGAAGTTTAAAAACTTCCCGAATGCGTGTAAAGATGAGCACGGTAGATTACGTGTTGGTGCTGCAGTTGGTGTTACGGCAGATACTATGGATAGAGTAAAAGCATTGGTAAATGCAGGTGTGGATGTAATAGCCATAGATACAGCACACGGACATTCCAAAGGAGTAATTACCATGCTAAAGGCTGTTAAAAAAGCATTCCCTAATTTACAAGTTATAGCTGGAAACATTGCTACTGGCGAAGCAGCTAAAGCTTTAGCGAAAGCAGGAGCAGATGCAGTTAAAGTAGGTATTGGGCCGGGTAGTATTTGTACCACCCGAATTATAGCAGGGGTGGGTGTACCACAATTATATGCAGTATATGAGTGTGCAAAAGCATTAAAAGGCACCGGAGTACCGGTTATTGCCGACGGTGGTATTAAACACACTGGAGATATTGCAAAAGCTATAGCTGCTGGAGCATCGTGTATAATGGCTGGTTCTTTATTCGCAGGTGTGGAAGAGTCACCTGGAGAAACCATTATTTACGAAGGACGTAAGTTTAAATCGTACCGAGGAATGGGTTCTATAGAAGCGATGGAAAGTGGTTCTAAAGACCGTTACTTCCAAGATGTAGAAGATGATATTAAAAAATTAGTACCAGAAGGCATTGTTGGGAGAGTACCCTATAAAGGAACACTTGCAGAAGTTATTTACCAATATATCGGCGGATTAAAAGCTGGGATGGGTTACTGTGGCGCAGCTACAATTGAAGACATGCAAAAAGCAAGATTCGTAAAAATTACTGCTGCTGGTATGAAAGAGAGTCACCCGCATGATATTATAATAACTAACGAAGCCCCTAACTATAGTCGTTAGTAATTAGTCTTTAGTCGTTAGACAAAGGCAACTAATTACTAAAGACTAACGACTAATTACTAGAGACTATTTTCTAATGACTAACGACTAACGACTAATGACTAATCTTCTTCTTTTTTGTGGTTCAAGCACCGGTAACGATCCGGAGATTGTGGATATGGCTAGAGATTTGGGAAAATTTTTAGCAGAGAATAAATTTAGGTTGATATATGGAGGTGGGAATGTTGGCTTAATGGGAATAATTGCCAATTCGGTAATGCAACACGGTGGTGAGGTAATTGGAATTATACCAGAATTTTTAATGGTAAGAGAGGTGGGCCATGTGGAGGTAACAGAGTTTTATGTAGTTAAAAGTATGCATGAACGCAAAGCATTGATGTGCGATAAGGCCGATTTGATAATGGCTATACCAGGAGGTTTCGGAACGTTTGATGAATTGTTTGAAATGCTTACATGGTTGCAATTAGGGTTACACTCTAAACCAATCGGACTGCTTAACTATAAAGGCTTTTTCGATTTACTTTTAAAGCAGTTGGATTTAATGGTAGAAAAAGGATTTTTAAGACCATCGAACAAAGAACTCATAACAGTAAACGAAAGTTATGAAAGCTTGTTAAATACCTTATCAACAATAAAAATTGAACCAGATACAAAATGGTTTACCGATAGAAATTTGAGTTAATAATAAGAATAGCATTTACTAAATTGCGGCATGGATATAGAATTCAATAAAAACGAAGATGTAAACAAACAAATGGTTTTTGAAATGAAAACCAAGTGGAAGAAAGTTGCCGAAGGTGGAGGAGCTAAAAACGCTGCAAAACAAAAAGAAAAAGGCAAGTTACTCGCACGCGAACGAATTGAATATTTAATAGATAGTGATAAACCTTTTTTAGAAATTGGAGCATTTGCAGCCGATGGAATGTATGAGAAAGAAGGAGGTTGTCCATCTGCAGGAGTAGTAGTAGGCATAGGATACGTTTCTGGAAGGCAATGCATGATTGTGGCTAATGATGCCACCGTAAAAGCAGGTGCATGGTTTCCGATGACCGCTAAAAAGAATTTACGTGCACAAGAAATTTGCATGGAAAATAAGTTGCCAATTATTTATTTGGTAGACAGTGCAGGGGTTTATTTGCCGATGCAAGACGAAATTTTTCCGGACAAAGAACATTTCGGTAGAATATTTAGAAACAACGCCATCATGTCTGGCGAAGGAATTTTACAAATAGCTGCTATTATGGGAAGCTGTGTAGCCGGTGGAGCGTATTTGCCAATAATGAGCGACGAGGCTATGATTGTTGAAGGTACTGGCTCTGTATTTTTAGCAGGTTCTTATCTAGTAAAATCGGCCATTGGCGAAGACATTGATAATGAAACGTTGGGTGGTGCTACTACGCATTGTGAAATTTCTGGAGTTACAGATTACAAGCATCCGAATGATAAAGCTTGCTTAGATTCTATAAAGAATATAATGAGCAAAATTGGCGATTATAATAAAGCTGGTTTTGATAGAGTAAAGGCAATAGAACCGAAAAAAGATCCGAAAGAAATTTACGGAATATTACCTGATAATAGAGAAAAGCAATACGACATGCGCGAAATTATTGAACGCATTGTAGATAATTCTGAGTTCGAAGAATACAAAGAAAAATACGGACAATCTATTTTATGTGGATTAGCAAGAGTAGATGGATGGGCAGTTGGCATTGTAGCTAACCAACGTAAAGTAGTGAAAAGTAAAAAAGGAGAGATGCAATTTGGGGGTGTAATATATTCGGATTCGGCAGATAAAGCCGCACGTTTTATTATGAATTGCAACCAAAAGAAAATCCCTTTGGTGTTTCTACAAGATGTAACTGGTTTTATGGTAGGCTCGCGTTCGGAGCATGGAGGAATTATAAAAGATGGAGCTAAAATGGTGAACGCCATGGCAAACTCTGTGGTTCCAAAATTTACGATTGTGGTTGGCAATTCATACGGTGCAGGAAATTATGCAATGTGTGGTAAAGCATACGACCCACGTTTAATTTACGCTTGGCCAACAGCAAAAATTGCAGTAATGGGTGGTAGTTCTGCTGCTAAAACATTGTTTCAAATACAAGAAGCTACCATGCGAGCTAAAGGTGTAGAAATTTCTGCAGAAGATAAAGCAAGTATGCTTAAAGAAATTTCTGATAGATACGATAGCCAAACAACACCGTATTACGCAGCATCGCGCTTATGGGTTGATGGTATTATTGACCCAATGGAAACACGCAAGGTAATATCTATGGGAATAGAAGCCGCTAACCACGCACCTATAACCAAGAGATATAATGTAGGAGTAATACAAACATAAAAAATTATGAATTATGAATTATGAATTATGAGTGGTGGTTATGTTTTACTATTAATTCAATTTTGTGGACATGGTAACTATTAAATAATAACTAATTCCACAAATATTGCCGACGCCAGAAATAATTCATAATTCATAATTCATAATTCATAGTTCATAATTCATAATTCAACATTCATAATACATAATTCACAAAGTGATTGCATTAAACGACCTTACCTTCGAATTCGGAGCGAGAGCATTATACGAAGAAGTAAACTGGCATATTAAACCTGGAGAAAAAATTGGGTTAATAGGAGCGAACGGTACAGGAAAAACTACCTTATTAAGAATTTTAGTAGGCGAATACAAACCTACATCAGGTACTATTTCTAAAACTAAAACCTTAAAAATTGGATACCTAAATCAGGATTTACTTTCTTATCAATCTGATTATTCTATATTACACGTTGCGATGGAAGCATTCGAACGTCAGAATGAATTACACGATCAAATTGAAGAAATAATTAAGCAATTAGAGCATGATTATTCTGATCAGATTATTACCAAACTGAGCACCTTACAAGAAGAGTTTGAAGCCCTAGATGGTTATAATATACAATACAAAGCAGAGCAAATATTAGCAGGTTTAGGATTTACTGCCGACCAAACACAACGTCCGCTTTCTACCTTTTCAGGAGGATGGCGTATGCGTGTAATGCTAGCAAAAATATTATTGCAACAGCCAGATTTATTGTTGCTAGATGAGCCTACCAACCACTTAGATTTACCCTCTATTAAATGGTTAGAAGAATACTTAAATGCCTTTGAAGGAGCTTATGTAATTGTATCTCACGATAGGTATTTCTTAGATCGTACAGTTAATAAAATTGTAGAATCGGCAAATCAAGATTTAACGATTTATGCCGGTAACTATTCATTTTATTTAGAAGAAAAGGCCATTCGTTCTGAGATTCAGAAAGGGCAATACCAAAATCAACAACAATACATTAAAGAGCAGGAGAAATTAATTGACAGGTTTAGAGCAAAAGCTTCTAAAGCTAAAATGGCTCAATCGAGAATTAAAGCCTTAGATAAATTAGAAAGAGTAGATGCTGTTGAAGATAGCAATGTGGCGGTAAACTTCCGTTTTAAATTTTCTAAACAATCGGGTAGGCACGTGGTAACACTTGAAAACATTACCAAAGCATACCCCGAAACTCCTATTTTAAAAGATACACATGGATTAATTGAAAAGGGCGATAAAATTGCATTAATTGGTGCAAACGGAAAAGGTAAATCAACCTTACTTAGAATTATTGCCGATGCTGAAAGTTTTGAAGGCAAGAAAACCACTGGACATAATGTAACCGAGGCATTTTTTGCGCAGCATCAATTAGAATCATTGCATCTAGATAACGACATTTTATCGGAGCTTAAAAACTTTGCGCCTGAGTATTCTGAAACAGAAATAAGGTCGTTATTAGGTTGTTTCCTTTTCAGTGGGGATTCTGTATTCAAAAAAATCAAAATACTCTCTGGAGGAGAAAAATCGCGTGTGGCATTGGCGAAAGTAATTACTTCTGATGCTAATTTTTTAATTCTGGATGAGCCTACCAACCACTTAGACATTCAATCTGTAAACATACTTATACAAGCCTTACAACAATTTGAAGGAACCTTTATCGTTGTATCACATGATAGGTATTTGTTAGATGAAGTGGCTAATAAAATTTGGTATATAGAAGACGAAAAAATTAAAGAGTACCCAGGCACGTATAAAGAATACGAAGAGTGGATGTCTAAGCGGGAGAAAGAAAAGAAAGATGCACTCGAACCAGTTAAAAAAGAGAAAAAGGAAAAAGGTGCTAAGACACCAGTAATTACTGATGAAAAGAAGAATCTACAAAAGAAATTAAGTGCTGAATTAGATAAAATTGAAAAAGAAATTCAAACACATGAAACCAGTAAGGTAGTGTTAGAAGATTTACTTTCGCAAGAAGAAAATTACAGTAATTCACAAAAATTAACAGAGTTAAATAATCAATACGATAAAATAAAACGTACCATTATTGAGAAGCAAGCGGAGTGGGATGAATTAGCAGAAAAGTTAATGGAATTAGAAAGCGAATGAAATTTATAAAGTGCATTGTATTTCTTTTATTTGGGAGTTTGGGTGTAAATGCTCAAATTCAAAAAGACACTGTTTATGATGCACATATACATTCGGTTTTATTATACAATAGCAAGGTAGAGCAATCATTTCCAATGATACAGCTTAACTCGTCGGATTTTTTGCAATTAAAATTTGATGATTTCCATGATGAATATTCGAACTACTCCTATACCATTGAACATTGTGATGTAGACTGGAATCTTACGGCTATTTCGAGCATGGAGTACATCAGAGGCTTTAACCGTAATTTTATTACAGAGTATAAATTCTCCTCGAATACCAACCAAAACTATGTACATTACCAATTGCAATTCCCTAATACCGATGTGCAGTTTTTAATTTCTGGTAATTACATTATAAAAGTTTTTCATAGTAGCGACGATGCTAAGCCATTATTTAGCGCACGTTTTATGATTTATGAAAACAATGTGCAAATTAACCACACACTTCGTAGAAGCACGATTGTAAATGAGCGTAACAAGCGTCAGAAAATAGATCTACAAATACTATCACCCGATTATAAAATCGATAATCCCTTTGATCAGCTAAAAGTGGTGGTAATGCAAAACAATAATTGGAAAACGGCTAAAGTAAACAGAAGGCCATCGTTTTTTGAACCAGATAGGTTTACATATGACCATGTAGATGCCAATGATTTCGATGGGTTGAATGAGTTTAGGAGATTTGATATACGTAGTTTTAGGTTTTTAGGTGAACGATTAGTTCGTATACAGCAAGATACCGCTTGGGATGTTTTTGTAATGGAAGATTTTCCGAAAAATCCATTAAGGTATGTAGAGGAGTTCGATAACAACGGTAATTTCTTCATTAAAAGGTCGGACATGGGCCAAAGCGATTACCAAGCAGATTATGGTCATGTACACCTAGCATTCCATTACGGGGCTCAAAATCCGTATGGCGATTATTATGTATTGGGGAGGTTTAACAATTGGCAAGCCAATGAAAAATCGAAAATGAAATACAATTTCAGCTCCGGAAATTACGAAGCAAACATCTACTTAAAACAAGGTATTTACGATTATATGATCGGATTTAAAAGTTTCAAATCTACCTTAATTGATTACAGTAATACCGAAGGAAATTTTTACGATACACAAAATGATTACCGAGTATTGGTGTATTATCGCAGAACAGGGTATCGTTATGATGAACTTATAGCAGTGAAGGATTTTCAGTTAAATCCTTAGTTTATTAAGTGTTCACGTAATACATATCTATTAAGCCTTTTCCTTTAGCTTCCAATTTTCCTCTATATTCAAACGTATACTTATCCTTTACAAACTCATAAGTAGTTTCGGAGATGTTGATTTTACCAACCTCACAATTGTTTTCCATTCTACTAGCTGTGTTCACGGTATCGCCCCAAACATCGTAAGAGAATTTTTTCAAGCCTACAATTCCTGCTACTACAGAGCCAGTGTGTATTCCAATTCTGGCTTCGAAATACTTTTCATTTTTAGCTTTTTTAATTTTATTGATGTTGAGGAGGTATTGCTGTATCTCAATGGCAGCAGCAATTACATCAATTGGGTGTGTAGAATTAGGAATAGGTAAACCACCTACAGCCATGTATGCATCTCCAATGGTTTTAATTTTTTCGACACCATTCCGTTGCATAATTTTATCGAATTCAGAAAAATGCTCGTTAATTAAGGTTACCAATTCTTGCGGACTTAATTCTTGTGAAATCTCTGTAAAGCCTTTAAAATCGGTGAAAATTACGGTCACCTGTTCAAATTGTTTCGCATCTGCATGTCCTTTTTCTTTAAGTTCTTCGGCAACATCAAATGGTAAAATGTTTAACAATAATTCGTCTGATCTTTGTTTACTTTTTCGTATTTTATTTCGTTGTGAATAAATAACCAATGCAAAAACTCCAACAAAGGCAAAGCCAATTAAAAAGGAGTTTCTTAAGGTTTTCTGGAAGCTTAATTCTTGCTTTACAACTAAATCTTTTTTTACTTGAGCTAATTGCGTTTCATTTAATTTGAGTTGAAATTCATATTGACTTTTAGCTTTGGATACTCCTTTAATTACATCTTGGTTTAAAATCGAATCGTTTAAACGACTAAGTTCTATAAGGTATTCATAAGCTTTTTCTTTATTCCCAATTTCTTTATAAGCTTGATGTAGGGTTTTTAACGATTCTCTATAGTATTGCACACTGCCATTATCATTTTTAATAAAATTATAAACTATATGAGCAGTTTTGATTGCATTTTTATAATCTTTTAAGTTTAAATAAGAGGTGGATAAAAATGCAAAACCTGGAGAAAAAGAAAAACTATCTTCTCTGTTTATAGGCCTTTTTATGATGTTATTGAGATGTTCGGCTGCTTTTTTATATTCTTTTTTATTATTAAACATTTTGCCAATAAACATTTCCGACATTTTAACTCCGGTAGTATTTTTGTACTTTTTGTATTCTTTTATTGCCTTGTCAAAATAATAAATGGCAGTATCAAACTTATTTAATTCTGAATAAGAAATTGCTGTTAAATAGATAGCCGTGGCATTACTTTTAGTATATTTTTTATTATTGATATTTTTTTTGAAATAATAAATAGCTTCATTATAATCATTTATACTAAACCTTATAACTCCTAATTGCAAATTACAGGCTATAACTCCATCAACATTTTTCAAAGAGTCGTACATTGTTAAACTCCTGGTAAAACTCTGCGTTGCCGAATCGAGTTGATGTTTTACAAGTGCTTGGTATTTTCCCAATACAAAATAACTGTCAGCTTCAATTTTTTTATCCTTATATTTTTTAGCATAGTTAAATAAAACCTTAATGTCTTCACCCGGATTTTTATATCCATTATCTAACTTTTTTAGTAGCTGTGTTAAGCTATCTATTACACGTAATTCGTCTGATTTAGATTGAGAGATTGATTCATTGGCAATGAAACAACATACAAATAAGAAAATAATTTTTTTTACGGAACCCATTTAAAATTATTAATCCATACAATTTTCAGGACAGAAACTATCTTGGTTTAGCCCATTTTTATAATAGATAGTATTATTATTTTCATCGGGGCCACCAATAAATATAATGCCAATTTTTTTAAACTCACTATTAAAATAAAATCTGAAATTTAAATGATCTGAGTTGGCGAATAGGCTGTTTATAATTAATAACATCGATTCTTTATCAAATCTACCACCACAAGTAGCATCCGGATGTGCGGTTTTATATGCTTCGTATAGTTTTTTATAATCCTCATGAGTTAAATTTATAGTACCGTCTACTGTTGTGGTTGGGAAATTACAGCTATCCGGACAAAATGCAGCATCGGTTTTTCCATTTCTATAACACAATGGGAGGGTATTATTTGCAGGGTTTGCACTGCTTCTAATGGCCAATGAAACTTTGTTAAATTGTTTATCATCATTAAATATATAATTTAAAGACGTTGAATCTTCGGCCATGTTGTTTACTAATTTCAATACAGAGTCTTTACTTAATACACCACCCCAAGTTGCAGCTGGGTACCTGGTTTTAAAATCAAGTGTTAAGGAATCGAACTGTAAATTGCTTATTTTAACAGTGTGTAATAAGCCTGAAGGCACAAATTTTGATGCTGAACAAAAGGCTGTGTATGTTAAAAGTGATAACAGACAGGCAGTTAATAATATTTTTTTCATTTGGGTTAGTTAGTTGGCTAGCAAGTTAACAACTAATTGGCTTCATACAAAATTGAAATTTAGTATAAAAGCATAACAATAGTTTAATTATATATTGAAATACAAACTGTTAGATTAGATTTTGTGTAGAACTTTTTTACTTAAATGAGTCCGAATGTTGCACTTAGTCATTTCTTTATGTTTATTTGCATTCTGTGAGATTGGATTAATTAATAGTATTGGAAAAGATTATGGCAAAAAATTTATTAATAGTAGAGTCGCCTGCAAAGGCAAAAACAATAGAAGGGTATTTAGGAAAAGACTTCATGGTGAAGTCGAGCTATGGTCATATTCGTGATTTAGTTAAGGGGAATAATGCTATTGATATTGAAAATGATTTTGCACAACAATACGAAGTGCCAGCCGAAAAGAAGGCCTTAGTATCTGAATTAAAAAAATTAGCAAAAGGAGCAGAGATGGTCTGGCTCGCATCCGACGAGGACCGCGAGGGAGAAGCCATATCATGGCATTTATTTGAAACACTTGGGTTAGATGCAAAAAAAACAAAGCGAATTGTATTTCATGAAATTACAAAACCAGCCATTGTAAAAGCAATTGAGAACCCAAGAACAATAGATTATAATTTAGTGTATGCTCAACAAGCACGTAGGGTATTAGATAGATTAGTGGGCTTCGAATTATCGCCGGTATTATGGAGAAAAGTAAAACCATCCTTATCTGCTGGTAGGGTTCAATCTGTAGCTGTGCGATTAATTGTAGATAGAGAACGAGAGATTAATGTGTTTAATGCAGAAGCCAGCTTTAAAGTAATGGCTTTATTTAATACAGATGGTACTAAAAAAACAAGTTTTAAAGCAGAATTAGGGTCGAGGTTTCAAAAAGTTAGCGATGCCGAAACCTTTTTAAATGATTGTATTCCGGCGAGCTATGCCGTTCGATCTTTAGAAGTAAAACCCGCAAAACGTACACCATCTGCACCCTTTACCACTTCCACCTTACAACAAGAGGCAAGTAGAAAATTAGGATTCTCTGTTTCGAGAACCATGAGTGTGGCACAAAAATTATACGAAGCCGGTAAAATTACTTATATGCGTACCGACTCTGTAAACTTATCGGATACTGCTTTACAAGCGGCAGAGAAAGAAATATTAAGTGCCTACGGAAACCAATATCATCAATTAAGAAAATACAAAACTAAATCTGCTGGAGCACAAGAAGCTCACGAAGCAATACGCCCTACTTATTTTGATAGGCATACAGTTGACGGCGATGCTGCAGAAAAGAGATTATATGAATTAATTTGGAAGAGAGCTATTGCCTCGCAAATGAGTGAAGCATTGTTTGAAAAAACAACGGCAAAAATTTCAATTTCAACCCGTCCTGAAGAATTAACTGCACAAGGTGAAGTTTTAAAATTTGATGGCTTCTTAAAGGTTTACATGGAATCTGTAGATGAAGAGGACGATGTAAATACAAATGATGAGGATACAGACAACAAAATGTTACCTGTATTAGCAGAAAAGCAAGCCTTAAATTTAGATGAGTTAAAAGCGATGGAACGTTTCTCTCGTCCACCGGCTAGATACACCGAAGCAAGTTTAGTTAAAAAATTAGAGGAGTTAGGAATCGGTAGACCATCAACCTATGCACCAACCATTGCAACGGTGCAAAACAGAGGTTATGTTACAAAGGAAGACAGAGAAGGCAAGCAAAGAATATATAGAGTATTAAAAATTAAGAACAAAGAAGTAACGCTAGAATCGTTAACAGAGCAAACAGGGGTAGAGAAATCAAAATTATTTCCTACGGATATTGGTTCTTTAGTAAATGATTTTTTGGTTCAACATTTTAAAAATATTGTTGACTATAATTTTACTGCAACGGTTGAAAAAGAGTTTGATGACATTGCGCAAGGCCTAACGATATGGACTAAAATGATAAAAGATTTTTATCAGCCATTCCATAAAGATGTGGAGAATACCATGGAGAACGCCGATAGAGCCAATGCTACAAGAGAGTTAGGTGCAGACCCAGAAACAGGAAAGCCGATTTCTGTAAAAATAGGTAGATACGGACCATATGTGCAAATTGGAGAAGCAGACGAAGCAACTGGTGAAAAACCACGTTTTGCGAGCTTACGCCCTGGGCAAATGGTAGAAACCATAAGTTTACCAGAAGCATTGGATTTATTTAAAATGCCTAAAAAAGTAGGTTTATTTGAAGATAAAGAAGTAACCATTGGCATTGGCAGATTCGGACCGTATATAAGGCATGATAGTGTATTTACCTCTTTAACAAAAGAAGACGACCCGTATACGGTAACCTTAGAAAGATCGATTGAATTAATTTTAGCGAAACGTGAAAAAGATGCTAATAAATTAATTAAAGCATTTGAAGAAAGTGAATTGGTTAAAATACTAAATGGTAGATGGGGACCTTATATTGCATATGGTAAATTGAATTTAAAAATACCTAAAGGTACAGAAGCTACTACCTTAACCTATGAAGATATTGTAAAGATTGCAGGAGGAGTAGAGCCTAGTGCTGATCTGAAAAAAGCAGGAGCAAAAAAAGGAGCGGTAAAAAAAGCAGCACCAACTAAAGCTGCACCTAAAAAGGCAGCTCCTAAAAAAGCAGCAGCAAAAAAATCAGTCACTAAAAAAGTAGCACCTAAGAAAGCTAGTCCTAAAAAATAGTTTTTGCAGATGAAGAAAGACTTACCTGAAAATATAGTTGAAGGCGTTGCCATTGCAGTAGTACTAGAAGAAGAACATGTGGAAGCACGCTCTTGGAAAGTGTACGTATTAAACTTACGCGATACACAAATACAGAATGTGTTAATTAGCTCTAAGGGTTATGGTACTATTGACGGAGAGCAAGTAAAAACAACTGTTTTCAGGCATTTTATAGGAAATTTAGAAGCAAACAAATTTGCAGCCATTGAGTTAATTGATGAGAAGTTATTTGCAATTAACAATGAGTTTTGGTTAAGCTATTATATTAACGGGGAAATTTTTGATAAAAAATATATTTTTCTAACAGAGAGTGTTTCGGAATCCAATTTCATCCGTATTCCGTATATAAATAAACCAGGGGTAATGATAAAATAAAAAAATAATCATGATTTTACGCTCAGCAATTCAGGATGTATTGTTTTTAGATATTGAAACAGTACCGACTACCTTAGAGTCGGGTGAATTGAGCATCACAGATAATGATCAAATTCTTTGTATTTGTGTGGGTAAAATAGGAAGCGACTCTGAAGACAGTTTTTTAAAATTGCGTTGTTTTTATAATGAAAACGAAAATTATTTGTTGCAAGAATTCAATTCATTCTTACAAAAATTAAACCCAAACACCTTATTGTATGCACATAATGGAAAGCAGTTTGATTTTCCCTTAATCACAAAAAGGATGTTGTTAAATAAAATTGAATTACCAGAAATATTAAGTACATCTGGTAAAAATTTAGCCGAATTAAATTTAGTGGATAGTTCGGAACTGCGAAGATTTACGGGTTTAAAGCATTATACATCCCTAGAGTTTTTATCATTTATTTTTAAAATTGATTCTGAGAATACCGATTTGGAAGAAAATAATTTACAAAAAGAGTATTATTTCCAAAACGATTTACAAAGATTAATAGACCTTTGCTACAGAGATGTGGTTACCATTGCACAATTGTTATTAAGATTTAATAACGAAAACACCATTCGTACAGAAAATATTTATTATGTTTAGGGTAATAAGTAATATTTTCAATGGAACCTATTTTACAGGTCGATAAGCTCAGTGTACATTTCAAAAACGATCAAGGTACTACCACTTCAATCAAAAACATCTCTTTTAGCATACAGAGGGGTACTATTTGCGGTATAGTAGGCGAGTCTGGTTCCGGCAAATCAGTTACTTCTTTAGCCATTATGCGCCTTTTAGCGCCTAATGCCATCATAGAAGGGAACATCCTTTTCAGTACAAATAATGAAATTTTATCATTAGAATCCATTTCGGAGGAAAAAATGATTTCATTAAGAGGTGCAAAAATTGCCATGATTTTCCAAGAGCCCATGACCTCTTTAAATCCTGTACTTAAATGTGGATACCAAGTAATGGAAGTATTACAACAACATTTACATTTAAACTACGAAGAAGCTAAAAAACGTACCATAGAACTTTTTGAGGAAGTAAAATTGCCTCGACCAGAGAAAATGGTAGAATCGTACCCACATGAATTAAGTGGCGGACAAAAACAACGAGTAATGATTGCCATGGCTTTGAGTTGTAATCCGGATTTATTAATTGCCGACGAACCTACCACTGCGCTTGATGTTACTGTACAAAAAAGCATCGTAGAATTATTATTGCAAATAAAAAAAGATCGTAATATGAGTATGATCTTTATTACGCACGATTTAGGTTTAATTGCCGAAATAGCCGACGATATAATTGTAATGTACAAAGGGGAGATAAAAGAGAAAGGAACTGTATCACAAATTCTAAATGCTCCCAAAGACCCATATACTAAAGGGCTTATTGCGTGTAGGCCTAATTTAAAAAACTCATTAAAAAGATTGCCAACCATGAGCGATTTTATGAATGAGCAGGGGATGAGCATTGAGTTAGATATATCAAGTTTAAACACAAATGAACAAGATATACTTGCAAGAAGAGAATTTTTGTACGCACAAAAACCAATTGTAGAAGTAAAAAATTTAGAAAAATATTACCCGATACGTAAAGGTATTTTTTCAAAAAGTACTGAGTTTGTAAAGGCAGTAGATGGTATTAATTTAACTTTATACACTGGTGAAACTCTTGGCCTGGTTGGAGAATCGGGTTGCGGAAAATCAACTTTAGGAAGATGTATTTTGAGATTGATAGAACCTAGTGCTGGTGAAATTTATTTTGAAGGGCAGGAAATTACTCATTTGAAAAATGCTGAAATGCGAAAGCTTAGGTCGCAAATGCAAATTATTTTTCAAGATCCATACTCTTCTTTAAACCCACGCTTAACAGTGGGGCAAACATTAATGGAACCCATGCAAGTGCATCGTATTTTTGCAAACGATAAAGAGAGAAAAGCAAGAGTGTTAGAAATTTTAAACAGTGTAGGTTTACTGAGCGTACACTTCGACAGATTTCCTCATGAATTTTCTGGGGGGCAACGCCAACGTATTTGCATAGCAAGAGCATTGGTATTGGAACCAAAGCTTATTATATGCGACGAATCTGTTTCTGCTTTAGATGTTTCGGTACAAGCGCAAGTACTAAATTTGTTGAGTGATTTAAGAGACCAGTTCGGCTTAACTTATATTTTTATTTCGCATGATTTATCGGTAGTGAAACATTTTTCGGATCGCTTAATAGTAATGAATAAAGGGAAAATAGTAGAAGAAGGTTTCCCAGACGAAGTATATGCTCATCCAAAACAAGCCTATACTAAACAACTGATTGAGGCTATTCCTCAATCGTAAAATTTTAATAATATGACAAAGAAAAAAAATAATGCCATTAAAAACATACTGAGCAATTTAGTGCTCGAGGTTTTTATGAAAAATATAACTCAAGCATTTAATTACAAACAGCTTGCCGCAAAATTGAATATTGACGATGAAGAAACAAGGCAAATTGTAAATGAAATTATAATTGATTTACATCAAAAAGGCCAGGTTGAAGAAATTAGTAAAGGTAAATACCAAGTTAAAGCATTGCAAAACCATGTAGAAGGTACAATAGACATGGCACAGAGCGGCTCGGCGTATTTATTAGTGGATGGCATGGACGAAGATATTTTTATTGCCCCACGTAAAATACGTAATGCCTTGCATGGCGATAAGGTGAAAGTGTTTGTATATGCCAAACGTAATGGGAAACATTTAGAAGGAGAAGTTTTAGAGATTTTACATCGTGCTAAGACAGAATTTACCGGTGTAATTCAATTAACACCAAGAGTAGCTTTCTTAATTCCGGATAATAAAAAAATGTTGCATGATATTTTTATCCCTCTCGATTTGTTAAAGGGAGCAAAGGATGGAGATAAGGCAGTTGCAAAATTAACTGAGTGGCCAGAGGGTGCTAAAAACCCGATGGGTGAAATTGTGCATGTATTAGGAAAGCAAGGAGAGAACGCTACAGAAATGTATGCAGTGCTTGCAGAATATGGCTTTCCATTAGAATTCCCTAAAGCGGTTGAAAAAGAATCGGAGGCCATTTCAGAAAAAATGGATCCTAAAGAAATTGCAAAACGTAGAGATTTTAGAGATACACTCACCATTACCATTGACCCTGTAGATGCAAAAGATTTTGACGATGCCATTTCATTTAAAAAACTAGAAGATGGTAATTTTGAAGTTGGGGTACACATTGCCGACGTATCCTACTACGTTCAACCGGGTACAGAGTTAGATAAAGAAGCAGAGAACCGAGGAACTTCTGTTTACCTAGTAGGTAAAGTAATACCAATGTTGCCCGAAAAACTCTCGAATGAGTTGTGTTCATTACGCCCAAACGAAGATAAGTTTTGCTTTTCTGCAGTATTTAAAATAGACCTAAAAGGTAATGTGTTAGAAGAATGGTATGGCAGAACTATTATACATTCTAGAAGAAGATATGCTTATGAAGAAGTTTGGGATATTTTACAATCGGGGGTAGGAGATTACAAAGAAGAACTAACCATTTTAAATACCATTGCGCATGCTTTAAGAGCAACGCGATTTAAAAATGGAGCCATTAACTTTGAAACTACAGAGGTTAAATTTACACTCGACGAAACTGGTAAACCAATTGGTGTATATGTTAGAGAGCGTAATGATGCGCATAAATTAATTGAAGATTTTATGTTGCTTGCGAACAGAAAAGTAGCAGAATTTATTGCCACAAAAGGCAAGAAGAAAAATGCATTAACGTTTGTATACAGAGTACATGATTCACCGAATGAAGAGGTTTTACAAGGCTTTGCAAAATTCGCAGCGAGGTTTGGTTATAAAGTAAATACAAAAAGCCATAGAGAAATATCAACCTCTTTAAATCAATTAATGGCAGATGTAGAAGGTAAAAAGGAACAGAATGTGCTTACACAGTTAGCCATTAGGTCTATGGCAAAAGCAGTGTATACCACTAAAAAAACGAGCCATTACGGATTAGCGTTTGATTATTACACTCACTTTACCTCTCCAATTCGTAGGTACCCAGATGTAATGGCGCATAGGTTATTGCAACATTACTTAGATGGCAAATCAACCGTTGATGCAGAAATTTATGAGAAGATGTGTTTACATAGTTCGCAAATGGAAAAACGTGCTGCTGATGCCGAACGCTTATTTACGAAATACAAACAAGCGGAATTCCTATCAGAACAAGTTGGCGAAACATTTGTTGGTATAATTTCTGGAGTTACAGAATGGGGAATATATGTGGAGATAGTAGAAAACAAATGCGAAGGCATGATTAGGTTGAGAGATATAAACGACGATTTTTATGTGCTAGACCCAGAGAATTATAGCATTGTAGGGCAGAGGTTCAAACGTAAATATCAGTTAGGCGACGAGGTAAATATTAAAGTAAAAAAAGTAGAATTAACTAAAAAACAAATCGACTTTGAATTGATTACGAATGAAGAACCGCTGAATTTCCAGAGGAAAGAAAAATCGACAAAAAGTAGTACATACAAGAAGAGAAGATAATACAATGCAAAAAATTATTGAACTGCAGGAATTAGTAAATAAAAAAATACTTAACCATACGTATTCTAAATACCCACAAGAATTGTATGATCCCTTAGACTACATCATGTCTTTAGGAGGTAAGCGCATGAGGCCTGTATTGGTTTTATTGGCACATCATTTATATTCTGATAATCATGAGGAAGCTTTAGATGCTGCTTTGGCTGTAGAAACTTTCCATAATTTCAGTTTAATACATGATGATATTATGGATGATGCGCCTATTAGAAGAGGCAAGCCAACGGTACACGAAAAATGGAACCATAACACAGCTATACTTTCTGGAGATGTTATGTTAGTGAAGGCTTACGAGCTATTAGCTAATTATCCTCCAGAAATATTATCCTCACTTATAAAATTATTCAACAAAACCGCTACCGAAGTTTGCGAAGGACAGCAAATAGATATGATGTTTGAGAAGCAAGCAAATGTTACGGAAGAAGAATATCTGAAAATGATAGAGCTAAAAACAGCAGTTCTGTTGGCTTGTAGTTTAGAAATGGGGGCATTAATTGCGGGAGCTCCAAAAGTAGAAGCAGAGAGCTTATATGAGTTCGGGAGGCTAATGGGAATTGCATTTCAGTTACAAGACGATTATTTAGATGTTTATGCTAATCCAGAAAAATTTGGAAAGCAAGTAGGTGGTGACATTATTGCTAATAAAAAAACATTTCTGTGGATTGAAGCACATCGCTTAGCCAATGCCGAGCAGCTTACTGTATTGAAACATTGGGAAAGTATAAAAGTGTTTAAGGCTGAAGAAAAAGTAGCGGCCATTACGAGTATATATAACGACTTAGGAATACCAAAACTTACACAAGAAATAATAAATAATTATGCAAATAAAGCCTTCGAGATCTTAGCAACTATTAGTGCTAACGAGCAAGCGAAGGCTTTATTAGTAAAATTATCTGAAGATTTATTGGTTAGAGAAACCTAGCTAAATTTATTTTTCACAAATTTCTTTTAGTTTAATTAAGGCAAGTGGCCACATTCCTTCGAAATACGATTTGAATTCTTGGTTAGAATCTAAATCAATACTTAAGTGAGTTTTGCCATTAATATCTCTATAAGTATAGTTTTCTAAACTTCCCGACCAAGAGTTGTTCAAATGTTCTTCGCCATTAGAATAGATTCCTAAGTGTTCTATACTTATAAACTCATGTTTTACATTGTCTTTTATTCTACTTACCATGCCACCCTCATTTCCAGCTTCATCACAACCAATAAATAAAATTTTAGAACCTTTGTCCCAAGAGCCTCTGTAGTAAGAGGAAGCATTAAATACAGAAGTCCATGCACGATAAGTTTCATCAGCAATCATTGTTTCGTAAACCATTGAAACAGGTTTATCAATAATTATTTCAAAATGTAAGGTTTCTACACGTTGCAATTCTTCTGCGTAATTCTTAAAATTTGTAAGAATAGCTTGCCAACCCATTTCTTGTAACTCCAAGGTATTTTCCGATTCTGGTTCAAACTCTTCAATTATTTCTGTAGAATTTCCAATCGATTTAAATTGAACTTTCACCTTTCTATTATCTTCAAGCACATATTCTATAAGCTCATTTTCTATAACATTGGTATAGGTTCCACCAAAATCGAAACTCATAGAACCATCACGAGCAGCCATGGTAAATGTAAATTTACCTCCCGTTTTTAAATCGTTTTCTGCCTTTGGTGTATGCCAATCTTCACTAGCATTATTCCATTGTGTTATGTGGTTTGGATCCGACCATACACGCCAAACATCGTCGATTGCTACATTTACAATTACTTGAACTGTAATAAAGCCATTATTTAGATTAACCATTCTAATTTTTTCTTTAAATTTATAATTCAAACTTATAAATAAATATAATACGATTTTAGTTGCTTTGCGACAATTAAAGGGATTATAACGACAAATTTATACCTATGAAGAAAATAGCGATTCTAGCTCTAGAAAATTCAGTTATGCAAGCAATTGCCGATCCGCAATATTGCTTTAGTGCTGTAAATCAATTTTTAATTTCTTCTGGTAAAAGTGCTTTGTTTGAAATTGAGTTAGTAGGATTACAAGAGGAAGTAAAATTGAACAATGGGCAATTTATAATTCGTACCGATAAAACTTTGGAGCTTAATACAAATTACGACCTAATTATTATTCCCGCAGTATTTGGTGATATTGACCTAGCTTTAAACGCAAACACAAAATTCATCACATGGCTTCTTAATCAATATAAGCAAGGAGCCGAGCTTGCATCTTTGTGTTTAGGTGCATTTGTATTAGCCTCTACCGGTTTATTAGAAAATAAAAAATGCTCTACACATTGGAATTTCTCAGAGGAGTTTAGAAATAAATTTCCAAATATAAACTTACAATCCGGTGAAATAATTACCGAAGAAAATAGAATATATACGAGTGGAGGAGCCAATTCTTATTGGAATTTGTTATTGCATTTAGTGGAAAAATACACCAACCGCGACCTTGCAATATTAACTTCGAAGTATTTCGCGATCGATATTGATCGAAACAGTCAATCTGTATTTACTTTATTCAAAGGACAAAAAAGTCATCGAGATGAAGAAGTAATAAACATTCAGAATTATATAGAAAACAATGTTTATACAAAACTCAATATCGACGATTTAGCATCTAAGGTTTCCTTAAGCAGAAGAAGTTTAGAACGTAGATTTAAAAACAGCACACAAAATTCTATCCTCGAATA
>CALRUR010000015.1:0-73865 GCA_943371425.1 Sphingobacterium thalpophilum
TTCTGTATTATTGTGTTCGCTTAATTAGGCATTAACCCTCTCTAGGACTTGCTTGAGCTATACATTGTAGGAGCTCAGATGTTTAATTAAGCGTTCTTGTTTTTATGATTTAATCACAGTTGTGCCTCTTAAAATGGCTTTCACATAAGTGTTCTCTGGAGCATTTACTCCCCACTCAATATTGAACTCGATAGACTGCTGATCACGAATAATTTTCGGATTGTCCAACACGAATAAACCTTTAAAAATGTCTTTTCCTTCAGTGAAAAATATTTCATTTGAAGTAGCAGGAATTAATGTGGTACCGTTAGCCTTGAACTCAAACTCTCCGTTACGGATAAAGTCTGGAATGGTATCAAAGTTTACCGAAGAAGCTTCTTCACCAGCACCCGCAACACCAGCTAACAACTGAATTCCGTACAACAAGAAAAAGTTTCCTTTCTCCAATTTTGCAGAAGACAAGTTTCCGATTCCGACAACTTTGTTGTCATCATCTTTAAACATTTTTATCACCTTCGATTCTCCAACTCCTTTTACCACGTAGTAAGCAGTATCTACCGCTTGCAAGTTTTGAGCTGCTAAGCCTGCTTGCGTTTCTTTGGGTAACATGTGAATTCTTTTTTCGAATTCAGCACGAGAACGTGAGCTACTTGCAACGGCAACTTGTTTAGTTTGTGTTTGAATTTTGCGGATTAATTTTTTCTTATCCGCTGGTTTGCTAACCTCTAATGCTTCTAAGAAGTCATCCTCAGAGATTCCGCCAAGCAGATTATATTCGCTGCTTTCGATTTGACCTAATGTAATCATGTGTGTGTTTTATTAATTTTTAATGGATGGATTAAATTATTTCGATGTAAGCCAGTTCTGATTGGTCTTCTGCACCTTCAATCATCTCTCGTGAGCTTCTGTAATCTTCAGATGAGGTACTTGCTCCACTAGATGCACTTGATGCGTTTAAGGCAGGTAAATCAGGGTTATATCTTTCGATTGATAAATTCACAGGTTCACGGTAAACATCTGTTGGGCCCGCTTCACCTAAGCCACTAAAATCAGCTAGGCCGTTCAGTAAATCTTTTTTCATAAAAGTTTTTACACCCGATAATACTCCCGATGCACCAACTCCAGTTGCGATTAATTTCAAATTATTATCCTTCAACATCAGTACACCTGCTGTACCTGCGCCAACGAGCACCGCTGGTCGTACCAATGCTTTTGGATTAAATCCTGGTATGCCTGAATCTACTTTTAATACATTGTCGATGAGCTTACCTCCTAAAGAGCCAAGCACAACTCCACCTCCAAGCAGAGCAAGCTTTTTTACTTCTTCCATGACAGCTCCGCTGTTAATTTTGGAAGTGATGGTTTTTCTTTTTGCCATGTTTATTTTTATTATTTATGTAAGAGAAATTGATTTTATTTTTTGCTTGCCTTGAGTTGTATTTCTGTTCGGCGATTTCTTTTTGGGCTTGTATTTTACTCCAGCAAGAGAGCCTTTGTTTTTAGGTTTACCTCCAGAGAATAATTTATAGGCTCCAAAACCCACCACACCAATACCAATAGCTGTAGGAATGGGATTATTCTTCGCTAGGTTTAAAAGTTTATCGATCGTTGAAACCTCATTAGAGTTATCTGAAGATTTAGCATCCTGCTCCTCAGAAATCGTATCTAAAATTTCAGGGTTCTTAGAAATTTCGGTAGCAATTGCATTTGGATCAATGTTTTCATTTGCGCCAACTAATCCCGATTTTTTTAGGATGTCAACCATTGCTACTATGATAGGGGTAGCTGATGCTATGGCTGCTGCCATCGTTACAGGTTCACCAAGTCCAGCAAAATCCATTTCTTCAACAATTCCGTTTAAGTTTCCTGCTCTGCCTTTGAGCATCGCATTTTTCAGCGCCTCTCGTTTTCCTTGTAATTTATCAGCAAACAATCGCTCAACTTTTGCTAGTGCATCTTTTGATTTATTCCACTGCACTTCGGATATTCCTTTCTTAGCTGCTTGTTCTTTGGTAGCATATCCCCACTTTAGTTTAGAGGCCATTTTTTTAACATCTAATTTTAACGCTAGTAAGAATCCATTTCGAGCAGCAATAGAAACAGGGTTAAATCTTATCACGCCTTTCACAACTGCTTTCGCTCCTTGACCGATTTTATCACCTACTTTTTGAACAGTCTTCTTTACCTTAGAAAAAAATGATTTCAAACTACCGAGTTCTCCTAATCCTTCAAGTTCATCCTCATCATAACCATTGATCGAATACCCATTTCTAAGGTTCAATGCTTCTTCATTTTTTGCAAGCACAGCAAGTGCTTCATCACGTTTATCAGTGTACCAATAATGTATAGCATAGTCTAACATTTTCAGGAATGCATTCGGATCATCGACCGTAGTGATAATGCTAGGATTCTGAGCGATTGCATTTCGAGTAGTAATTAAATGCTGGTATAAATTATCGAGCTCTGTATTTGAACTGTTGCCAAGTCCAGAAAGCTCTGGTGCAAAGACAGCATTGTAATGATCGTTTGAATCGGTGCCATGTAAAACAGCTACTTTTATTCCATTTAAATTCATTGGATAATCAATTTTTTCGGTGTAAGGTTTTTCGTAGTTCGGTGCGGAGATTACCCCATCAATGATGTAGTCACCAGTAGAAAGGTGAGCCACTACATACACATGTTGCCAGTGCAATTCAGAGTAGCGAGTAATTCGAAAACTATGAGGGATATTTAAATTTGCAAGTATGCTAGAAGTGAAGATACTCATGCAATCACAATCAACCCCAGTCTCTCTTTCAGCCCAGGCACGGGCTGGTCTGCGTAATTGTTCTAATCCTTTTTTATCTAGTTTATACTGGATATACGAGTAGATGAAATTCCAAATGGCTTCGCAAGTTTTCGCATCGGTTTTTTGCTTTAATTGTTTTGCTAATTCCTTAGTGTCACTCAAATAAGTGCCGACTACTTTCATCATCAATTCCACCGTATCATCTACCTCACCATCCTCAATAAGTACCTCATCCACAAAATCTACTTTCGGGAATAGGTGATTGAATTTCGAACCGTTTTGAATCGTTCTATAACCACTGGTAATGTTCGAGGGTGTGTAGTTAGTAGGCTTCATTATATGATTTTTTCAATAGGTGATACATAGAGTACTCCATCAGCATAGGTTGAGAATCTTGCAGATAGTGGAAACTTTAATTCTTGAGCTAATCCTTTTGCGCCACTAGTTTTATAAGCCTTAATAATTGCTGGAAGTTTTACGACCAATCCCGATGCGAGCGAGCCAAGGCTCATCCATCCAAGCTTTAACTCAACGGTACTTAAGTTTGTAGGCGATAATGGGGCAATTTGCGTTTGTATATTTTGAGGGGTAGTTTGAGCAACTTGTTTTTCGTTTGAATAGATGGTAACCACTGGCTGAGTAATACTCATGGTATTCCTCGTAGGGTTTGAAATAGAAACTTCCGTACGAATGGTAATTCCAGTTAAATCAACTTTATGAACTCTTGGATTTATTAATCTGGTAGAAATGAATTCAGAAATCTGATTCATTTTAATCAGTTTGAATATGCCGAAAATAGCAACTCCTGCGATACCGATTCCAATTGCTTTATTCATCGTCTTTTTGATTAAAGCCCTTAGAAATTTTATCGAACAGGAAATCAAGTGTTCGTTTTACAGTATATCCCACAGCGGCAGAGAGCGCAGCGTAAAAGCAGATTTGTATGATCTCCAGAGGAGAATAGAAACTTTCAAAAGGTCTAGTATCAATTGCTTTACCAACTCCACCAATTACACCCGAAATAGATGCGATGAGAGAATTTTGAAAAGTTGAAGGCATTTCTGATTGCATGAAGCAAGTATGCAACATGGGATTTTGGAGAAATGCTTATTAGCGTTTAATGTATTTATATGGAGTTTGTTTAGGATATATAGTTGTTATTAAGGTTCACCTAAATGTTCAATAATAATTTGAACTTGTTTAGGAGTATATATCTTTTGGCGACTTTGAAAACCAGCATCAATTAATGCTTGTTTTAATTTTTCATTTTTCTTAATCCAAGTCCTGAACTGATTACTAGCACTTCGATTATTTAACGTTGGTAAAAATAAGCAAGCTAGTTCACCAACTCCGTAACTTTTGATTTTAAATTCAATCATTTTTCGATTTTGTTATGTAATCAAAATTCGTGTTTAGAAATGATAGTATACTTCACATTAGGAGTGTTTCTCGACGACTTTTAAGTATAATTAAAATTTAATGACCAATGGAATAATAAATATTAAAATATTGATATACAATTAATTATGTATAATCACAATTCAGAAACGAAGAAAAAAATAAATCATAAATACAGCAGATTATGTATTGATACGATAAAGTCTAATTGATAATTTCATTTTGTAAAATAAACAAATTATTAATTTTTAAAGCAAATTTATGAAAACAAAAATTTTGATACTAGCATCACTTTTTGTGATGCAATTTATTACTTCATGTGAGAAAAATATTACCTCAACGAACACAATTTCTGAGGATAATTTAACAGAAATAAATCTTGAAGGTGGAGAGATTACAGGAAATGGAGGTAACGGAACAAATTGTGAATACAATGTAGATGTAGCATGTAATGGAATTCTTGTATTTAGAGATCTTCAACATTTTTTTGATGTATATGAATGCTTAAATATTGCATATGAAAATTATAATGATTCATTTGAAGCATCACATTCTAGTTTAAGTGATTCTCTTTACAATGAATTATGTGATAGTTTAAACTTTGATGAGGATTTGCCACTGGTAAATTTTGAATCAAATTTCACTTATGTATCTTATAGAAGACACATGTTAAATCTAGAAGATCAATGGCTAGATAATACGACACTTGATCCAAATTTAGATCCTGAGGTTAATAATCCTTTTACCGATGAAATATTTATGACTTTGTTCAATGAAAACAGAGCAGTAAAAATTGGAACTTCTATTTACTGGGTTAATAAAGACGGTGTAACATATGAAATTAAAAATGGTAGTTGTGAATTACTTGCGGATTTAATTAGGGATCCAAATATTACAGATCCTAATATTACTGTTTTCGGTAATTCACCTGTGGGTGATTGTATTGACAAGGGGCGTAATGGTCAATTAAATTATTATGATAATAATAAAAAATGTTACAAAACAGTTGTGAAGTTCAACTCTGGTTTTTTTGGGTCTAAAGTATTATCTAAAGTAAAATCATATAGAAAAAAGTATTCTAATAGTAAATGGAGAAGATACCGTACACATTTAGAGGCTAGTGTTTCTGGTGTAACATATGATTCAAATTGCGAAAGTCCAGAGGATTTCTTTAAAGCAAAAGGTCCTAAACGAAGAAGAAAATTAAAATGTTCAATTTTTAGAGGCAATGTATCACTTATGTATAAACCAAATACTATTTCAGGTGGTTTTTATTGTAATGGAAATACATTATATTTACCATTGTAGGTATGTTAAAAAACAAATTATCTGTATCAATTATTACTATCTTAACTTTTATCATTTTCAGTAAAAATTTATTTGCTGTAAATGATAAAAGTTTGTTTAACAGATTGTCATTTACATTTTTATATGCTGGTAATGATAAATTAAAACTAAACTATTCTAATAATCTGAATTCCATAAATTCAAATTTTGCTAAAAATTTGGAGTTTGGTATTAATTATTCACTAATAAAAAAGTTCAAAATTAGATATAATGTTGGTTTATGTTATGGAATTAATACCACTAAATACTCATTTGATTTATATTCTAGATTTACGAAATCTGAGATATCTGATATTTATGTAATTAATGATGAGAATTATATCAAACTAAGTAATGAGTTTTATAAAAACATTTACAATAAAAATAAATATGCAATAAATTTTGGTGTGGGTCTAAATTTCAAATATGCTCCTAATACTTTAAGCACATTAAATGTTTATAGTAATGATAATAATAATAATACAGAATTATTAATGTCTAATTATATTGACTACAATCCTAATAATAAATTGATTAAAACTATTTCTATAATTATTGAAAATGAATATAAGCTAAAGTATGGTAAAGTTACAATTAGTAATATTTTAGATTATTCTTTTAATGATGATATAGATTATACGATTATTTTTAATCCAACAACTTTAGAAAGAGACCAGTTTAATATGGAAGTTAAAAATAGATTAACATTAGGCATAAGACTTAACTATTATTTATAATAATATTTATAAGATATTTCTAACATGAATTTATTAAATCATAACTGAGCTTAAAAACTTCAAATTCTACAGGTAATAAAGATAGATTTCAAATTGATAAACTGAAACATCTTAAATAATTAGTTACTAAAACTTATATATTAAAATATAGTAATAAATTTTAAATCAATAATTTGTAAAAAATAAAAAAAGAAATATTACTCTATTCATTTATTTGTTGACGAACCACTTTTACTAGTGTTTAACAAGTATATTTTGAGTTAATATAACTCCTAGATTATTTACTAATTTATTAAATTAAACAAAAATGAATAAATATATAAAGAAAATAATTTTATTATCAATTATAAGCTTCATGATTTCAGCTTGTAAAAAAGACGCTGAAAATATTTTAACATTTAAAAACGAATCAATTAACAATTTTAATAATTCTATTGTGACTGGAGAAGGGGCTGAAGGTATTATGGAGTTAGCAGCAGAAACACCTTATCCATATACTTTAGAAAATATGCAATCTGCCCTAATAGATTTACAAAGCCTAAATTCACTAGAATGTGATGCTTCTATTTTCAACATAAGAGTCACGCACAAATATATTAGATTTGAACCTAAAGATTCAATACAAATGGGGTTGTTAATCCGAGACACTTCTCTAATTTTATTTGATTATCCATTAGATAGAAAAGTTTTAAAAGGTGGTACTTATTATAGAGATCCATCAGTTCCTGAGGGTCAACCAAATTATCAATGGACATGTGTTTCAGTCGAAAAAGATTTACCTCAAGGAGTTCCATATGTAGTTATTTCCGATCTTTATATACCAGAAGAGGATGTAAATCTTGTTCAATATTATGATACTGAAATTGACGGATGTATTAACTTATTAATTGAAGAGGCATTGCGAAGAACTGGTAATCTAGATACAACTAGTTATTATGGAGGAATTACAGATGGTGGTGATATGTCGTCACTCCGTTGGCCATCAAAATGGACACCCAAAGGACGCATTAGACTTACTGATAATGTATTAAATAACATTACAGGTCTCAATGGAGTAAAAGTAAAAGTACATCGTTGGTTCGAAATACGAGAATGCTTAACAAATAGTAATGGAGATTTTAATATTTTACATAAATTCAGATATCCAGTTAATTATTCCATTAAATGGGAAAGAAATGATTTCCAAATCAGATCAGGTTCTTTTGGACAAGCATATTTTAACGGACCTTACAAACGAGGAGATTGGAATTTGGATATAGTTAGTGGAATTAGCTGGCATTATGGTCAGGTCCATAGAGCCGCAATTGATTATTATTATAATAATCCAACTGGTTTGCGCAAACCTCCTCTTAATGGCTTTCTTGGTATGAGAATAACATTCGGTGTTTATGATGAGTGCGATAGAGCAAATTATAAACATTGGCAAAGGCTTTGGTTTGGTCCAGAAATTAGATTGTATTCTAAATGGAGTACATGTGTTCCTAGATCTTCACAAGATCAATATCGTTCTACAATTCATGAATTAGCTCATGCCTCACATTTTAATATGAGTCATTGGCATTATAGAAACAGTGCAAACATGGTGCAAGAAAGTTGGGCCGTTGGCGTCGCTTGGTCGTTTGAAGTAATAAAATATCCAGAACCATTCGATTTGCAGGATTTAATGCTCCAGAATGCTCCACTTATAAATGGAATTATATTTGATGTTGTTAATTGGGGAGAAAGACAATATACACCATTAGTAATAGATTTAATTGATGATATAAACCAAAGGGCTAATAATAGGATAATTAATGCAGGTAATATTGATTTTCCTATAGATAATGTTTCAGGTTACTCTATTAGAACAATTGAAGATGCATTAAATACTAGAATTACCATGGACGCGTGGAGAGATGTTTTGAAAAACAATAAACCATCAGGTATTTCAAATGCTCAAGTTGATGAGTTATTTAATAATTATATTCCATTACAATAAAAATATGAAAAATTTAATAATTATTTTAACAATTCTTAGTCTTATTGGATGTGAAGGAACTGAAGAAGAAAATGGTGAATCGGTTTTTATAAAATTTGAAATTAAGAACAGCACCTCAAATAATATAAAATTATCTTTATTCAGAAGAAATGATTCATTGTTTAAATATGTTGAAATATTTGCTTCTGATTCTTTAATAGTTGATGAAGGCTATTTACATCCTGCACCAGGAGGATCAAGTTATAAATTAACAAATTCATTAGATTCGGCAATAATTGAATTTAATGATGGAAAAAAGCTTATTCAAACAGTAGGTTCAAGAGGTAGAAACGATACGATAAATAATATACTACTTGATAGGTTTTATAAGAATTTCGAATCGACAAATCCAGATTTTGTAAGAAAGCAGTTTACAATCAAAAATAGTGATTATTTGAGAGCTAAATAGAGCGTCATATAAAGTATCTTTTATTCATTCATATACAAACTTAATATACCCACCAAAATGGTAATTACTCCTGAGAATAATGAGATAATTAATAAATATGTTAAAGCATTAAAAGAAAATAACGCTGTTGTTTTTGCAGGCGCAGGACTATCTATTAAATCTGGCTTCTTTGATTGGAACCAATTATTAAAGCCTATGGCAGAAAGTCTCGGTCTAGATATTAGTGAAAATCAAGATTTAACTGCTTTAGCTCAGTATTATGTTGATGACAAAGGTGGTCGTGGAGATTTGAACCAAATTCTTGTTGAACATTACAATAATTTAGATATAAAAATTTCTGAATCTCATCGAATTCTTTCAAGATTACCAATTCAGATTTATTGGACAACAAATTTTGATAATTTAATTGAACAAGCACTAATGGAGTCGGGTAAAACTCCTGATGTCAAAAGAACGCAAGCGAATCTATCTGAGAACTTACCTAAACGTGACGCAATTGTATATAAAATGCACGGTGATATTGGATTAGCTTCCGATACAGTTCTGACTAAGCATGAATATGAAGATTATAATATATCAAGGCAATTATTCAGTAATGCTTTTATAGCTGATTTCATTTCTAGAACATTTCTTTTTATCGGATTCAGCTTTACTGATCCTAATCTTGACTATCTCATTAGTAGAATAAGATCTACAGTTGGATCTAACAAAAGACCAGATTACTATTTTTTAAAGAAAGAACAAGATCCTAAAGCATATCATCGTCAAAAGATTAGAGCCAATTCTCTTAAACAATATGGATTGTATGCAATTTGGGTTGAAGATTATGATGAAATCGAAATTATTTTGAAAGAAATAGAAATAAGGTATTTGAGAAACTCAGTTTTTATCTCAGGAAGTGCTGATATATATGATCCTTTTAGCAGGGATGACGCTGTAAAATTCCTTCATGACCTAAGTTCGGAATTATCAAAAAATGAATTAAAAATTGTCACAGGGTTTGGTTTGGGAGTCGGAAGTGCGATTATTAATGGCGTTTTAGAAAACATGGAGAACAAAAGGAATAAAAATCTTGATTATTATATATTAATGCGTCCATTTCCTCAATATCCGACAGGTGGAAAAGATTTAAAACAATTATGGACTGAGTATAGAAATAGATTTATTCCATTAGCAGGAATCGCAATTTTTGTATTTGGTAACAAAAATGAAGGAAAAGATTTAGCAGGAGGAATGCAAGAAGAATTTGATATTGCAATTGAAAAAGGTCTAAAAGTAATTCCTATTGGTGCTACTGGATATATTTCTGAAATACTTTTAAATAAAGTGATATCCTCATTTAAAACTTATTATCCAGAAAACACTCAATTACTTCCACTTTTTAAGTCTTTAAACGATAAAGGTATTTCTTTAAATGAGCATATATCGACAACTGTTAAAATTATTAATAATTTAAACAATAATTAGCTATGGCAAGAAGAGTGTTTTTTAGTTTTCATTATGAAAACGATGTATGGAGAGCAAATGTGGTTCGTAATAGTTGGGTAACAGCTGACACTGCAGGATTTGTGGATTGGGCAGATTTTGAAGAAGTAAAAAAAGGTGGAGATACAGCTATTAAAAAATGGATTGATAATCAATTAATTGGAACTAGCGTTACTGTTATATTAATTGGTGAAGAAACCAATAGTCGTGAATATATAAAATATGAACTTCAAAAAAGCTATGAACGAGGAAATGGTATTTTAGGGATTTACATCCATAATGTAAAAGATAGCAAGGGTAATTCATCAAATAAGGGATCTGCACTTTTTGGTTCGTTAGGAAAAAGGGCTGATGGATCAGATGTTTATTTTTCAGAAATTGCGAAAACATACGACTGGATTAACGATGATGGGTATAATAATTTTAGTAAATGGGTTGAAGAAGCAGCAACAAACGCAGGTAAATAATTATGGCAACGAAAAGGCAAATATTCTATAGCTTTCATTATGATTATGATGTAACAAGAGTTCAGCAGATAAGAAACATTGGTGCACTAGAAGATAATGCACCTGTTTCTCACAATGATTGGGAAAATGTAAAAAAAGGTGGAGACGCCGCAATTAAAAAATGGATTGATAACAATATGAATAATCGATCTTGTGTCGTGGTGTTAGTTGGAGAACAAACATCTAAGAGACCATGGGTGAAATATGAGATTGAAAAAGCCTGGAATGACGGAAGAGGTGTTGTAGGAGTTTATATACACAATTTAATTGATATGCGTTATTCTAAAGTCGCACCTCGCTATGGTAAATGTATAAAAGGCTCAAATCCTTTTGATTCATTCACAATGCAAAATGATAATAATAAAAAAAAATTATCAAGTATCGTGAAATGTTATGAGCCAAATGCAAATGATGCATATAATGATATCAAGAAGAATTTAGAGAAGTGGATAGAAGAAGCAATACAAATTAGAGATAATTATTAAAAATTATTTAGCTTTCATATAAAAAAGCAGTAAATATTTTAATATGAAATTAAGCAATATATTTTTTCTGTTTCTTCTATTTTTTTTTAAATCTACCTTAGCTCAAAAAAATAAATTTGATTTGTTAGTTGGACATAATACTGCATTTCGTAATTCTATTTTATCAGAATTACCCTCAAGCATTTATACTTATAACAAAAACAACAATGGTGGTCATGATTTAATTTCAATTCCAAATTTCAACATTGGATTAAATTACGAACGCAAATTTAGTTCTAAGATTTCATTTTTTTTGGGGTTACATTCAGCTAGAACTGAAACGGAATTAGTATTTCAAAATTTTTATGATCCTGTTGATAATGGAACTTTTGTTAAATATGGATATTCTGTAAATACATATGAAATTCCTATAGGATTTTGTTATATATTTCCAGTCTCAAATAAGTTAAATGTTAAAAATTATTTTGCTTTAACAATTAATTTTAATGGACTGTCACAGGGTGTTTATAATTATAGATTATCACAAAGTTCCTTAAGTGATACTACTCATCTTAGGTTTACAGATATAGAAGGATTTCCTAGTGGTAATTCACTAGGATTTAGATATGGAATTGGTATTACACCTTTTAGGAAATTTAGTAAATGGGATTTTGGTGCATAACTCCTTTTGATGTATATTATGCTGGTGTAAATACAGATTATACTAATCCATATGCAGGTATTGATTATCATAATAGTTCGTTAAATAAAAACATGAGTCATGTTAATTATTTTTTACATAATGATAATACTTCAACTCCAAGATACGTAAATTTGGAAGTTGGTGATTCACATATGTATTTAGAGAATTTTAGTATTGTCGCTAATTCATTATTTTGGCCATCAAGCCATATTGGTGCAGGAGAAAGAAATCAATATTATTCACATGCGAATTCTCCCTTAAGCTTATATATGTATTCTAGGTCAAATCCATTAAATTGGAATTATAAAAATGTTACTTTAAAATCAAATACTGTTGATTTATTGACTACGTATATAATTAATATTGAAGATAGAACTATAATTGAAGAAGAAGGATACGAACCTTGTTCTGTTGTATACAGACCAATAGTTATATCAAACAATGCAGATTTAATTGAAAATATTAATAATGACAAATTTATTTTGTTCCCTAATCCAAGCAATGGCACTTTTGTGATAGAAGGGCCAACAGGCGTCAATATCTCAGAAATAAGTTTTTACAATTCAGTTGGTCAAGAAATCAACAGCTTCAAAACCAGTATTAATCAAAATAATATATTTGTAGGTGCAGATGTTGCATTAAATCCAGGTTTTTACTACATTAGAATTAATTATGAAAACAAGAGTAAAAATATTCCAATAATAATTAAATAAATGAAGCAAATTTTATACATGGTTTGGGGATTAATATTTATCCTTACAAGCTGTGAAGTCGAAGAAGATATTAATATTGTTAAACATACCATAAATGGTAGGATTATTAACGTAAATAATCCTACCCAATTTGTGGGAAAGAAGTTGTATCTAGAATCTCAATATTATAGCTTGAATGAAGGAACAATTATAGAGACAATTGCGGAAGCGATAGTTACAGATTCAAGTACGTTTGAACTTATTTATGATAGTTCACCTGGTACTACATTAAGGATATTGTGTACAGAATTGCCTAATTTTTCAAGAAGTGTGCCCGTTAATCAAAATATTACACCAACGTTCTATATATCCGATTCAGCGACATTAGTTTTAAATTTATTATCTGATAATTCATTAAAAACTAATGATACACTTTATTTAAAATACATCAGACCAAGTGTTAATAAACCAGATACTTTTCTAATAATCGGACCTATACCAAACAACTATAAAGTAACATTTAGAGGGTACAATTACGGTGGTTATAATTTCTCATGGGGAGTAGGCTATAATGATTTTAGAACAAATGGTAATATTAGACATAAAAATTATGCATTGAGTGGAGACCCATTTGTAGACACAGTTGACCTTAAATACTAGATATATGAAGTTAATAGTATTTTCTATAATCATGGTTTTAAGTAATGTTTTAGTTGGTTACTCTCAAGAAACTAATTACAATAAAAAAAATGTAAATGATAGACATATACAAGGATTGTATGCTGAAATAGGTTTCGGAAGTTCGAAGTCATATTTTCAGGCAACAAGGTTAGGTTTAAATTTTAGAGCAAAAAATAATTGGCATATTAATTTAGACTATGATGGATATGTAAATGATGAAGTTTACCCGCTTCAAATTAATAGTTATCTGCTTGGTGATGTTTCTTTAAGGTTAGGTAAGCAATATCGTAAAGGTATTTGGCTATATGGTGCTACTATTGGGCCATCCTATTTTTTTAAAAACAGAGTTACAAATGTTCGCAACTTTGTAATAGCAGATTTTGCATTCAGTAGTACTATTGGCATTAGTCCTAAAGTTTCGATTATTGCAACGCCAACAAAATGGCTAGGTTTAGGAGTTTCCTATAACTATAATCTGAATTCAATTGAAAGTACAAATCTATTATGGTTCAGTGTTTATTTAGGAAAAATGAGATTCAAATTAAAAGACTATCAAAAAATAAATTAAAATATATAACAAATGAAAAAAGCAATAACATTTACATCCATTTTATTTACTTTGATGATTTCTCAATCATGTAAAAAAGAAGAGGTTACATCAACGCCAACACCAACACCTACAGAGTCTAAAACATTCATAACTTACGTTGATGGAGTCAAATTTGAACCAAATATTAGTAATGTCTATATTGATACGAATCGTGATGGAAATTATTTAGTTAAAGAGTTAATTGCTGAAATAGGAAATAAATATATTACATTACAATTTACTGCTCAACAGCCAGGAGTTTATACATTAACTGGTGGTGTATCTGGTTATGATGTAGGTACATATAATGTAGGGTTAGATTCTAATTGGATATGCACTGGTTCAGCAGGTGGTGGAAATTTAACTATCACAAAATATGATATTGCAAACAATAAAATCTCTGGAAACTTTTTTTTCAAAGCAAAAATATTTGGTACCAATAATATTAAAAATATTACTAATGGTACATTTACAGATGTTGAAATTAGATAATTACATCTAAGACATTAATATTTCGAATGTCCATATTTCTATTTTTTTAGTTATTTGGACATTCTTTAATATTTTTTTAATTGATTTATTTGATGGATGAGTTAACCATTAAAACACAATTATATTGATTATATTAACTCTAATAGAATAGTTGATTAAAGGTTACCAAATATTCAGATTACTAAACGATATGCTATTCAAGAGACAAATCGAATTTTGATTCCTTTAATTATATCCTCAGTTTTAACTACACAACTTATTTTTTTTAAACCTTTTAAGGATAATTTTATCGCTCCTTTGGAATTAGATTTAATAGCTATTCTATATTCCTTTTGATGTTGATACTGTTCCTCTTTATTGTGGAAAGTTAATTCTCCATTAAATGTTTTAGGGTTATAATACCCAACAGGCCCACGTTTAAAATTAAAACCAGCGGACTCAAGTGATTCATCTAAGATCCTTTCAAATTCTTTAGGTAAAATGATAACTATAGCTTTACTCCCAAGTTCTAAAAGTTTATCGCTAATATCCTTAGTCGTATAATCTTTTGTTAATTCGGCTCTATATAATGAACAAATGTTCATCGATGACATATCATAAAATTCTCTTAGTTGCCCTTTCATACCAATATTCCCTTCATATAGTATTTTTTTTGTTTCAGTATTTGTAATTTTTTTAATTGTACTTTGAGTAATTTTTGCAACGCCTTCATTCCGATCATCTCGTTCTGAAAATTTCAAATTCAAATTGTTTCGGAAATCTTCAATACATGAAAAATATAGGTACTCATTATTATACATATCTTCTATGTAAGAATCTTCTTGTACTTTGATAAGTATTTCCATATTCAAATTTAAATAGAAAATCCACTATAACTATATTAGTTGACTTGAAAATGGATTAATTTTATTAAGTTAATACTTGAATATTCACAATATAAATTTTCAATTTTTAACTATAGTCTTCATTACAGCTGAAATTTATACTTAAAATTTTGTTATAAGTTTAATTTTGATGCCAGTAATCTCATATCATTTCCAACTTTCTCATCAACAATTTTAGCATAATGCTGAGTACTTCTAAGGTCTTTGTGTCCTAACATCTTGCTTACCGTTTCAATTGGTACACCATTAGACATCGTAACCGTTGTCGCAAATGTGTGACGAGCCATATGAAATGTTAAACACTTTTCAATTCTGCAAACATCTGCTACTTCCTTTAGGTAAGCATTTATTTTCTGATTGCTAATTAGATTAAATACCGTTTCATTCGCCATTATATCCTCTACGTTGCAATATTTATGCAAGATGCTATTTGGTATGTCTAGCAAAGGAACATGCGATTTAGAACCTGTTTTCTGACGTTTGAAGCGAATCCAATACACATTGTTTTTATCTAGTTCTAATTCAGATTTTTTCAACTGTAAAACATCCACATAAGCTAGTCCAGTATAGCAACTAAAAATGAACATATCTCTAACAAAATTTAATCGTTCGTTTCTGAAATCTGTTTTTAGTATTCGGTTAATTTCATCTTGTGTTAAATACTGTCTTTCGACTGGTTTAATCGATAAAGAAATATCTGCAAATGGATCGACTCTAATCCAACCATTTTTGAAACTATTAATAACTATCTTTTTTAGATATTGAAGGTATTTCTTTGTAGTATTCTCACTACATTTTTTATTGATTTTTAGAAAGGTTTCAAATTTGAGAATGTGAGTTCTTGTAAGAGATTTCATGCTGATATCTTTCAACTTATATTCTAGCTTTAGGAACTCAGTCATGTATCGTTTGCAGGTATCATACTTTAACCAGGTAGAATAAACGAAGTCTGTACCAATAAGTTTCTTCATTTCAACATTGTTATCTTCCCATAATTCTAAAAGCATTTTAGGAGCTTCTGAATTTACCCCCATAATGGAGTCTCTCAATAATTCAGGAATGACCTCATCATGCAAGGAGAGGAGCTCTGTATATTTATTGTACACTTTGGCTCTTAATGCATCTAAATATAAATTTAAAGAAGCTGCTTCTGGAGTTTTAGCAATACACTTCGCTTTAGATTGGCTCCATTGTTTTAAGGAAACAAATCGCTTGGTTCTCATGGCCACCGAGCGACCTTTAATTGTAATTCGCAGCATTACAGGGCATTCACCGTTTTGTTTGATTTTAGATTTGTTGATGTAATACAACAAACTGAACATACTTTTTTCTGACATAGATTTTATCGTTAATTGCCCCTTAATTTAGCTTGCAATGTTACGATGACCTATTTACATTCTACTTCACTAATAGAGTGTATCTCAGTGCATTTCGAACAATTCGTGACCCCTTTGGAAATTTTCGTGAGGGGTCACGATTATGGTACAAAAAATATCATCGAAATGCACTTATTTGCATTATGAATAAAACAAAAAAGCGTGTTAATCATCGATTAACACGCTTTTGCACTAATTTTTGTTAGTTTCAGTGGAGCTGGAGGGAGTCGAACCCTCGTCCAAACATGGGATGTGTAACGCTTTCTACATGCTTAGATTGCTTTAAGTTTTCGATCTGGTACTGATCGCAATCCATCTATACCAAACTTATTTCCTTTGTTTTCGAGAATTAACGGAACCCTTCCTTCTCTATTCCGACTTTTCCAGTATCCCATGCTCGGTCGCGGTCGTTCGGCGCTCCCGTGAGATATTCAGCTTCCCTATCTAATAGGGACGAAGCATTTTAACATACCGTTAAAATTAAGCAGCTAAAGCGTAGTTATTTTCGCCAATTATTGTTTGAAAGTTTCTTTAAAGGGGATCCTAACAAAACCCTGCATGCTTACATTCAAATCTGCCACCCTGTCAATTCCAAGCAGCCCCCTTTTTTCGTGTGCTCGTGTGCTTGTGAGTTCGTATGCTCATAAGCAGATGAGTACATATTTCGATTGAAATGCGATTACAAAGATACTAAATTAAACAGATATTTTTGCACTATAAATTCTAGCACTAACTCAATGTTTAGCACCCATGAGCACATGAGCATATTAGCACACGAGCATATGATGCTAGCTAATTAACTTATATTCTTGCAACGCTTGCTCCAAACACTCCATCGCTGCGGCTAAATCTTCTTTTTTCAAAACATAGGCAATTCTTACTTCGTTTTTGCCGGCGCCTGGGGTAGAGTAGAAGCCCGTTGCTGGTGCCATCATTACTGTTTGGCCTTTGTAAGAGAAACTCTCTAACATCCATTGGCAAAATTTATCAGAATCGTCTATCGGTAAACGCACCACCGCATAAAATGCTCCTCCCGGATTAGGGCAAAAAACACCTTCCATTTTGTTCAATGCATTTACCACTAAATCTCTGCGTTCTGTATATTCTTTGTTCACCGCTTCAAAATAAGAATCGGGTGTATCTATGGCTGCTTCGCCTGCAATTTGTGCCACGCCTGGAGGCGATAACCTTGCTTGTGCAAATTTTAATGCTGCCGCCAACACTTCTTTGTTCTTCGTAATTAATGCTCCTAATCTTGCACCACATGCCGAGTATCTTTTAGAAACCGTATCTAATACAATTACGTTCTCTTCTAAGCCCTCTAAATGCATGGGCGATATAAACTCCTTCCCATCATAACAAAACTCTCTATAAGCCTCGTCTGAGAAAATAAATAAATCGTGTTTTAAGGCCAATACTTTTAAGGCTTCTAACTCTGCTCGCGAATACAAATAACCAGTTGGGTTATTCGGATTACAAATCATAATAGCCTTGGTTTTTGGGCCAATTACTTTTTCAAATTCTTCTATTGGTGGCAATGAAAAACCAGTGTCGATGGTGGATACGATTGGTTTTATAACCACATCTGCCATACACGTAAAGCCGTTGTAGTTTGCATAAAACGGTTCTGGTATAATTACTTCATCGCCTGGGTTTAAACAAGCATTAACCGCTATGGTAATGGCTTCCGATCCTCCGGTAGTGACAATGATGTTACTGGCATCTACCTTAAAGCCTACCTTTTGGTAATAGCCAGCTAATTTTTCTCGGTAACTTGGTATGCCTTCAGAATGAGTATACGCCCAAACTTTAAAGTCGATGTTCTTAATGGCATTCAACATCCCTTCTGGTGTTTCAATGTCGGGTTGACCAATATTTAAATGATATATTTTTTTCCCTTCGCGTTTTGCTTGGTCGGCAAATGGTACTAATTTACGAATGGGCGACGATGGCATGTTAACGCCTTTGCTTGAAATTTTTGGCATGTTCTGTTTAAATAAAAAGTCCCGCCTCGGTTTTTTCGAGACGGGACAAAAGTCTTAAAAATCTATAACAATAAGAAATTATTGTTTAGGAGCTGCTGGAGCTGCAACATCTTTTTTCACTGGCATTGCCGATTCAGACTCGCCTGCACTACCTGCTTCAACATTACCTTTTATAAACAATACTTTTTGTGCTGTTTTTGCATTAGAAGTAATAGTTACTGCTTTGTTGAAATTTCCTGGACGTCCTTTTGAATTGTAAATAGCGGTAACCGAACCAGACTCTCCTGGTTTTACTGGCTCTTTCGTCCATTTTGGTGTAGTACATCCACAAGATGCTTGTACGTTTGTAATTACCAATGGCTCTTTACCAGTGTTTGTAAATTTAAATACATACTCTGCTTGTACGCCTTCTTTAATAGTACCGAAATCATGAACTTCTCTTTCAAATTTAAAATCTGCTGCGTTCGGATTTACTGGAGCAGCTGCTGGTGCAGTTTGTGCTACTGATACTGTTGCGAAGGATGCAACTGCGATTAATGATAATACTAATTTTTTCATTTGTTTTCTTTTTTTGTTTATGATTTCAAATCTATTATTGTTCTGCTAATTTTTTATAAAGATTAACATCTTTAACGTTTCATTAACAAATAACATTCCAATTAAGCGGTTTAGCGATTGTTTATTTGTATTTTTTCTCTGTAAACCCTAGTATTAGTCTCTATTTCAAATATATACATTCCATCTGCAAGTTTCGGTAAAAGTAGCCCGTTTTCATTAATACCTGCCATGTTTTCATATATATGTACCAAAGCGCCCGTAATTGTAGAAATTTTTACAAGTTTTAATTCCTCGTTTCCGTTGTTTTCTATATAAACCCTATCACTTGCAGGGTTTGGGTATAGTTTGATGATGCTTTCTTCATCGATATTATTAATACCTACTTGTGTAGGGTCTATTATAAATTGATAACGTACTTCGGTACCGAAATTGGCATTAAAACTTTGGAAATAAGTACCTGCCATATTTCTAAAACGAATTGATCCCAAACCATCTGAATTTGCGAAAAACGATAAGCCATCTTTATCTAAATCATGCAAAATAAAAGTATAACAACCAGGTGTAAAACTTATAGTATCTCTGTGCATGGTGTTCGCTTTAAAATCATCCTTATAATGAACCACATTTCCGGCTGCATCTAAAATTTCGTAATAATTTTCTGAGGGTACTAAGTTTGCTCTAAACTCAATAGCAAATCGTGGTGGTAATATTTTCACCAAATCAAATTTACTACTCATGTAATTATTCGTATCATTAAAATTTATAATGGTACTATCTATTGGTATTACATAGGCTTCGAAGTCGTTGGTTTCTGTTAACGACATGTTTTCTAATTCGATTTCGGTACTTGTATAAGGTGCCAATACTCCATTCCAAGTATACTCAAATCTGTTTGGTATATTTTTGTAACCATAATAAATCTTTATTCCATTAATCGGATTTTTACCATCGTTTCTAACTTTAATTTTTGGCTTAGAACAAATTGGATTAAAACGTGCATAACTCCATTTTTTACTTGGGGCTAAAATATCTTCTAAAATTAAATCGTTGTTGGCAATTCTATTTTTATAATAAATTAAATTGGCTGCAATGTTATAAGAACAAGAGTTATTACCGTTGTTTGTAAAAGGAGTCATGTCCATATCGAACACATTGGTAGTATCGAAATTTACATAGGCAGTTAAATCGTGGTAATAAGGGCGTACCATTTCGCCAGGGCACCAGTTTGCTCTATCGTATAACCATGTGCCAGGCTGAGCAAGCAATGGGTTTTTACCGCAATCGTCTTTCCATACTAGGTTGCTATAACGTTGTGTACCGTTTACTTTTATGAAATTATATTTAGGGCAAAATTCTGCACAGTCTTCGTTACCTCCAAAGCCATGCCCAGTTTGTAATATCTGTATACCAACTTCATCAGCTATAGTATCTGGTTTAAACTCGAATGCTTTAATGTAATTTTCTATTGAGTTTGCAGGGTCGCCATACGGGAAGCCTCCGTAATATACAGGTACTACTTTGTAAGCTTCTCTAATTGGGGTTCCTTTTACAAAATAATAATCGAGGCTTATGGTAAATCCATCCGAATACCCTTCATACTTCACGCCAATTTCTGCAGAGTCTGTTAGTACCGATCGGAAATCGGTAACGTCTACTTCAAAATCTCTATAAAAGCCAAAATTTTTATCGCCAGAATACGGGGTAATGTATCGCGCAAATTCTATGTATTCATACACCGCTTGATTGGCAGTATCAACACCAATTTTTCTGCGTGCAAAAATTTTAACGGTATAATCCCAATCGCTGCAACCATTGGTAGGGCAACCGAGCGTTAATTTCATTTTAATATTTTTTACAGCAATATCGGCCGAAGGGAATTTGGCTTTTTGATAAAAATTGCCATACCAATTTAAATGAGTTTCGTTGTGCGAACGAACGTGTAGTGTATCGCCAGCCGTGCTAATTAAGGAATTAATTTGCAGGCATATAATAAGGATGAAAAACTTTTGTAACATGTATTTTATCTGTTTAGCGCTCTAAAATACATATTTTAGGCGATAATTAATTTTTCTTGGTCTGCGTCGGAATCATTATTTTTGTCGCATATCCTTATAATTCGTCTATGTCAGCAAACAACAAAGAACAGGTCGCAGCATCTACAGGTAATTTAAGTTTCGAAGATTTTAAAGAAGTAATAAAAAACGATTTTAAAATTGCCAATGAAAGTCGCCAAGCGAGTTTACTAGGTAGAAAAGAAGTACTTACCGGTAAAGCTAAGTTCGGAATTTTTGGGGATGGCAAGGAGCTTGCTCAAATTGCAATGGCTAAAGTTTTCCGCGACGGCGATTTTAGATCAGGATATTACCGCGACCAAACCTTTATGTTTGCTACGGGCATGAGTAATGTGAAAGAATTTTTTGCACAGTTATACGCCTTACCCGATGTACAAGCAGAACCTTGTTCGGCAGGTAGAAGCATGAATGGGCATTTTGGAACTCGCAGTTTAAATGAAGATGGAACGTGGAAAGAATTAACTGCCATGAAAAATTCATCGGCAGATATTTCTCCAACGGCTGGGCAAATGCCACGTTTAGTTGGTTTAGCGCAAGCATCAAAATTATACAGAAACAATCCGGAGCTTGCACACTTAAGTAATTTCTCTATAAAAGGAAATGAAGTTGCATTTGGAACTATTGGAAATGCAAGTACTTCTGAAGGTCATTTTTTCGAATCTATAAATGCTGCTGGAGTATTACAAATACCAATGGCTATAAGTGTTTGGGACGATGGGTATGGAATATCTGTACATGCAAAGTACCAAACTACTAAAGAAAATATTTCGGAAATATTAAAAGGTTTCCAACGCGATGAGAAAGGAGAGGGCTTCGAAATTTTTAGAGTAAACGGATGGGATTATGCAGCACTATGTGATACGTATGAGAAGGCTATAAAAATTTGCAGAGAGCAACACATTCCGGTAATGATACATGTGCAGGAGTTAACACAACCTCAGGGGCACTCTACCTCTGGTTCGCACGAGCGTTATAAATCTAAAGAACGTTTAGAATGGGAAACAGAATTTGATTGCATAAAGCAAATGCGCGATTGGATGATTTCATCTGCCATTGCTACTGCAGAAGAATTAGATGCCATTGAACAAGAAGCGAAAAAATATGTACGTGCTTGCCAAAAGGAAGTGTGGGAAGCATTCAATCAGCCAATAAAAACAGAGATTGCAGAGGTTTGTAGCATGTTAGAGCAATTAGCAGCTAACTCAGCAGCATCATCTGAAATTACTATTTTAATACAAAACTTACGCAGCACGGTAGATGCTATTCGTAAAGATATTTTAATGGCCATTCGTAAATCGCTCCGCTTAACACGTGCCGAAGATAGCAGTGCCAGAAGAGATTTACAGATTTGGTTAAACCAATACAACAATCAAAATTACGATCGATATAATTCTTATTTATTTACTGATACAGAACATTCGGCATTAAACATTGCAGAAATAAAAGCCCAATATTCTGAAGATGCAAAACAGTTGGATGGAAGAGAAATTCTGCAAGCATGTTTTGATGCAGCATTTGCCAGAGACCCACGTGTGGTTGCCTTTGGCGAGGACGTTGGTAGAATTGGCGACGTAAACCAAGGCTTTGCAGGCTTACAAGAAAAGTATGGCGAAATTAGAATTTCTGATACAGGAATTCGCGAAGCTACCATTATAGGGCAAGGAATTGGCTTAGCTATGAGAGGCTTAAGACCAATAGCCGAAATTCAATACTTAGATTATTTATTGTACGGTTTACAAACCTTAAGCGATGATTTAGCTTCCTTATCATACCGTACAAAAGCCGGACAAAAAGCACCTTTAATTGTAAGAACCAGGGGCCACAGATTAGAAGGTATTTGGCACTCGGGCTCGCCAATTGGTATGATTTTACATGCGCTTAGAGGCATACATGTGTTGGTACCAAGAAACATGACCCAAGCTGCAGGTTTCTACAATACCTTGTTGAAAGCAGACGAGCCAGCCTTGGTTATTGAATGCTTAAACGGATACAGATTAAAAGAAGCATTGCCAGATAATATTGGCGAATTTACTTTGCCATTAGGTATCCCTGAAACCTTAATAGAAGGAAACGACATAACCATTGTTACCTATGGTTCTTGCTGCCGCGTGGCCGAAGAGGCCGTTGCAGAATTAAAAGAGCTAGGAATTTCTGTAGAACTTATAGACGTACAATCGTTATTACCATTTGATATACATCACCACATAGTAGATTCTTTAAACAAAACCAATAAAGTTTTATTCTTCGACGAGGATGTACCTGGAGGAGCAAGTTCTTACATGATGCAACAAGTGTTAGAGGTACAAAAAGGATATTACCACTTAGATGCTGCCCCAAGAACCTTAACAGCAAAGGCTCACAGGCCTGCTTACGGCACCGATGGAGATTATTTCTCTAAACCAAGTGCGGATGATGTGGTAGAATGTGTGTATGAAATGATGCACGAAGCGAACCCGAGTAGATTCCCGATGTAATTTATAAAGTACTCTGTACAATGTATTTTGTACAATGTACATCATACATTGTACAAAATACATTTAGTCTTCGTAGCCAGATTTTATTACCGTAGAAATCATCTTAAACTGTTTCTCGGCGTTGAAAGAATGGTTGGAGTTAGCAGGTATAATAATGCCTTGCCCTAAACCAAGGGTATGGTCTACTTTATCTATTCTAATTTGTGCTTCGCCGTGTATAATTTGAATATAGGTATCAAAGGGACTCATTTTCTCTGCAAGCTCTTCGCCTTCGTAAAAAGACATTGCCGTAATATTTCCTGTTGATTTTCTGATAATGGTTTTAGACACTACTGCATTAGGTAAATACTCTATTATTTCAACAATAATATGCATTTTACCTTTTTCTAATTCTAAAAAATTATCTTTTGGCGCTTCCATGTAGTATGTTTATGGCTACAAGATACACATTAATATCCGTAGTATTTTTTAATTCACCATTCACCATTTACCATTTACCATTTACAATTCACAATTACTATCGCTGCCATCGCTTCTACAATAGGCACCGCCCTTGGCAACACGCATGGGTCGTGCCTGCCTTCGTTTTGTAAGGTAATTTCTTCGCCTTTAGAATTTACGCTTTGTTGTGGTTTTAGTATGGTTGCAACGGGTTTAAAAGCAACATTAAAGTAAATATCTTCTCCGGTGCTTATGCCACCAAGTATACCACCTGCGTTATTCGTTTTGGTTCTTATTTTTCCATCTACATTGTGCCATTCATCATTATTCTCCGATCCTTTTTTAGTGGCCCCTTCAAATCCTGAGCCATACTCGAAACCGTGTACAGCATTTATGCTCAGCATGGCATGTGCTAATAAAGCGTGTAATTTATCGAACACTGGTTCGCCTAAACCAGCGGGTACATTTTTTATTACACATTGTATAACTCCTCCTAATGTATCGCCTTCTTTTTTTACTTGTTCAATGGCTTCAATCATTTTTTGTGCAGTGGCAGCATCGGGGCAACGTACAATGTTGTCATCGGTTTTACTCAGATCTAATTCGGTATAAAACTTTTCTAGTTTGATGTTGCCAACTTGTTTTACAAATGCCGAGATTTCTATACCCTCTTTTTCTAACAACTGTTTTGCAATGGCTCCAGCTATAACCCTGGCAATGGTTTCGCGGGCAGATGATCGGCCTCCACCTCTGTGGTCGCGTATGCCATATTTCATCTCATACGTATAATCTGCATGCGATGGGCGATATGCTTCTTTTAAATAATCGTAATCTGCTGGTTTTGCATTTTGGTTACGAACAATAATAGCAATAGGTGTTCCGAGGGTTTTACCATCCACCACACCCGATAAAATTTCAAATTCATCGTCCTCGGCACGGCTAGTGGTAATAGAAGATTGGCCTGGTTTTCTTCGATTGAGTTCGTGTTGTATTTTTTTTAAATCTAGCACTATGCCTGCAGGGCATCCGTCTATTACTACCCCAATGGCTGCTCCATGCGATTCGCCGAAGGTGCTAATTTTAAATTTTTGTCCAAATGTATTTCCTGACATACAAAATCTATTTATTCTATTATAAATCCTACCAGTTGCAAATCGTTCCAAAAGTTTGGATACGATTTACTTACAACTTTTTTTTCATCAATATAAACTTCATTAAAACGCATTGCCATCATTGCAAAAGCCATTGCCATTCTGTGGTCGTGGTAAGTATTAATTTGCAAAGGTGTTGTATAATTTTGTTGATGAGAAATAATAGCATGTTCATCGGCATTGGTATGCCATTCTATATTTATTTTTTGCAATTCGTTTTTTAAGGCTTCAATTCTATCGGTTTCTTTTATGGCTAAACTCTCTATTCCTGTAAAATGTATAGGCTGTAAATGTAATGCAGCCAATACTATTAGCGTTTGTGCTAAATCGGGGCAGTTGATAAAATTGTAAGACTCTTGAACGTTTATTATTCCTGTGTAATTAAGTATAACACCCGCTTGGGTAAACTGAGTTTGTACTCCAAAATCCTTCATCCACTCTGCTATAATTGCATCGCCTTGCAAACTATTTTTTTGCAAACCACTTAAAGTAATGGTAGGCAAGCCTAATGAAACCAAGCCATACCAATACGATGCTGCACTCCAATCTGCCTCTACAGAAATGTTACATGCTTGGTATTCTTGTTCGGGTATAATAATACTTTTATCGTTTTCTATGATGTGTATTTTTGCCTGATGCATCATTTGCATCGTCATTTTTAAATAGGGTGCAGATATTACCTCATTTTCTAAATGCAATTGCAATCCGTTTTTTACTTTAGGCGCAATCATTAATAAAGCAGAAATAAATTGGCTGCTTATGTTAGCTTGTATGTTTATAGCTTGGTGCGATACTAATTCTTTGCCAGTAATTTTAATAGGAGCATAGCCCACTTTTTCTAAATATTCTATTTCTGCACCCAATTCTTTTAGTGCATCTATTAATACTTTTAAAGGGCGTTCTTTTAAACGCTGCGAACCTGTAAGTATAACCGTATTGTTTTTTATAGTGGCAAAATAGGCACATAAAAATCGTAGTGCTGCACCAGATTGCTCACAATCTATAACAGATTGTTTAGTAAGCAAAGCATCGGCAATTATATGAGTATCGTCTGAGTTTGATAAATTTTGAATGGTAATTTCTTCTTCGCAAAGCGCTTTAATAATAAGGGCTCTGTTCGACTCGCTCTTAGAACCAGGCAATAAAATTTCGGTAGTATTAAATGTTGCTGGTTTGGTAATTCTCATTTTAGTCGTTAAAATAATGAATGCATTTTAAGAGTGCTTCCGATATTTCTTCTTCTGTACATTTTACATTTAAACTTGGGTTAGCAATGGTACTCAATAAAGAAAATTTAATTTCCGACGATTCATTTTTTTTATCTTTTCTCATCAATTCTATTACATCTAAAATCATGTCGCTATTAAGTTTTGCAGGTTCTAAATGTTTAGGCACGAGTTCTAAAATATATTTTAAATCTTCTTCGGGCATCCCAGCTTTTGTTACACTTAAAAACGATTCAACCATCATTCCGCATGCCACTGCGCTGCCATGCATGATGAGTTTTCCTTTGTTTAGGTAGTAGCTTTCTATGGCATGCCCAACGGTATGCCCGAAATTTAATGCTTTCCGAATATCTTTTTCAAAAGGATCCTTTTCAACAATGCCTAATTTTATTTTTATACTCTGAGGTATTAACACATCAATACCTGGTAATCCGTTTTCTAAAAAACAAAGTGCATCTCTTAAATGCAAATGGTCGGCAATTAATCCGTGTTTAATAACTTCTGCAAAGCCCGATTTTATTTCGAGTTCATGCAGTGTACTCAGAAATTCGGGGATAATAAATATTGCTTTTGGGTGATTAAATGTACCCAAATGATTTTTATAATGCTGTAAATCTAATCCGGTTTTACCTCCAATACTTGCATCTACCATGGCAAGTAGAGTAGTGGGGATGTTAATAAAATCAATACCTCGCATGTAAGTAGAAGCCGCAAAACCTCCCATATCAGTAATTACACCTCCACCTAAATTTATCAATAAAGATTTACGGTCTAAACCAAACTCTTGCATCATACTCCACACGCCAATACAAATGTCTATGTTTTTATTATCCTCGCCAGGGTCAATTTCTATTAAATCATATTGTGAGCTGTGCTTAGAATATAAGTTTAAATAGGGCAAGCAAACTTCGAGGGTATGGGTATCGCCGAGTATGGCCACTTTGGTATATTGTTGTGCTTCTAACCAAGTGTCTAAAGATGCAATGGGGTCTTCAATAAAAATATCGTAACCTAAACTACTTCTTATATCATTCATCTTGCATTACTTTAGTTTGTACAGAAATAGATTCACGGTGAATCAATTTAACCAAATCTAATATCATTTCTTCAGAAAGATGAATTTCTTTTCCGTATTTTTTTCTGGTATTTACAATTTCCGACCATCTCTCTGGTTGGAATATGGTAATGTTGTTTTCTTTTTTGTACAAACCAATTTCATGTACCAATTTAGAACGAGAGGCTAACAATTCTAATACTTCGTAATCTATCTTATCAATTGCTTTTCTTAATCGTATTAATTGATCTTTAAACTCTACATTTTGAGTATCGGTATTTCTAATAATTAAGTTTTCTATTAATTCTGATAAAGCCAAAGGGGTAAGTTGTTGATCTTTATCGCTCATAGCAAACCTAGGGTCGTAATGTGCTTCTACCATTAATCCGTCGAAGTTTAAATCCATTGCTTTTTGGCTTACATGCGGTATTAAATCAATGCTTCCACAAATATGGCTAGGGTCGCATATTACTGGTAAGTTTGGGATATGGCGTTTTAACTCTAAGGGGATGTTCCAGTTTGGAGTGTTGCGGTAGGTGTTTTTTTCATATTGAGAAAAACCTCTGTGTACAGCTGCAATTTTAATTATACCTGCATTGTGTATTCTCTCAATTGCACCAATCCACAATTCAATATCAGGGTTAATAGGATTTTTAACCATTACTGGTATATCTACCCCTTTAAGTGCATCGGCAATTTCTTGCACTACAAATGGGCTAACCGTAGAACGTGCACCAATCCAAAAAATATCGATGCCTGCTTTTAAACAATCTTCTACATGTTTGGCATTGGCTACTTCTACTGCACTTTTCATGCCGTATGCTTTTGCAGCATCTGCCAACCATTGTATGCCTACGTTTCCTAATCCGGTAAAGGAACCGGGGCGTGTTCGTGGTTTCCAAATGCCCCCTCTTAATACCGGTATTTGATAAGATGCTAAGGCCTCCGCAGTTTTATGAATCTGCTCTTCAGATTCTACACTGCAGGGTCCTGCTATTATAAAGGTCTTTAAATTAGAGTCTAACCAAGAATTTAACTGGTCTGATTTTATAGAAGTTGTCATTTATATCGATTCAAAAAAAATTCACCTTTCGGTAATCATCAATTAGAAAACAAATAAAAACAAAATGGTTTTCAATAATGTATTAATTATTAATAAAATTACGCTTTTTTCCTATTTTTGAAGCACCTTATACAAACAATGAGCAACAATATATCTTTTGATAATACAGAAATCGCTTTCTCAGGAATGAGCAATGCCGATTTAAACAGAGCCTATTGGTTATTCAAAGTCATCAACATCAATTTTCTTGTAAAAATTGGTCCACCAATAACAACGGCAGCCATTAAAATAGGATTGCCTATCACTCCAATTATTCGCGCAACCATTTTCAAACAATTTTGCGGTGGCGAGTCGATTACAGATTGTGCCAAAACCATTACACAGCTTGGGAAGTACAACATTGGAACAATTTTAGATTATTCTGTAGAAGGAGAATCAACCGAACAAGCATTTGATGCAACTTGCGAAGAAACCATTGCCACCGTAAAACGTGCCAAAGGCGATGCTCATATTCCTTTTAGTGTATTTAAAGTTACGGGTTTAGCGCGGTTCGGACTCTTAGAAAAATTAGATGCAAAAGAAGAACTCAATTTTGAAGAGAAAAAAGAATTTGAACGAGTAAAAGATAGAGTGCGCAGAATTTGCCAAACGGCTTATGATTTAAATGTTCGTATTTTTATTGATGCCGAAGAAAGTTGGATACAACAAACCATTGATAATTTATCGATGGACATGATGCGTTTGTTCAATAAAGAAAAGGTAATTGTGTACAATACTTTTCAGTTTTACCGCCACGATAGGTTGCAAGCCATGAAAGATTTTGATGCACAACTTAGCTCAGAAAACATATTAATGGGAGTAAAATTAGTACGTGGTGCATACATGGAAAAAGAGCGCAAACGTGCTGCCGATATGAATTATGCATCGCCTATACAAGCCGATAAAAAATCGTCGGATGTTGATTACGATTTAGGTTTGGCTTATTGCGTAGAACACCTAAACAGAATTGCCATTTGTGCAGGCACGCACAACGAAAATAGTTCTGCTTATTTGGTAGACTTAATGGCAAAACATAACATAGCTCCGAATGATGGGCGAATTTATTTTTCTCAATTGTTAGGCATGAGCGATAACTTAAGTTATAACCTTGCCAACGCGGGTTATAACGTTGCTAAATATGTACCTTATGGCCCAGTAAAATCTGTGCTTCCATACTTATTCCGCAGAGCTCAAGAAAACACTGCCATTGCAGGGCAAATGGGTAGAGAGTTGAGTTTGATATTGAAAGAGAAAAAACGCAGAGGGAATGCGTAAATGTGCAAATGCGTAAATGTGCAAATTAGCACTTCGGTCGCTTCTTTTGCACATTTGCATATTTACGCATTTTCACATTCTCTGTTTTCCAGAGAGTATTTCAAAGAATAAGCGAAAATCGCTTGCTAAACTCCAGAGTGGATATTTAAACGTAGCGGGTTTGTTTTTTTCAAAAAAGAAATGACCAATCCATGCAAACAAATAGCCAGTAATTGGAAGTACGTACCACAAATTCCAAGCATCAAAATAAGTTAAACAAACGGCCTCCACAAAAACGAGTGCAGTGCCAATAAAATGCAGCCTACGACTGGTTTTATTTGCATGTTCAGTTAAATAAAACTGATAAAATTCATTAAAGCTTTTTATACGTTCCGACATATCGAATATTTTAAACTAATTTAAGAAAATGTACCCACAATTAGCACACTAGCATACCAGCACACTAGCAAATTAGCTAATTAATATTATTTTTGCACAAAACAGAACGAAATGAGCGGATTAAGCGAACAAGAACTATTAAGAAGAGAGAGTATGCAAGAGTTGGTGCGATTAGGCATTAACCCTTACCCTGCAGATGTGTTTGAAGTAGATGCAAATGCTGCAGATATTTTAGAAAATTACGACAGAGATAAAACCGCTTATAAGAACATTAGTATTGCAGGCCGAGTAATGAGCCGAAGAATTATGGGTAATGCTTCGTTTGCAGAAATACAAGATGCAACTGGTAGAATACAAGTGTACTTTAGGAGAGATGATTTATGCCCCGAAGAGGATAAAACTTTATACAACATTGTATTTAAGAAACTAGTTGATATTGGTGATATTATTGGATTAACTGGATATGTATTTACCACCCAAGTAGGAGAGATAAGTATACATGTTACTTCATTTAAAATATTAAGCAAATCATTACGCCCATTACCAGTTGTAAAAATTGATGCCGAAGGTACTGCACATGATGTGGTAACAGACCCAGAGTTTAGGTATCGCCAGCGTTATGCCGATTTAATTATTAACCAAGATGTTCGCGAAGTATTCAAAAAACGAACTAAAATAATTCAATCGCTCAGAAATACTTTTAATGATAGAGGTTATTTAGAAGTAGAAACCCCAATTTTGCAAGCTATACCAGGTGGTGCAGCCGCTCGCCCATTTATTACTCACCATAATGCATTAGATGTTCCTTTGTATTTACGTATTGCAAATGAATTGTATTTAAAGCGATTAATTGTAGGTGGATATGATGGGGTGTATGAGTTTGCAAAAGATTTCAGAAACGAAGGAATGGACAGAACCCATAATCCTGAGTTTACGGTAATGGAAATTTATGTAGCCTACAAAGACTATAATTGGATGATGGATTTTACCGAGGAGATGATAGAAAAAGTAGCACTCGATTTGCATGGAACCACCAAAGTTCAAGTTGGAGAAAATGTAATCGATTTCCAACGCCCTTTTAAACGAATTACCATGTACGATTCTATTAAAGAATTTACAGGAATCGATATTTCGGAGATGAGCGAAACGGAATTAAGAGACACTTGCAAATCATTAGGTATTGCAGTGACCGAAAGCATGGGTAAGGGTAAATTAGTGGATGAAATTTTTGGAGAAAAATGTGAAGGAAATTATATTCAACCTACCTTCATTATTGATTACCCAGTGGAGATGTCGCCATTATGCAAAAAACACAGAACCAAAGAAGGATTGGTAGAGCGATTTGAATTAATGGTAAATGGAAAAGAATTAGCCAATGCCTATTCAGAATTAAACGACCCTATTGATCAGCGCGCACGATTTGAAGAGCAAGTTTCTTTAATGGAAAGAGGCGATGATGAAGCCATGTTTATTGATTATGATTTCTTACGTGCTTTAGAATATGGGATGCCACCTACGGCGGGTATGGGTATAGGCATTGATCGTTTAACAATGATTATGACTAACCAGGCTTCTATACAAGATGTATTGTTTTTCCCTCAAATGCGACCAGAAAAAATTCAGAAAGTAGCGAGTGTAAACGATTTTGTAGAGGCAGGAGTTCCGGCAGAATGGGTGCCTGTATTAAATAAAATGAACATTAATACACTTGATGAATTAAAAGCCGCAAACCCAAATAAAGTTTTTAATGATATGGGGGGAATGAGAAAGAAAATGAAATTAGAAATTGCCATTCCTACAAAAGAAGAGGTAATGAAATGGTTCGAATAAAATTCAAACTAATTAAAAACAAAAAAACCTTCGCATGTACATACGAAGGTTTTTTTTATGGGTTAAACTGAACTTATTTTTTCAAGTTGATGGTGTATTCTGATATTAATAAACCACTTCCTGTATCTGTTGTATCTAACTCAGTTAAAGTAAAAGTTGATAGTGTTAAAGTAATTTTATTATACACTGTTGTATCATTACCATTTACATCATCAAACTGAACAGTAGTAACTTTACCATTAACATAAGTGTATTCTAAAGTATCAATATCACCGTCTAAATTTACGATTAATGAATTTGGTGCTTTAAATTCCATTATAGAAAAACCAGCAGGAAATTTAAGTGTATCATTACGTAAAATAGTACTGCCTAACTTAGTTCTTGTAATTTGTGATTCACCTTGCCAAGTACCTATTTCTGTTGGAACTGGAGCAGGAGTTTCTTCGTCATCAGAACAAGCAACAACTACCGTAGCTAATCCGATTACCATTAATGATTTAAATAATAAATTTTTCATTTGCTTAAATTGTGTTTTAGTTTTTAAATTGTATGCGAATATAGTATATATTAAATAATTATTAAGAAATTGAACATGTTAGAAGAACTTAAGAATTGCATTGGATTGTCTGAGCATCTCAAAAACGAGGTTTATTCGGAATATATGCATCAATTAAAATTTTTTCTGCAAAACGAAATTCAAAAAGGAAAAGCCATTTACCCGCCCACAGATCTTATTTTTAATGCTTTTAAACTCATTCCTTATACAGACTATAAAGTGGTAATAATAGGCCAGGATCCATACCACGGGTTTTTACAAGCAAATGGCCTAGCATTTTCTGTACAAGCCAATCAAAAAATACCACCCTCACTTAAAAATATATTTAAAGAATTGAAGAATGATGTTGGGATGGAGGCTCCATTAAATGGCGATTTAAGTGCTTGGGCTAAGCAAGGAGTATTACTAATGAACTCGGTTTTAACCGTTGAACATGGCTTACCTGGCTCACATCAAAAAAAAGGTTGGGAAAAGTTTACTGATACAATAATTAAAAACTTAAGCGAAGATTTAACGGGTATTGTGTTTATGCTTTGGGGCAATTATGCGAAATCAAAAAAGCCCCTTATTAATAGTCATAAACATTTAATTTTAGAAGCAAATCATCCATCGCCCTTATCAGCAAGTAGAGGCTTTTTTAATTGTAAGCATTTTTCTAAAACAAATAGTTACTTAATGGGACATGGTAAAACTCCCATTAATTGGAACCTGTAATTAATAATTTAAGGGCACCGAATGTAATTGTTTTACAGAGTTCAACACCATCAAGGTTTGCACACTAGAAATTTCTTGTATTTTACTAATCTTATCAGTAATAAACTTCTCGAAACTTCTAATATCATTTACCATTATTTTCATTAAGAAGTCTGCTGAGCCAGTAATTTGGTGGCATTCAACAATTTCATCTAAACTCATAATTTGTTTAATGAATGATTTTATAGCGTCTGCTTTTTGAAAGTTAATGGAAACCTGAACAAATGATTTAATTGTTAAGCCTAACAATTCTTCGTTTACCATGGCATGGTAACTTTTAATTAATCCTGTTTGTTCTAATTTTCGTACTCGTTCTAGAGTGGGGGCAGGCGACAATCCAATATCCATAGATAACTGAATATTAGTTATTCGTCCGTTTTCTTGTAAGATTTTTAAAATCTTAAAGTCGGTTTTGTCTAATCCATTCATTTTTATAGGGAGATAAAAAACAAAATTACAAATTTTCTCAAATTATGAATGTATCTTTTTTAATACGCTCATAATTAAGCTTTTTAGGAACCAATTATTTTCGTATTTTAGACGAGTCAAAAAATATATTTAGATGAAAAATTCGTATACAGAGGAAAATTACCTTAAAGCGATCTATAAATTACAAGAAAAGCAGGATTCGGAGGTTAGCACAAACGAAATCTCTAAAGAAATGAATACCAAGGCCGCTTCTGTAACCGATATGTTAAAACGATTATCAGAAAAATCGCTCATTAACTACCAAAAGTACCAAGGGGTAAGTTTAACAGACGCTGGTACAAAAGTGGCAGTAAATATTATACGTAAGCACAGATTATGGGAAACATTTTTAGTGAATAAGTTGAAATTTAAGTGGGACGAGGTGCACGACATTGCAGAGCAAATGGAACACATAGAATCGGATGAATTGGTAGAAAAGTTAAACGATTATTTAGGTGCACCGCAATACGACCCTCATGGCGACCCCATACCAAGTAAAAAAGGTGTGTTTACGAATAAGAAAATGGAAATTTTGTACGATATGCCAATAGGTTTTATAGGTAACATTTCTGGAGTAAGTGAACACAGTCCTACATTTTTAAAACATTTAGAGAAAATTGGGGTCGGCTTAGGAGTATTGGTAACCGTTGAAGATAAGAACGATTACGATAATTCTTTTTGGATACGTATTGAAAAACAAGAGCCATTATTTATAAGTAAAGAAGTTGCAAAAAACCTATTAGTATTTAATAAATAAAATGCAAGAAGAATCGTTGAGCGAAGTACACAGAAGTGTACAAATACCAGAAGGAAAAAACAAATGGAAAAAGTTTTTCGCATTTGTTGGGCCAGCCTATTTAGTTAGCGTTGGGTACATGGATCCGGGTAATTGGGCAACAGACATTGCGGGTGGTAGTATGTTTGGTTATCAATTATTATGGGTATTGTTAATGTCGAACTTAATGGCGCTATTACTACAAAGTTTAAGTGCTCGTTTAGGCATTGTAAGAGGCTTAGATTTAGCACAAGCCTCTCGTAAAATTTATCCATCGTGGGTAAACATTCCTTTGTATGTATTGGCGGAGTTAGCCATTGCAGCATGCGACCTAGCAGAAATAATAGGCATGGCCATAGGTTTGCAATTATTATTTGGCATCCCTTTACTTTTTGGTATTTGCATAACTGTTTTTGATACTTTGCTTTTATTATTTTTGATGAATAGAGGTATTAAAATTCTAGAACGATTTATCATCTCTTTAATATTTGTAATAGGTGTTTCCTTTTTGATGGAGCTTTTTATTTCTCAGCCCAACATATCTGAAGTAGTAACAGGCTTTATTCCTACCAAATTAGATGGCAGTGCATTGTATATAGCCATTGGTATTATTGGCGCCACGGTGATGCCACATAATTTGTATTTGCACTCCTCATTAGTACAAACACGTTCTATTAATAAAACATATAGTGGCATTAAAGATGCGTTAAAATATAATTTTATAGACAGTACCATTGCGTTGAATTTGGCCTTTTTTGTAAACGCCTCTATATTAATATTAGCAGCCACTGCATTTTATAAAAACGGATTATTTCAAGTAGCAGAAATACAAGATGCACACCGATTATTATCGGATATATTCGGAAATTTAGCACCAACTTTATTTGCAATTGCCTTAATATGTGCGGGGCAAAGTTCTACAATTACAGGCACTTTGGCAGGGCAAATAGTAATGGAGGGTTATTTGAATTTAAGAATTAGACCTTGGTTACGACGATTAATTACACGCCTAATTGCAGTTACGCCGGCATTTGTAACCATCTTATATTTTGGTGAAGAAAAGTTGGGAGCATTGTTAATACTAAGTCAGGTAGTACTAAGTTTACAACTTGGTTTTGCAATAATTCCATTAATACATTTTACTTCAGATAAAAAACAGATGGAGAAATTTGTGATTAAAAATTGGTTGAAAATTTTAGCATGGATTAGCGCCATCATCATCATCAGTTTAAATATAAAATTAGTATATGAGTATATAACTGATTGGATACAAACGGCAGAAAGCACATGGGTAATTTATTATTTAGTATTACCAATAATTGCCTTTTTTGCATTCCTGTTGAGCTACATAATTTTGCAACCATGGATTAGTAAAAACATGCGACCATTGGTTTTACCACATGCTGGTTTTAATAGGTTCGAAATTAATTTGCCAAAGCAAGCAGAACGAATTTTAATACCAATAGATTTTAGTTCTTTTGATAAAATTGCCATTAATCAGGCCTTGCAAATAGGAGGGAACACCGCAACCTATATATTGGTGCATGTGGTGGAAACTGTTGCTGCACGGTATTCTGGCAAGCAATCCGACGATCAGGAAACTCGAACAGATAAAGAGGAATTGGAATTATTTGTAACGGAATTGAAGAAAAATAATTTCAATACAGAATCTATAATTGGATACGGAAACCCTGCAAAAGCAATTGCCGATATTGCAAGTACCGAACAGGTAGATTTAATTGTAATGGCAGCGCATGGGCATAGGGGTATTAAAGATTTATTGCTAGGTTCTACTTTAGACACTTTACGCCACCGTGTGAAGATTCCGGTGTTAATAGCAAGAGAAAAGTAAATCGAACTGGCGAACTGGCGAATTAACGAGGGTGCAACTTAGCTTCGTTTCGATAATTCGATAATTCGACAATTCGAAATTTCGATCACCGAATCGTTCTACCGAGTTCAACCTTTGCATCTCGTTCTTTGAGTGCATCACGTTTATCGTGCAGTTTTTTACCTTGGGCAAGGGCTATTTCCATTTTTGCAAATCCTCGATCGGTAAAGAAAATTTGTAAGGGTACAATGGTGGTACCTTTGTCTTGCGATTTTTGTTGAAGCTTACGTAATTCTTTTTTATTAAGTAATAATTTGCGATTACGTTTAGGTTCGTGGTTGTAAAATGAACCCATGCTGTATTCGGAGATGTGAATGTTAAAAGCAAATAGTTCATTGCCTACAAAAGTGCAGAAGCCATCGCTTAAGTTAGCTTTGCCAGCACGTATTGATTTTATTTCGGTACCGAGCAGTTCAATTCCAGCAACATATTTATCTAAAATATGATATTCGAAGTAGGCCTTCTTATTTTTTATGCTAATGTTTTCTGCCATGGGGCTGCAAATATACAAAATAAAAAAACCTTCTGGGTTTTGCCAGAAGGTTTTATCTAAAGAATACCGATTGGTATTTTTATTGGCAAAGTAGATTTCCGCTACCTTTTACTTTTTTACCTAAATCCAGTTCACCATCTTGGTCGAATGCTAATTCTGCCATATCAATTGCAGAGAAAGCGTAAGAACCAGAAGATGCATTTAAACTACCTTTAGTTGATACATAAATTAATGCATCTTCAAAGTTTTCTAAAGAACCATCTTGTTTAAGTTTAGAAAAATCAATTACTTCAATAATTCCAAATTTACCAGTAGGAATTTCTTCTCCTAATAAATCTAAATCAAGTTTATAACTTCCAGATGAACCATCGCCAACTGTAATCATAAACACCATATAGTCTAAGCGAGCGTTTTCTGGATCGGTAAATTCTCCTGCAATTCCAATTACTAAATTGAAATCATCTCCTTCAAAACCCGATATTTCTCCAAACATTTCTGCTGCATCTGCACAAAAAATATAATCTAAGTTTATACTCTTTCCATCAACAGTCATGCTACCACCACCAGCAGATAAGGTACCTTTTAACTCAAAAGAGTTGGTAGGTTCACCAGAGCTGTAAGTGTTTGAGCCTTCACCATTAGAGAAATTACTTGAACCTTGATCGTTTGCAAATGAAGTAGAGCTATTGTCGCCAGAGAAATTAACTACTTTATCTCCAGAACTAAAGCTAACTCCGCCACCATCACTAGTGATGCTTGTAGCACCGTTAGCTGTTTTGAAGTTATACTTTAAACTTTTAACTTTTTTTAATACTTGCTCTTGAGCAGTTTCATTTGATTTAGCGGTAACGCCATCAAAATCTTGCTTAGAACAAGATGATAAGGTAAAAGTTAAAAATGCAAATGCCCCAACCAGGAGCATTTGCATAAAGCTTTTATTTGCTTTCATATTTTTTTTGTTTGTTAGAATGCCCAACCTAAACGGAATGCACCGTTGAAGTTTGGACCGAAGTTAAAAGTACTTCCTGGTTTTTGATCATCAATAGATGGAGCTCCAGAAACACTTGATTCAGTTTTAATAGTAGCTGAGTTTACTAATTGTAAACCGTAACCAACTTCTACTCCCATGTAAATTTTGTTTGTAATGTAATAATCAGCACCAGCTACAACGTTAGCACCTAATCTGAAAAATCCATTTGTACCTTTAGTAGTTAATTCTTCTACTTGGTTAACTGTTGCACCTTCAAATTCTGAAACATCTGTTGACGATTGGAAACCGATGTCTAAAACAGCTCCCATGTAAGGTGATAATCTGTTTGTACCAGCCATGTGTTTCTCAATACCTGGTTGTAAGCTAATTCCTAATACAGATGCTTTGTCGTATAATTCAACCGAACCATCGGCAGTTGTACCTGTTCTAGTTTTTGAGCTTGCGTAGTTGATGTTCAAGCCTAATCTGTAAGCAGTAGTTGCATCGTTAAACATTCTTAGTTTAATACCATTGATGCTTATTGGAGCTCCGCCTAATGGTGCGAAGTTTACTTCCAAGGTCTTCTGACCAGCTTCAGGTTTGAATTGTGCAGATGCAAAAGTAGCTACTCCTGCAAACACTGCGATTAACATTAATTTTTTCATACTTTTTTTTAGTTTTAAGTTTAATGTAATAAAAAATTGTAAACCAAATCTAAAGAATTTTATAATTGCTTTTATCGCTAACGAGCTTCCATGGCTTTGTATTTATTAACATCTGTTGGTAACTTATGAACATATGTTAATTGTAAAAAGTGCTTTAACGAATATCTAAATTGAGTTTTTATACTCTATTAACTACCAAGCTTGCTCACCAATCATCGGTACAAAACGAAATGAATCGAGCACTTCAGTATGAAATTCAGTTTGGTTAATGCGCTCTACTAAATTCATTTTTTGTTGTTTTTCATTGCCCACCGGAATTACCATTCTGCCCCCAATTTTTAATTGAGCCAGTAATGTATTTGGGATGCTTGGTGAACCAGCAGTACAAATAATCTTATCAAAAGGAGCAAAGGCGGGGATGCCTTTAGAACCATCACCATAAAAATACTTAGGTTTATAAGAAAGGGAGTTTAAGAGTTTCTTTGTTTTATCAAAAAGTTCTTTTTGGCGTTCAATTGTGTATACTTCTGCCCCTAACTCTAATAAAATGGAAGTTTGGTAGCCCGAACCGGTACCAATTTCTAACACTTTATCATTCTCCTTAATGTCTAATAATTCTGTTTGATAGGCAACTGTATGAGGGTGGGAGATGGTTTGCCCAGCACCGATCTGAAAGGCCTTGTCTTCATAGGCATGATCCCAGAAATCTTTGTGAAAGAAAAAGTGCCTTGGCACCATCATCATACATTCTAAAACCTTTTCATTACTGATCCCTCTTTTTTTTAAGTGCTCTACTAAAATTTTTCGTTCACCCTTATGTTTGTAAGTATCAGTAAATTGATCAGAAATTTCTTTAATCTTCATTTGCATCTTTATACTAGCTTTTCGCTTTTATCGTTTAACCCTTAAGTTTTCAGTGGAATTCCTTATTTTCGGACAATTTTAATTCATACATGAAACAATTTTTACTAAGCACCACCCATTTTTTTACCTTCATATTTGTAATCTTAGCATTTACATCTTGCGAAATTATAAATCCTCGCGAAGATATCCCATTCTATTTGAGAATAGATTCTGTTAGTTTTATAGATTCTTCTAAAATACCTGCAGTTGCCACCAAACCTGGGGTACATACTATAAAAGATGCATGGGTTTATGTGGATGGAATTTACATTGGTACCTATGAAGTACCAGTAAGCATTCCTGTATATGCAGCGGCCGGCGCCCATAATATTAGTGTTTCTTCAGGAATTTTAGTGAGTGCACAAAATGGAGATCGTAGAATTTATCCTTTCTATACTACTTATAATACAAACATCATTGCAGTATTGGGTGAAACCAATATTCTAAATGTAAAAACTTCCTACGACCCTCTATCTGTAAAATTTCCATCAGAAGCCGTTAGCCAGTTCCCTGAAGAATTTGAAGGGGTAGGGACTATTTTTAAAACTACTTTAAATTCTGATGTAGATACCATTATTAGAACCGATAATCCTAATTTAGTTTTTGATGGAAACTTTTCTATGTTAATGGAATTAGATGCAACTAAAGATTTTATGGAGTTTGAAACAGAAAAAGCATACTCTCTGCCAAATAATTCTCGTCCGGTTTATTTAGAAGTAAATTACAGAACTGATGTTAATTTAAATATTGGTTTGTATGTAATTAATAACAATGGAACAGAAGTTACAGAGTCTAGTGTAATTACAATGCTCCCAACTAATAATGAATGGAAAAAGTTGTACTTAAACCTTACTAAAACAGTTTCAAGTTTTACAAACTCGAAGTACAAAGTATATTTTAAAGCAGCTCACAATAGTGGTAACGCAACCTCTCAGGTGTTAATAGATAACTTTAGAGTGATGTATAAATGAACAAACTTAAACAAACACTTAAGTATTTAATAACAGATTATGCTACTTCCATAATCGTTTGGGTTTGTTTTTTTGCCTATCGTAAAATTTACGTAGAACCATTGAAATTTGGGTACGATGTTCCCATAGATTTCGACCGTAATTTTTATTTAGGTTTACTTATTATTCCATTTTATTGGCTTACTATTTATGCTGTGAGTGGAACCTACAGAAGTATCTATAAAAAATCGAGGTTAAAAGAATTATTACAAACTGCATCGCAAACTTTTATTGGGGTATTAGTATTATTCTTTGCCTTAATTCTTGATGATGAGGTGGCAAACTATACTAATTATTACAAATCATTTTTAACCTTGGTTGTATTGCATTTTTTTGCTACTGCTATCCCTCGTTTAATTATAACATCTAATACAAAATCTAAAATTAAGCGCAGAATAATAGGCTTTAACACGCTTATCGTTGGTAGTAATCAAAAAGCATTTAAGCTGTTTAAAGAATTAGAATCTGAAAAAGAATCGGTAGGGTTTAAATTTTTAGGATTTATAAATGGAGACATAAATCATAAAAACGAATTAGCCCAACACTTGCCGCAGCTGGGTAAGTATGAAGATGTGGCTGATATAGTTACTAAATACAATATACATGAAGTAATTATTGCCATCGAATCTTCGGAACATGATGACCTTAAAAAAATAATTGAAGAATTAGAGAATAGCAAAGCTGATGTAAAAATTATACCAGATATGTACGACATCATTACTGGTTCGGTAAAAATGAACCATTTATTTGGTGTACCCTTAATTCAAATTAAAACAGATTTAATGCCGGCTTGGCAATTAAACATGAAAAGAATTTTGGACGTATTTGTTTCACTTTGTTTTTTAATTATACTCTCTCCAGTTTATTTAATAACAGCCATTATAGTAAAATTAAGCTCCAAAGGCCCTGTGTTTTTTAGTCAAACGCGTATTGGCCTACATGGCAAACCTTTTAAAATTATTAAATTTCGCTCTATGGTAGTGGGTGCCGAAAAATTGGGTCCGCAACTCTCTAGCGAAAACGATTCGCGTATTACACCATTTGGTAGGTTTATGCGTAAAACTCGCCTCGATGAAATTCCTCAATTTTATAATGTTCTCATAGGCGACATGTCTTTAGTGGGTCCTCGACCTGAACGTCAGTTTTTCATCGATCAAATAATGGAGTATGCTCCTCACTATAAACATCTACAAAAAGTACGTCCGGGAATAACTTCCTGGGGGCAAGTAAAATATGGTTACGCAGAAAATGTTGAGCAAATGTTAGAACGTTTAAAATACGACATCATTTACATCGAAAACATGAGCCTTGCGGTTGATTTTAAAATTCTGTTTTTTACCATTGCTACGGTAATACAAGGAAGAGGGAAGTAATTAGCTAATTAGCTAATTATCCAATTAGCTAATTAAAATGTGCTATTTGCAATACTCTTGCTTCATTAGCTAATTAGCTAATTATCCAATCAGCTAATTTCTATTGTTTCTTTTTGAAGTGGTGATGATTGAATTTACAATTCTTGCAATTTCATCTAATCCAATATTCAAATCATTTAAATCGTATTTATCGTAAGATTTTTCGATAAGCTCAAGCCAATATTCAGTTTCATCTATTTCTTTTGCTGCAATTTTCATTTTATGAATGAAATCTAACTTGCTTTCTGCATTTTGTGCTTCTCTGATGTTAGCACCAATTGAAGTTCCTGATTTTATTAATTGATTCGATAAATTTCTTCGATTATCGAGATATAATTGATCTGAAAGTTTAATGATTTTTACAGAGAATGAAATGCTTTTTATAATAATTGGATTATCTTTTTGAAATTTCTTATTCATTTACAAATGATCATAAATAAAATGAATTATTCAACTGCATAAATACAGGATTATTTATCATCCTGTATATATCATCCTGCATTTATCATCTTAATTAGCCAATCAAATAGTTCTATTTCCATTACTCTTGCTCCATTAGCTAATTAGCTAATTATCCTATTAGCTAATTAAATTGGGTCTACATCTATTAGCACTGTGCATGCACCGTACTCTTTATTGCTTTTAAGTTCTGCAATTTTGATGCGTATAATTTCCTTACTCTTTTCTAGGTTAATACTCATTCGATCTAGCTTTAATATGATCTTTTGAATATACTGATTTCGAACCTTACTAACCGCAGGGAACTCCGGACCCAGCACACTTTTAGCTGTAAATAGTTGTTTGTATTCTTTCGCTAATAATTGTGCAGCTCTTTGTACTTTATGAGAATCTTTATGCTTTAAGGTAATCTCTATTAATCGTACAAAGGGTGGGTAATAAAATTGTTTGCGCTCTGTTAATTGCTGCCTAAGGAAACTATCATAATCATGCCTCGAGGCTAATTGTAATATTGGATGGTCGGGTTTATTGGTTTGTATAATTACTTTCCCTTGTTCGGCTCTTCGGCCTGCTCTACCACTTACTTGTTCTATTAATTGAAATGCTCGTTCGTGTGATCTAAAGTCGGGGTGGTTTATTAAGGTATCGGCTTGTATAATACCCACTAATGTTACTTTCTCGAAGTCTAGGCCTTTAGTAACCATTTGGGTACCCACTAAAATATCTATTTCTCCGTTTTCGAAATCGTTTATTAAATCTTGTAAAGTATTTTTTTTACGAGTGGTATCTAAGTCCATTCGTGCAATTCGTGCAGCGGGGAAATAAACTTGCAATTCCTCTTCAATTTTTTCGGTTCCCAAGCCCATCATTTGTATATGTGCTGACCCACAGCTTGGGCATACTTTTATTACCGGCGTATGGTATCCACAGTAATGGCAACGGAGTTCGTTTTTCCATTTATGGTAGGTTAAACTTACATCGCATTGGGTACATTGTGGGCTATGTCCGCATTGGTGGCAATGTAAAAATGGTGAATAACCCCTTCTGTTTTGAAATAAAATTACTTGCTCTTTTTTTGCTAATCGAATTTCAATTTCACCTAACAATGTTTTACCAAATAATTGCTGAGTAGAATCTTTATCCAAATCGTTTTGTAAGGCAACAATAGTAGTCTCTGGCAATTGAGCAGTGCCAAATCTGTTCTTTAATTCTACTAAGCGATATTTTTTTTGAATGCTGTTATAGTAAGATTCTATAGAGGGTGTAGCCGAACCCAGTATCACATTTGCCGAATAATGATGCGCTAAATAAATAGAAACATCGCGTGCGTTGTACCTAGGGTTTGGTTCATTTTGTTTGTATGATGGGTCGTGCTCTTCGTCTACAATTATTAACCCTAAATTCTCATAAGGTAAAAAAATAGACGATCTAGTTCCTAGAATTATTTTAAACTTACTTTTTAAGGTTTGTTGCCATACTTCGGCACGTTGATTTTCGGAATAACGAGAGTGGTACACACCAATTTCTTCATCGAAATGTTTTTTATAGCGTTCTATTAATTGCGCAGTTAAGCCTATTTCTGGAACTAAAATTAATACTTGTTTGCCCCTAAGTAATTGCTCTTTTATGAGCTCTATAAATAAAATTGTTTTACCCGAAGAGGTAATGCCATAAAGCAATACCGGCATTCTATTCTCAAAAGCATCCTTAATTTCTGTTAAGGCTTCTTGTTGTTCGGTATTTAAAACAAACACTTGTTGCTCTTCCGAAACATTGCTCTCTATTCTGCTAATTTCTTGCTCTGCTAATTCAAAAATTTCATTCTTAATTAAGGTTTGAATGGCCGAATTGCTTGCACCTAATTCAACTATTAATTTAGCACTTACCAACTCATGTTCTTTTTTTAAACGTAAATAAGCTTGTATTACTTCTATTTGTTTGGGTCGCTTTTCTAATTCGTTAAAGAGAATTTTCATCATCCCTTCCTCTAAATACAAAGGTTTTAGCACTAAATGTTTAATCGTTTTTACTTTGTATTTTTCTTGTACTTCTTCCTCTAAGTAAATATACCCCTTCTGTATCATTTGTTTAATTAGGGGCATTACCGTTTTCTGATCTAATATTTTCTGTATGTCTTGTATCGAAATAGATTCTTGAATTTGGATTGCTTCTATTATTAAATATTCTTTATCATTGAGTTCATCTTTATCAAATTCTGCTTGTTTATTAAGCACAACCTTTGTTTCACTTGTTAATTTTAAAGCAGTAGGTAAGGCCGCATTCATCACCTCTCCGGTATGGCAGGCATAATATTTGGCTATCCAATTCCAAAGCTCTAATTGTTTTAAATGTAAAATTGGTTCATCATCTAATACATTTAATATATATTTTGAGGTATAGTGTTGCGGAGCATTGTAATGTATACGCTCTACAATGCCCGTATATAAACGATTTCCTTGAAATGGCACGATTACTCTAGAGCCTACTTTAATTTTTTCAATAGCCTCTATACTCACCCTATAAGTAAAACTTTGTGGCAAGGCCAATGGTAAAATTACATCGGCATATGTATCATATTTTGAAAAACCTAACTCAGTCATTTTTAAGTTTAATACTGCCGATAAAAATCAGTACCCATGCAGAAATTAATGATAAACCACCTAAAGGAGTAATAGGACCTAAGAAAGTCCAAGAACTAATGCCAAATAAATCTTTAGTTGCCAATAAATAAATAGAAAAGGAAAAGAGTATGATGCCAATAAACATTAGCATGCCAGCAGTTTTAAATAATTTAATTTTAGTTTGATGATATAAAATAGCAATGAGTATTATACCTAAACTATGCACTAAATGATATTTCACCCCAGTTTCATAACTCTGTAATTGGCCCGAAGTTAATAAAGGTTTTAAAGCATGTGCTCCGAAAGCACCAATAATAACAGCAATAGCAGCCATTATACTTCCCATCAATACTAATTTTTTCATCTTTAAATTTATAAAACAAATATAATCATTTGAAAACGATATCTTCGGAATCACAAATGTTGAAAACTGAATCGTTTGATAAAGAAGTAGTATCATTAATTCGAGCTACTTTTGTGTTAATTTATACTCTATAAAATGAAGAAAGCTGTTTGGATAATATCTGCCTTATTAACGATTATTATTTCTTTAGCTTATTTTTATTTCCGTAGCTCATTGAATATCAGTAGTAATAAAGACATATTTTCGTACATTTCTACCAATAATGCCCTAGTTGCAAGCATTAAATATGAGAGTGATTTAAAAGATATTTTTGAGACCGATTTAAATATACCAAGTTTATTATATCCAGATTTTATAAACGAAGCCAAAGAGTTAGAATTATTACTCAAACAAAATACCTTAGTTCTAGGTAGCATAACTTCTCAAGAAATTTATATTGCTTGCCAAAAATTAAACGCAAAAAAGGCAGGGTGTTTATATTTAACTACCTTAAATAATTTTGATATCGACGACGCCTCCACACTTTTTAATGTGGATGATCAACCAGTGGTATATGCAAAAGCAAGGGCTTTTGAAGGAGATAATATCTATCATTATATTAATGGTTCAAAAGATTACTACTATGTGTACCAAAGTCCGTATTTATTAATATCTAAGCATCCAACTCTGTTAGAAGATGCTTTGCGATCTAAATCAAAAGGTACTACCTTTTCAAGTAATGTGATATTTAAAAAATGGCAAGAAACACAAGTAAATGCAAAAACATTGTTGAGTGTATTTGTTAACCACAATGCATTAAATGAATTTTACTCCATCTATTTTCAATTACCTTTTCAAAAATCACTTTATTTTTCGAAAGAGTTTGCTGATTTTTCTTTTTCAGAATTAAACTATAAATCGGATGCTTGGATTCTAAACGGTGAAGTAGAAGCTTCAGAAAAGAAGTATTTTCATTTATTAAAATCTCAAACAGAAAACAGAAGTTATTTATCCAATTACCTTTCAAATAATACTTGGGCTTTCCAGAATTTAATTTTATCGGATGCAATACAATTTAGAAATGATTTACAAATTCAACAAAAACTTAACCAAGACTATTATTATGATGCAGAACAAAAAATAGTATCGAAGAAATATTTTATTGATGTTAAAAGTTTCATAAATGAGCAAATTGGAGAAGAGTTTATAGCATCCTACAATGCAAATTATTCTGTGCTTACACATACTGGCTATATAGGAATGATGGTTTTAAAGCAGGCATCTGTTTTCGAAGAGAAGTTAGTGAAATTAGTAAAAACGCCTAAAACAGAATCGTATAAAAGTGTAACAATAAAAAGTTTTCCGTTCAGAAAATTTATGTACTTGGCGGCAGGATTACCGTTTAAAGAATTGGAAACTAATTTTTATACCATTATTGAAGATCGATTAATACTTGCTGCAACTGCTGCCGATCTTAAAAAATACATCGACGATTTTCAATCAGATCAACTCTTAAAAAACAACGAGAGTTTTCAGAATTATATAAGCACCTTAAATGATCAATATAATTATTTGTTTTATACGGGCATAGCTGGGTATGAAAATAGTCTTAACGGATTATTAACAGATAAAGGAAATGCTAAATTAAATGAACGTTTAGGATGGTCGAACTATTCGGCGTTTTCTTACCAAGTAACCAGTTCGGATGCGGGTTTAATATCGAGTATTTACATGCCAATGAAATCTGATGATACCGAAACGAGTATCGAACAAAAATGGCAGATAACCTTGGATGCAGCTTTAAGTAATTCGCCTCAATGGATTAATAGCATTGGTAATAAAGAAACTTATATAGTTGTACAAGACGATACGAATACTGTTTATTTAATTGATGAAGGCTCTACTATTAAGTGGAAGAAAAATATAAATCAGAAAATAATTTCAAAAATTGAAGTGGTAGATTATTACAAAAATGGCGAAACACAATTGCTTTTTAATTCTGCTAACTATATATATATTATTGATTTGAACGGGCAAATGATGCCTAATTACCCAATAAAATTAGCTGCAGAAGCAAGCATGGGTTTAAGTTTATTCGATTATGAAAAAGATAAAAACTACAGGGTTTTTATAACCTGTACCAACCAATGCGTATATGGATATGATATAAGCGGCAGACCTGTTGATGGTTGGAACCCAAAGAGAGTAGGCCAAGCATTAGATCGAGTTCAACACATAAATGTAAAAGGGAAAGACCTTTTATTTATTGCCAACAAACAGGGGTACTTTTACTTTTACAATAGGAAAGGGGAGGTGCAAGCACAATTTAAAGATTCTGCAGGTATCGAATATTATAACCCCTTTTATTTTGACGCTAATATTGAGTTTAATAAGAATAGATTTATTAGCACCGATCAAAAAGGTAAAATTAAAAGTATTTTTATTGATGGTAAGAGATTGTACAAAACGGTAGGAAACTGGACAGACAAACATTACTTTGTGTATGCAGATGTAATGGGAGATGAAAAAAGTGACTATATTTTTGTAGACAATAATCAGCTAATGGTTTACCAAGACGATACAACTTTAGGCTTCAATTATCAATTTAATTCGAATATTACCAACCCACCTTTTAGTTGGAAATACAAGAATAACGAAAGTTTATTAGGCGTTTTTTCTGAAGAAACACAGCAAGTATATTTATTTGATAGAATAGGCAAATTACAAAAAGGCTTCCCCCTAAAAGCCTCTGCTGGTCCTTCGTTTTTGGTGGCAAATGAACAAAAAAAGATGGTTGTAGGTACCAAAGAAGGTAAAATTATCTATTACTTATTGTAATAATTAAAGAATATATTATTTGTTTTGTTCTTCAATATTTCAGTATATTTAACCATTATAACTAACTACTAAATTATTTATTATGTATTTATTGCGATCTTTAAACAGGATTATCTTACTGTTTATGGCTTCTAGCTTTTTATGGCTGAGTGCCTGTAAGATAGACGAAGACTTGGCGAAGCCAACGCTATCACCCGATTTTATCATTCCACTGGTTTATGGTGAATTGGATTTAAAAAACTTGGTAAAAGATACCAGTTTTATAAAAACCGATCCTTCTGGATATTTAAAAGTTGGTTTTTTAGACACACTAGAAGTTTTAAATGCTACCACCTTAGCCGATGCTTTGAAAATTGTTCAAACCGGATTTCCATCGGTACCTAAGACTTTATCATTTACAAATATTGGGGGAGGAAATGTTCAATTCCCAGTAGATGAATTATTAGATATCAATTTAAATTTAGGAACCAGTATGGTTAGAAAGTTGGCGTTTAACGACTTAACTTTTGAAATTAGCATTCAAAATTCACACACATTTGACTATAATGATGTAAACATTACCATACCTGGATTGGTTTCTGGAACAACAGCCTTTACCTCTGGTTCTTTAAATATTCCAGCTGGGCAAACGGTTACACAACAGTTTACTCTTACCAATTGTATTTGGGATTTAAGTGGTAGAACAGGTTTAGATACTAGTAAAGTATTAATGCAATTTAGTTCGGGCACGCCTATTACTGGTCCGAGTGGTGGAGTAGGATTGGTATCTGTAGAATTTGTGAGTTACAATTTGAAATTTTGGCAAGGTAGATCTAGTATATTACAACAATTATTAGCTACACCAACTTCAACCAGTAATACTACCTCTTTAGTACCTAAAGAAACGTACAAAGGTATTAAATCGGGTTCAATCAACTTAGAAGATATTGAAGTAAAATTAGATTTCAAGAGTAAAATGGGAATCCCGTTGGGTATGAATATTGTGTTAGAATCAACCAATGGAGTAACCAATGGAAAAGTAGCTTTAAATCCATTGAATTTAGTAATTCAACCTTCTAGCATAGGTCCAGACGATGAACCTTTAACGAGAAGTAACCCAAATAACATAGATGAAACTACTAGTAATTTGGCGGATGTATTAACAAATTTCCCAACTACCATAAAGGTTACAGCGGGAGTTGGTAGTACATTTGATAGCCCAGATCCATATTCATATTTCTTCCATCAAAATAGTGATTTACAATTAACGGTTGATGCAACGATACCGTTTGCTATTTCATTTAACCAGTTAAGATTAGAATCTGATTATGATTTTGATTTATTTCAACAGGCAAAATTAGACAGTGATATCGCTATATTGGATACAGGAACTTTATTCTTTTCTATTTCAAATGGGTTTCCATATGAAATTGATATTGATTTAAACGCATTGAATGGAGTTAGAGACTCTTTGGCAACCTTAGCACAAGTAAGACTTACTGCTGCTAATACAGCTGTTATTAATGGAGAGTTAAAAGTTACTAGTCCTACTCGTTCAACATTCACTGTAGGTTTATCTGCAGAATTATTAGACAAACTTAAAGTAGCACGTAAATTAGGTGTAAAAGCTAGGCTAAATACAGCCACCGGCAGCCCTAAAATTTACACGGATTACAAGTTAGGTTTTGATACCAAAGCCAGATTAGGTATTACAGCTAAACCAATTAAATAATATTCTAATAATAGATAAATCAGACAAATCATGAAACGACTAATTCGCTATATATATTTGCCGATACTATTATTAGTTTTAGTATCCAGCGCAAACGCACAAAAATATTCTTTGTATTATACAAGGACATTATACGATGGAATTCAAAACCCACACCATCGTACCACCGACACTTGCCGTTCTTGGGCAACTAACTTCTTCATATTCCCATCTATGGGTTTAGATTTTAGTGTAACCGGACAAGCAAATGATTTTATAAAAGCTTTTTTAGCAAGTGAAAACTTAACTAAATTGAGTTTAGAAAATGGTGGCGATAATTCATTTAGCAACAGAATAAACTACAACATTTTTATGTTGAAGTTTAGAGCAGGTAAGAAACACGGAGGTGAAATTTCTTTATACTCTCAGCTAAAAATGGAAGCCGGTTTTAATATTAACAATGGTATTTTCAATTTTATGACTCAAGGAAATTATCCTTACAGAGGCAAAACCATTGATGGATTTTTAGATATTGGAGGGGGAGCAAATGCCTACATTGAATCTGGTTTTGGTTACCGCCGCCAGATTTACAAAAATTTATCCGGAGGTTTTAAAGTTGGATATATTTTAGGTGCAGCAAACGTCGACTTCGATATTAAGGATACAAAATTTACAACCTCGGCACAAGGAGATACCATTGATATTACAGTTAACGGAGAAATTAGAACTTCCGTAGACCCTGACAATACAGATGAAATTGCAACCAATGTTATGAAAAATAAAGGCTTTGCATTTTCTGGAGGTTTACAATTAGATGTAACGCCAAAATTAACACTTGGTGCAGCGGTATTAGATTTAGGTAGTATTACTTGGAACGATCAATCTCAAACTTATAAATTAGGTAAAACAGTTAGATATACTGGTATTCCAGCACTAGCAGATTCTGCAGTGCAAGATTCGGTATTAAAAGATTTTTCTGCATTTACTTTTGATACAGTAACAGGTTCTTACAAATCAAGATTACAAACAAGAGTAGAATTTTCTGCTCAATACCGTTGGGCAAATTGGTTACATCAAACCATTATTGTTTCAAAACCTATTTATGTTGATAATTTAGATTTAGTTTTTATCAATAACATTAGAGTATTTAGAAGAATTAATTTCATTGCTTTAGGTAGTTATAATACTGGTGGATTTGCTTCAGTTGGTGGTCAGTTCTTATGGAGAAACAGAGGATTAGATTTATACTTTGGATCTGAAAAAGTATTAAACACCTATCAAGTTTCACAACAACTTGCAGACCATACTAAGAAACCTAGTTTAGGTTTAGGTGCCGATTTTAACTTCGGTATTGCTTGGGGTTTTGGTCGTTGCCCACGTAAACAACCACAACCAGCTGCAGCTATGCCTGCAGATTCGGATATGGATGGTGTGTTAGATGTTATCGACGATTGTCCTTACTCTAGCGGCCCAGCAGAAAACAAAGGTTGTCCTTATCCTGATGTTGATAAAGATGGTACACTAGATAAAGACGATGCTTGCCCAATGACCGCAGGTCCGGCAGAAAACAAAGGTTGCCCTTGGCCAGATGCTGATAGTGATAGCATTCCGGATAAAGACGATAAATGCCCTACAGCTTCAGGTTTATTAGCAAACAACGGTTGCCCTGATACAGATGGAGATGGTATTTTTGATGATGTTGACTCTTGTATAAATTCTGCAGGTCCAATTGAAAACAAAGGTTGCCCATGGGCAGATACAGATGGCGACGGTATTTTCGATAAAGACGATAAATGCCCAAATGTTGCTGGTCCACTTGATAACAATGGTTGCCCTGCAATTCCTCAGAAAGTAGAACTTACCGTTGAAGAGCAAGAAGTAATTAATAAAGTGTTTAGTAATTTAAATTTTGAAGTAGGTAAATCTGTTATCTCAGCAACCTCTTACGAATCATTGAAATTATTAAATGAATTATTAGTTAAAAAACCATCATTTAAATTATTAATAGAAGGCCATACAGATAATGCTGGTAAAGCTGCTTCAAACATGAAGTTATCACAAACCAGAGCAGATGCTGTTAAAAAATACTTTACAGATAATGGAATAGATCCTGCTCGTATTACAGCAAAAGGATTTGGCCCAACTAAACCAATTGCAGATAATAAAACTGCAGCAGGTAAAGCTAGAAACAGAAGAGTTGAGTTTACAATTCTTGAGTAATACGCAAACTTATTAAATAAAAAAAACCGATTGTTGTAAAAAGCAATCGGTTTTTTTTATTTATTGAAATAAAATTCTTTTAAATAATAGGGTTCGAAATAAGCAACATCTTCAAATTGTTGTTGCTCAAAATGTGCTACAGCTTGGGCTTGCATAAACCTAGCAGATGGGTATAAACCTAGTGTAAACATAGCATTCTTATATTGCTCATACATTGGTTTTATTTTAGCTGCACCATCACCAAAAAATAAAACTTTTGAATTGTTAAGTAAATCAGAAAAGGTATGTTCGTCTACAATTACTGCTTTTATTTCGCTAAGTAAGTTTCCTGTTTCAGAATAGGTGCAGGTGTACACTTCCATTCTGCGGGCATCAATTAATGGAATGTACAATGAAGGTGTAATCGATATTTCTTTTGCTTGTAAATATAGAGTCTCTAAGCTGTTACATGCAATTAACGGGATGTTAAGTGCATAACACAATCCTTTTGCCGTAGACACACCAATGCGTAGGCCTGTGTAAGATCCTGGTCCTTTGCCTACCGCTACAGCATCTAAATCTTGCAAAGTTAATTTTGAATCGGCTAATACTTGTTCTATAAATAGAGTAATGGCACTGGCATGTATATTTTGTTCTTGCTTTTCTACACAAGAAACTAACTGATTGTTTACACTTAAAGCTACAGAGCAATTAATGCTCGATGTTTCTATCATTAATATGTTCATTAGCTTAAATTATAAATCAGTTTTATAATTACAGAAACTAAAAATAGAAAAAGTACAATTCGTAATTGTGATGGCTTTAATTTATTTGCTAATTGCACACCTATAGGGGAGGCTATTAAACTACCAATTGCAACGGGTATTGCTAATGAAAATACAATTAAAGAACCCGATCTTGATGTAGCAACACTCGACATGGAATTATAAATGGAGGTAAATAAAGCCATTATACTAATTACTCCAAGCGAAATGGAAGTAGCTTTTTTGATTGGTATTTTTATAACATCTGTAAGTATAGGTACAATTATTACCCCACCACCAATGCCAGAAAATGCTGCAATAGTGCCAGATATTAAACCTGTTATACTAAGTGATAACATGCTTGGATTTTGTAAATTTTCTTGCTCTACAATTTTTCGTTGTGTAAATAACCTTAAAGCAATTAATACAAGCAGTACAATGAAGAAAATACTGAAACTTTCTTTTGTATACCAAGTACCTTTACTTATAATGTATGAAAAAGAGATGGCACTTATAGATGCTGCTAAACCCGCAGTGATCATTTCATTAGGAAAAAAATTTTTATTTTTCCACTGTTTATAACTCCCACTAAGCCCAGCAAATAGAATAGCAAACATTGAGTTTGCAATAATGGAAGGTACAATTACTTCATCAGATACACCAAGTTTGTGTAAATAATAATTAAAAATGAGTACATAAATTACTCCACCACCTATACCTAATAAGCCGGCTAATAAACCACCTAGGCCTCCTAGGAAAAATAAAACAAGAATTTCGGATATGGAATTTAACATTTTTTAATTTCCACAAATTTAGTTTTTATTAGAGAATTCTTTGCCTTTTAAAATATTTGAATACATAGTTTTATTAGAAAGAACTTCAATCGCTTTTTTAACTTCTAAATCGTTTTTTAACGATTGCTGAATTCTCCCTTTTTGATAATAATACCTCGAAGCAATTTCTTCTTCCAAAATTTCTTTTATTTCTGGTTCAAACTTTAATAAATCTGCATTTTTATCGTGCAATAATTTTACTTTAAGCGACTCGAAATCTACCTTAATAGCATCGTAGTATTTTTCTGAAATAGCTGCCTCTTTATAATCGTCGAGCATTTTTTCGCTTTTGGTTTTATAATCGAACTCTTTTGATTTTACATAATTTATAAAATCTTCATAATCTGCTTTTGTTAAGCTGAAGGTCTGAATTGAAGGAGCTACAGGGTGTTTGGCTACGTAGGCATTTACATAATCAAAAATGATGTTTTTACTTAGTAAGGTTTGGGTAACAATAGAATAAGATTGAACATCCACAGCGATATCTGGTGCTACACCGCCACCATCGTATACTTTACGTCCGGCTTTGGTCTTAAATTCTTTTATTAATGAATCTGCTACTTTACCCACAGAACCATCGTCGTTTCTGTTCGAATAATCTAATGCTTGTATGCACCTACCACTTGGTATATAGTATTTTGCAGTAGTAATTTTTAGTTGCGCATTGTAACTCAATGGGCGAGTAACTTGTACTAAGCCTTTACCAAAGGTACGCTGGCCTACCACCACTCCACGATCTAAGTCTTGTACCACACCCGACACAATTTCTGATGCAGAAGCTGAGCTACTATTTGTTAGTACTGCTAATGGAATATTAGCATCTAAAGGTTCGTTAATAGTGAAATATTTTTTATTGGCATCTTTATTTTTACCTCTCGTATCAACCGCAAGTTCTCCTTTGTTTACAAAAATGTTCGAAATGTCTACCGCCTCGTGCAATAAACCTCCTGGGTTACCACGTACATCTAAAATTACTCCTTTTAAATTCGGATTCTTTTTTAATTCTGTTAATGCTTGTTTTACTTCCCTTCCGGCATTTTGTGTAAACCCTTTTAATTGTATAATACCAATTTCATCGTTTATCATTCCATAATAAGGAACATTGTTAATTTGTATATCTTCTCTTTTTAATAATACTTTGAATGGTTTTTCTATTCCTTCTCGTTTTATCAAAATACTTAATTCGGTACCTGCTTGGCCTTTTAAAAATTTACTTACTTCATTATTATTTTTTCCGTACAATGGTTTACCATCAATCTCCATTAACATATCTCCCGGGAGTAAGCCCGCTTTTTGGGCAGCAAAACCTTCATAAGTTTCTCGTATATAAATATTTTTATCTCGCTGAAAAATACTTGCACCTACTCCTCCATATTGCCCAGTAGTCATAAATCGGTAATCTTCAATTTCAGATTCCGATATATAATTAGTGTATGGGTCTAAAGATTCTACCATGGCTTCAATGCCAGTACGCATAAGCTTTGCAGCATCTACATCATCAACATAATTAGAATTTAATTCTTTATAGGTGGAAGTAAATATTTCTAGATTTTTAGAAATTTCGAAGTAGTTATCGACAAAAGCTAAAGAGCTAAGCGAACCTAGGAATATACCTAAGCCAATTAAAATTTTTCGTGTACGTATCATTTTCATTAGTCTAAAGGATCATAACCATGCCCTCCCCAAGGGCCACATCTTGCTATTCTTTTTAAGGCAATCCAACCACCTTTCCAAGGCCCGTATTTTTTTATTGCTTGTACTCCATATTCGGAGCAAGTAGGAGTGTACCTACAAGCATTTGGTAATATAGGCGATATTAATCGTTGGTAAACACGAATTAATAGGGTGAATAAGAATGCAAACATTTTATAATTTAGTTAATAAACGTTCTAGCCCTAAATTTAGTTTTTTTCTGATGGTTGAAGTCGTAATTATTTCGTTACCCGTAAAAATGAGTAATAAGTGCACACTTTTATCTTTAGCAATAATGGATGGGTAGAAGCTATCTTCTTTCGAATGACGGTACACTTCTCGAACCTGCCTTTTAATTTTATTACGATCAACCGCTTTTTTGAATTTACGCTTAGGTACGCTTATAACTATTTGTACAGGTGGAGTTTGGCTTGGTATTTCTTTAAATACAAACCTAAAAGGATATAAAACAAAAGAAGAACCTTGGCTATAAAGCTCTTCAATAAGCTTTATACTGCACAAGCGTTCTTCTTTTTTAAAGTAGTATTTTTTCATTGGTTTCGGTATGATTATGGCATGTTATAAAATAGCCCACAATCAAAAACACCCACCAGAAGACTAGCGTTTATGTTTTTTCTCGTCAGATACAGTTAATCTTTTTCTGCCTTTTGCTCTTCTAGAAGCTAAAACACGACGACCGTTTGCAGAAGACATTCTTTCTCTGAATCCGTGCTTATTTCTTCTCTTTCTTTGCGATGGTTGGAATGTACGTTTCATTTCTTTTTATTTCTTAAAACAAGGATGCAAATATAGGTAAGCTAAGTGTAGAATGCAATTTTAATTTAAAATACTAGAATTTATAGGTAAGACCCAATGCAAAAACCTGCTTAAACTGTACCCTAGACTTGTTTTCTTCTATAAAGACACCAGGGCTTTGTTCTACTTGTTTTGCAATTAAGATGTCTTGGTCATACAATAAATTAGAGGTAAGCGATACGGTAAGTAGCTTTGTAATTTGATAAGCGAATATATTTTCCCAGTTAACATCTATGGCTTGGAAGTCTTCGAAATTGCCAAATAAATCAAGTTTTGATTTTAACTGGATATTATTTTTAAACACTTTTTGGTATTTAATAGAGGCTAATGCACCGAATTCAAAACGTACCTTTTTACCAGTATCCACTCCATACGCTCCTTGGTTCGACAATTGATCGTCTAATACCGTTGTTACCTTACCGGTTACAGGTGAGAAATAAATACTCAAGCCTTCTAATGGGCGATAATCTAAACCCACAGACAGTGTGGTAAAAGAGGGTGCCATGAAATTAGATACATAAATTACACTTGTATCTGTATAATTAAAACCTTGAGCAAATTGCGATCTGAAATTAAATAGAGTAGAGTAATTCAATTTATCGTTAATTTTTCTACCGTATTTGCTATTTAATTCAATTCTGTCTTCACTTTTTCTGAAATCGGCACTTTCAATTTTTTGAGTGCCAAAACCTAAATCTAAGTTATTTTCCCAAGTGCTTTGGGCCAGTTTTTGGTTTGCATATAAACTGATGATAGAGGTGATGTTTGTATTGCTTATACCACCTGCTGCCCAATTGGTAAACGACGACTGACTGACTCCTACTGAACTTAATCCGCCTTTTTTCCAAGTACTGGTATCGCTTTGTGCGTTTGCATTGCCTGCAATTAATAATATTGCAGTTATTATGTATGAAATTCTATTCATTTCCTAAATTCTAAATTCTTAATACTTAATTCCCTTTACAATGTACAATGTACAATGTACTCTGTACTCTGTACTATGGCAACTTCACAATTGCCTCTTTCGCTCTCATTCTATTCAAGAGTTTTACAACTAAAAAAATAGTAAATGCGATAATGGTAAATTGGATAAGGGTTTGGATAAAACTACCATAGTTTATGGTAACTACTTCGCCAAGGTGAAGTTTTAAATCTTTGAAATCTACTCTCCCAATTAGGTAACCGATAGGAGGCATGATAATGTCGTTCACAATAGAATCTACTACTTTTTGAAAAGCAGCACCTATTACTACTCCGATAGCTAGTTCTACAGCGTTTCCTCTGGAAACGAATGTTTTAAATTCTGTTAAAATTCCCATTATATTTAGTTTTGGTTCGAACTAAATATAATAGGAAATATTTATTATGGCAATAGTCTGCCGTACATTCTTGGGAAAGGAATAGTTTCTCTTACGTGCGGAAGTTTACAAACCCAAGCTACCAAACGTTCTAAGCCTAAGCCAAAACCTGCGTGTGGTACGCTACCATATCTACGTAAATCTAAATACCACTCAAAAGCTTCCATTGGCAATTCGTGTTCATTAATTTTTGCAATTAATAAATCTTTATCTGTTTCACGTTCTCCGCCTCCAACAATTTCTCCATAACCTTCGGGAGCTAACACATCTACTCCTTTAGCAAATCTGCTATCGTCGGCACGTTTTAAGTAAAATGCTTTTACTTCGTGTGGCCAGTTGTAAACCATAATAGGGGTTTCGAATAAACGGGTTAACACCGTTTCATCCGATCCTCCAAAGTCTTCGCCATATTTGAAGTTTCTTGCAGAATCTAACCATTGCGGGATGTTGCGCGCATCTTCTTCACAATCTCTCAATTCATCTCTTAAATCGGCAATTTTATTTACATTGAAATTTACTTCCCCTTTTTTCATTCCTGGAGTTGCAATTTTATCTTCACGTTCTTTTATTTCTGCTTCAATTTCAGCAATTCTTGCTTGTACTTTGGCTAAATCTGCTTCTAAGGTTTTAATTGAGTTTTTACCATTTACATCTTGTTCTCCCTTAATAATTCTTACCGCTTCATCATATGGTAAACGCGGGAATACTTGGGTAATGTTTTTTAAGATGGTAGTATCTCTTTCTATAATGGCTAATTCTTCTTCGCAGTTTTTTAATACATCCGAAACTACATATCTTAAAAATTTCTCAATTAAATCCATGTTCATGTCTAAATCATAGAAAGCCATTTCTGGTTCAATCATCCAAAACTCTGATAAATGCCTACGAGTTTTAGATTTTTCTGCACGGAAAGTTGGTCCGAACGTATATATTTTACCCATGGCCATGGCCATCGCTTCTCCGTATAACTGACCCGATTGAGATAAGTATGCTGGAGCATCGTAAAAATCTGTTTCGAATAAGTTGGTAGTGCCTTCGCATGCATTGCCCGTAAATATTGGGGCATCCATTTGCACAAAATCATTCTCCTGGAAAAATTTATGTATAGCAAATGAAATGGTATTTCTAATTTTCATGATGGCCCATTGCCTACGAGAACGTAACCATAAATGACGATTGTCCATTAGAAATTCTATACCATGTGCTTTTTTAGAAATAGGGTATTCCTCAGCGATATGGTAAACACTTAAATCGGTTACTTGTAGCTCATAACCACCAACTTGACGTTCGTCTTTACGAACTGTTCCTGTAATTTTTACTGAACTTTCTAAACTTAATTTATCTGCAATTTGAAATAAATTTGCATCTATAGATTCTTCTGTAACTACACATTGGCAAAGCCCTGTACCATCACGTAAAATAATAAACACAAGCCCTTTGCCTGTACGTTTATTTGATACCCAACCGTTTAGACTAATAACTTTACCTTCTTCGCTTTTTAAATCTTTAATATATGTCATAAGAATCTCATTTGTCTCTTTTCGAGTTTCCAAAAATAGTGTTTTTTCTTTTTTTTTATTGTATTTTCGAGCGAATAAAAAGTATGTTAAAGCAGAGTTTACAACAGAAACTACTACAAAAGTTATCCCCCCAGCAAATACAATTCATAAAATTGCTGCAGATACCTACTGTTATGCTCGATTCTCGAATTAAAGAGGAGCTCGAAGAAAACCCTGCGTTAGAAGATGGAAGCTTATCAAATGCTGAAGAAATATCTGAATACTCTACGCTCGACGATGATCAACCAAACGACGTAAAAGAAGAAACCAACGAGCAGCAAGACGAGTTTAACATCGACGATTATTTGCAAGACGACGATCAGGACGATGGTTATAGAATGATGCAGGACAATGATTCTGACGATGAAGAAAAGAAAGAAATGCCTATTGCCGTATCTTCTTCATTCCATGAAATGTTACAAGCTCAGTTAACTATGTGTGTAATGGGCGACCATGAGTTTATGGTTGCGCAGCAAATATTAGGGAGTTTAGATGACGATGGGTATTTACGTCGACCAATTACTGCTTTGGTAGACGACTTAGCTTTCTCTCAAAATATATTTACAAATGAACAAGAGATTTTACATCTTTTAGAAATTATACAAAGCTTTGACCCAGCAGGTGTAGGGGCAAGAGATTTGCAAGAGTGTTTATTATTACAACTGAAACGCAAAGACCAAAGCTCTAAAAATGTAAAAAATGCAATTTTAATTGTACGCGATTATTTAGACGAGTTTACCAAAAAACATTACGATAAATTGGAAAGAAGTATGTCCATTACTTCCGAAGAATTAAAAGCTGCTGTTCAAGATATTTTAAAATTAAATCCGAAACCTGGAAATTCATTTGCCGACAATTCTAAGCAATTACAGGTTATTCCAGACTTTATCATCAATAAAAACGATCAGTTTTTAATACTAACCTTGAACTCTAAAAATGCACCAGAATTGCGCGTAAGCAGGTCGTACCAAGAGATGTTTCAAACCTATGATAAGGCTGTAGATAAAGATAAAAAAATGAAAGAGGCAGTTCAGTTTGTAAAACAAAAACTCGATTCTGCAAAATGGTTTATTGATGCTATTAAACAACGTCAGCAAACCTTGATAAAAACCATGAATGCCATTATGAATTATCAGTACGATTATTTTTTAACTGGTGATGAGCGTAAATTGCGACCAATGATTTTGAAAGACATTGCAGACCAAGTGCAGATGGACATTTCAACGGTTTCGCGTGTGGCCAATAGTAAATATGTACAAACAGAATTTGGTACATTTTTATTAAAATCATTTTTTTCTGAAGGCATACAAATGGAAGGTGGCGAAGAAGTTTCGAACAGAGAAGTGAAAAAGATTTTGGAAGAGTGCATAGGAAAAGAAGATAAAAAACATCCATTAGCGGATGAGAAATTAGCAGAAATATTAAAAGAAAACGGATATAACATTGCCCGTAGAACCGTAGCAAAATATAGAGAACAGCTCAACATTCCAGTAGCCCGTTTACGAAAAGAACTTTAAATGAAATCCATTACAATTATTGGTTTAGGTTGGCTAGGGGAGGCTTGTGCCAATTATTTTGTAGCAAAGGGTTATGAAGTAAAAGGCACCAAACGTGAACTTAGTTTTATACCTAATATTAAAACCTATAAATGGCAATTAGGAAATGATTTCCCAACTGAAGCACAAGCAGATTATATTTTAATAAGTATTGCAAGTAAAGAAATAGATTTAGTAAAATTTCAAAAATTATTTACAGAGTTGAAACAGCTAAATGCAAAAAAAATAATATTTATTTCTACTACTTCTGTGTATAGTGCATTTGCAGGCGAATTAACAGAGGACTTAGATTTAAGTGTATCTGTACCCAACAACAAACATGTTGAAGTATCGGACTTGTTTTTAAACATACTACCAAACGCAGTAGTATTAAGGCTTTCGGGATTAGTTGGGCCAAATAGAAATCCTGCTAAATTTTTAAGTGGTAGAAAAGAATTACCAAATGCCAATCAAAAAATTAACCTGGTACATCAACAAGATGTGTTAAATATTATAGAATTAAGTATTGAGAAAGATTTGCAAGGAGTATACAATGTATGTTCCTTTGAACATCCAACTCGGAAAGAATTTTACAGTAAGGTTTGTGAGCAATTTAACTTAGCACCACCAGAATTTAACGAAGTAGAAAATGAGCAATTAAGATGGGTGGTAAATACTAAACTCGTAAGCCAAACAGGTTATAGCTATGTTTATAATGATTTGCTGTCGTATTATTTAAGTTCGGAAGCTAAAGCCTGACGTATAAAATCAAATAACTCGTTGGTAACGGATTCTAGGTTAGAAAGCTTTTCTTCAAAAACGTCTTGCTCCACATCCAATTTAGAATAATGTTCTAAATCTTTCATTAAATCAGATACTTCATGGAAACCAAGTGTAGCAGTACTCGATTTTAATTTATGAGCAACCTTGCCAGCCGCATTGTATTCGTTATTATTTGCTAATTTTCGCATTTCAAGCATATCTGCAGAACCAAGGTCTAAAGTCATTTCGAGCAAAGTTTTTGCCATGCCTTTGTCGTTGTCAACAATACTTAGTACCTTATGTATATCAAAATTAGCCATTTGTTTAGGTTAGTCGCCTAAAGGTAACAATATGTTTCGAATCTTCGAAATTTAGAAATTGGCATAGAATTAGATTAGAATACTTTATGAAAAACTTATTAGTATTGATATTTACCCTTTCAACATTGATTAGTAATGCTCAAATAGAGCGTTTTAGCATGCTGGAATTATATTCGTCAACCTTGCAAAATTCTGCAGAATATAAACCCGTATGTATTAATTTTGATCATAACTACACGGTTGCTAGTATGTTACCGAGTAAATATTCGGCATATTTTCCTGAGCAAAGGGGTGGAAATATGAAAGTAACAAATATTAATGAAAACAACAATGCTGTTTTATGGAATCTAGATTTTATTGGAACGGTTTTTCCGTATCAAATAGTTTATGCTAATAATACACATTTTGTGGTGGGCATTTTTACAGATTCTATAAGTGTAAATGGAAATACACATTTAGCCTTAGATAGTAATAGAGTTTTTTCATTTGTTGCAGCAATAAATTCAAATGGACAATTGAAGTGGCTCAAAATTATGGAAGATACAGTTTGGAATAGCATGGCTACTTCTGTTTGTTTTTTACCATCAGGCAATTTATTAGTTACTGCATTATACCATGATGTTGAATCGGTGGTTTGGAAATTAGACCCCAACACTGGAGATATAATTTCTGCAAAAATTTTTCCAGGAGTAAGAACCTTTTCGGATATAAAATATAATAATGATAAAATTTATTTAACCGGGAGCACTGGCGATTTTTCGATGATTGATAGTTTTCAGGTTTTAAATCCCTTAGGAAATGGCTATGTTAATTTTTTGTGTTTGGCTGATACTAATTTATCTGTAAGTAATTTATACTACGATCCATACATTACCTTTGATTTTTCTAGTCAGTTAACCCTACACAATAATGGAGTGATGTGGGCGCATTATGAATTAGATAGCAATATTGGGGTAGTACAGAATTTAAGCTATTTTACAGAAGCAGGTACCATGTATTATAAGCATAGTTTTTTTACAAATATGAATCTTTCTGAGTTTGATAACCGCTTAATTTATCCGAAAAACTTTGGAGGAGATTTTGTATTTATTAAGAAAATAGACAAAGATTATTACTTATTTGATTTAGGAAATATGTATAGAGATTCTATTCAAATTAGTAAGGATTCAAAATTTACAATTTATGATTTATCAATAAAAAATTCTGAATTCGTATTGGTAGGAATGTTTGCGGCAGATACACTTAATTATTTAGGAATGGAGTTTCTAAATCCTAATACGGGTACTAACCAAACTGTAGCTTTTATTAGTAAAATAGTAGAAACAAATAGCGGAATTGGAAACAATAACTCAAAAACTTTCTCTTTATTTCCAAATCCATCTGAACATACCATTAATATTAAATTAGAAAATGTAGAAATGGTAGAAGTGATAGATTTCACTGGTAAAGTAAACAGTACCCACTATCTAACTAATACCATACCTATTGAAGAGTTAAGCAATGGGATGTATCTATTAAAAGTAAGTACTCAAGAGGGTGTTTATACTATGAAATTTATTAAAAAGTAGCAGGTAAAATTATTTCTTTACCATCTCTATTGATTTTTAATTGTACAGTTTGACCTTTCGAAAACATGCTTAAGCCTTTCATATAATCTTGAATGTTTTCTATGGCTAACGCATCCATCATTATAATCACATCGCCTTGTTTTAATCCTGCTTTTTGAGCCGCTTTACCTTCGCTTACGCCGTCTAAACGCAAGCCTTTACCATCATAAGCATAATCAGGAATTACACCTAAAGTTACTTTGAAACTGGTAGAGCTTGACGATGCATTATTGGTTTTGGTAGGAGTAAAGCCTAATTTCTCAATTTTATCAGCATCGTTTACAATGTTTACAATAAAGTTTAACACATAAGCTTCGCCAATATTATTTATTTTATTGGCATCGTCTGTAGGTTTGTGGTAATCTGTATGAGTACCAGTATAGAAGTGTAAGGCAGGTACGTTTTTTAAGTAAAATGAGGCATGGTCTGACGGGCCCATACCAGCGCTATCTGCTTTGTATTTTATAATATTATTTTGATGATTGGCTAATACACTGCTCCAACTTGGGCTTGTGCCAACCCCAGAAATGATAATTTTTTTGGTCGAATCATTTAATCTACCAATCATGTCCATATTAATCATAAATGAAACATCGTTTAAAACGATGCTTGGGTTATTTGTGAAAAATTTTGAACCCAGTAAACCTTCTTCTTCTGCCGAAAAACAAATGAATAAAAAGTTGTGATTTTCTTTTACATTATTAGTTGCAAAATATCGAGCTAATTCCATTACCCCCGCGGTACCAGAAGCATTATCGTCGGCTCCATTATGTATTTTATTTTCTGGGTTTGCATCTAATGAGTTACCTCCTAAGCCTAGTCCTAAATGATCATAATGTGCACCAATTACAATGGTATATTTCGCTCCATTATCTAAATAACCTACAACATTATGTGCGTATCCTTTAGAAACCATTTCATCGTCGGTTGCATGCGGGTTTTTACTTACTTTAAAGGGGAATGCTTGTAAGAAAGTTTCTTGGTCGCCTTTGGGGCTTAATCCCGATTTTTTAAAGCTTTTAATGATGTAATTTGCCGCTTTTAATTCTTGCTTTGTTCCTGGGAATCTTCCTTTTAATTTATCAGAACTTAAATAATTAATGTCTTTCTCAATACGTTTGTAATCTGTTTGGGCAATCGCAACATTTGTACTTAAGATTAATATCAGGATGTATAGCTTCTTCATTTTTATTATTTAATGGGTTATTAAGTTATAAGGTTATTAAGTTATTCTGTCAAATTGCAATTATTGGCATTACTCGCTACCCGCTACTCACTACTCTCTACTATTCCACCCAATCCGCAATAAACAAATTAGTATCTCTCGTACCGCCGTTATTTCTATTTGATGAAAATACTAATTTTTTTCCATCAGGAGAAAACATCGGGAATGCATTGAAAATACTAGCATTAGTTACTCTTTCCAGTCCTGTACCATCAACGTTTATTAGATACAATTGAAAATCGTATCCACGTTCTGAATGATGGTTAGATGAAAATATTATTTTTTTACCGTTTGGAGTAAAAAATGGAGCCCAGTTTGCTTTGCCTAATTTTGTAATTTGTTTTAAATCGCTACCATCAATATTACAAGTATAAATTTCCATGTTGGTAGGAGCCACAAGTCCTTCTTTTAATAAATCTTTGTATTCTTTCACATCTGCTTCTGAGCTAGGACGTGAAGCACGGAATACAATTTTCTTGCCATCTGGAGAGAAAAAAGCACCACCATCATACCCTAATCCATTGGTAATTTGCTTTACATTACTGCCATCCACATTCATAGTAAACAACTCTAAATCGCCGGTACGAGTAGAGGTAAATACTAAAGTTTTGCCATCAGGAGAAACAGTAGCTTCAGCATCATAACCTGGTTCGTTGGTAAGTTTTTTAGTAATAGTCCCTTTTAAATCGGCTATATAAATATCGTATTCTGGAGAAATTTGCCACAAGTATTTTCTATCTGCACGAGGTGCTGGCGGCGGAGGGCATTCATTCATTTCTGCATGTGTTGATGCATATAAAATATGTTTATTGTCTGCCAAATAATAAGAACATGTTGTGCGGCCCTTACCTGTAGAAATCATAGGTGGGGTGTAGGTAGAATCTTTAGAAGCTTTACTTATATCGAGCGAAAAAATTTGATCGCATTGTACGCCCCATTTTTTATTGTTTGATTGGAAACTTAGATGCTTATTATCGAAACTAAAATAAGCCTCGGCATTGTCGCCACCATGGGTTAATTGCGTTAAATTTTTTAAATGTTTTTCTTCTTGAGCGTATGAACTATAAAAGGTAGAAATGCTTAGTAAAAGGACTGCTGCGATTTTTCTCATTTTAATATTTTTTTGATAAAATTATTGATTTTATTAGGAATGATTGGCCTATAATGTCATGCTATTGTAAATTAAACTAACAAGCTTGGCAATATAGTTCTAAGGTCTTCTGAACGAAGCATTAAATGGGTATGTAAGCCAAGTTGTTTAGCGGTTTCTAAATGCTGTGGACTATCGTCTATAAAAAGAGTTTCTTCTGGATTTAATTGATGTTTATTTAAAACAAACTCAAAAATATCTTTGTTAGGTTTTCTCATTCCCATTAAGTGCGAGTAATAATCGTGTTCAAAATAAGCGCTCATGTTAGGAACATGGAAGGTCTTTTCTAAATAGTTATTAATCCAATTGTAATGTATTTCGTTATTGTTACTAAGCAGAAATGTTCTGTATTTATTTTTCATTTCTGATAAAAACTCCAAGTAACCTGGGCGGATGCCAAGTAAAAGGGTATTCCAAGCATCATCAATTAACTCATCACTAAAATCTCTCTCGGTAATTTCTCGAACTGAGTTACGGAATTCTGCCGGACTAATTTTACCCATTTCGAACTGATCGAATAAGGGGTTTTGTTGTAGATGACCAAAAAAAGAGCTTTCTTTTTGAAGGCCTAAATTCTTAAAGGCATTAATGGTTAATTGATGGTCGATGTCGAAAATAACATTGCCATAATCGAAGATGATGTTCTTTATCATGCTATAAAAATAAAAATTCCCCGCTTTAAGGGCGGGGAATTTGGTGGGCCCAGAAGGACTCGAACCTTCGACCAAAAGATTATGAGTCTCCTACTCTAACCAGCTGAGCTATGGGCCCCTTAAATCGGCTGCAATTATATGCAAAATTCGCTTTAATATCAAAATTATTAAAAAAATGCTTTTATTGGCACAATTTTAGCTTACAAGTTACACATATATAGGCGTTTAATAGAATTCATATATTATTATCGGAATATAATATTTACATTCGCGTCAAAATAAACTAACATTATTAAATTATTATGAAAATCAACTTTATTAGAACCTTAATGGTATCTACACTAGTAGCAGGTGCTACCATTTTTACTTCTTGCGACGAGGATGCAGGTATTACTGTAAATATCCCTCAAACTCAAGAGGTCATTTACCAAATACCTCCAGTATCTACCAATACAATTTCAAAAGTTGATACTCTTGAATCTAAGTTAGACAGTTTATTAACAGCAAATAGCGCAACTCAGGAAGATATTACCGAAATAACATTAACGGCTCTCACCTTGTCATTTACAGATAAAAATGGTCTTATTAACCCAAGCCAAAACTTTAACAACGTTAAAAGTGTAGGCATTAATATTGCGGAAATTGGTGGTACTTTTTCAGCAATACAAGGTATTGACAGTGCAACTATGTCAGCAGGGTACAGAAACATAAATCCTATTGTATTCCCATCACAAACTGTAAATCCAAATATATTACCATTTGTTTCTCAAGATTTCTTCAGAGTACAATTAGATGGTAAATTATTCGCACCAACTACAGATACACTTTACATTAAATCTATAATGACTTTCCAAATTGGAGTTACATTGTAATAAATAAAGAACACACGAAAATCCTCCTCGAGCAATTGAGGGGGATTTTTTTTTTGCTAGGAGCAGAGAGTATAGAGCAAGGAGCCTAGGGCAAGGAGTATGTGCCACATAATTCATAGTTCATAATTCATAATTCACAATTCATTTCGTATATTTGTGCCTTAGTGACACATCCATGAGTGATTCAATTAAGCACGAATGCGGCATCGCATTAATCCGACTTAAAAAACCTTTACAATTTTATCAGGAAAAATACGGCACAGCTCTTTATGGGCTCAATAAGTTGTATTTGCTAATGTCTAAACAACAAAACCGTGGCCAAGATGGTGCCGGCGTAGCAACTATAAAACTCGATATTGCCCCAGGTGAGCGATACATTTCCCGGCACAGATCCACCAGTAAAAATGCAGTTCCCGAAATATTTGAACATATACACAACCGATTAATTGAAGTAGAGGCCAATGATCCAATTAATTTTTTGGATGCAGAATGGTTAAAACACAATGCTCCCTACACAGGGGAGTTGCTACTCGGACATTTACGTTATGGAACTTTTGGTGGTAATAATATAGAACAGTGCCACCCCTTCCTTCGTCAGAATAACTGGATTACCCGTAACTTAATAGTTGCTGGTAATTTTAACATGACGAATGTAAACGAGTTGCTTGAGCAATTGTATGAACTTGGCCAGCACCCTAAAGAAAAAGCCGATACAGTTACTGTACTAGAAAAAATAGGTCATTTTTTGGATGATGAGAATCAAAAGTTATTCGACTATTATCGTTCATTAGGACATGGAAATGTTGAAATAACTAAACTAATTGCAGAAAACTTAGATGTGGCAAATGTATTAACCCGTTCGGCCAAAAACTGGGACGGTGGTTATACCATTTGTGGGATGATAGGGCATGGAGATGCTTTTGTAATGCGCGACCCAGCAGGTATTCGCCCTGCATTCTTTTACCAAGACGATGAAATTGTAGTGGTAACCTCAGAAAGGCCAGCTATACAAACTGCTTTTAACATTCCTATTGACGAAATAAAGGAAGTACAACCTGGCCATGCTTTAATTATAAAAAAGAATGGTACGGTGAGTGAGCAACAGTTTAGAGAACCAGTAGAGAAGAAGGCCTGTTCATTTGAACGAATTTATTTCTCAAGAGGAAACGATGCCTCTATTTACAGAGAACGTAAGCAATTAGGAAGATTATTGGTAGATAAGATTTTGAAGTCGGTTGATTATGATTTTGAGAATACTGTTTTTTCTTACATTCCTAATACCGCAGAAGTTGCATTTTATGGAATGGTAGAAGGTGTACACAAATACATTAAAGATTACCAGAAAGAAAAAATTCTGAATCATCAGCACGAATTACAAAATGATAAATTAGAGAAGTTGTTGAACATGGCTCCTCGAGTTGAAAAAATAACTTTGAAGGATGTTAAACTAAGAACCTTCATTACACAAGATGCTGATAGGAAAGACATGGTAGCTCATGTTTATGATACAACATACGGTGTTGTAAATAGTGGAATTGATAATTTGGTAGTATTAGATGATTCGATTGTACGTGGAACTACTTTAAAACAAAGCATATTAAGAATTCTTGACCGTTTAGGTCCCAAAAAAATAATCATTGTTTCATCTGCACCTCAAATTCGTTACCCAGATTGTTATGGGATCGACATGAGTAGGATGGGAGAGTTCGTAGCCTTTTCTGCTGCTATAGAATTGTTAAAAGATCAAGGCAAAGAAGATTTAATTCAAGATGTTTATGAGCGTTGTAAAAAACAACAGTTCTTACCCATAGAAGAAATTGAGAATTTTGTAAAAGATATTTACAGGCCATTTACCGCTGAAGAAATTTCTAAAAAAATTGCCGAAATAGTAAGACCCGATGATATTAATGCAGAAGTAGAAGTGATCTATCAAAGTTTAGAAGATTTACATTATGCCTGCCCCGATAATTTAGGTGATTGGTATTTTTCAGGCGATTTCCCAACACCAGGAGGAATGCGAGTAGTTAACAACGCGTTTATTAATTACGTAGAAGGAAATAATAAACGCGCGTATTAATTTAAATTGTTTTAATTAATATTCTTGATTGGCTAGTTTTAAGCAACGATTCATTTGCTTTATGTAGTTCTGTGTATTCTGCAGGACTTAGTTTTATTTTTAATAAATCAAGCTTTGATTCAATCATTAAAACATTTTCATTAAGCTTTCTAACCTCAATAGTATAATTTGCAATTGGGCTATTAGTAATGCAGAACTTGTTAAATTCTGCATTTACTAAATCTATATTTTTATCAAAAGTGATGTAAATCTTGTTTACATCACTATAGGCAAATGGGCAGTAATAATTCAACAACCTTTTTTGATCGTCAGTGTTAAGAGTATAATGATTAATTAATTTATCAATTAATATTGAGTAATTATTATTGTCGATTTTTTGTACGATGTCACTTACATCACCTTTGAATTTAAAAGAGTAATTATAAGGGTAAATTTTTTCTAAAGACTCCGTGAAAATGGTATCTATGTTATGTGCAGAATTTAGCTCTAATAATTCTTTTAGTTGACCAACAGAGTCTTTTGAATTACCAAGATTGATAATACTATTTCTCAAATTTGTACTAACGTCGCCAACCAAAGTGTGTTGGGTTACATACTCATTTTTAATTTTTTCATCTTTTAAATTTATCTTCAGATTTGTTTTTTTACTCCATATATTAGTGTTCGTTTCGTTAAAAGGTATATTCATGGTGGTTACATTCAATCGATCGGATTTAATTCCACCTAAATCTGTTATTAATATTGCTTGTGTGCCGGCTATACTGTTAGGTAATTCATCTATATAATATTTTGTAATTGAATTTGGAGGATATAAATAATGAAGATCTTTGTTCTCGTTCATAATCACATAAAAAATTTCGGAAACAGTTTTAGGTCTTGCAAAATTTATGTCAATGTTACCTTCGTATCTATTCCTGCTGAACGCAACAAAATACCTGATATTATTTAGTTTCAAATAAGAGTCAATAAATTTAAGTACCATGCGTGTATCCATTGTTTTGTTTAATATATAATACATCGCAGGTCGTGAAGGACTTTTAGGATCAAATTCAGTAATCTTTAAACTGTCGTTTAATATTGTACTTAAATAATATATCTTTTGATCAACACTTAAATTAGGGTTTTGCTCATTATGTTTATTAATATATCCTTCTAAGCTTTTCCCCCAATAAGAATGTTCAAATACATCATTTTTAATTATTGCTGAATAATACTTATACATTATACTCCAGTTTCTGTTTACCATTTCAAAAAACTCTTTTGAACCTGCACTTCTAATAGGGAAATATGAAACAGAATATCTAATGAATGGTAATGACTCTTGTAAAATACCATATTCATTGTCACTCGTACCCTCTATATTATTTAATACCCATTGATAAATACTTTCAGTTTCTTTTTTTTCATAATATGGCTTTGGCATATTATTATATGTTCTAAAGTCGATATCATATACATTATCCACTACTTGTTTAAAGGTTGATACCATCGTTGGTACTTCTGTGTGTAGAAATATATCTTGATCTTCCATTATTCCATCATATTGGAAAATATATATAAACTCAATTTCATCTCCAACTTCTACACCGGGTATACTTAATCTCTGAATTCTCAAGGAACTGTTTTTATTTTTTTTAAGTTCAATGCTTTTTATATCTGAGGTATTAAAATTTACTATATTCCCATTGCTTTTAATAGTTCTAGCATCTAATGTGTTTAAAGTTGTATAGTCGGGTCTATAAACAGAATAAGAAGCGTATTTGTCGAGCCCTCTTTTCGTTATTATTTTTATTCTTATTTTGTTTACGAAATAACTCAATCCACCTTTTCTATATCGAATTTCCTGTAATTTGTAAACACAAACTGCATCACTTTCTAATAAACTGTCTGGTATTGATGTTGTTGGTGCAGTAGCTTCCCAAGCATATTCAGTGCTTTTCTTTTGAGCATTTACCACACCGATGCATAACATCACTAACAATAGTGAAGTAATTTTCTTAATCATTGCTATGTCTATTAGTACTTAAATCGTTTTAATCAATATTCTTGATTGTAAAGTTTTATTGATGGATTCGTTAACTCCATGATGAACTTTATATTCTTCTGGATTAAGTTTATCCTTACGTAAATCTAATTTTGATTCTATAAGTAAAACCTTATCGTTCACTTTGTTTACATTAATAATGTAGTTCTCATTGTTGTGGAATACCCAAAATTGATCTAATGTATTTTCTAATAACTCAATATTTTTATCGAATTGTAAGTATACTTTATAGGTATCGGTATATTTGAATGGACAGTAATAGTTTAAAGTGCGTTCTTGCTCCGTCGAACTTAATATATAGTGATCAATCAATCCGATTAGTGGAATGGAGTAAGTGGTATTATCTATTTTCTGAAAAGCGATTTGAACATTTCCTTGGTGATTAAAACTGAAATTGTAAGGATAGTTGTTGTCATTTCGATCAACTTGAAAGGTGTCAACATTGAACATGTCATAAAGTTCTAAGTTAGACTTAAAGGTTTTATTGCGTTCTTTTTCTTTCATTGAATTAAGCACCTCAGATCTGTGTCTAGTGGAAAAATGACCTGTGTAAGTATTCTTACTTTTGTATGCTCCACTTCCTTTTGCTAAATCTACTTTAATATTTACCATGGTAGTTCTTGCATTCACTTGGAAATCATTAGTTGGAATTTTCACTTTAATGGCATCTGTCTTTAATGCATTTACCGACTTTCGTGATACTAATACCGCTTCTGTACCAGCAATCCTATACGGTACCTCATCAATGTGATACTTGTTGTATTCATTTGATGGATAAATAAAGTGTAAATTTCCAGCAGAGTCTTGTGCAGCATAGAATACATCTGTAATCATATCTCCAGAGGCGAATGCAATGTCCATTTTACCATCAACTTTATCACGAGCAAATACCACATAAAATTTTATGTTATATTCTGATAAGTAGTTTACAATTAAATTGTGGATATTTTTCTGGTCAATTTTTTTATTTTCTAAGAAGTATAACCCTGGCTTCATCGTAAGCTCCTCAGTAGATTCTACAATCTCTAAACTGTCGTTGATTATATGCACTAGATTTTCAATTATTTCATTAGTTTTTAATTGAGGGTTTAACTTTTTTTGATTTTTGATATAACCAAAAAAGCTTACTCCTTTGTATGAATCTTTGAAATTTCCATTAGTATATATGTTTGCATAGTAGTCATAAATCTCAGTCCAATCATTATTAAGTATTCCCCATTGTGCCATACCTTCGAGGACTCTTCCATTAACAATAATATTCCTAACGGCAAAACGTAAAAAGGGTAAACTCTCAGTAAAATTTGATGCAAATTGTTCTCCTAGTCCTGGAAGGTTCGTTAATGTCCAGGTGAAAATAGCATCATTCATTGCTTTTTTAATTTCCGGATCTGGCAAATCATTGTACATACGAAAATCTGTAACAACAGAATTGTCGGTTGTATAAGAAAAAACTGATTTTAAGGTAGGGATAGAGTTGTATAAATGAATATCTCTTCCATTTATAAATCCATCGCGTTCTATTGCATAAATAATTTCTATTTCATCACCAATCTCAACACCTGGTATAGATACTTTTATATTTTCATATCTGCTATTGTCTTCATCCTCTTTAATATCTAATACTTTTATTTCTGTTGATTTCAAGTCAATAATCTTACCATCACTTTTAATTGTTCTTGCATCTAATTTTGTAATTGAACTATTTTTACTCTTGTTAATAGAATAAACTGAATATTCGTCTAAGCCAGCTTGAGTATATATTTTAACCCTAAACCTAATGCTCTCTATATTATAAATCTTTCCTGCACTTAAATCTAAGTTGTTTTTAATATCATGTTGTTGATGTACCATTATGGCATCGTTGTCTTTCAAACTATCAGGAATATTTGTAGTTGGACTAGTGGTTTGCCAAATATGCTCCTTTACTTTCAATTGCGCATAGCTCTCTATACTTAAAAGAAGTATAGCAATTGCACTAGTAAATAATAATTTCATGGTTTAAGGATTTTGAGATTAACAAGTTAAGTTGGTTATATTTATTAGTTAGACTTGTAGGAATTTTAACATGATCATTTTCGAAAGTGTATTCAATAATAAGCTTGTTGTTTGAATGTTTAACATTAAATTGATATTTCATCCCATCTTCATTATAGATGAGATTCGAATAAAGACTTTCTACTTTGTTTATTTTATTCGGAAATGTAATTTCAATAATTGTTTTGTTTTGAGCAGTTTTATAAAACACATATTGTTCGGTGGTATCTACTGATCTGTCGAATTGATGTGGAAATGGACAAAAGTTAAAGTTGAAAAAAGTCTTGTTATCAACTTTCATCAATACATTCGCATTTAATTCTAAATTTGCAGTAGTTTGTATACTCTCATCAATAATTTTATAATCAATATCCTTTACACTTAAATTGTAATTTCTATCTTGATAAAATTTTTTAAGTAATTGT
>CALRUR010000016.1:0-59458 GCA_943371425.1 Sphingobacterium thalpophilum
GGCACGACTTAAGTGGTGGCACCACTTAAGTCGTGCCACCAAAAACGTACCAATAAAAATAAAATAAAAAAGCCCTGATTTACAGGGCTTTTATTTTTAGAATACTAGTATTTATTATGCATTCTGAATTGTTTTGGGTGCTGCAGCTAATATTTCTGAACTTGCTCCATCAGCATATTGCTCAAAATTCTTCACGAATTTATTTGCTAAATCATTTGCCTTTGTATCGTATGAGTTTTTATCGGCCCAAGTATTTCTTGGATTTAATATTTCTGTTGGCACATCTGGACATGTGGTAGGCATTTGCAAACCAAAAACCGGGTGTGTATCAAATTGAACATTGTCTAATTGGCCATTTAATGCTGCAGTAATCATTGCTCTTGTATAACCCAATTTCATTCTGCTTCCAACACCGTATGAACCACCAGACCAACCTGTATTTACTAACCATACGTTTACTTTATTCTCAGTCATTTTTTTACCTAACATTTCGGCATATTTCGTAGGGTGTAGCGGTAAAAACACTTTTCCAAAACAAGCTGAGAAGGTTGTTTGCGGCTCTGTTACTCCTGCTTCTGTACCAGCCACTTTTGCAGTGTAACCAGAAATAAAATGGTACATCGCTTGGCCCGCATTTAATTTTGATATTGGAGGCAAAACTCCATATGCATCACATGTTAAAAAGAAAATATTTTTAGGTGTACCTGCAATTGAAGGTTCAACTGCATTTTTAATGTGATTAATTGGATAGGCTACCCTGGTATTTTCTGTTTTAGAAATGTTTGTGAAATCTACAGTGCTAGTGCCATCATAACAAACTATGTTTTCTAGTAATGCACCAAACTTAATTGCATCCCAAATTTCGGGCTCTTTTTCTTTTGTTAAATCAACACATTTAGCATAGCATCCACCCTCTAAATTGAATACAGAATTGTCTGCCCAACCATGTTCATCATCACCAATTAAACCTCTGTTTGGATCTGCAGATAATGTTGTTTTACCTGTTCCAGACAGACCAAAGAAAATTGCTGTATCTCCGTCTTTACCAATGTTTGCTGAGCAATGCATTGATAGTACATTTTTATCATGCGGTAAAACATAATTTAATACACCAAAAATTCCTTTTTTAATTTCGCCTGTATAACCTGTACCGCCAATTAAAATAATTTTTTTGCTGAAATTTAAAATTGCAAAGTTGTGTTGGCGTGTTCCATCAATTTTTGGATCTGCTTTAAAACCTGGTGCATTAATAATTGTCCACTCCGGATCGAAGCTTAAAATCTCCTCTTTTGTTGGTCTTAAAAATAAATTATTTGCAAAAATGTTGTGGTAAGCTTGTTCTGTAACCACACGGATATTCATTCGATAACTAGGATCTGCGCAAGCGTAAGAATCGCGAACAAAAACTTCTTTATTAGATAAATATGCACAAACTCTGTTGTACAATAAATCAAATTTTGCTGGGTCAAATTTGATGTTTACATCACCCCACCATACTGAGTTTTCAGTAATTTCATCGCATACCACGAATCTATCTTTAGGAGATCTTCCTGTAAATTCACCAGTATCTGCAGCGAGCGCTCCAGAATCAACCAGTGTACCTTCGCCTCTTGTAATCGCTTCTTCTACAAGCTCTGCTGGCGTTAAATTCCAATAAGCTGCTGCTACATTGGCTAATCCAAGGTCGGCAACAGTTGCTTTGGCCGACTTTAAACCAAATTCGTTAGTCATATTAATTTGCTTAGTTATTGTATTTTGTAATAGGGGCGCAATTTACGAAAATTTGATATTATTCGAATATCAATTGTATTGAAAAGTATTATCCGCCTGCTTTTTTAGCTTTATAGCCCGATTGTTGTAATAATAGCATTATTTTATCTCTAAAATCCCCCTGTATCATTATTTCCCCATCTTTTACGGTTCCACCTACACCGCATTTTGTTTTTAATAGTTTACCCAATACTTCTAAATCCTGATTTTTACCTATAAAGCCGGTAATTAAGGTTACTGCTTTGCCAGCTCGTTGTTTTTTATCGAGCATAACTCTTAAATCTTGCTTTTCATTAGGTAGCGTGTTAAACTCCTCCTCTTGTTGATGTTGATATTCGAACTCCGGGTTTGTTGAGTATACTACTCCTTGTATGTTTTTATTTTTTTTCGACATCTTTTGGAACAATTACATTAATAGACAAAGGTATAATTTCAATAGAAAGATTTTTTTGTTCCATGCGGGGTTCTCCATCTAAATGTATAGCTGCATCATATTCTCTCTCTATGTATATTTTTTTGGCATTAAACATTTCTACGTATTTAGAAGATTCTGCCGTTTTAGTGAACATTCTGGTTGCTAAAATTGGGATTTTATACCACTTAATCGGTTTCACAATTACAACATCTAACCAACCATCCTTCACATCTGCACGCGGAGCTATATAGGCATCATTTCCATACTGCGATGAATTTGCTACACTTACTATAAACGCTTTTCTGACATACAACTTGCCATCTAAATAAATTTTATATTCTTGAGGAATGTAATTTCTTAATTCTTTAAAAGTAGTTCTAATATACCCTATTAATCCTCTAATTTTATTGTGTGCAAAAGATTGCGATATATGTGCATCAAAACCAGAGCCTGCAACATTAAAGAAAAAGTGATTATTTAAACTTGCAGAATCTATGGTATCAACATTTAAGCTGTTAATATTTTCAATAGCTTTTTCAATTGATAATGGAATGTTTAAACTTCTGGCTAAGCCATTGCCAGAACCAAATGGTATAATACCTAATATAATTTTAGAATTAATAATGGCCTTCGCAATTTCATTTACAGTACCATCGCCACCCACCGCAACAATTACTTCATATTGATCTTTTACAGCAGCTTTGGCAAGCATAAAACCATGCTCAACTTTCTCTGTAAAACTTATCCTATAGTCAAAAAGATTTTTATCCAAATGCTTTTCTATAAGCCCCGGAATTTTCTTCTTATCCCTACCACCTGAAATAGGATTTATGATGAATAATATCTTTTTTTTCAAGGCTTGTTATTATAATTATTTTGTATTAAGGTAGCATTATATTTTTGAATAAATGCTTGTAATCTTTTTTTCATCTTATCTTTTACTTCAAGCTCTTTATCAACTAAATTGTTTGTTAAGTACCAATCGTTAGTATAATTATATAAAGCTGTAACATCTTCTCCAGTATATTGAATTACATAATTAGAATCTATCAATTGATATACTCCATCTCTATAATTTACCGAATAATTTTCTGTATTATTTCTCCAAACACTATTTCCAAAAGATTTAAATTCGGAGTCGAAATGTAAGTAATCTAACACACTCGGCATAACATCTATTTGAGAAACAATTTTTTGTGATTTGCCTTTCCAATTTCTCACTGGATCAAAGAATACAATTGGAATTTTATAATAAGAAACTTTTGTATCATAATATAAATCATCTGCATCTGGAGTATGATCGGGTAGTATTACAAACAAGGTGTTATAATACCATTTCTTTGTTTTTGCATATTCAAAAAACTTCTTTAAAGCATAGTCGGTATATGCAAAACTCCTGTGTTTTTCAGATTTTATATGTTCAAATTTCTTTTTGTATGCTGATGGTATTGCAAATGGAGGGTGAGATGATAAACTGAACAATGTTGCAAAGAATGGTTTAGGAGCAGAGCCTAACGTTTTTGCAAAATAGTTAAAAAAAGGCTCGTCGTAAATACCCCAATTACCATCATAATCTGATGAGTTGTTGTATTCGTCCATCCCAAAATATTGATCGTACCCGGCTTTCTTAGCAAAGGCATCAAAATTCATAGATCCATTAAATCCACCATGGAAAAACATAGAATGATAACCTTTGCTTTTTAGCAAATTTGGTAGTGTATTTATTTCATTGTTTTGGTAAATACTTCCTGAGTACGATTCATCTATTAATGAAGGTATACCTGCTATTATACTAGGCATAGCCTCGTTAGATTTTTTACCGTTCGAAAAAGCATTCTCAAACACAAAACTTTCTTCAAATAAACTATCTAAAAAAGGAGTATAGTTTACGTTTTTATTGATAGCCCCAATATATTCATTCGAAAAACTTTCTAATATTATAATTACCACATTTTTGGGCGAAAAAAGTACTTCGTTCTCGTAATTTTTTGTCGTGTTTATATTAGCGTTTAATTGTTGCTCATTAAAATAGTTTTTATTGTCGAGTGTTTTTTTGCCGTACGATTGTAGTATGGTGAATGTAGTATTTAATGTTAAGGAAGAATTTTGTGGGTTGCCATATTGCGATGCACTAATAATTTGAATAGGTTTTGTTTGCAAACCTCCACGAGCGATAATTACCAAAACGCCCATATACATTATAATTGATAATATTTTTAATGCTGTATAAGGTTTCCTTTCTTGTAAATAAACGGTCCTTGTTTTTCTATAAAATTTAAACAAAAAGTAGGTAATGATGGATGAAATAATGAATAACCACCAATAGTCTTTAATATAGGTGGGAAGTAGTTTTATGATGTCATTTTCTCCACTAAACAGCTCTATTCCTGTGCGTTTCTTCTGAAATCTGTAATATTCAATGTCTATTATATTAAATAAAATAGCCACAAAATTTAATCCCACAAAAACCACTTCCAAAAATTGTTCGTAAACCCTATTCGGTTTTGTAAAAATGGTTGGGATAAATAATAATATATATACTAAATTGATGTAAACTATTGCGGATAGGTCGAAAATGATGCCAGCGAGGAAGGAAATTCCGATATCTGAGAAAGTAGAATTTGAGAAACTTTGAAAATTATAGACATAAAATATAAGCCTACAAACAAAGTAAACCCCTAGTAATAAGAGTAATCTGCGTGATAGTAGCTTAATATGTAAAAATTTATATGATAACATCTTCGAATTAGAATTTAAGCACAATATTATTTGATTTTTATTGAATATTAACTGAATATAAAAAATTATTCTATTTTTGTGACTTCATTCTTGTGGATTGATTTGCTCGATTGCAACCACTTTAAAAAAAAGGCTAAAGCAGGAACTCTGCAATCTACCCTTTTCAACACACAAGATTTAACATTAAACTAAAAATATGTCTTATTTATTTACTTCGGAGTCCGTTTCAGAAGGGCATCCAGACAAAGTTGCAGATCAGATATCTGACGCATTAATTGATAATTTCTTAGCATTTGATGCTAATTCAAAAGTTGCTTGTGAAACGCTTGTAACAACAGGGCAAGTGGTTTTGGCCGGAGAGGTAAAATCTACTGCTTATCTTGATGTTCAAGAAATTGCACGTGGAGTTATTCGTAAAATCGGGTATACTAAATCTGAGTACATGTTCGAAGCAAACTCTTGTGGTATATTATCGGCAATACACGAACAATCAGCAGATATTAACCAAGGCGTTGAGCGTAAGAAAAAAGAAGATCAAGGTGCAGGCGATCAAGGGATGATGTTTGGATATGCAACTAACGAAACTGCAGACTATATGCCTTTAGCATTAAATTTAGCTCACTCGTTATTAATCGAATTAGCTGCCGTTCGTAGAGAGAATAAAGAAATAAAATACTTGCGTCCGGATGCTAAATCTCAAGTTACTTTAGAATATGACGATAACAATCGCCCAGTAAGAATCGATTCTATTGTTATTTCTACTCAGCATGATGATTTTGACTCTGAGAAAAAAATGTTGGATAAAATTAAAGCTGATATTATAAAGGTTTTAATTCCAAGAGTAATGAAGAAGTACCCTAAGTACAAATCATTATTTAATGATAAAATTAACTATCATATTAACCCTACTGGTAAATTCGTTATTGGTGGACCTCACGGTGATACAGGTTTAACAGGTCGTAAGATTATTGTTGATACTTACGGTGGTAAAGGTGCGCACGGTGGTGGAGCATTCTCTGGTAAAGATCCATCTAAAGTAGATCGTTCGGCAGCTTATGCAACTCGTCATATTGCAAAAAATATGGTGGCTGCAGGTTTATGTGATGAAGTACTAGTTCAAGTATCTTATGCAATTGGTGTTGCAAAACCAATGGGTATTTATATTAACACATACGGAACAGCAAAAGTTAATATGACAGACGGCGACATTGCTAAAAAAATCGAAAAGATTTTTGATATGCGCCCTTACGCAATCGAGCAACGTTTAAAATTACGTAACCCTATTTATTCTGAAACTGCAGCTTATGGTCACATGGGACGTAAGAACGAAATTGTTACTAAAACATTTAAATCACCAGGTGGTAAAGATCTTAAAGTAAAAGTGGAATTATTTACTTGGGAGAAATTAGACTTTGTAGATAAAGTGAAAAAAGAATTTAAGTTGAAATAAATTCTCTTGTTAAATAAATAAAAAAAGCCCCGAAAAATTTCGGGGCTTTTTTTATTTATTTAACCGTTTCATCCAACCATCTAAAAAACTCTCTTTGCCACAAAATACTATTCTGTGGTTTAGTTACCCAATGCCCTTCGTCAGAGAAATATAAAAATCTGCTTTTTATTCCTTGTAATTGCGCAGCTGAAAATGCTTGCAAGCCCTCGCCCAATGGTACTCTAAAATCTTTTTCGTTATGAATTACTAAAATCGGTGTGTTCCAATTTTGCACAAATTTATGCGGAGAAAATTTTTCGTATGACACAGGCTTAGGGTTTTTCCAATATGCGCCTTCTAAATCATGATTCACAAAAAATATTTCTTCGGTTGCGCCGTACATGCTTTCTAAATTAAACACACCACAATGTGCGATAAATGATTTAAACCTGTTGTTGTGATTTCCTGCTAACCAATATACTGAGTAGCCTCCATAACTTGCGCCTACAGCTGCTCTTCTTGAGGTATCTACATAAGGCTCTTCACTAATATCATCAATAGCAGATAGCAAATCTTGCATTGCTTGTCCGCCCCAATCTCCCGATATCTGATCGTTCCATTCTTGTCCGAATGATGGCAAGCCTCGTCTGTTTGGTGCTACAACTATGTATCCTTTTGCTGCCATTAATTGAAAATTCCAACGGTACGAAAAACCTTGACTTACCGTACTTTGTGGACCACCTTGACATACCAATAATACTGGATATTTTTTGTCCTTATCAAAATCTGGTGGATAAATTACCCAAGTCAACATCTCTTTCTCATCAGTAGTAGTAACCATTCTTTTTTCCACTCTCCCTAACTTTAAATTTCTTAATAAATCATCGTTAGTATGAGACAGTAAGTATTCATTACCTTTTAAGGTTTCTATTCTAAATATTTCTGTTGGAGTACTCATGTTTACCCTAGTTGCAATTATGTGATTTATTTTGCCATCAAAACTTAAATCAATACTATTTAAATCGCTCATACCATTCGTAATTTTTCTGATGGCATCTTTTTTAGCTGTAGTTGAGTAAACATATAGTTGATGCACCGCATCTACACAACTCGTAAAAAATATATTCTTAGAATCTCTTGACCATAAAATATTATCAGCACTTTGGTCTAAAACTTTTGTAACTTCAATGGTAGATTTACTTGCTAAATCCATTAACATTATTCTGTTTTTATCTGCCTCAAAACCTGGGCGCTCCATGCTCAACCAAGCAATTGATTTACCATCAGGAGAAAATCTTGGATCTACATCATACCCCTTATTAGTAGGAGTTAGGTTTACAGTCTTCCCGGTTTCTAAACTATACAAATAGATATCTGTATTAGTACTAACTGCATATTCAGTTCCACTTACTTTTTTACAGGTGTAAGCTATAAACTTGCCATCGGCACTCCATGCCATTTGTTCTTCGCCACCAAAAGGTTGTGTGGGTGCATCAAACCTTTCTGTAGGCATTATATCTGTAGCAGTACCTAGTTTGCCATTATCATATGTACAATACATTACATGGCTGTAGGCACCATCCTCCCACTGTGTCCAATGGCGCATGGTTAACTCATCATATTGTAATGCATTCGTTTTTGGCAAATCTGGATATCTCTTTTTTAATGTATTATCTATTTCTACATCTTGAGAAAAATAGATGTGTTTTTGTGAAGGCGAGTAATTGAAATTATACACTCCTCCATCTATCTTACTGATTTGAGTTTTTTCGGTTCCGTCTGCATTCATTTCCCAAAGTTGCGACTCCCCACTTTCTGAGCTTAAGAATCCGATTTTTTTACCATCGGGTCTCCATCTCGCATTCGACTCAGAAAAGCTAGTGTTTGTAAGCCTTTTAGGGGATCCTCCCATTACTGGTACTGTCCATAAATCTGTGTTCCCTTTGTTATCTTGTACATTATAGGTTGTAATTTGATAAACTATCATCTTACCATCTGGTGAAACTTTTGGTTCGGCAACTCTACCAAATTTCCATAAAGTTTCTGGTTCCATCTTATTTTGCGCATAAACACATTGGCCTATAAGCATTGCTGATATTAATAAAACTTTTTTCATGAGATTATATTGAACTATTTAATTACATCCATTGTATGCCATATACAGCACTACTAACCAAGCTATTCCTTTTATCAGAAAAAAAAGAAAGCCAGCCAGCCCAAATCTTTTTAACCACATTTTTTTGTTTTCGTTCATGTTAGAAAGAAATCGAAAAATTTAATTTAAATGCTAAGTTATCTTTTTCTAACACATTTTTATAGGCTCCATATCTATAATATGCACCTGCCCCAATACCCATGTTATACAAATTGGTTTTTAGCACAAACAAATCACTCAACAAAAGCCCACTCTCTGCATATCCTTTTTCCATAGTTTGGTACTTTATTCCTAAATGTTGCGATTTATTATTTAAGGTGCCAAGCCCATAAGCACTGGTTATGGCTAAGCCTGGTTTAAAGTTTTTACCTTGATATAATAACTTACCAAAATCATGCTGAACAAAAATTGCAGCATATTGGGAAGTTAAAAACTCATTCATTCTCATTGTTTCAAAATAACCTTGTGAGGCTAAACTAAATCGGCCATTAAAATTTGCTCTACCATTATATGCAAATGGATATGGAACTTTACCATTTATATAACCAGCAAACAATTGTACATGGGTTACTCCTGCATTTCTTATGGTAAATGATTTTTTAACTTTAGCATCCAACTTCCAGTAGTTTCCAGTCCATGTATTATTTAAGCCTTCTGCATATGCAATATTTAACCAAACTATTGGGTATTTAGTACCCATAGAAATTCGTTGTTTTGATTGTCTCATAAACTTTTCGCCATATGCCCATCTAGTGGTTAATCCATATTCCATAGAATTAAATTGTGTGCGCAAAATTCCATTATCCAAAAATTGATAGGTGTTTGTAACTGTTCTCTTATTTTGCGATACATAAACATAGTGCAACAAATATTTCTGAGATCGTAAACTTAATTGTGCATCTATCCCTTCTTGCCAATCCATATTCCATACTAATAAATTTCTATACGAATCAAATTTGCTTTTTTTATCTCCTCTATAAAAAGTTGCACCCGATTCAAATACATCTTTATAAATACTCGCTTGTAGTTCTATATCTTGTTTTAAATAAATTGGGATTTTCAAGATAGAACCATACTTAAACTTTTTATCTTTTGTGCCCCAAGCTCCGTATGCATCTACAGAAAAATATTTGCTGAATTTTTCTGATGTTCCAATACCAACTCCCAATCTTAATCCTTCATAATCATTGTAACCGCTCAATATTCTTCTTATATCAAACTGCACATAACCCCAAGGAATGTAGCCTTTGGAAATAACATCAAATATTTTAATTTTTTCATCTAATTTTTCGGCTTTTCCAATACTATCAACTATATAGTAGGTTTGCTTTTCCTTTTTATCGAGAGTGTCTACTCTATATTTCAACAATAAAGAATCAGAATTATTTTTAATAGATTTTCGATCATAATCGATTACTATACCGTCAAATTTTTTATTTTGTTGATCAATACCAATTTCAATATCCCTAATGTAAGTGCGACCAGAACCACTCATTTTCCTAGTATTTATAGAAACTTGGTCGAACTCTAAATCGGTGTTTAATTGTGTTGGGAACCACACTCCTTGTACTTTCTCATATTGCTGTTGAATTTTTATTTTGAAGGTGTTGCTTTTAAATGGTTCAGCAATTACATTTTGTATTGCATAGCCATCTTTGTTTATGTATAAAACACCTTTCAACCCGTCGAAATTTCGATCTATACCCGGCTTAAAAGAAATTACAAATATGCTATCGTTATGTTGAACTAATGTATCTTCTAAACTGAAAAAATATTTACTTGTGCTTCCTTTACTAATAGGACTTAAATAATTTTTGTCTAATACAACCATATAATCCTTATAAAAAGAGAATGATTGAAATTGGGAAGCGATTAACACAAACATAGGGTTTTTTAAGCCGGAGATTTTCACTGCTTTAATTTGTTCTTTGTTTTTTTCTGGATATAAAAAATCTCGTTGAGTAACCGTTTCGGTAATAAATGCATGTTGTTTCGAAAACAAAGAATCGCCTGAGTATTTTTCTTTATTGATTTGTGCTTTTATAGAGTCTTTTTGAAATTGATAATTTGCACTGGTACTGTCTAATTTTTTTATTCTATTGTTATAAATAGTTACGTATAAGTTTGAATCATCTTTCCCTGTAAAAATGAACTTATTATAGGAGATGTACCTAAAGGAACTTAGTTTTTCTGGGTTGTTCTTATCTTTACTTTCATAAACTTTTCTGATGATTTTATTTGCAGGGTTTTCGCCTGCAATCACCTCCACTTCTTTAATTAAATTCTGTTTTGGCTTCATAGAAAGCACTGCTTCTACATTTGCTTTCATGGTATAGGTACTGTTTTCATAACCTACATAATGGAGTTTTATGTTGATGTTGTCTCGATCATAATTCAACAGAAACTTTCCATCTATATCAGTTTGAACACCTCTTGTATCTCCTTCAATAGAAATAGCCACAAATGGTAAAGTTTTTTTGGAAGCAGCATCAATCACCTTCCCTTTAAATTGGTATGTTTGTGAATATGCATTGTTAAGTAAAAGTATGAATAGTAGTAGAAAGTTGTGTTTTTTCATTCTCTATATATTTTTACATAATTATAATTTAATTCTAATATAATAAATTTAGTAACAGCAATTTTATGGAAACAGATAATAACCCTTGGACCATATTATCATCAGAAGAAAAGTATGACAACCCTTGGATAAATGTAGTAGAACACCAAGTGCTTAATCCAAATGGAGGTAAAGGCATTTATGGTAAGGTTCATTTTAAAAATTTAGCTATTGGTATTATTCCTGTTTTCGAAAATGGCGACACCATTTTAGTAGGACAATACAGATTCCCTTTAAATGCCTACTCTTGGGAGATTCCGGAGGGTGGGGGCAAAATTGGCGTTGAACCAATAGAATCTGCAAAGAGAGAGCTTTTAGAAGAAACGGGGTTAAGTGCTAGTAGATGGACAACATTACTTGAAATGCACCTTTCTAATTCTGTGAGTGATGAATTAGCAATTATATACCTTGCCGAAGAATTAATACAAGGAGAAGCAATGCCCGAAGAAACGGAACAGTTGCAATTAAAAAGAGTTCCCTTAACACAAGCTTTTGATATGGTAATAAAGGGAGAAATAACGGATTCCATGAGCGTAGCTGCTTTATTAAAATTAAAAATTATTCGTTCATAATTTTCGTCACAGCATCATTACTCTATTTTAAATGCTTTCAGAATATTTCTTTATAAATTTAAGTATGAAAAAACACATTCTATTTTTTGCAACTGTTGCCATTTCTGCAAGTACAGCCTTTGCACAGTTAGGAGCCGGTTTGCCCGATCGTTTTACTCGCAAAGACAGCTTGCGTGGAACACTCAGCAACATCAGAAATAATTACGATGTTAAGTTTTATAATTTAGATATTAAAATTGATATAGAAAACAGATTTATTTCTGGCTTTAATGAAATTAAATTTTTAGCCTTAGAGGATGTTTCAAAAATTCAAATAGATTTATTTGATAACATGAAAATCAATAAAATCGAACACAATAAAAAATCATTAAAATATTATAGAGAATTTAATGCTGTGTTTATTGACTTTCCGAATACCCTAAAAAAAGGAAGCATAACAAGTATTAAAGTTTTTTATGAAGGCAAGCCTATGGTGGCAAAACGTGCACCTTGGGATGGAGGTTTTGTCTTCAAAAAAGATAAAAATGGCAACCCGCATGTAGGAGTTGCTTGCCAAGGTACGGGTGCAAGTTTATGGTGGCCAAACAAAGACCACCAAAGTGATGAACCAGACAGCATGGCCATCAACATTACTTCCTCAAGCTTATACGAAGAGGTTAGTAATGGCAGGTTGCGCTCTAAAAAAGATCTTGGAGATGGATATACTCGTTTCGAGTGGTTTGTTTCTAACCCAATAAATAATTACAATGTAAGCGTAAATATTGCAGATTATTACCACTGGACAGAACCTTATTCTAGTAAAGTGGATGGAGAAAATTTGACGCTTGATTATTATGTATTAAAAGACGATAAAGAAAAAGCATTAAAACAATTTGAGCAAGTAAAACCAATGATGGATGCTTTTGAAAAACGTTTTGGTAAATATGCATTTTATACAGATGGTTATAAGTTAGTACAAACTCCTTATTTAGGTATGGAACATCAAAGTTGCGTGGCTTACGGTAATGCATTTAAAAATGGATATTTAGGTTTTGATATGTCGGGCTCGGGCGAAGGGATGAAATTTGATTATATTATAATACATGAAACCGCACATGAATGGTGGGGCAATAATGTTACTACTTATGATATTGCTGATATGTGGATCCACGAAGGTTTCGGGCAATACTCTGAAGTTGTTTACTTGGAAGAATTATACGGAAGAGAGAGTGCTAATAAATATTTAAATGGCATAAAAAGAGGCGTTGGAAATAAAGAGCCTGTAATTGGACCATACGGAGTAAATAAAGAGGGCAGTGGCGATATGTACCCTAAGGGCGCTTTGTTCCTTAACACTCTTAGAAGTTATATAAACGACGATGCAATATGGTGGGACATTGTGAAATCTATACAAACAGAATACCGACATAAAAATATTTCTACAAACGATGTATTGCTATTAATGAATAAAAAATCTGGAAAAGAATTGAGTCCTGTTTTTGATCAATATTTAAAACATTCGGATTTGCCAGAGTTAATCTTAAATACAAAATATGAAAACAATAAGGTGGTTCTTAGCTATCAATGGAAAACAGATGTAGCAATATTTAATATGCCTATAGATTTAATTATTAAAGGAGAGAAACAAAGAATTTATCCAACAGATGTTGTGCAAACAAGTGTTTATGAAAATATTAAACCCGAAGATTTAACAGTAGATAAAACGGGTTTTTATATTAAACTTTCTCAGGATAAATAATTCCGTGTTTTACCCATCTTAGCTCGTCGAAACTAAATTCTTCGTTTAATAGAACTCTAATTTCATTTAACGATTTATCTGGATGGTCTATTAAACAAGCTTTAATGGGTAAAATTTTATCTTCACTTAAAACCTCTTCTACCTTTATTTTACCGAGCCTTATTAATTCATATAAATGAGTGTGAATGGTGCTTAATTTCAAATTTCTCTCCATTACAATTTCATCAATTGAGCGGCCGCTTTTAAATAATTCGAAAGTTGTTAAATAACTATCTCCTTTTTTTACTTTAGGTTTTACTTCAGATTTATCTGCTTTAGCTTTTTTAGTTTTTTCTATTTTAGACGTTTCTGTTTTTGCAATTCTTCTCCACTCTGTATCTAAACTATCTTTAATATTATTTTTATTGATATCTTTTTTATATAGGAAAGCATCCACAATATGATAAGCTTTGTTAATGTGTTTTATTTTTTGAAAAACAATAGATTCTAATTCTTCTAACTCTTTTAAGTACGTTTTAATCCTTTTTAAATCTGCAATATCTTCTTTATGTTTTGTAATGGATAAACAAATTTGTTTTAGCTCGTTTTCAAAATACTTACTTGCATCTAATAATCGTTGATGCATTTTATGGATATCTTTAGAATAATATAAAGTTGATAATTGACTTTTGAAAGCTTCGGAAACATTTGCAATTTTTTGAAGCGCTAACAACTGTTTAATAGACCATTCTTTAAATATTAGCTTATTGCTATTTATCTCCTCTTTTTTGAAACTATCTAAATGTTCCATCCAAACCTTTTCAATATCTCTAAAGTCGAATGTGTTTTTATTATAATCTAAAATATATTGCCATGATTCGTCGTGAAGAATATCATACGCAACCGTAGCATCTATTTTATTTTTTTCGTATTCAATAATCGTTTTGTCGTTTTTAATCCCTTTAATTTGAATAGGCGAGGATAATACTAGACCATCCAAACTTTTTAACCTAGAGAGCGCCACATAGGTTTGGCCCGAAGCAAAAACATTCTTTACATCAATTATTGCTTTCTCAAATGTTAGTCCTTGGCTTTTGTGTATAGTAATTGCCCAAGCAAGTTTTAAGGGAAATTGCTTAAACGACCCTAATACTTCCTCTTCAATTTCTTTCGTTTCTTCGTTAACAGTATATTTAATATTTTCCCAAGTGTATTCTTCAACATCTATTGTTGTTTTTCCATCAACTAAAACTTTAATGCTTGTATCATTTAATTCTGTTACTAAGCCAATTTTACCATTGTAAAATTTTTTTTCGCCTGAACTATCATTTTTAATGAACATTACTTGAGCGCCAATTTTTAATTCCAATTTTTTTTCTGTCGGAATAATATGCTCCGGAAAATCATTTTCAATTTCTGCTTGGTAGAAATAAGATTTAGTATTTAATTTCGCTAGTTCTTCCTTGTTAATGGATTCGGCTCTTAAATTATGGGTGGTTAGTGTTATGTATTCTTCTTTCGACTGCATTTTATTTGCACTATAAAACGAGTTCAAAAAATCAACATCTACTGATGTAAGCGTATTATACCTAACTTTATTTAAAATTTCTGTAAAACGAGTATCCGATTGTCGGTAAATTTTATCCAACTCAATGTAAACAGGTTTGTTTTTCTCTAATGCTTTTGCATTAAAAAAATGAATGCTTGGATAATAATTAGATAAAATTTCCCATTCGGTATCTTTTACAATGGGTGGTAACTGGAGCATGTCTCCAATAAACAAAACTTGTATACCACCGAAAGAATATTGATTCTTTCTAACCGCTCGCAAAATAAAATCAATTGCATCTAGCGTATCTGCCCTCAACATACTTACCTCATCAATAATTAGCAATTCTGCTTCGCGTATTATATTTCGTTTTTCATTAGACATGCGCATGTGGCGCAGTATACTATTTTGAGTTTCAAAATTTGCGTTTAAGTTTGCCTGAAATTCTATTCTAGCTGGTATAAAGGAAGCCAAGGGTAATTGAAACTGCGAGTGCAATGTTACTCCGCCAGCATTTAGTGCTGCAATACCAGTGGTAGCAGCTATTATGGTTTTTTTATGTGTAGTTTGTGTAATTCTTTTTAAAAAAGTGGTTTTCCCTGTTCCCGCCTTACCTGTTAAAAATACGTGTCGTTTTGTGTGATTTATAAATCGCTCTGCGAGTTCAAAATTAGCATTGCTTGTATTTGTATCCATCATCTCTTCCATTTCCATAAAAATTTAACGCAATTTAGAGCAAAAATATTAGAGGTACAACTGCATATATGCAGGTTCTTTTATAGTGTGAAATGCGGAAATTATTCAAAAAACAAACATTCGTTATTCTGGAATACTTTTGCGTTCCATTTGTTTTATGATTTTATTTACCTCAGATTCTGTTGACCTAAGTTTATTCTGGCAAAAGGTTATTAACTCAGATGCTCTTTTAACTTTATCAGCCAACACATCTACCGAAACGGTTTCGTCTTCTATTTCTGCAGCAATATTCTTTAGCTCTTCGAATGCTTGCTCATACGTCATACTTTTTTCCATCTGTGTTTGTTTTATTTTTAACCTCTGCTTCAATTTCTGTTTTATACATGTTTATTTTTAATACATCGTCAATGGCTATCAATTCTGTATTGTTAATAATTTTATCGTTTAGGCTGATAATTGCAAATCCCTTTTTTAAAATATTTACAGGACTCATTAATTTCATCACTTTAACATAATGATTTAATACTGCACTTTTATTTGTAATGTTTTTTGCTGATTGAGTTTTAATATTGTGATTCGTGTATTCTAATTGTTGTAGTTTTCTATTTATTATTAAGTGTGGTTTATTTGTAAATAGTATGGTTTCAGAAATAAGTGTGTTGTTTTTTTCACTCAAATAATCTTTAGAAAAATGAATAATATTGCTGTTGTAATTATCAATATCTGCATTTTCTGTTTTAATTAATTGTTGGACATTCGATAATAAATTTAATTGAGTGTTTTGCAAAAAAGCTTTTGTATTGCTCAATAATTGCTGTGCTTTAATTAAAATATTATTCTGAATGTTTTGTACTACATCATCAAAATACTTATTGTGCGAAATTATTAACTCGGCACATTTAGTTGGGGTTTTGGTTGGGCTGTGTGCCATTAAATCAACAATACTTACGTCTTTATGGTGGCCAATTCCTGTTATTATTGGAATGGGGAATTTAGCAACCGCTCTAGCTAAATGGTAGGTATCAAAAACCAAAAAATCTGTTTTGGCACCTCCGCCTCTTATCATTACTACACAATCATACTGTTTATTGCTTTGGTGTATACTTATTAAGGTGTTTATTAATTCTTTCTCCGCATCTCTACCTTGTACCGTTGAAAAATAATTATCTACTTCAAATTTGTATTGATGTTGATTGTTATTGATGGTGTGGATGAAATCTGTATAACCTTCTGAATTTGGAGAAGCTATTAAAGCAATACGCTGTATAACTAATGGTAATTCTAACTCCTTATTTCTGGTGATGTATTCATCATCAATAAATTTTATAAAATCCGCATTTTCGTTCACTAACCTTTGTAAGGTAGCTCTTCTTTGTTTTTCAATATTGCCTAATGTAAAAGTACTGTCTATATCAATTAAAGTTAAGGACAAGCCGTATAAAGAGTGGTACTCTACTTTTACTTTAATTAGCACTTGTATGCCCGACTGAAAAGTTTGACCAGTTTGTGTTTCGAAATTTGCAATGTTTGCCGAACCTTCGGACCATGATTTAGCTTTAAATTTTGCAACTTCAACTTCAGAGCCAATGGTTTTTTCAACTAAATCAAAATAATGCCTATCTGTATCGGGGTAAAATTTATGTCCAGAAATTTCGGCAACAATCCAATAAAATTCATTCGAAAAAGTTTGTTTAAAAACTTGTTCAATTTTACGTGATAGTTCAGAAAGTTTGATGTAGTTTATTTCTTCCACAAACAAAAATACTATTTCATTTTTTGTTTTATTTCTTCTGGAAGCAAATAATTTTTCTTTTTAAAATTGATATAACTTTCGGATGCAGAAGATTGATTAATTACGTAATAAGTAAAGGCGTATAATTCGTTGCCAAGTCCTTTGTTTATTACTAACTCATCAGTAGCTCGTTCTAAGTTTTTATGGTAAGTATTTAAACATTTGTACATAATACCACAGCTTAACACAGAAAAATTATTTCTTCTTTCAAAATCGACAATATGTGCAAGCTCATGGGCAATAATTCCAATTTGTTGTTTGAGATTTAATTCTGTGTATGATACTGCACCCGTAGCGCAAACATCAGAATTAACATAAATTACATACGAACGCTGATTTTTAACAATGCTTATCAGCTCTGGCCTTGCTGCCATAGTCGTTGCAATTTTTTTAAATTCAAACTTTATTTGAGTATGCTTTAATTCGGGGTAAAAAGACAAGGCAATGATTGCGGGTAGTTCTGTTTCGCGTAAAAAAGTTTTATTTAAACCGAACTCTTGTTTCATTTCGTCGTATGACATTGTACTTGCTTTTAACGAAAACTCCGTTAAAAGTATTAAAAACAAGCCTATCAACGATGTTATACGCATGTTTAAATATAATAAATTTTAGCTTGATTTTCAAATCATTATCTATATATTTATTGAAAGTTTAACCTATGAAAAAGTACATTTTTGCATTATTCATAGTTGTATGTACCCTGGCAACTAATCAATCTTTTTCTCAGTCGGGCGCTGATGAAAATACTGTTTATACTAAAGTTGATAAGATGCCGGAGTTTCCTGGTGGTCAAGTGGCGCTAGTAAAATTTTTAAGCAAGAATATTAAGTATCCTTCGAAATATAAAAAAGACAAAATAAATGGTAGGGTATTCGTTTCTTTTGTGATTGATAAATCTGGAAGGGTAACACAACCTAAAGTTGTAAAGAGTTTAAATGAAGAGTGCGATAAAGAAGCGCTAAGAGTAATATCGATGATGCCAAATTGGTTCCCCGGAGAAAAAGATGGGAACAAGGTAAATGTTCAGTTTGGCTTACCTGTTAATTTTGAATAAAGTCTTTAGATATTAGTCATTAGTCTTTAGACAGTCTAAAGACTAATGACTAACGACTATCTTCTAACTATTAGAGGCTACACTTGCCACTAAGAAATCTCTATTCATTCTTGCAATGTTAGATAGCGAAATACCTTTAGGGCATTCTGCTTCGCAAGCACCAGTGTTGGTACAATTTCCAAATCCTTCTTCGTCCATTTGAGCTACCATATTTTTTACACGCATGTAACGTTCTGGCTGGCCTTGTGGTAATAAAGATAATTGAGAAACTTTTGCAGAAACGAATAACATTGCCGAAGCATTTTTACATGCTGCTACGCAAGCTCCACAACCAATACAAGCTGCTGCATCAAAAGCTAAGTCGGCATCTTCTTTTCCAATTGGTAAAGAGTTTGCATCGCGTGCATTACCTGTATTTACAGAAATAAAACCACCTGCGGCAATAACTCTATCGAAAGCAGAACGATCTACTGTTAAATCTTTTATAACTGGAAAAGCCTTTGCTCTCCAAGGTTCCACAACAATGGTGTCGCCATCTTTAAACGAACGCATGTGTAATTGGCAAGTAGTTACTCTATCTTTGGGGCCATGTGGTCTGCCGTTAATATACATACTACACATTCCGCAAATACCTTCCCTACAATCGTGGTCGAACGCAATAGGTTCTTCGTTTTTAGTAATTAATTGTTCGTTTAAAACATCCACCATTTCTAAAAACGACATGTCTGGTGAAATATCTTTTACTTGGTAAGTAACTAATTTACCTTCAGCATTTGTATTTTTTTGTCTCCACACTTTTAGTGTAAGGTTCATATTTCCACTCATATTATTTAGTGTTATTTCTGTTTTACTTCTGAATTTGTTGTTTACTTGTTTAATAATTAGAAAATAGAAATTAGAAAAAAGTATTAGTGCTAGTTTGTTTTTTGTCTTATTAAAAAATTAATATAACCATTTAACAATGCCAGACACTCTGAAATTAAAAGGCCGATTTCTAAAAATGTTTTTTGATCAATTAAATTTTCATCTAAACAAATTATAATATGGTCTTTTAGTTCATGTAATGAACCTCTACTTTGTCTGCAAAATTGAATATTCTCTTGATAATGGTATCTACCATAACCTTCGGCTATATTATTTGTAACAGACCTAGAACATCGAGTAATCTGATCAACAATTCTATACTTTTCCTCTTTTGGAAATGTTTTAGTTAAATCACTAATTTTTTTCCTAAGTTCTCGTGCCTTAATCCAGCAATCTAAATTTTCAAATGATTTAATCCCCATCACGTTACCTTTCTTAAACTTGTTAATCTCCCAAAAACAAATCTATTTAATTAAAACCATACTAGTTTCCTGCCCTCTTTTCTGCTTTCTTTTTTCTATTTTTTCTTTTCCTATTTATAGCTTCTCTGTGCAATTTTAATGTTCTCGTATTTCAACTCTTCTTTGTGTAATACAGGATCTGCATCAACTCCTTTAAATTCCCAAGCAGATACATACGCGTAGTTTTCATCGTCGCGTAATGCTTCGCCTTCTTCTGTTTGGAATTCTTCGCGGAAGTGTCCACCACAAGATTCGTTTCTTGCCAATGCATCTTTACACATTAATTCTCCCAACTCAATAAAATCGGCTACTCTTCCAGCTTTTTCTAATTCAGGATTAAATTCATCAGCTGTTCCTGGTACTTTAACATCCGACCAAAATTCTTTTCTAATTTGTTGAATTTCCGAAATAGCTTCTTTCAAACCTTGTTCATTACGAGCCATTCCGCACTTATCCCACATAATTTTTCCTAAACGTTTATGGAAACTATCTACAGTTTTCGTTCCGTTTATAGAGAATAGTGTTTCAATTTGCGATTTAACTTTTTGTTCTGCTTCTTCAAATGCTGGATGGTTAGTGTCAATAGCTTTTGTTGCAATATCTTTTGATAAATAACTTCCAATTGTGTACGGAATTACAAAGTATCCATCTGCCAAACCTTGCATTAGTGCCGATGCTCCTAAACGGTTTGCACCGTGGTCTGAGAAATTCGCTTCACCTAATGCATATAAACCAGGTACGGTTGTCATCAAATTATAATCAACCCATAAACCACCCATTGTATAATGTACTGCTGGGTAAATTCTCATTGGTTGTTCGTATGGGTTTTCGCCTGTAATTTGTTGATACATATCGAATAAGTTTCCATACTTTTCTTTTACTACTTCTTTACCCATGCGCACAATATCTGCTTCAGAAGCATTGTATATATTACGTTTGCTGGCTTCTACAGTTCCATAACGTTTAATGTTATATGCGAAATCTAAATAAACCGCCATTTTAGAATTACCAACTCCGTAACCTGCGTCGCATCTTTCTTTTGCAGCGCGAGAAGCCACGTCTCTTGGTACTAAATTTCCAAATGCTGGGTATCTTCTTTCTAAGTAATAATCTCTCTCTTCTTCCGGAATATCATTTGGATTTCTGGTATCACCTTGTTTTTTCGGAACCCAAATTCTTCCATCGTTACGTAATGATTCCGACATCAACGTTAATTTAGATTGATGATCGCCAGAAACTGGTATACAAGTTGGGTGAATTTGTGTGAAACAAGGGTTTCCAAAATATGCTCCTTGTTTATGTGCTTTCCAAGCGGCAGTTACGTTAGAACCCATCGCATTGGTTGATAAAAAGAAAACGTTTCCATATCCACCAGTACATAATAATACTGCATGACCGAAATGACGTTCTAATTTACCACTTACTAAATCTCTTGCTATAATTCCTCTACATACTCCATCTATTTTAACAACATCTAGCATTTCATGGCGTGTGTACATTTTAACAGTACCCATACCTACTTGACGTTGTAATGATGAATAAGCTCCTAATAATAATTGTTGACCAGTTTGCCCTGCTGCGTAAAACGTACGTTGTACTTGTGTTCCACCGAAAGATCTGTTAGAAAGTAAGCCTCCATATTCGCGTGCAAATGGCACACCTTGCGCAACACATTGGTCGATAATGTTCGTACTTACTTCTGCCAAACGGTATACGTTTGCTTCGCGCGCACGATAGTCGCCACCTTTAATAGTATCGTAAAATAAACGATAAACAGAGTCGCCATCGTTTTGATAATTTTTTGCTGCGTTAATTCCACCTTGTGCTGCAATTGAATGTGCTCTACGTGGTGAATCCTGAAAGCAAAATACTTTTACTTTGTACCCTAACTCGGCTAAGGATGCTGCTGCTGATGCACCTGCTAAGCCCGAACCTACTACAATTATTTCTAAATTTCTTTTATTTGAAGGGTTTACTAATGGTACAGTTGAACGGTATTTCGTCCACTTTTGTTCCAAAGTTCCTTCTGGTATTTTCGCATCTAATACTGACATATCTTAGATTTTAATGTTCTGTTTAATTATTTAATCCAACCAAAGTGCATTGCAATTGGCATTGCCGCAAACAATAATGGTATTATTATAGAATAAGCAAATCCTATTGTTTTTACTGTTGGTGTGTATTTTTTATGGTTCCAACCCATTGATTGAAAAGCAGAGGCAAAGCCGTGCATTAAATGGTAGGAAAGAGAGATACATCCCAATACATACACTACTACTACTAATGGATTTACAAAAACCTCTTTCATTTCGTTGAACAAAGTTTCTCTACCACTTGTAATTTCATCTGTAAATCTGCTTACTACCCAAAAATGACGTAGGTGGATAATTAAGAAAATTAATAACAACGTTCCTAATAAGCCCATAGAGCGAGAGTACCATTTACTATTTGCTGCTGCATTTGTGTAGGCATAGTTTACAGGACGTGCTTTTCTGTTTTCTGCCCATAACATTAAACCATCTACAATGTGTGCTAATAAACCAAGCATTAAACCTATTTCCATAGTTCTAATTACCCAGTTTGTACCCATAAATTCTGCCGCTAATTCAAACTGATGTCCTCCATCATTCATAAAAATTAAGGCGTTAATTCCCGCGTGCACTATTAAAAAGGAAATTAACAATAAGCCCGTTAGTCCCATTAAGTATTTCTTCCCCAGAGACGATTTGAACAGTTTACTATTACTCATAATATGTTTGTTTTTTCAGATTTTTACTGTTAATGGCAAATGTATTTATTCTTAAAGATTGCTTGTCGAAATATAAAAATTTAGATTGATTCTAATTTAACAATTTCGAAATTGGTTAAGTGTTGTATTCTACCACTTTACGACCATAAGTAGCTACTGCAAGTTAAATTAAGCTACTTAAGGGCTTATTAATGCAAGAAAATCTTTCATCTAAGTGGATAAACAGCTTACTTATTATTTGGTTTTTAGGGTTTTTTTGAGAAAAACTCTTTTCAACGAAAATTACAAAATCAGCAATTTTTCAGAATATAAATTGTTCTTAACATCTTTTGCTCGTAAATAATAAATGCCTTTTGGCAAATTGGCCACATCTATAACCTGCGTGTTATAAGCATTCGAATTTTTATATACTACCTGCCCAATTGCCGAAACGATTTCTAAATCCACAAACATTATCTCATTGGGTAAAGTAAGTTTATTTACTACTGGATTTGTAATTTTTATTTTTTTGAAATGGCTGATTGATTGTACAACCACATTATAAAAAATACAATTACTTGTATCAGAACAACCGAAATTATTAGTAAGTACTAAAGCATATGTTCCAGAAATTGCAGGGGTTAACAACCTATTATTTTCGCCTATCATTGGCATTAAGACACTATCGCAACTATGCCATTGGTAGGTACTGGTAGTATCACTTGCTAATAATCCATTTGGGTTAACCAATATTTCAGTATTTATTGTGTCGCTTACATTTAGTATATAAGCAGCAAATTTAGCTACCGTATCGGTACATGTTAAGCCCGCGGTTACAAAAAACTGAGTTGTTTTTTGTTCAGCTACAGTAATGCTCATACCACTATCTATAAACGTTCCGTTCAAACTATCTTTATACCAAAACCAACTAGAACCAGAGTTGGGTGAACCGCCAACAACTGTAATAGTTTGTGGCTCTAAAATACAACGCACATTAGAAGCGGTGGTATCTAATATAGGTGCTGTTGCGGAAATACAAGGCAATGTTACGGTGTAATTATTTTCTAAGCGAGTAAGGCGGTTTGTATTATTTACTAATGGTTCGCGAGTTTGAGTGGTTTGAGTAAAAGAACCTCCAATTAAAATGTTTTTATCTGCCTGCTCGGCAATATCGAATATAGATCCATTAGTACCTGCATAAATTGTATTATCTAACGTGCCATTGCTATTCAACCTAACTAAGCGTTGTACTGCTTGTCCGTTTACACTTGTAAAATCTCCTGCAACAATTATTTTTCCATCTTTTTGTAAATGCATGTCTCTTATTCTTGCAGAGATGTTTGCAAAAAAACTTGTGTCTAAAGAACCATCGCTATTTAACCTAGCAATTCTATTAGCCATTCTTCCATTAATGGCGGTAAAAGTGCCCGAAATAATTATTTTATCATTTGGCAATACGATCATTTCACTTACTGTTCCGGCAATATTTCCTGCATTAAATGTTGTGTCTAAATTACCGTTTAAATCTACTCTAAAAAGCTTGCTCACATTTAAGCCTTTGTACCGCAAAAAGGATCCACCAATTAGTATTTTTTGGTTGCTTTGTTGTCCGAAGCATTCTGGGCTAAGATTCGTACCAATGCCAATATTAAAGGTAGTATCAATACTTCCATTAGGGTTAAGCCTTACAAAACCAGCAAAATTTATGTTATCATATTTATTAAAAAATCCAGAAATAATAATTTTTGCATCTTTCTGAATAAATATTTCGGTTACTTCATTATTCGGACCACTGCCTGTATAAAAACTAGAATCAATGGTTCCGTTTGCATTAATTCTGGCTAAGTTTTTACGAGAGGTGTTATTATAAGATAAAAACAAACCACCAATAATTAATTTATCATCTGTTTGTAACGCACTTGCTCTCACTGGACCTTCAACACCTACACCACTTAAAAAACTTGCATCAATTGTACCGTCTTGAAATAGTCTTACAATTCTTTTATTGTTTGTTCCTTTAAATGTTTGGAAATCTCCGCTTACTATAATTCTACCGTTACTTTGTATGTCAATTTTATTCACGGTTGAGGAGGCAGCGTTTGCTATCTTAAAAGAAGTATCGATCACTGTTAATTGAGCAAAGGAGTTCTCTAGTATTAGTGCTAAAAATATAATCAAAATTAGTTGTATGGGCTTTTTCATATCTACTTGATAATTACACAAGTTATAAAGAGAAATTGGGAATTGCAAAATGTTTTTTATATTGAATCAAATTTTAATTTTATGGGGTTAAGCAACTATACGAGAGATTTAATTTTAACCAATGTTTCTAATGAAGAACTATTGGTGTTAAGCATAAAAATTGCAAACAAGCTTGAATGGGATGTAAAACACATAAGCTCTAAAGGCTTTATTGCCATTAATTCTAAAAAGTTATTAAACAAACATTCTGAAATTACTTTAAAATTTATAGACGATAATCCAGAAATAGAATCGCATTCTATTTCGACCACGATTTATGATTTTGGGAGAAATAAAAAATACATTGAGCAATTTATTGATTTACTAAATATAGAACTCGAAACTATTGATCGAGAAAAAATCGCTACTGAATACGAAGAATTGAAGTTGAGTTTTGTTAATTCTGATATTGATGAATTACAAGAAGGAACTCTCGCGTATGAAATAAGTAACATGAGTTTTTACGATTATTTAGTGCCCACAAAAAAATATTTCATCACGCCAATTATAGTTTATTTAAATGTATTGGTTCTTACTGCGATGGTAGTTTTGGGGATTAGTCCTCTTAATCCAACAGCAGATCAGCTAATACAATGGGGAGGTAATGTTCGAAGCCTAACCTTAGGTGGAGAACCATGGCGCTTATTAACTGCTTGTTTTTTACACATCGGGATGATTCATTTATTTATGAATTTAAACGCATTAATTTTTGTTGGATTTATAATAGAAAAACAAATAGGACCCCTAAGGTTTGGCTTAACGTATCTATTAACTGGTGTGTTTGCTAGTGTTGTAAGTGTTTTTTGGAATGATAATATTATTAGCGCAGGAGCATCGGGAGCTGTGTTTGGGATTTATGGTTTATACCTTGTATTACTACTCTTTAATGTGGTCGAAAAATCTATCAAGAAAGCTTTTTTAGCTAGTATTGTTCTATTTGTGCTTTATAATTTACTGAACGGATTGGCTAAAGAAGGGATAGATAATGCTGCTCATATTGGTGGGTTAATTTCAGGAATTATTATTGCCATTTTATATATACCAGGATTAAAACTAAACAGTACTCCAGTAATAAAGAAATTTAGCATTGCATTTGCTTCTTCAGTTTTAATTTTATTCAGTTATTTTTTATATACTAAAATACCAACCGACGGAGTAAGGTTTTCAAAAGCAATTGAAAGGTTTACAGCACAAGAGAGCGTAGCACTTAGAGTATATAATTTACCAGAAGGCACAAGTGATGATTCTATTTTATACATTATTAAAAAAGAATCTATTCCACTTTGGAAAGCAAACATTGCTCTTTTGCATGAGAGTTTAAAGGATGAACTAACAGAAGAGAATAAGTTTTTTGCTAATAAATTAATTAAATATTGTGAACTAAGAATAGAATCATATGAGCTAATATATAAATCAATAGAAGAAAAAACGGATGTTTATAATATGGGTATTGAATTAAAATCTAGAGAAATTGAAAAAATTATTAACGATATGAACTATTAAAAAATTTATTCCTCTATCAATAATTTTTGCATAATTCTATTGCCTTCAACAGTTATATACACAAAATAAACTCCTATGTATTGCAATTCTTCATGCTCTATAATGAATTCGTTTTTACCTTGTTGAGCCTTCTTGGTTTTTTCGTAAATCAGTTTCCCTTCTTCGTTGTAAAGCTCAATTTTTACTGGGCTTGCAGCGGTTGAGTTAAAATACAAATGTACCTCAGATTTTGCTGGATTCGGATACATTTGCAAATGTAATTTATTGTTGCTTTGCTTATTAATAGTTTGATTACTTGTATTCAAGCTTTTGATTAAAGTTACTTTGTACAAATTTGCATTCGCAGAACTTTGTGTGCCATCGTTAATCCAAAATATATTTTTTGCAGAGCTGTTTATTCCTCCATAAATATACCCAAGCACAGTACTGTCTTTTGTAAACTCATTTAGTTTTAAAACCTCATTTGAGTATTTATTAAGATTTTCTGTTTGTAAAAATTCTGCGCCAGCCCCTAAATAACCTGGCATATCTATTGGCATTTTAAACTCTGCCATCTCATTATTACTCTTTCTGCTTACTCGTGCAATTGTTTTCACAAAAGGAACGCTGTTATCTTGAACTAAAATCCCTGCACTGTCAAAGTATTGCGCTATGCCACCAAAAAATAAAGTGTGCATTTCGTTTTTCATCTCATCATACAAAGCAATGTTTGCACAATGGTAATGGTTATAGTATTGAGAAAAGTTTGAGTTCAACGAAAAACTATTGCTATCAATATTTACACTATTTAAATATGGAATATCTGCTTGCGGTTGAAATACTCCAGAGAAAGCTGTAATGCCTTGTTGCCCGTTTGGCAATATTTGAGATACGGCATTGTAATCTCTTCTGTGAAACAATTGTGCATTTATTGTTTTGGTTTTATGTATGATTTGGAAATTCGTGCCATCATCTACAATATTGAATTTCCAATATGCATCTAAATACGTTTGTGTAAAAGTGGGGTTGCCCATTGGATTATATCTACCATCAAACTTTTGTCCACCAACTAAATAAAACGAATCATAAATTTTACGTAGTTGCCCTCCTGTAATTGCGAAGTCTACATCTTGTATTTGTCTAATAAATGGTGCAACAGAAGTGTTGTTAAGTATTGCGTTTATGGTTGATGAAACTTTAATAGCCGTAACATACGGATAGGTAACATGATCGGCAGCTGTGTTGCTATATCCATATCCACCAAAAACATATACATAATCTCCTTCTTGTATATATTGCATATTAGTGCTGCTCAATTGTTCAACAATAGAAGCCGGTAAACCCTGTAGTGCTTGTTTCCAAGTTTGTTTCATAATTGGATCTACCACTATTAACTGGTTGTTGTGCCCATTTACATCAAAAGAGGCAAATGGCTGCCTTCTGTGTAAGCCATCTAATCGACCTCCAATAATTAAGTATTTATTTCCACTGTTGGCATGTGCAAAAGATTGCAAGCCGCCTAAATTCTGTATTTGTACTTCTTCTAATTGAATATTGTAGTTGAAATTTTGCGCAAAGATTTCTGATGTTAGCAACACAAACCATGCAAATACCAATAGCTTTTTCATGTTTAATTATTTATGCTAATGTAAAGAGTATACTTGGCATGGTTTGTAACATATGTTGCATTGATTTTTTATTGATGATTATTAAATAAAAAAGCCTCTCTAAATTAGAGAGGCTTTAATTTATTTATTTATTATAATTCGTTCGGAGTACACTGCTTTATCTGTTTTTATTTTTAACAAATACACACCTTTTATTAACTGTGTTAAATCGATTTGGGGGTTTGCATTGTTTATACTTTGACTAACTAATTTTTTTCCAGCAAAATCAAACACCTCGATACTTTGTATAGCAATGTTCGAATTAAGCTGTAATTCTATTTTACCATTACTTGGGTTTGGAAATAAAATGATTTCTTTTGCTTTTGTAGCATTTAAGCCAGAATTGCCTCCGGAACCTTTATGCCCATAGAGCCCTGTTCCTGTACCTACTAATAATTCATCATAATACAATACATTAATTTGTGTACCATTAGGGTAAACATAGCCCAATTTCCAAGCGGAGGCACCAAGTTCATAATTGTACACTTCATTATCAACCGCCACATAAACAGTATCAATACCAAGCGTAATTGCATACCCTTGTTTGCCGGTAATAAATGGGAAACCGCTAGTTGTAAAAGGCGTCCATTTGTTGGTGCTATTTATTGGTTTATAATAGGCAATCGGATGGTTTATACCGGCATCTGTACCTGCTGCAAAAATGGTATCACCAGCTGCATTCATATGCAAATCTCTAATACTTGCTACAATTAAAGAACCTGTACTTGTGGTAGAGGCTGTCATGTCTTGTGCGGCAGTCCAAGTATTTCCTGCTTTTACAACTCTATAAACACTTCGTCCAGTTGCTGCACTTAAGTCATAATCAACTCCTACATATGCAATCGTATCTGCACCTTCAATAGTAAAAATTACATCGTGCACATCTACATCTTTATTTGGCACTGAGCTAACATGTAATTTTATTTGATTCCATGTACTGCCACCGTTATGCGAATAAAACAAGCCGCCTTTTTCTGTGCCTTGTATTTGATAGCCAGCAAAAACAATAGAGGTGTCGTACTGGCAAACTTCTATTGCTTCACAAATCACTGCCCCTGTCCAATTATATGGTGCGTTTTCTGGAGTAAATACTTGCGTCCAGTTAGAGCCTCCATTTAAGGAGCGGTACACTCGTAAATTACCAACGTAAACTTTGTTGGTATCTTCTCCGGCCATTTGTGCCGAGTAATATGGAGAACCATCGCCATTAGGAAAAATAGCTGGTGTCCAATTTGGTGTAGAAGTATAATCAGAAACTTTTCTGATACCTGCTTTTGATGCGAGCCATGCAGTTGTTTTATCATTCGTCATATCGAAATCCATAACTTGCACCGCTTCCACGCCATCGTTAATTTCGAAAATAGTATAGCCTTCATTTGTAGATGCACCAATGCCTTGGTCGGTAGTCATGTAAACCACGTTGGTATCTAAAGGGTCGGCATAAACTGCCCCATCATTCGGGTGAGTTTCAAAACCTGTTTGTCCGAATACAATCCAAGAACCCGCAAGTCCTTTATTATTACTTGCCGATTTTGTATAATAAACATGATAGCTTGAGGAAGTTCCTGCAAATGCAATTACTTCACCACCTACTCCATCAATACCAGTATTTACACTTGTCCATGCAACATCGTCGTCTGTATATTCCATGTGTTTTGTAATCGCACCACTTGTGTTTGCGCCTGCAATAAATAATCTGCCATCTGGAGCTATATTCATTGCTCTGTAATCATAACTTGCAGATAAGCTTGTTGGAGTAATATCAGAAAAAGTTGTGGTGTTATTAAAGGCATTGTAAGCGGCAGAAGATTTGTATAATTTTAATGTAGTACCTGTACCTGCATAAAAAACATATACCAAATTATTTATTGGATCGGCCGCAAACATTGGTGTGCCCATGCTTGTAGAAAGGGTAATAGGAGAACCTGCACTAGCAGTATAATTACCACTAGCATCTAAGCTGCCAAAAAATAATTGTGTTCCGTTTACATACATCAATACATTGCCATATATAAAAGGAGTAATCATACCACTACTTGCTACTTCGGTGGTAGTTGCCGCTGTGCAAGTAGTTTTATAAAGTTTATCTAAATACGAAAAATAAATAGCACCAGAACTTTGGTGTACTTGGAAGTATCTTATTCCTCCTCCATAATTTTTTGTATTGTCTGCAGAGGCTAATTTTCTGAATGCGGTGTAACTACTTGCACCAGTGGCCGGCGATTTAACATCGGCATAAAATAAAGAGTTTGCACTTTCCGTAGAAATAATAATTCTAGAGGTATCCGTTTTGTATGGATATCCAGCTATGTAATTAATTCTACCACCGTACACATTTTCTACCTCGGGTTTGCCCAATTGAGCAAAGCCTAATGTTGATGTAAACAAAAACACCATCAACATTAATCGAGTTAATGTAAAGATTTGTTTCATAAGATTATTTAGTTTTAGTTGGTTGTATTAAGCAATTGGGGTGTTGCTAGTATAAAGTTATTAATTTAATTTATTAATAATCAATAAATTTAAATATAAAAAATCAAGCCTAGAGCTCAAAAAAACTATTTTCTGCCCGAAGCAAAATTACGCAAGGCATTATAAACTTGAATGTAGTTTTGAATAGAATCTTGCCCATCTGACCAATAAATGCTACTGGTGGTAGAATCTTTTCTGGTAATAATGGAATAGGTAAGATTGCCGGGTTTATTATATGGCTTAGCTAATACAGTTGATTCAGCTAACATGGCAAACATCGCATTCACAGAATCTACGGTACTTAATCTGTAAAACTTTTGATTGAAGCCTTTGCCAGGAGTATGGTAGGTAACATAAATTTCTGCGTTTTTCTGAATCAAAAATCCTGTGCTTGCACCTGTAAATCCTCCGCTATTTTTCACTTCAACCGCATCGTAATAATTAAGGTAAGCCAACTTCTTTATTTTAGGAGAGCAGGCTGTTACAAAAAACAAAAGGATAATGAAGAGATTTTTCATTATCCTAATGTACGAATATATTTTAAAGAATTATTCTTTCACAAACTTCAGTACTCTCTCTGCACCATCAGCATTAATTTTTAAAAGATATATACCATTTAATAATGTTGAAACATTTAGTGTAGACTTTCTAGAATTTTCAACTGTTTCTGTTTTTACTTTTTTACCTTCTAAAGTATAAATGGTAAATTCTATTTGTTGATAAGCATTTTCAAGTTCTATGTAAAGCTTATCTGTGCTTGGGTTCGGAAATACTTTTGCAGATATTTTATCGAGGTTTATGCCTGTGCTAAAACCTGCAAAATGCATAGAAGATATTTTATGTAAGGTATCTACAGATCTTATTAATTTTGCAACAGATCCTCTGTTTGCACCAGTATCACTTTGTGCCCAAACCGTTGCCATTATAACTTCATTGGCTGCACCTGGCAATAAAGATGCTGGTCCTATACTAGGAAGTATTCTTCTGTCGCCAGGAGCTGCTGTTTCTTTCCAAGAGGATGGATCATATAAATTTCCAGGAAATGCATATGCTGTAGGAGTTGTACCGCCTCTTCCATTTGGAGTGCCAGAAGTTAAAGGTTGCCCGTCTGCCCAATACGATCTTAAATATCTATATAATTCTATTGCATCTCTTGGGTCGGCATTTATACCTGCTTGGCCTTCATTTGTAAAAAACATAAAACTAGTTACAGGTACATTTGCTCCCGTCTCACTTTTTAAAGTTCTCAAAAAGGTAAGCCCTACTGCTGGTGGTTTGTTTCCATATTGAGCATCCACTGCGGTAGCATTATAACAATAGAAAACCGGATTTGTTGAACTCGTATTGCATCCAACATAATCGTCGTTACCACCACCCAAATCTGGGTCAGCAGAAAAACCGAAATGAAAACTGTAAACCGGATTCGCAGATTTATTTATTATTTTAAATCGATACAAGGTTGTATTGTTCACAATTTCCGATTTGTTTGTTGGGTAAGCATATGCGGTGGTTTGTATTTCAACCCCCAAAGGTAATCCGCCAGGAAATGCTGTGTGTGCACCTCCAACATCGTTTATAACCCACCAAATCATTTCTCCTGGCATATTGCTTAGTACTTGCGGATCAAATACTGGGTATTCACCTGTATTTGGCTCGTAAATTCCATTTGCATTTATATCCTGAAAAGGGGCGTGAGAACCAGGCCAATTTAAAATGGATGCGCTCGGAGCATTGCCATTTTTTACCTCTTGTATTTCCGATCTTTTCACCGAAAACATTCTATCCCAAGCCTTACATGTGCTCGAATCTACATTACCTAAATTATCTAACACTCCTGGCCAAAAGTCTAATCCTCGTTGTCTGTATGTTTGACCTGCGCTTAATAAATTTCCGCCAGCATCTAAACCTGCCATCCATAATGCACCCGAAAACATAGAATTGTTTCCAGAACCTTTAGGGATTTCATATGAAGCACTAGAGTTACCAAAAATATTCCACCACATGTCGCCACCATTTAAGAGGCGCGCACGTACATTGTTAATCTCTATTATAGCTTCTGCACTTGGTGGGTCACAATTTGCTACTTGTGCCCAACCTGAATTACTAGTTAAAATACTTCCAACCAATAAAAGTTTTGTAAAAATTTTCATATGCGTATTATTTGGTTAAATGAATATAACCAAAATATTACACGAAGAAAAAACAAAATAATTAATATGATTTTAATTTGACAATGTGATTACATGAAATATTCCACGATGCCTTCGTCGCAGCTTGCCCATACCATATAAGGGTGCGAATCTTGGTGATAAATATTCCCGTCTTTATCAATAGCAATTGCTCCTGCAAATCCGTCAAATTCTTTCAGTTCAAAAAAGGATTTTTCAAATGCTTTTTCAACACTAAATCCATCGGTAACACGTGTTACTATTTTTGTTGCTAAAGATGCACTAACTATGTCTTCACCAACTCCGGTGCAAGATACACCTGCATAATTATTTGCAAAATTTCCAGCAGTTGTTGCAGAGTCTGAAATTCTACCTACTAGCTCAAAGCCTTTGCCACCGGTAGAAGTAGCGGCTGCGAGTTTTCCGTTTTCATCTAACGCTACACAACCAACAGTTCCTAATCCTTTCGATTTTAATTTCGCTTCGTACTCTACTCTGCGTTGTGGTAATTCTGGATTGTAAAATGGAATATTTTTTTCTGCAGCATATTTATTTGCTCCTTCTGCTCCTAACACCCTGTCCTCTTCTTGCATTAATAACAGAGAAAGTAAAATTGGATTTTTTATATTTTGAATGTTTATTACACCCGAAAACTTTTTTGTGCTTCCGTCCATTAAAGAAGCACTCATTCTTATTTTTCCGTCGCTTTGTATCTGCGAACCTAAACCTGCATTAAACAATTCATTGTCTTCTAACAAAGCAACGGCATACACAACCGTTTCTAAAGCTGTGTGTGTTTTTAAATACTCATAACTATCTGCCACAATATTTTTAAGGGCATTTTGTTTTGCTACTTTAACATCTAAACTTGTATTCGATTCAGAAAAAAAACCTCCGTGTATAATTAATTTCATCGGTCTATTTTTGCGTATTTGTCGTAATCCTGTTTTCTGTTTTTATTGATGATCATTTTATGGTTTTCCAAATCAAACAAATCATTCATAGCCATAACATGAACCACCAAATGCTCAATAGATACTGGAGTTCCAATGGCAACATCTGTAATATTGGTGTCTTTAATCGATCTTCCATCAACTAAAATTACCAGCCCAGAACCAATGGCTTCCATCTCATGTCCATCTTTAATTAACAAGCCAGTATCTTCACCTAAACCTACTCCTAAAATCATTGGGTTACTTACTACCGTTTGAAACAGTCTTCCAATTCTTCCTCTGTGTACAAAATGAGTATCAATAATTACATCATTAATTAAGCCTAAGCCACCAGTAATTTTTACTTCACCTTTTAATAATGCTTCAGAACTAGAACCTTGGTAAATCATGTTATTTGAACATGCCGCTGCCCCTGCAGAGGTGCCAGAAATAACAAAATTAGTTTCTTGGTATTTCTTCAATAATAATTTATGAAATTCTGTTCCACCTAATATAGAAGTTAAGCGCAATTGGTCGCCACCTGTAAACATCACTACATCGGCATCGTTTAAGCGTTTTACAAAAACCTCATCGTTTGCTTCATCGCGCATGGTAATATTCATTACCCCTACGTTGTTTGCGCCCAAGTATGAAAATGCTTTTACATATTCTTCTCCTACTGCTTCTGGTATTTGCGATGCGGTAGTTATTACTTCAATTCTAGAAGCTTCAAGATTCGCAGATTCGATTAGAATTCTTTTAAGAATTCCTTTTTCAAAAAAATTAAGATTGCTCTCAATATTTTCTTTGTAATTTTTTTCGGTAAAGCTACCGGTATCAACTGCCCCCCCAATAATGATCAGTTTACCTGTGGGTTTCATATAAAGTTTGTGTTAGTAGAATATTAAATCTAAAAAACAATGATAATAATATATTTTCAAATATCTACCCCTATCATTTGGTTTTAAAAACAATATTTTATTAAATTACCCTTCTAACTAGACTTACGTTATGAAAATATTGAGTATACAAGCGCTTCGTGGCCCAAATATTTGGAGTGTTCGCAGAAAAAAATTAATACAAATGCGATTGGATTTGGAGGAGATGGAACAGCGCCCAAGCAATGTAGTAGAGGGTTTTGCTGAAAGATTAGAAGCTATGTTTCCTACTATGTATGAACACCGTTGCTCGGAAGGTGTACCTGGTGGTTTTTTCATGAGGGTTCGTCGAGGAACTTGGATGGGCCATGTAATAGAACACATTGCTTTAGAAATACAAACCCTTGCCGGCATGGAAACCGGATTTGGCAGAACAAGAGAAACTAAAACCTCTGGTATATATAATGTAGTTTTTAGCTATACAGAAGAAAATGTGGGGTTGTTTGCTGGTGAAGCTGCCGTGCGAATTGCCGAAGCATTAATTTCTGGTGAAGAGTACGATCTTGCGGCAGATATTAAACGCATGCGCGAAATTCGCGAAGACGTGCGCCTCGGACCAAGTACAGCTTCTTTAGTGGATGAAGCCGTTGCCCGCGATATTCCTTGGATTCGTTTAGGAACAAACTCTTTAATACAATTAGGATACGGTGTGAATCAAGTTAGATTTCAAGCCACCATTACCGATAAAACCTCCAACATTGCCGTTGACATTGCTTGTAATAAAGAACTCACCAAAAAAATGCTATACGATGCTGCCATTCCTGTAGCAAAAGGCGACATTGTTATTGATGAAGAAGACTTACAAAAATGCATCGATAGAATAAAATTCCCTATTGTTATAAAACCTTTGGATGGAAATCACGGAAAAGGCGCCTCTATAAATGTAAAAACCTGGGAAGATGCGGTAGAAGGTTTAGCGCACGCAAAAAAATATTCACGTAAAGTAATTGTTGAACGGTTTATTACTGGTTACGATTTCCGTGTATTAGTAATTAACAATAAAGTGGTTGCCGCTGCACAACGTGTGCCTGCACATGTTAAAGGAGATGGAGTAAATACCATTGAAAAATTAATAGAAATAGAAAATTTAGATCCGCGTAGAGGATATGGCCATGAGAACGTATTAACAGAAATAACGGTTGATAGAGATACAACGGATCTGCTCGATAAAATGGGTTACACCTTAACCACCATTCCTAAAAAAGGCGAAATAATCTATTTAAAATCTCCAGCAAACTTATCTACCGGCGGAACATCTATTGATGTTACAGACATGGTACATCCAGAAAATATTTTCTTATCAGAACGTATTTCTAGGGTTATTGGATTAGATGTTTGCGGAATTGATATAATGGCCGAAAATTTAACTCAGCCTTTAAAAGAAAATGGCGGAGTTATTTTAGAAGTTAATGCTGCACCGGGTTTCCGTATGCACTTGGCTCCTGCAGAAGGATTGCCACGTAACGTTGCCGCACCGGTTATAGATATGTTGTACCCTCCAGGTAAACAATCGCGTATTCCAATTATGGCAGTAACAGGTACCAACGGTAAAACTACTACTACTCGTTTACTTGCACACATTGTAAAAAACATGGGTTACCGTGTTGGTTTTACTACCTCTGATGGTATATATGTACAAAACCATATGCTTGAAAAAGGCGATACTACGGGTCCATATTCTGCTGAGTTTATATTAAAAGATCCTACTGTAGAATTTGCTGTACTAGAAACTGCACGCGGTGGAATACTTAGAGCAGGCTTGGGTTTTAGCAGATGCGATATTGGGGTAATTACAAACATACAAGAAGATCACTTAGGTATAAATGATATTGATACATTAGAAGATGTTGCACGTGTAAAATCTACTGTTGTAAAAAGTGTAAAGAAAGATGGTTGGGCAGTGCTAAATGCAGAAGATGAATATTGTGTGAAAATTGCTGGCGAACTCGATTGTAACATTGCTTATTTTAGTTTAGATGAAAACAACTCTGTAATTAAAAAACATTGCAAAGCTGGTGGCGTTGCAGCCATTTATGAAAACGGTTTTATCACTATTAAAAAAGGAGATTGGAAAATACGTGTAGAAAAAGTAACTACAGTGCCTTTAACTATGGGTGGTAAAGCGAAGTTTATGATCGCAAATGTATTGGCCGCAACTTTAGCGGGATACCTATATGGCTTCAAAACAGAAGACATGCGCTTATCATTAGAAACCTTTATACCCTCGGCAGCGCAAACTCCTGGGCGTATGAATATTTTTAATTTTAAAGAATTTAAAGTGATGATTGATTTTGCACATAACCCAGCTGGGTATCGTGCAGTAGAAGATTTTTTAAGTCAAATAGAATCTCCGCATAAAGTTGGTATTATAGCAGGTGTGGGAGATAGAAGAGACCAAGACATTACAGATTGCGGTGCTATAGCAGCGCGTATGTTCGATCATATTATTATTCGCCAAGAAAAACATTTGCGTGGCCGTACCGAACAAGAAATTATCGATTTAATTTTAAAAGGAATACACTCGGTTGATCGAAATATTACGTATGAAATTATACCGAAAGAAGTAGAAGCTATTAAACATGCCATCTCTACTGCACAACCTGGAACATTTATTATTGCATTGAGTGATGTAATTACGAATGCAATAGAAATTGTACAAAATTATTTAGATAAAGAAGCGGGGCTATAATCGAATTTGCGAGGAGGGGTCACAATGGGCGCTAAGTACACACGATGGTACACAATGTAATTCTCTGTGAAACTCTGTGCTCTCTGAGTCTCTGTGTTAAGGATTTTTTAATTTTTTCTTAAACACAGAGACTCAGAGAGCACAGAGTTTCACAGAGAAATTTAGTTATTAACAAATTATGAATAGTTAATAAGTATTCTAATCACATACTAAGTTACACTAAAAAAACTATGCGTAAATCAGTAATCATTAGCGGTGCAGGCTCCGGAATTGGTAGAGCAATGGCAATTCGTTTAAGCGAATTAAATTTCGATTGTTATTTGTTGGGTAGAAATACCGTAAACCTTCAGAAAACTTTAATTGGGTTAAAAGATGGCGACCATTATGTATTAAGTGCTGATATTCGTAAAAAAGAAAGTCTCTCGAACACCCTGCATTTATTGCGCCGACCAGTGGATGCGCTTGTTGCAAATGCTGGTATTGGGGGCGAAAATAATTGGGGCACAAATGATCGTTGGACAGAAATACTTGAAACGAATTTAACAGGTACTTACAATTTTATTCATACTTTTTTACCAAACTTAAAATCATCAAGTTCAACTTATAAACACATTGTTATTACCTCATCTGTTTTGGCGCGCTTAGGCGTGGCAAACTATTCTGCATATTGTGCTTCAAAGGCTGGCTTGCTCGGACTCATGCGTTCTATGGCTATTGAATTAGCAGCAGACAAGGTATTGGTAAATGCTATTTGCCCGGGTTGGGTAAACACACAAATGTCGCAAGATGGAATGCAAGGAATTGCAAAAGGCATTGGGGTAAGTGTAGAAGAGTTTTATGAAATGGCCATGCAATCTGTACCTCTAAGAAAAATGTCGGAACCTTCGGAAGTTGCAGATTTGGTGGCGTATTTATTACATCAACAAAGTATTACTGGCCAAACCTTCGATATAAATAATGGCGCTGTTATGAATTCTTAAGTGCTAATTCTGCAACTTCTTCACCAATAATGGAACCAATGGCAATACCCATTCCATTACATCTTACAGCGCAATAAACATTTTCTGAAACTTGTTTTACTATTGGCGAAAGTTCTTTTCCGAAGGCCATAATTCCACTCCATTCCATGTCGAATTTCCAAGCTGTGTTTGGTAAAATTACCTCATTCATTAGTCTTGTAATTTCATTTTTCACTTCTTCTGTAATTCCGAATTCGGTGGTTTTTTCTTTTTCGAAATTCAAATTTCTACCGCCTCCAATTAATATTCTATCCTCAATATTTCTAAAATAAAAATAACCAGCATCGTAATGGAAGGTGCCTTTTAGTTTTAGGTTTTCAATTTTATTCGTTACAAATACTTGTCCTCTGCCTGGCTCCAAATCCAATACTGGCAATAGTTCTGTGGCAAATGCATTTGTACATACAATAACGTTTTTTGTTTTTAGTTCGAAATTGTTTAGTTCAATGCTTGCAACTTTTTCTTCTTGATTAATTTTTTTTACTTCCGCACCAAAAAATAATTGAACACCTTGGGCTCTGCATTTTTTTATAAGCGCTTCCATCATTTTACCCGAATGTATTTGCGCTTCATAAGGGTTGTATATTAAATGTTCTACAGATTGAAAACCAAATTCCGAAATTTTATGATCTGCATGTTGATATACATTTTCTGCACCTTCAATAATATCTTTTAAAATGCTATTGAAATATGGCATCTGAGTTACACACTCTTCCCAAACTGTTTTGTCTTTCTCCGAAAACAACTCATAACCGCCCCAATTTTTAAAATCAATAACCTCATCGCCCAATACCCATCGCATTTTTTTTAATCCTGCCCAACGTTTTGCCACCAAACTGCACAATTCCGCTTCTGAGCTTTTTTTCTTTTGTTCTATAAGCTCCGACAAACTACCAAAACAGGCGAAGCCTGCGTTTTTTGTACTGGCTCCATCAGGAATAACAGATCGCTCCAACACACAAATGTTGGCTTCGGGTGTTACTTCTTTTAATCGCAATGCCGCAAATAAGCCTACGATTCCTGCACCTACAATGCAATAGTCGTAATCTTTAAAAAATGACGTTCTTTCCCAATACGATAGGTTCATACGATACTAATTTCGTAAATTTGACGTAAGATAGTACGAAATGTCAGTATTTTTATCATGGCATTTAATTTGAGTTGAACATTTAAAAAAATAGAAAATATGGGATTCATGTATATTATTATGATTGGTTTATTAATCTTAAGCTTTGTGATTAGCATGAGATTTAAATCGAAATTTAAAGAGTACTCGGAGCAAATGTTATTAAATGGTTTGTCGGGTAGAGAAATTGCAGAAAAGATGTTAAAGGACCACGGAATTTCTGATGTGAAAGTTATTTCGGTAGAAGGTTCTCTTACGGACCATTATAACCCTGCAGACAAAACGGTTAATTTAAGTCCGGACGTTTACCATGGCAGATCTGTTGCAGCTGCTGCAGTAGCGGCACACGAATGTGGGCACGCGGTACAACATGCAACGGCTTACTCGTGGTTACAATTTCGCTCGGCAATGGTACCTGCTTTATCTGTAAGCTCACGTTACATGCATTGGGTTTTATTAGGAGGAATTTTAATGCTTAACACCTTTCCAACTTTGTTATTTATTGGTATCGCTTTGTTGGCTTTAACCACTGTATTTAGTTTTGTAACATTACCTGTAGAGTTCGATGCAAGTAACCGTGCCATTGCTTGGTTAGAAAGCAACAACATTACACAACGTAATGAAACCGAAACCGCTAAGAGTGCATTAAAATGGGCAGCTAGCACATATGTAATTGCAGCATTGAGCTCGTTGGCTACGTTGGTGTACTATATAATGATATACATGGGGAGACGTGACTAATTTAGTATGATGTAAGTTGTACATTGTACACTGTACTTTGTACAACTTACATTATACAATTAATTCAACTTAAACGAACACAGCATTTCAAACTCTGGAATCTGTACTTCAAACAATTCCTCATCCACTAATCTGCGGAAGGTATAAGTACCCCACATTTTTCCCATCTCGGTTTTTAAATTACATCCCGAAACATATTCGTGGTTTTGGCCTGGTTCTAATACCGGTTGTACTCCAATTACTCCTTCGCCTTCTACTTCACGGTGGGTTCCATTAGAATCGAATATATACCAATGCCTGCTCATTAATTGAACAGTATAATCTGATAAGTTTTCGATGTTTATTTTATAAGAAAACATAAAGTGCGAATTAGCCGGATTTGAATATTCTGGCTGGTAAGTCGTTTCGACTGTTATTTTCACACCGTCTGTTATTTTAGTTGCCATGTTTTTCTTTTGTTGCGATAAATATAAAAGTTTATCAACAAACACAAAATATTAAACTTCTAACATTTGCCCTATTGCCGATATTTCCTCGAAAATTGAATTTATTTCTTCAACTGTACCTGCAGAAACTAAGCGCATTCTATAGTCTTTACTGTTATCGAGTCCTTTAAAATAATTAGCGTAGTGTCTTCTCATCTCAAAAATTCCGGTTTTAGGTCCTTTCCATTCAATCGATTTTTCGAAATGTGTTTTGCAGCTTTCTACTCTTTCTTGTATAGTAGGTGGTGCTAACTTTTCGCCCGTATGGTAAAAATGTTTCACTTCTCTAAATATCCAAGGGTAACCTATGGCTGCTCTCCCAATCATAATTCCATCTACTTCGTACTCTTTCATCCACATCATTGCTTTTTCTGGAGAGTCCACATCACCGTTACCAAAAATCGGAATACTCATTCTTGGATTTTTTTTCACTTCTCTTATTAATGTCCAATCGGCATGCCCTTTATACATTTGCGAACGGGTACGTCCATGTATAGTTAAAGCTTGTATGCCTATATCTTGCAATCGTTCCGCCACTTCAACCACATTTTTTGTATCATCGTCCCAACCTAAACGTGTTTTTACCGTTACGGGCAAATGCGTTGCTTTAACAACCGCATCTGTCATCTTCACCATCTTATCAATGTCTTGCAATAAGCTTGCTCCCGCACCTCTACATGCCACATTTTTTACAGGGCATCCGTAATTTATATCAATTAAATCGGGCTTCGCTAAGCTTGCAATTTCTGTTGCTTCGCGCATCGATTCTATATTGCTTCCAAATATTTGTATGCCTATTGGGCGTTCGTATTCAAAAATATCGAGCTTTGCCTTGCTCTTTGCCGCATCTCTAATTAATCCCTCAGACGATATAAATTCTGTGTACATCATGTCCACCCCGTTTTGTTTGCATACATAACGGAAAGGAGGATCGCTCACATCTTCCATCGGTGCTAACAATAAAGGGAACTCCCCTAATTCAATATTTCCTATCTTTACCATAAATAATTGCACAAAAATAAAATAAATTATTCATTATTAGTCGATTAATTAATATGTCGGAAAAAACTTTTCTTCAAAAAATTTTACGCCTACTCTTATTGTTTATAGGCTTTAATATACTTGGCTCATTTGTTACCCTGTTTTTATTAAATATGTTATTTAATATTGATGGTAGCATTGTATTAAACATCATTACAAATATTGATACTTTAGATAGTTCTAGCATTAATGCATTAAAGTTTATGCAATTAATACAAGTGTTTTTCTCCTTTATCATACCAGCACATTTGTTTGCACGCTCGGAGTCGAAAAATCGTTTATTCGAATATTTTCAATTTAATAATGCTTCTTTTAAAAATTACCTTTTAGGAATTTTATTAGTTTTCAGTGTGTCGCCATTAGTATCTTACATTGCCGAACTAAATGAACAAATTCAACTTCCTGCTTTTTTATCAAGTGTAGAAAATTATTTTAAACAACAACAAATTCAAACAGAAAAGTTTGCGTTGGTGTTTTTAAGAGATAATACAGGAGTAGATTTGCTGATTAATATTTTTATTGTAGGTGTATTGGCCGCCATTGCAGAGGAATTATTTTTTAGAGGTGTACTTCAAAAATTAATATTAGAAAAAGTGAAAAATATTCACTTAGCTATTTTCATTTGTTCTTTTTTATTTAGCGCTTTACATCAAGAATTCTACACCTTATTTCCAAGAGTATTGTTAGGGATGTTGTTGGGTTATGCTTATTATTTTTCTAGATCGATATGGATACCCATCACAATACATTTTGTAAATAATGCAAGTGCTGTGTTGCTCGACTCTTTGTACAAGCAAGGCATTAGCAGCTTAAACCCTAATGAAAACGAATATTTTGGAATAATTGGTGTTTTTATTTCATTAATACTAAGTATTAGTTTATTTTGGTATTGGAATAAAAATAAAAGGGCTCGAATAATTTATATTTATGGAGAAAAGTTGGATTAAAATTTATACTTCCACAAATAGTTTTCAAGCATCTCTAGTTTCGAGTGTGTTAAAAGACCATCAAATTGATGTGGTAGAAATGAATAAAAAAGATTCGAGTTATTTGAATTTTGGAGAAATAGAATTGTATATACACCCGCAACATTTCGATGAAGCGATAGAAATAATAATTAAAAACGAATTATGAATAATTTTTTTACTCGCAGCATCACCGCTTTGTTTTTTGCTACTGCATGTGTTTCCTGTATTTATTTCCCAGGTTACATTCATCTTTTGTTTTTCATCTTTTCTATCATCGGTTTTAACGAATATTTAAAAATAAACGGACCCAAAAGAAGGAAATCGTTAAACCTTATTTATGTTTTCATTTCCATTGTAATGGCGGCTAGTTTTGCATTGGCTCAATTAGGCTTGGTTGATCAAAAATATTTATGGTTAAATGTATTCGGTATGGCGGCAGTTTTTTTTATCGAGTTATATCAAAAAGAAAATGCTCCTTTTGATCAGCTTGCTAAATTAGTGTTGGGATATGTTTATGTAATTGTACCCTTTGCCATGTTTACGGGTTTGGGTTATATAGTTAGCACAGAATATTCATTCGAACTACCTCTTGGCTTTTTGTTTTTACTTTGGGCCAACGACAGTGGGGCTTATGTATTTGGCATTACTTTGGGTAAAAACAGATTGTTCGAACGCATTTCTCCTAAAAAATCATGGGAAGGTTTTTTCGGAGGGTTAATTATTGCAGGCATTGCTGCCTATGTTATTTCAATGTATTTTAATAGTATGGCAAGCATTCATTGGTTCATCATTTCAATAATTATAGTAGTATTTGGTACCATGGGCGATTTGGTAGAATCTATGTTAAAACGCAGCAAAGACATGAAAGATTCGGGATCTATTTTACCAGGGCATGGAGGCGTATTAGATCGTTTTGATGGTTTATTGTTAGCAGCGCCATTAGTATATGCCTATCTTCAGCTTTTTTTATAGATTTGGTGTTTAATTTAAAAAAATGACTTTACACAAAGAAGGAACGGCTTCCATTATTTTAGCATTGCTATTTGGAGCTATTGTAAATTTTTGCACTTATTATTTTGCACCCAACACCCTTTGGTTGCAGGTTTTCGGTATTGTTTTAAGTGCTTTTATATTGATAATTATACTTCAGTTTTTCAGAAAACCATTATTCAATATTGAAAAAAACGATTTTATTTTATTAGCCCCAGCAGATGGCAAAGTAGTTGTAATTGAAGAGGTAGAAGAACCAGAGTTTTTTAAAGACAAAAGAATTCAGGTATCTATTTTCATGTCGCCTTTTAACGTACATATAAACAGAAACCCGGTAACGGGCATAGTAAAGTACGCTAAATACCACCCTGGGTTGTATTTGGTAGCATGGCATCCAAAATCATCAACAGAAAACGAACGTACTACGGTTGTGTATGAAAGGGCTAACGGCATGCAATTGTTAATGCGCCAAATTGCAGGAGCTTTGGCACGCAGAATTGTGTATTATGTAAAAGAAGGTGATAAGGTAGAGCAAGGTGAAGAAATGGGTTTTATAAAATTTGGCTCAAGAGTCGACTTGTTTTTGCCTCTTGGCACGAAAATAGAGGTGAAGTTAAATGAGGTAGTAAAAGGTGGTAAAACCCGCATCGCTACTCTTAATTAAATTTGTTACTTAATAACATTTTTTAGTAAATTGCGTTATATAATGAATTGAACGGCAAGTATTTTAAACATTTAAATAAAAAATAATATGAAAAAAGTATTCTTAATGTTATCTCTTGTTGCAGCAACTTCAATGGTTGCTTTGGCACATGGTGATGATAAATGCAAAGACAGCAAAAAAACAGCTTCATGCTGTTCTAAAGATGCTAAAAAAGAAGCGTCTACAACTGCAGCTAAATCTTGCTGCTCTAAAGATGGTGCAAAAACTGCAGCATTAAGTAAAGAAGCAAAAGCTGAAAAAGCTACCGCAGCTACTAAAGAAACTGCACCTAAGAAATAATTTTTTTCTTAGTACATAAAAAAAAGCCTCGAATAATATTCGAGGCTTTTTTTATTGAATTATTTAAGGTTTTATTTTACTATAAACTTAGTAGCGCCAAGCACTTCATTGTTATTAGAAATCTTCATTAAGTATAAACCTTTTTCTAAACTATTTAAATCCAATTTGAATTGTAAGTCTAAGTTTATATCTTCTTCTTCATTCATCTTAAATACAAGCTTACCATTCATATCATATATTTCAATGTTATGGTATACAACTCCATTTTTGTTTTCTACATAAATATAGTTAGACGCAGGGTTTGGGTAAATGGTAAATCCAAGAAGTGCTAATTCATCTTTGTTAATTCCAATGGCTGCAACTTTTTCTTTTACTACGAAAGTAGATTTGAAAATACTGTCGCCAGTTGTTCCGCCATTTCCGTTTGCATGGTTAAAGGCTCCATAAAAAGTTACGTCGCCAGTTCCTGCAGTTGGTGCAGTCCAATCAAACGACCACGATTTTACACCACCAGAACCACCTGTTCCAGAAACGGAGTGTGTTAAATATTTACCACCACCGGTTAATTTTGTTCCAGAACTTGTATTTGTCATGGTTCCTACCAAAGCACCCGCAGTTGTCTGTGGCGATAATTGGAAACCAAATGTGTTTCTGTTTGCGCTAGATCTTGCTGTTGCTGTAATGGTATATTTAGTTCCTGGGGTATATCCATCTGTAGGAATATTAGATGTAAATACGTTTGATTTGGTACCTACTGTAAATCCAGTATGGCATCCCGAAATGGCACAAGTATTCCCGCCATCCCCTGGGGAACCAGTTCTACTGTTAGGCGAACCATCGGGGTTAGTGTGTGCATTGTTATACACCGAACCCACAAAAATGGTCGATATGGTAACAATAAATGTAAGGGTTAGTATTTTTTTTCTCATATAATTGGGTTATTAATTATTTACTGGCATTAATTAACAATAATTATTCCGAAATTTTCCTTAATCAACAAAATCGTTACTTTCTCTTTGGTGTATGATGGTTCTAGTTGGGTATGCAAAGCTAGATCCATGCTTTTCTATAATCTTTACAATTTCATAATTGGTTTGTTCTTTTATTCTGAGGTATTCATAATAATCCATCATCTCAATAAAATACAAAACCATTAGTTTTAACGAGAAATCACCAAATTCTTCAAACACAGCCACTCCTTCTTCATTCATTTTAGGATGCGAATTAATCAACTTATTTATATCGTCGATTATTTTTTTCATGGTTTCTGCATTTGTGCTATAAGTTAGCCCTATACTAAACTTAACCCTTCTAAAATTTCTTAGGGTTAAATTTTCTAGCGCACTATCAATCATTTTTTTGTTCGGAACCGTAATAACACTTCTATCGGTACTTCTAATTTGTGTACTTCTAAAACCTACTTTTTCAATGGTACCTTCTATGCCATCAACCTTTACTAAATCGCCCACAATAAAAGGCTTGTCAATAAATATAGTAAATGAACCAAAAAGGTTTTCTAAACTATCTTTAGCGGCCAATGCTATGGCAATACCACCAATACCTAAACCCGTAATAAGTGTTAATACATTAATTTCAAAAACGGCGCCTAATAAAACAAAAATGCCAATTATTACAATTAAAATTTTCACCAGTTCACGTACAAATAAAACCAACTGATCGTCGGATTTTGTGTCGGTTAAACTTGCTTTATATTCAAACACAAGTGCAACAAAATCTACTACTCTCAACAACATCCAAAATAAAGAAAGCACTAAGAATAGCACATACAATTTATCCACTACATCCGAGAATGTGATTTCGAAGTTTTTTCGTTGAAAAATTATTTCATTAAGCGGGAAACTGAGTTGGTGTATTGCAGTAAAAATAATGGTAGCAATTAAAAAAAGTTCGATAGGTTTAACCAATAGTTCTACAAACTTTTCAATTTTTACTTCTGCAGAAAAACGTTTAAATAATTTAAACAACATTCTGCTAGAGAACCTAGAAAAGAATCTTAGAAAAATAAATCCTAACAATAAAATACCCAGAAACCAAACATATTGTTTCAAGGTGTTACCAACATAAACTTGCTCTAATATTTTTTCTGTAGAAAACATTATACTAATTGTTTTAATGCTATTTCAAAAGATGTTTTTGCAAGGTGGTTTTTAGAAGTATTTACCGCATGCGATTTTAGAAGTGCAGCTTTTATAATATTTGAAGTGTCTTCAAAAATGGCCTTGTCTGTAAGCTCAACGCCTTTGTGCATAAGGTAAGCAAACACTCTGGCCATTCCACAATTCGAAATAAAATCTGGTATTACACTCAGTGCTTCATCAGCGTACTCACCGGTTGGTCCGAAAAATATTTCAGGATCTGCAAATGGTACATTCGCTCCGCATGCAATTACTTCCATGCCTGCTTTTTTCATTCGTTCCACCTGTTCTTTAGTTACTAACCTGGAAGCTGCTGCCGGAATAAAAATATGTGCATTTATATCCCAAATTTTTGCGTTTATTTCTTCAAAAGAAATTAATTGATCGCTCACTAAGGTGTTTCCTTTTCTATTAATAAACAATTGAGTAATTTCTTCAAATGTAAAACCGTTTTCATTTAGTAATCCACCTACTCTATCAATAATACCCACTACTTTAGCGCCTGCTTGCGTTAAATAAAATGCAGCGGCTGCTCCTACATTTCCGAAGCCTTGAATAATTACTTTTTTCCCTTCAATGTTGCCACCGTAAATTGTGTAAAAATGACGAGCAGATTCAGAAACTCCGAAGCCAGTAATCATATCTGCCACTACATATTTTTTTTCTATAGAAGGTGAATATTTTTCGTCTTCTAATACTTTAGAAACACCAGATCTTAACTGACCAATTTGTTGAATTTTTTCGTTTTCATGCGCATTAAAGTGTCCGTTTATTACGCCCTCTTGAGGATGCCATAATCCGTTTGCTTCGGTCATTGGAATTACTTCGTGTATTTCATCAATATTTAAATCGCCACCTGTTCCGTAATAGTTTTTAAGCAATGGAATTACTGCTTTGTACCATCTTTCTAAAACCCCTTTTTTACGAGGATCTGCCGGGTCGAAATTTATACCAGATTTTGCTCCGCCAATTGCCGGACCAGAAACCGTGAATTTTACTTCCATGGTTTTTGCTAAGGATTCTACTTCACGTTTATCTAATCCTTTGCGCATACGAGTTCCACCGCCAGCCGCACCGCCACGTAAGGAGTTTATTACTACCCAACCTTCTGCTTCGGTTTCGGGATCTTTCCACTCAAAAACAATTTCTGGTCTTTTTTCTTCGTATTTTTTTAATAGATCTTTCATGCTGTGTTTTCTAGTTTTTCAAAATTGAGAATTTCTCCTAATTTGACAAATATTATCTAAAATTGAGGGTAATAAAAAAACCCCCAGACTACTAATGTATAGCGCTGAGGGTTTCTATGTTTTAAATAGAGATTAGTAAGAACCTCTTTTTTCTTTAATTCTTGCTTTTTTACCTGTTAAGCTACGTAAGTAGAATAATTTTGCTCTACGAACCGCACCTCTAGAATTCACTTCCACTTTTTCAATGTTTGGTGAGTTTACAGGGAAAATACGTTCCACTCCTATAGAGTTTGAAATTTTACGAACAGTAAACGTTTCCGTTATACCTGTTCCATTGCGCTGAATAACAACACCTTGGTATTGCTGAATACGCTCTTTGTTTCCTTCTTTAATTTTATAATGAACAGTAACCGTATCACCAGAGTTAAAGGTTGGTAATTCATTTTTTGGGTTCTGATCGTTTACAAATTTTACTAAATCCATGATATAAAGCCTTTAAAATCGATTTTTAGCCCGTAAAAATCGGATTGCAAGTATAGGGATTATTTTATCAACAAAAAAATAAAATATCAAAAAAATCAAGCAGTTCCACTCCTTTGGGTGTGGATAAGCTTTTAAAGTAAATCTGGGCGACGTTCTTTTGTTCTTTGTAAAGCTTGTTCAAATCGCCACTTTTCTACTTCTGGTGTATTTCCTCCAATTAAGATATCTGGCACTTTTAAACCTCTAAATTCTGCTGGTCTTGTATAAACGGGTGCACTTAACAAGCCGTCTTGAAAAGAATCTGTTAAGGCCGAGGTCTCATCATTTAACACTCCTGGTATAAGCCTTACAATACTATCCACCAATACCGCTGCGGCAAGTTCTCCGCCACTCAATACATAATCGCCAATACTTATCTCTTTTGTAATGTAATGGTCGCGTATGCGCTGGTCTATGCCCTTATAATGTCCACACAACATAATCATGTTGCCTTTCAAACTCAATTCATTTGCTATGTTTTGAGTAAGGGTTTCCCCATCGGGTGTTAAAAATATTACTTCTTCGTAGGTATTATCGTTTTGTAGGTGTTCAATGCAATTCACAAAAGGCTCAATCATCATCACCATCCCAGAACCTCCTCCGTATTGGTAATCGTCGACGTTCTTATGTTTGCCACTTGCATATTCTCTTAAATTATGTACACGTATTTGTACGATGCCTTTGTTCTGCGCTCTTTGTAAAATGGAGTGTGAAAAGGGGCCCTCTAATATTCCTGGTACAACGGTAATAATATCTATGATCATTGTGCAAAGGTACTAATTTTCAAATCCTACTTATTTTATGCTAGGCATTATTAAACTTTTGCTCCACTTTTTCGCTCGTTGTTTTTTAGCCCATTGGCTTTCGTAAATCATAGAAATCGGACTCATTACTCCGGCAGCTGGTTTTTTCATCGGTCCGTGGTAGGTTTTTAAGCCTGGCATGTCTTTCTGTTTTTCTTCAATTCGCATTCGGAGAATCGCCATTTTTAGCTCCTCTTTATTGCTAATTCCTTTTATGGTTACTTCTTTTAGGTTGATGTTTTTGGGAACCATGTATATTCTTAGAACAGGCAAGGCATTGTTTGTAGAGTATACTAGTTGTGTAGGGAAATAGCCAATTGAGTTTACCAATATTGTGTCGCCGTTAAAAATATCGAGCATCGCAAAACCGTTTTCGTCGGCCATAAACACTGTTGATTTGTTTTTTAGCTGAATGTTAGCGTAGGGTATAGCCATAGAGCTATCTGTTTGCATAATTTTTACACGCTGTTTTGTTTGCTGTGCATTGGTATGTATGCAAAAAGAAAGAAGAAAAAAGAGGATTAGTAATTTTTGCTGCATTGCTTTTTTTAATTTGATAGGTATAATTCTATCAAACCATCTGGCAAATCAACGTTAATAATTTTACTTTTCTTATTTATGGATGTAACAAATTGCTCATTAAGTGGGAACAATACTTCTTTATTTTGATAAAGCATGTTTGCAATAAGCTGCGAGGGTAATTCTTGAATAGAATTTATCACTCCTAATTCGCCTTGAGTTTCGTCGACTACGGTGTAACCAATAAGTTGTTTGTGCGAGTCTTCGTTCGTGTTTTGTGGTTTATTTTTTTCGAGTACATAAACTGGTTTGCCTACCAACACTTTTGCTTTATCGATATGGTCTATGTCTTCCACATAAACATACATGATGTTTTTTTGAAGCAATAGTTTTGTAATAAAAAATGGAACCGGTTTTTGGTTAATTTCCAAAAACAACGATTCCATATTTTTATAATCTTGAGGATTTTCAACTTCCAAATAAATTTGAAGTTCGCCTTTTAGTCCTCTCGTTTTAGATACGTATCCTATAGAAAAATATTCGCTATTCAACATATAGAATAATCGTAAAAATTATTCGGCAGGAGTTTCAGTTGCTTCAGCAGCTGGCGCTTCAGGAGTTTCTTCAACCACTTCTTCTACTACCTCTTCTGCAACTGGAGCTTCTTCTACAACCGGTGCATTTTTAGCTGCAACCGCTTGTGCTTTTGCTGCGTTTTGTTTTGCTTCTAATGCTAAACGTGCTTTTTTCTCTTCGTCTTTAGTTGAAGTTAAGCCCGATTTTTTAGCATCTACCTTTGCTGTTTTTTCTTCCATCCAAGCTGCAAATTTTACATCTGCTTGCTCTTGCGTAATTGCACCTTTGGTTACACCAATTTGTAAGTGTCTTTTGTACAAAACTCCTTTGTAAGATAAAATTGCTCTTGCAGTTTCTGTTGGTTGTGCACCATTGTGCAACCAAGCAACTGCGCTTTCGGTGTTGATGTCAATTGTCGCTGGATTGGTATTAGGATTATAAGTTCCTAACTTTTCAATAAATTTACCATCCCTCGGAGCACGTGAATCCGCCACCACAATGTGATAAAAAGCTTTTGCTTTTTTACCATGTCTCTGTAATCTGATTTTTACTGGCATGTGTTTAATTTTTTAATGTTAATCCTTATTTCTCCACAATAAGGGCTGCAAAGATGTGCTTTTTATTTCAAAAAAACAAAAAAACCCCTGATTTCTCAGGGGTTATGTTATAAAATCTTGTTTTAATTATCTGTTAATAACCAATTTTGAGCTTTTTACAGCATTACCCGATTGTACTTTAACTAAGTACACTCCATTTGCTTCAGAACTTAAATCGATGTTTAAATCTGTTGCAGTAACATTGTTTGCATCAATAGTTTTTACTGTTCTTCCTAATACGTCTGTAATAGTAACTGTATAATCAGCAGTTTCTGTGTGGCGAATTGCTACCGTAACATCATTATTTGCTGGGTTAGGATATACATTAACATTTGCATCAAGCTTTTGGTTGTTTACACCAACTAACATAGAAGTTAATTCAATATCGTCTACTTTAAATGTTGGAGCCGAACCTGTAGATCCAATGTGGAAACCTAAGTTATATAAACCTGTTGCTGGTATAGTTAAAGGAACCTTAACATAAGTATATCCTGTAGCCGTTGGGTTAGCAACTGCATATGTGCTAATTACCGCTAATGGGTTTGCATCCGAACCTACTGTTACTTCAAAGTTTTGAACAGTATTAACTGCACCTGGTCTGATGTAGAACGTTAAGGTATAGTTTGAATCTGCATTCAAGGTAACGCAATTAGAAAACAACCAATCATCGTTTGTTGCACTTGCCGCTTTACTTGCGCATGAAGTTCCTGTTCTTGGAGTTGCAGCAGAAAGAGTCCATGTGGCAGCATCCCCATCATTATCAAAAACAACCCAACCAGTTAAATCATCTGTTGCTTCGAACCCTTGTGTATAAGTAGGCTCCACTGCAATTGGTTGTACATTGTCTATAAGTGCAAATAACGAATCGTTTAATCCGTTTGCATCTCCTAAAATACTATCAACCCAGCTAATTAATAAATACTGACCAACTGCCGAGAAATCTGCGGTGGTTGTAAACTCAATTCTTGCAGTTGCTCCAGAAGCTATGGTATCATTGTATTTTTGGCTTGCCGAAGAAATAATGCTTACTCCATCGAATGTTAAATAATTAACATAAAAACCAGAAATGCTTTGTGCTCCGTTATTTTTTACAAAAGCTGCAATGGTATCTGTTGCAGATAAACCACAACCCGATTGTGTAAACTCTAGATCAACTAATTCAGCATCAAATGCTGGAGGTACATCTATAGAAACATCATCGATCATCCATGCGTAAGCACAACCAGCTGTTGCACCTAAAGTGTTTGGACTAAAAAATTGGAAACGAATCCATACACTGTCTTGATTTGCTGCTACCGAGCTAATGTTTAATTCTTGTACATCTGGGTTAATTGTAAAATCCAATGCACTGAAATCGTTGTTTGCTAAAGTTTCGTTTACTGCAAATTTTACCCAGTTAATGCTATCGCTAGATACATATACAAAAGTACTATCAGCAAAACGACGGTAATATTGTTCGAATCTTAATAAAACTCCCGCTTGCGAATCTAAATTGATAGGAAACTTGGTGGTTAAATTTGTTACTTGGTTTCCAGAACAATCTAAATCCGAATCGAATAATGCGAAACCATTTAAAGCTGTAGTAGATGTTATCGCTGGAATTGCAAAGCCTCCTGCTGGTCCGTTTGTACCAATTACCCAAGAACCTGTTCCGTTTGGCGTAGAAATCACCCAATTGCTAGGTGTAGAAAAATCGTCGGTCCAAATTGGAGTTCTGTTTGCTGTTGCTTTTTTAGCCGATGATCTTTTAATAACATTACCTATTGGTTTTGTAATTTCAGAAGCATCATGTTTAATCTTGCTCGTTTGAGCGGCATCTTGCGCATTTACACCAAGTGCAAAAACTGAAGCAAGCGCTAATAAGTAGATTTTTTTCATAGAATTTAATAATTTGAATGTACTTATAGGCAAAAATTGTGCCTATAAGTGCGTTCTATGAATAAAAATCGTAATGATTTATCTTTTTAAGCCCGCCATTGGGTTGTTTCGCATCATTTTCAATGGGTTACCGCCCCCATTAAACATCTTCATCATTTTTTTCATGTCTTCAAATTGCTTTAGCAATTTGTTAACTTCTTCTACAGAACGACCACTTCCTTGTGCAATCCTTTTCTTTCTATTGCCGTTTATAAGCTCTGGTTGTTCTCTTTCTGTTGGGGTCATCGATTGTATAATGGCTTCAATGTGTTTAAAGGCGTCGTCGCTTATGTCTATGTCTTTTACCATTTTACCCATGCCCGGTATCATTCCCATTAAGTCTTTTAAATTCCCCATTTTCTTAATCTGTTGTAATTGATTAAGGAAATCTGAAAAGTCGAACTGGTTTTTTCTTATTTTCTTTTGAAGCTTTGCAGCCTCTTCTTCGTCAAATTGTTGTTGAGCGCGTTCTACTAAGGAAACCACATCACCCATGCCCAATATTCTTGATGCCATCCTATCCGGATAAAACACATCAATAGCTTCCATCTTCTCGCCAGTACCAATAAATTTAATGGGCTTATTTACTACCGCCTTTATGGTAATGGCAGCACCCCCACGTGTATCACCATCTAATTTAGTTAATACAACTCCATCAAAATCTAACCTGTCATTAAATGCTTTTGCAGTGTTTACGGCATCCTGACCGGTCATTGCATCAACCACAAATAATATTTCGTTGGGTTTAATGCTCGACTTTACTCTCGCAATTTCATCCATCATTTGCTCATCAACTGCCAATCGGCCAGCAGTATCCACAATTACCACATTGCAATTTTTTGCTTTTGCTTGCTTAATCCCTTCTAATGCAATAGCTACGGGGTCTTTACTTTCGAAATCTGTATGCGCAGGAACGCCAATTTGTTCAGACAATATTCTTAGTTGTTCAATTGCCGCGGGTCTGTATACGTCGGCGGCAACTAGCATTGGGCTCTTACCCTTTGATTTTAAATAATTAGCAAGCTTACCAGAAAAGGTAGTTTTACCCGAACCTTGTAAACCAGCAATTAATATAATGCTTGGGTTCGATTTTAAATCTATTTCTTCTTGTGCACCACCCATTAATTCAACCAACTCGTCGTTAACAATTTTAATCATTAACTGGCTTGGCGAAATGGCGGTTAATACATTTGCACCTAAGGCTTTTTCTTTTACCTTATCTGTAAAGTCTTTCGCAATTTTATAGTTAACGTCGGCATCTAATAAGGCTTTACGTACCTCTTTTAAAGTTTCTGCAACGTTTATTTCTGTAATTTTTCCTTGTCCCTTTAATACTTTAAAGGCCCTGTCTAACTTATCACTTAAATTATCAAACATCTTATTCTATACTAATTTGAAGACCACAAAGTTAATAAACATTCGTTCTTTTTAAACCCTTATCGCTTTTTCTTCTTTGTTTCATTTATTTTGATGGCTTGGTCCATGTAATATTTTAATATGTTTTCATCAAGCACATCGGCATTTTTAAAATATAATTTTCTAACCTGTTTGGTATCGGTAGACAACAGTTCGAATTTATCGTCGAACTTAAAACCTTGTGTAAACCCGATAATTACGGTTTGTGTTTTTTTCTCGAAACTTAAATAACACAACGGACCATTAAACATGTAAAAGGGGCAATGGTATTTATAGACCTCTTGTATCCCATCATGGCTTTCTAATACAAAGTCTCGCATCACATCCATTATTAGGGCCTCTTCTGGCGCTAATTTGTGCACATACCTGTCTGCAGATGGATTCTTCTTTTTCATCAACTAAAAATAAATAAAATAGATGGATGTGGGGTAATTAGATTTCTTATTTTTGCTTCTATGATGGAATTAATTTACTTGGCAGCAGGAGTAATACTAGCAAGTATTGTGGCATATTTTTTTACGCGTCAGAAAAACACTACGGTGCTTACTAATGACGACGCTCTTTTAATTCAAAATTTACAAAAAGAAATTGCGGTGTTAGAAGAAAAATATAAACAAGAACTGCTGAGTTCAGAAAAATATATTCAAGAGTTTAAAAATCAAATTTCTACTTTAACTTCAGAATTAAAAGAAGAACGCGCAAAGCTTGCAGAGGCAAACCAATCATTAGAAAGATCGCGCACCTATTACAAAGCACAAGAAGAAAAAATACAAGAACAAAAACAACAAATTTCTGAGTTGCAAGAAAAACTAACCAAAGATTTTGAAATAATTGCAACTAAAATTTTAACAGAAAACTCTTCGAAATTTACAGAACAAAACAGAACAAATTTAGATGGCATTTTAAACCCATTGAAAGAACGCATTAAAGATTTTGAAGAAAAGGTAGATAAGGCATACAAATCTGAATCGGCAGAACGCAACACTCTTAAAGGTACGATTGAGCAATTAATGCAATTGAACAAACAGATTTCTGTGGAAGCTACCAACCTCACAAATGCCTTAAAGGGCGATACCAAAACGCAAGGAAATTGGGGCGAGTTTGTGTTAGAAAAAATATTAGAAAGTTCGGGCTTAGTTGAAAACGAAAATTACACATTGCAAGGCAAAGGCATGGGCTTGGTAGACGAGGATGGCAATCGTTTTCAGCCAGACGTAATTATAAATTTACCAGATGAGAAACATTTAATAATCGACTCTAAGGTTTCATTGCTTGCTTACGAAAAGTTGTTGAGTTCAGAAACAGAATCAGACAGAGAACGATATATTAAAGAACATGTAACTTCTATAAGAGCACACGTACAAGGCTTGAGTAGCAAAAAATATCAGAATTTATATGGCATAAATTCTCCAGATTTTGTGTTGCTATTTATCCCTATCGAATCGTCGTTTAGCATGGCTTCTCAATACGATAAAGAGTTGTTTGAATTTGCTTGGTCGAAAAGAATTGTATTGGTAAGCCCATCAACACTTTTAGCCACACTTAAAACAGTAGCATCTGTTTGGAATCAAGAAAAACAAACTAAAAATGCGGTAGACATTGCAAACAAAGCTGGTTTATTATATGATAAATTCCATGGATTTGTGGAAGATCTTAAAAAAATTGGAGTTAATATAGACCGTGCAAAAGAAAGCTACGATCAAGCCTATAATAAATTGCACGAAGGCAAAGGAAGTTTAACCTCAAGGGTAGAGTCCTTGAAAAAACTTGGGGCCAAAACTCAAAAACAAATCGACAAATCTTTAATAGACGATCAGTTAAACGAAGAAGAAGAAGAGTAAAATGAAAAAACTTTTCGCAAGCATTTTACCCGAACAAAAAACCAGAGTTGAAGGCTTAGATTTATTGCGTGCCATTGCAATAGTATTGGTAGTGGTTTACCATGGATACGCTTTTATTAGTCCTTATTTCCCATCTGTTGGTATGTTGTTTTTTATGGGCTTTTGGGGTGTAGAATTTTTCTTTGTGTTAAGTGGCTTTTTGGTGGGCGGTATCTTCATTAGATCTTTTCAAAACTCCACTAAAATAGATATTACCTTTCTGTTAAATTTTTGGAAACGAAGATGGAAGCGCACCATTCCAATCTATTTAATAGTGTTGCTGCTCAGTTACTTTTTTCTAACCCTCTACTATAAATTAGATTTCGATTTTCCTTATCTATATTTTACATTCTCACAAAACTTGTGGTATATACACCCTCGCTTTTTTCCAGAAGCATGGAGCTTAGCTGTTGAAGAGTGGTTTTATATTAGTTTACCATTGTTGTTTTTATTCTTCCATCTCTTTATAAAAAACAAAACATCAAAAAACATTTTAGCTATCATTTTAATTTCCATTGCAATTTTTACAAGCATCCGGCTGTTATTATTAAACAATAATTTCGATTTGGTTTACTGGGATTTTAATGTGCGTAAAATTGTGTTATATCGTTTAGATGCTATATTATACGGTGTTCTAGCTTATCAATTATATTCTGTTTACCAATCCTTTTTTATCAAATACCGTTATTTGTTTTTGGTTATGGGTTTGCTAGGATTGTTTTTGTCTTACTATTTTTTTCATCAAAAAACCTATTCGATTTTTAGCAATGTTTTTTTTCTAAGCTCAACCAGTTTGTCAATAGCATTATGTGTGCCGTATTTTTATAATTTTAAATTTAGTGAAGCTTGGTTGAGAAGTTTTATAACAGTGGTTTCTGTTACTTCTTATTCAATGTATTTAATTCATTATACCATTATTTTTCGTGTATTTAATACGGGTTTAATAACTCAAAATTTAACACACGCCAGTATTATTTTCTTTTTGTATTTGCTAACGGTGCTTATTAGTTCAGTGTTGGTATATCGCTTTGTAGAGAAGCCTGTTTCTGGCCGTTAAATGCAAAAAAAAGCCCGAGTTTTCACCCGGGCTTTTCAAATTAATTATTTGGTTTACTTGTTGATTATTATTTTTTCAACTCTTGTTTCTGAGCCACTGTTAATTCTAACGAAATAGAATCCGTTATTTAAACCAGCAGTTTCAATTACTTTAGAAGAAACATTAATGTTTTTCTCTTCTAATACAACTCTTCCCATTGCATCAACCACTGCCACATTGTAAACCTCATTGTTTAATGAAGGTATTTCAATAGTGAAGCTTGAAGTTACTGGGTTAGGGTATAATTTTACGTTTTCTTTCGCTAAAGTGTTAACACCTACGTTTAAGTCGAATAAAATTCTTTTCATACGTGGAGCAAAAAATCCTTGAACAGTATCAATGTATAACATTGCTCTGCCTTTAGACATTAATGGGTTCGAAGCTTTACCATTTGCATCAAATGGATCTGCTGGATCCCACCACTCCCAAGGTCCACTTGCATTTGCAGCTCCGTTTATACGGAACAATGCAGGAATACCTTCGTTGTAGTTATTAGCCGCTGTAGTATAAGGATCGTTAAATGCAGGCGATTTTAAATCGTTGTTTACACCTAATCTATCTGCTCTACGAGAAATATCTCTAGCACCACTTACTTCTACCACAAACAATGGAGGATTAGTACCCGGTACAAATACACCACCTGTTGTGTATGGTGCAAAAGGATCTAATTTACCTTGTATACTTACAATTGGAGCATCACCAGCTTCTAGCCATGATGAATCGCCCATTGCACCACCAAAGTTTACTACCATGTTTGCTTTTGAAGAATAACCCAAATAGTTATCGCCTTTGTTAGCAACTGGGTTACCACCAAAACCATCAAAATCACCAGTAATTTGTGGATTCACATAAGGTGTATTGTTAGTTTGGTTAATAAATTTTTGCAATTGGATTTCTGATAATTTATTAAGTGTTACACTAGCTAAGGCTACATAACCTCCAGAACCTTGACCGCAAATTACAATTCTGTTTGTATCTACTTTGTATGTTCCTGGGTTAGTTGCACCCATAAAACGGAAGTAGCGAATTGCTGTTTTTGTGTCTTGCATTGCACGGTAAACCGCGTTTAAAATGGTACCTGTACGTGTATCTTGGTCGCCTTGTGGGTTCCAACCAGTACGGTAAGCAACTGCTGCAACAGCATATCCTTTACTAGCAAATTGTTTACACATTTCTACAGCAGTACTGTCTGTTTTAGAACCTGTAGGCAATTGGTTAATGCCTTTAGGTAAAAAACTACCTGTGTGTAAATAAATAACTAAGGGACGTGCGGTTGATGTATCGCCTTCTGGCTCGTAAAAATCAAGCCTTAGGTCTGATAATACTGGCTGACCAGTTAGTACCGAAAAGTTTTGTCCGAAAACAACATTTGAGGTTGTTTTAATTTGCGGAAAAACATTCGTTACATAACGTTGGGCCATTGCGTTCGTTGCGAATAACGATGCGGCTACCAGCGATAAAATTTGTAAACGTTTTTTCATAAAATTGGGATTTAAAATTAATTTATATAAATATATAGATTTTGATACAAAAAGCAATTTAGTTCATTTATTTATTTATTCTTAGCTAAATCGTAAGTTACAGAAAAATAAGCCAATCTTCCCACATATGGTCCACCATAAACTTGTAGGCTTTTCTTATTAAATAGGTTTGAAGCACCCAATTTAAAGGTTGTGTTAATTTTTGGCACACTTTTGCTTATCTGTGCATCAAACATATCATACGTTGGTACAAATCCTGTAAACTGTGGCGAACCCTCAAACACAAATCCTTGGATCCATTTGTAGTTTACACTAAAGCTCCAGTTTTTAATATGCACAGGGCCCACATATCTATCAATGTCTCTTCCAGAAATACCAATGTTAAACTTGTGCTCTGGAGTATTAAATGCGGGAATTATTTCATCGTCAGATCCTCTTAAATCCAAAATATTCCAAGAGTAATTTCCTGTTAGTGAATAGAAGTTCTTGAAGAAATAAGTTAAGCCAACAGAAAAACCTTGTGTATACACAACGTCTTTTGCGTTTGCAGATACCCTATATGCTTGTGCTGTATAAACTCTTTTAAGTGCTGTATCTATTTCTGTTGCTACTCCAATTTTATATCCAATAAAATCTGTGTATGCACTAAAATAATAACTTGCATCTACAAATAAACTGTTAAACAAAGTAGTTCTGTACCCAAATTCTATCGACCTAACTTTTTCTGGTTGAACAGGATCCACATTAAAATAATCAAGTGTATCTAGTTTTTGTGAATTAAAGAAATCA
>CALRUR010000017.1:0-55208 GCA_943371425.1 Sphingobacterium thalpophilum
GCCTTTAAAGATTCTACTAAGTATACCAATACCATTAAATTTACCCCACTTAGAACATTGAGTTTCCAGAATTCTTCCTTAGAATTTAGTTTTGAAAAGAAATATGCTAAAAATTTTTCTACAGAATTTATGGCATCTTATTTATTAAAAGAGGGTAGTTTGTTACGATTTAGCTGGATATATCCATTGAATACAAAAGGCTATCGGCTATCCATTGAAGAGCGTTATTATTTTGTCGACAATAATAAAATGGGACCATATATTGCGTTTGAATATAATTATATGAACAGTGAGTATAATAGTATTTTACGATTCACTAAGGATATAAATCCTCCAGCTCGATACAATTATATTTATATGGACTCAATTTCAATAAAAAAAACTACTCAAAGTTTTAATTGTAAGGTGGGCTATCAGTTTAACGTAAACAGGTTTATAATTGATATGTATGGGGGCTTAGGAATACGTACTCGGAGTATTACTCATGAAAATAGAATAAATGAAAAGGATGTGTTGAATAAAGAAGATTATTTCATAATTAACGAAAGTAATGAGAAATCTACCACTATCAGTATTCCTATAAATATCAGAATAGGATATATGTTTTGATTTTTTATACGTATGAATATTTTTATTTTATACGTATAATTTGAGAGTTTTTATTTATTTTTGTGTAATTAATTGTATCTATATGAACACTAAATTAACATTAAGCATAGAAGAACAAGTGGTGGATCAAGCAAAGAAGTATGCGAGTATGCAGAATACCAGTTTATCTAATTTAGTAGAAAACTATTTAAAGAGTTTAGTAAACAAAAAAGATAAAAATTTAGAGGAATATTCATCTGTAGTTCAATCATTAAAATCTTCTTTTGCTGCAGAAGAAGGTTTGGATTACAAAAAGGAATTAACAAAAAGACTTTCTGATAAATACTTATAAAATGAAGAAGGTGCTGATAGATACTGATGTGATTTTAGATTTTTTCTTTGATAGAGAACCTTTTTCTGAAAATGCTGCCAAGATTTTATCACAATGTGAAAGAAAAATTATTGTAGGTTATATAACACCTGTAATTATATCAAACGTATACTACCTATTATGTAAAAACGCTAAGCCAGAAAAAGTAATTGAAAAACTTAAAAAATTATTAATAATTGTTGATGTATTAACTATTGATAAGAGAATGGTTATCGCTGCTTTAAATTCTGACTTTAAAGATTTTGAGGATGCAATACAAAACTATTCGGCCGAAATAAATGATAAGGTAGAGATCATAATAACTCGAAATACTAAAGATTATAGAAAAAGCAAACTAGCCATAATGAATCCTCAGGAGTTTTTGAATATTTAATTTAAAAATATAATCTATATTACTTATCATTAAAAATAAAGTATAGAAAAGCAAACACATACTAGAAATTGTAAAAGAATACAATAAAAACCTTTCAATTAAAAGTAACTAGATTTATTAAACTTTTTAGATTATCTTCCATAGATCCAAACGATACTCATCGTACTACTCAAAACCCTTTGGTTATTGATTTTATAGAAAAGCCATTAAATAAAGCATTAACTAAACTACTCAGCTAATCCATGCTCCAAGCTCTTTACTCCACGCTCTCTGCTGCTTGCTCCACGCTTCCTACTCACTGATCCCTGCTAAAAACTCCATTAAAATCTGATTAAAAATTTCTGGTTGTTCTAAGTTAGAAACATGTCCTGCAGCATTTATTACATGCAGTATAGAGTCTTTTATATTTTTATTCATGTATTCTGATTGGGCTAGGGGAGTAACTACATCTTCTTTGCCACAAATTATTAAAGTTGGTACTATTATATTGGCTAGGGTAGTACAGGTTTCTCCACGTTCTGCCAAAGCAGTTAATCCCATTTTTATAATATGTTGTGAATTTTGAAATACCACTTTACGAAGCATCTCCACTATTTCTTTTTTGTTCTCTAAACTTTCTTCTGCAAACACACTTTTTATAAACGCTTCATTAAAGTCTGTTTTGCCTTTCATCGAAATATCTTCAATGGTTTTAAGTCGATTTTCTTTTACCTCTTTAGTATCTGCAATACATTGCGTGTCGCATAATAGTAAAGCTTTAAATCTATTAGGGTGTTTGTTTACTACATTTAATGCAATAAATCCGCCCATCGATAATCCACATAACATTGCTTCTTTTAGGTTTAACTTATCCATAAAAGCTATCAAATCATCTGCAAACATATCTATACTAAAATGCGAATCTTCGTCGGTTGATTTTCCAAAGCCTCTTATATCACATGCTATTACACGGTATTTATTTTTTAGATATTCTAACTGAGCATTCCACATCGATTTATCAAATGGATATCCGTGTAAAAAAATGATCGGAATGGTTCCTTCGCCAATGTCGTCGTATGATAAATTAAAATTATTGATGTATACGTTTAAATTATAACCTGTTTGTTCTTTATTCATATCTATTTAATTAAAAACTTTCTTTAATAATGTTATGCTCAGTAACTCCTAAATTATGGAGTTGCTTCTCTATTTCTTTCAACATGGGTGGCGGTCCGCATACATAAAATGGCTGATTAAAATCAAATACGTGTTCCTTAATAAACTCTTCAGATATTTTACCATGGTAGTAGCCATCTCTTTTTTCATCAGATAATATATTAACAAACGATTTTCCTAATAGATAGTTAAATTCGCTTTCCTGAATAATATCACGTTGGGTTTTATTTGCATAAAGCAACATATTGCCACCAATGGCATGTCTGCTATCTAATTCTCTTAATATGGATATAAATGGAGTAATACCAGCTCCACCTGCAATAAATACACCAGGTTGGTGGTAGGTAATGGTTCCCCAAACATCATGTATAACCAGCTCATCTAATTCTTTTAAGCTTAGCAACTCATTGGTAAGTCCTTGGTGTTCGGTATAGGTTTTAATGGTAAACTCCAAATAATCATCGCTTGGTAAGCTTGTAAAGGTAAAAGGGCGTTGTTCGGCTAACCATTTAGCGTTATTTATAGAAACCTTAGTAGCTTGGCCGGGTTTAAATTCGTAGCCATTTGGCTTGGTAGTACGTATTTGTAAAACGTCGTGCGTTAAATGAGTAATTGATTTTATAATGATTATGTGTTTTTCCATGCTAGTAAAACTAATGTTAATAGTTTACCTTGGATTATACATGTAGAGTTTGAATTTACATAAATCACAGATAGTTTTTTTACGACTTTAAGACTATACGATTTTACGACTATACGAGGGTTTCTAGAATTGCTTTTGCCTTAAGTAAACACTCTTCATATTCTTGTTCTGGCTCGGAGTCTATGGTAATTGCACTCCCAACATTAAAGCATAATTTTTTTGCATCAACATCCATAAATATAGATCGAATGAGCACATTGAAATCGAAGTTGCCATTAGCTTCTATTTGACCCATGGCTCCAGAATAAGGGCCTCTTTTAAACACTTCGTATTGTTCTATAATCTCCATAGCCCGTACCTTTGGTGCACCTGTCATTGATCCCATTGGGTAAGCATTTTTTATGGCATCCACAAAATGTACATCGGCTCTTTTTTCTGCACTAACAGTGCTTATCATTTGGTGTAATTGTGGGAAAGTATAAATCCCGAATAGTTCTTCCACCTTTATACTTCCTGTAATAGCAGACTTTGTTAAATCGTTTCTTACTAAATCAACAATCATTACATTCTCGGCTCGTTCTTTTTCAGAATTTAGTAAAAGTTCTTTGTCCTGCGCTAAGTTTTCTGTTCGCTTAATAGTTCCCTTTATAGGTTGCGAAATTAATTTATTACCTCGCTTGCATAAAAACCTTTCGGGACTAGCACTCAATATATATAAATTATCAATTTTTAAAATACCAGAAAAAGGGTTAGGCGATTTTTCGTTGAGCTTAAAATACAATTCCACAGGATCTATTTCTATGTCCGAAATTTCAAACGGAATGCAGTAGTTTAATTCGTAAACATCTCCTTCAATAATATGATGTTTAATTCGATTTACTGTTTCAATGTATACCTCTTTATTGATGGCTTGTTGTATGTTATATTTTTTAGGAATAGAGGTAGGAGGCACACTCTCTACCCAATCTATATCAATAGTACTTTCAGAAACTATTTGCTTGTTTTTTTCTTCAAAACTTTTTTCAATTTCAAAAAAGAAAAGTTCTGGGAAGCTAATAAATGCAGGGTTCTTAGAGCTTAGCTTTTCAATATCATTTTTTAAATCGTAGGCTAAAAAGCCTGCATAGTTTTTTTCGTTTACAAAACTTTTAAGCTTTGCAAAAGCATTTTCAGTTTCGTATAAACACAGATGCTTTTGCCCGTAACTTAGTTTCCAGGCAGTGTTACTATACGTATCTGTATAATTATTAGAATTTAATAAACAGAAATACTTCTCATTCTGATCGATGCTTCTAACCAGGTTCTTTTTGTTTTCCTCAGTTGAAGGAATACTAAACATGTTTACGAGAGTATTAACGTTTGCAAGCGATCTGGCCCTACAGATAAGTATTTAATTGGCACCTCTAATTCTTTTTCTAAGTAGTTTATATACTCTTGTAATTTTTGAGGTATTTCATTAATTGCTCGTATGCCAGTAAGGTCTTCATTCCAACCATCCATCTCCACATAAACAGGTTCTGGTTGTATAGTTAAAATATCAAATGGCATGTAATCTATTTTCTCACCGTTCCAAATGTAGTGAGTACATACTTTTACTTTTTCGAAACCACTTAATACATCAGCTTTAGTCATTACCAATTCGGTAACACCGTTAAGCATAATCGCATATTTAAGTGCAGGTAAATCTATCCATCCACATCTTCTTGGTCTGCCAGTGGTAGCACCAAACTCATGTCCAATTCTTCTTAATTCTTCACCAACTTCATTATCCAATTCCGTAGGGAAGGGGCCTCCGCCAACGCGTGTGCAATAGGCTTTAAAAATACCAATTACTTCCCCAATTTTAGAAGGAGCAATACCTAATCCGGTACAAGCACCAGCTGTAGTGGTGTTAGAAGAAGTTACATAAGGGTAAGATCCGAAATCAATATCTAACAAGGTACCTTGTGCACCTTCGGCTAATACTTTTTTACCAGCTTTTATATAATTATTTACCAAATGTTCGGAGTCTACTTGTTGCATGCTTTTTAAAAGCTCAACGCCTTCAAACCATTGCGTTTCGTACTCTTTATAATCAATATCTATTTTGTAATGAGATAGTATTTCTAAATGTCGGTTACGCAATGCTTCGTATTTCTCTCTAAAATCTGGCATCATGGTATCACCCACACGTAAGCCTTTTCTTCCAATTTTATCAGCATAGGTTGGGCCTATACCTTTTAGGGTAGAACCAATTTTAGAGGTACCCATGCTCGATTCGCTTGCTGCATCAATTAACCTATGAGTAGGTAAAATTAAATGAGCTTTTTTAGCTATTACTAACTTACCAGATTTAATGGGATTGTATCCATTTTCTTTAAGTTTATCTATTTCTTTTTTAAATATTACCGGGTCTATAACCACACCATTCCCAATTAAATTAAGGGTTTCGGGGTTAAATACTCCAGAGGGGATGGTATTTAATACATATTTCTTGCCATCAAACTCTAGCGTATGCCCAGCATTTGGCCCGCCTTGGAAACGTGCTATGAGGTCGTACCCTGGGCACAAAACATCTACAATTTTACCTTTACCTTCGTCGCCCCACTGTAATCCCAATAATACGTCCACTTGCATATCTAAATATTAATTTGTTGTTTCTGAGTTAATTTTATTCGCATTCATACGTTCGCAGCTGCCTTCAGATTTTAATTTCGTGCATGCTCCGTATAAATTTAAAGAGTGATGTGTAATTTCGAATTTTAATAAATCGCCCATCATCGATTGTATTTGTTGAATTCTAGGATCGCAAAATTCTACTACTTTCCCACAATCCAAACAAATAATATGATCGTGCTGCTTGTAACCATATGATTTTTCGAATTGTGCCATGTTTTTTCCAAACTGATGTTTGGTTACTAAATCACATGATAATAAAAGTTCTAAGGTATTGTAAACGGTTGCTCTACTCACACGGTATTTTCTGTTTTTCATGTGTATGTACAGCGATTCTACATCAAAATGGTCGTTTCTGGAGTATATTTCTTCCAAAATGGCAAAACGCTCCGGCGTTTTACGCAAACTCCTGCTTTCCAAATAAGCTTCGAAAATCTTTACTACACTTGCAATAGTTTCTTTGTTAGACATATACCTTTTTCTCCTCGCTCAAAATTAAATAAATATTCTAGATTCGTATAAATAGATACTACGAAGTTTTACACATTAAACGTTAGAATTGTTGGCATCAAACCTGCTCACGCTAATTACTCCATTTACTAATTTCAATTTCTTTATTAATGTATCCAGATGGGAGGTATCATTTACATATACCATTAAGGTTCCCTCAAATATTCCATCGTCGCTATCAACCGTTATCGATCGCATGTTCACCTTAAAGTCGTTAGAAACAACCTTCGTAATATTATTTACCACACCCACATCATCTGTACCAGTAAGCCTTATGCCCGTTAAAAAGGCAATTTCTTTTTGCCCTGTCCATTTGGCTTTTACAATTCTATAACCAAAATTCGACATCAATTTAATGGCGTTAGGGCAATTAGTTCTATGTATTTTAATTCCTTCATTTATAGTTACAAATCCAAATACATCGTCGCCTGGTATTGGGTTGCAACATGGTGCAAGTTTATAATCAATTTTATGTAAATCCTCGCCAATTACCAATATATCAGAGTCTTTGCTCTTCACTTGCTTCATGTATTGGTCTAATCCATCCTTGTCAATTTTATTCGGACTTTTCTGACTTGGTTTTTTCTCCGCCACTTGGAACTCCCGGAGTTCCTTCATATCAATTTTCCCAAGCGCTACATTATAGAACAAGTCCATATTACTTGTATAGCCTAAGAAAAGCGCTATTTTATTAATGGTTTTAGCGTTATTGGTAAGCTTTAGCGATTTTAATTTCCGATCCAGAATTTCTTTCCCATCCTCCGCAATTTTTACTTTTTGCTCTTTAATTACCGATTTAATTTTCGATTTAGCCTTACTCGTAATTACGAAATTCAACCAATCTTCTTTCGGTTTTTGTTTATCAGAACTAATAACCTCTACTTGGTCGCCGTTCTGTAATTTATGGGAGAGGGGTACTAATTTATGGTTTACCTTAGCCCCAATACATTTGGTTCCAAGGTCTGAGTGTATTTCAAAAGCAAAGTCGAGCGCGGTTGCTCCAAAAGGGAGTTTCATTAAATCGCCTTTAGGTGTAAATATGAAAATCTCGTCAGAAAATAAGTTCATCTTAAAATCATCTAAGAAATCCAAAGCATTTGCTTCAGTGCTACTCAATACATCTCGTACTTTTTGTATCCATTGGTCGAGCCCATTTTCACTGGTTTGTTCTTTGTATTTCCAATGAGCAGCAAAACCTTTTTCTGCAATTTCATTCATTCGCCTGCTACGTATTTGCACTTCAACCCATTTACCATTTGGGCCCATTACGGTAGTATGTAAGCTCTCGTAGCCGTTTCCTTTAGGAGATGAAACCCAATCGCGTAAACGATCTGGGTTGGGTATGTATTTATCTGTAACTATCGAATAAGCTTTCCAACAATCTGCTTTTTCTGTTTCAAAATTCGATTCTAAAATTATTCTGATAGCAAATAAATCGTACACTTCTTCAAAAGGAATACCTTTAGATTTCATCTTCTTCCAAATAGAATGGATAGATTTTGGTCGCCCTAATATCTCAGATTCTAATCCTTGTTTTATTAATTCTTCTTTTATCGGAGTGATGAATTCTTTAATGAACTTTGTTCGCTCTCCCTTGGTTTCATTGAGTTTGTTGGCTATAAATTTATAGGTGGTTGCTTCCGTAAACTTCATCGAAAGATCTTCCAACTCAGATTTTATAGCATACAATCCTAATCTATGTGCAAGAGGAGCGTAGAGGTATATAGTTTCCGACGATATTTTTAACTGTTTATCTCTCGGCATACTTTCTAGCGTACGCATGTTGTGCAAACGGTCGGCAAGTTTTATCAATATAACCCGAACATCGTCTGCCAGGGTAAGCAACATTTTACGGAAATTCTCCGCTTGTATAGAACTTGTTTGATCAAATACACCCGATATTTTAGTTAAACCATCTATAATGTTCGAAACTTTTTTACCGAACTCTCTTTCTATATCATCAAGCGTAATGTTGGTATCTTCTACCACATCATGCAACAAAGCGCACACAATAGAAGTGGTACCTAGGCCAATTTCTTCGGCAGCAATTTGAGCAACTGCAATGGGGTGATAAATATAGGGCTCACCAGATTTTCGGCGCATGTTTTTATGAGCTTCTACCGACATTTCAAAGGCTAAACGAATTTGTCGTTTATCACCTTTCTCCATAGTAGGTTTACAAGCCTTCAATAAAGCGCGGTATCGCTTTTGTATTTCCTTTTTCTCCGCTTCTAAATCGATTTTATGCATGGCTAAATGTAAAAAAAATAGTGCTTTTTATAAATGAAAATAATAATAATGTTGATATTTGGTTATTATCATATGAAGTGTTACTCCAAATTTCTTCTAATCGTCGTTATTACAACGTTTTATAACTTAAAAAGTGTGCAAGCACAAGAAGTAATAAAGCCAATTGGTAAGAATGATACTATAATGTTGCCTGCAATTATTGTAGATGGAGATACTATTCCTTATATCTGGTTACCCACCATCAATATTTATACAACCCGTATTTTTAAATCAAAACGTGAGCAAATTAAATACACAAAACTCCGCCGAGATGTAACCAAAGTATGGCCTTATGCAAAGTTGGCAGGGGTAATGTTTAATCAATTAGAAAAAGAGCTTAAAATGACCAATGATAAGCGTGTGCAGAAGGCATTGATAGACAAAACGGAGAAAGAGATTATGGAGAAGTTTGAGGCCGAACTTAAAAAACTAACCGTAACCCAAGGACGTATACTTATTAAACTTATAGATAGGCAAACGGGTAACACCTCCTTTAAAGTAGTGCAAGATCTAAAAGGAAAATTCTCTGCCTTTGTATGGCAATCGCTCGCTCGCTTATTCGGCTCCAACCTCAAATCGCATTATGACCCCTTGGGAGAAGATGCGGAGATAGAGAAGATAGTGCTGAGTTTGGAGTAGTGAGTATAGAGTATCGAGTAGAGAGTATCGAGTATCGAGAAGGGAAGTGTTCTGCGTACCCGATACTCGCTACCCGATACTCACTACTCACTACTAAATACTAAATACTATCATTATCTTTGCGCCATGAAATTAGACATACTAGTATTTGCTGCGCATCCAGACGATGCCGAAATGAGTTGCGCGGGAACCCTTATGCGTGCAATATCTGAAGGTAAAAAAGTAGGAATTATAGATATAACACGGGGCGAAATGGGTACTCGTGGTACTGCCATTACAAGAGCCGAAGAATCTGCCGCAGCTACCCAAATAATGGGCATACATGTACGTGAGAATTTAGATTTAGAAGATTGTTTTTTCGATTTAAGCAGAGAATCTCAACTCCCTATCATCCAAAAAATACGTAAATACAAACCCCAAGTGGTATTGGCAAATGCTATAGAAGATAGGCACCCCGACCATGGCCGTGCAGCGAAATTAGTGCAAGAAGCATTTTTTAAAGCGGGCTTACCTAAAATTGAAACGCATGATGAGGATGGAATTTCGCAAGAAGCCTATCGTCCAAGCTCTTTGTTTCATTATATACAAGACCGATACATTAAACCCGATTTTGTAATTGATATTACACCTTTTATTGATCGCAAATTAGAATCGATAAAAGCCTTTAAAACCCAATTTCATAATCCTGATTCTACAGAACCACTTACTTATATTTCTAAACCCGATTTTTTAGAATCGCTAATTGGTAGAAACCGCGAATATGGTAAACTCCTTAAAAATGGAACCTTTGCAGAAGCATATACTGTAAATAAAATAATAGAAATAACAGACATTACCTCTGTATTTTAAAAATAATCCTCCTGCATAATATACAGGAGGATTTTTTATGTTATCAATCAAACATAAGTGTTATTGGGACAATAAAGAACGATGATTGATAGTCTAAAGACGTACAAATTCAACCATTAGTTGTACGTTTCTTTTTTATTTTACTATTGTAACTAAAGTTGCATAGTTAACCCTCTTTTTAGTGGATTTTTGAATTCAATTTAACAAAAGACAATTAACTATGGAAATTTTAGGTTACTTATTCTCAATTCTAATTGGTATATCACTCGGATTAATAGGCGGTGGAGGTAGTATTTTAACAGTACCTGTATTGGTTTATATTTTTAGTGTAGATGCTGTAACAGCTACAGGCTATTCGCTATTTATTGTGGGCATTACAAGTGCAGTAGGTACAGCCACTTTTTTCAAAAACAAATTGGTGAATATTAAAACAGCCATCATTTTCGGAATACCCTCTATTGCAGCTGTTTTTTTAACACGTGCTTACATTGTGCCTGCCATCCCAAAAGAAATTTTAACCATTGGCGATTTTGTAGTTACCAAAAGTATTTTAATGATGCTATTATTTGCAATACTAATGATTGCGGCTTCTTATAGCATGATTAAAAAAGATAAAAAGAAAAGTAATGAAGCAGATGGCCCACAGAAATTTAATTACCCATTAATATTAATAGAAGGTTTTGTAGTAGGAATATTAACTGGCTTAGTAGGAGCAGGCGGTGGATTTTTAATTATACCAGCATTGGTGGTACTTTCTAAATTACCTATGAAAGAAGCGGTAGGTACCTCTTTAGTAATTATAGCAGCCAAATCGTTAATCGGATTTTTTGGCGAAGCCTCAGAGGGGCAAATGGATTGGAGTTTATTGCTTTCTGTATCTGCGTTTGCAGTAGTCGGAATTTTTATCGGAAGTTATTTATCTAAGAAAATAGACGGCGCAAAATTAAAGCCAGCATTTGGTTGGTTTGTATTGGTAATGGGCATTTACATCATCATTAAAGAAACCATGTTTAAATAAATGGAATGTAACTAAAGTAACCTTCAATAGAAATTGGGAGCCTTATTTTTGAATAACATAAAAAGAAAAAAATATAATTATGAACATAGAACAAATTTACACCGGATGTTTAGCTCAAGGAGCTTATTACATTACATCAAATGGCGAAGCAGTAATTATTGACCCATTAAGAGAAGTTCAGCCTTACATGGATCGTTTAGCTAAAGACAATGTAAAATTGAAATACATTTTCGAAACGCACTTCCATGCCGATTTTGTTTCGGGCCATGTTGATTTAAGTAAGAAAACAGGTGCACCAATAGTGTACGGACCAAATGCAGCATGTGAGTTCGATTGTATTTCGGCAACAGATGGGCAGGAGTTTAAAGTGGGTAATGTTACCATTGTGGTATTGCACACTCCAGGGCATACCATGGAAAGTACTACGTTTTTATTGAGAGATGAAAACGGAAAAGACCATGCTATTTTCAGTGGAGACACTTTATTTTTAGGAGATGTTGGTCGCCCAGATTTAGCACAAAAAGCAGCCAGCATGACGCAAGAAGAATTGGCAGGTTTGTTATACGAAAGTTTAACAACTAAAATTATGCCTTTAGCTGATGATGTTATTGTGTACCCTGCACACGGTGCCGGAAGTGCTTGTGGTAAAAACATGATGAAAGAAACGGTGGATACTTTGGGTAATCAGAAAAAAATGAATTACGCCTTAAATCAACCAAACAAAGAAGCCTTTGTACATGCTGTAACAGAAGGTTTAACGCCTCCTCCAGCTTATTTCGGAATGAACGTAGCGATGAACAAAAAAGGTTACGAAGATTTTGAAAGTGTATTAAATAACGGTATGCGTGCCTTAAGTCCAGAAGCATTTGAAATTGCTGCCGAAGAAACATCTGCCTTAATTTTAGATACCAGAGATAACGGAGTATTTGCAAAAGCATTTGTGCCACAATCTATAAACATTGGCCTTAACGGAGATTTTGCTCCTTGGGTAGGTGCATTAATTGTAGATGTAAAACAACCTTTATTATTAATTACTGATGAAGGTAAAGAAGAAGAAGCAGTAACCAGGTTAGCTCGCGTAGGATTCGATAATCAAATTGGGCATTTAGCAGGTGGTATTGATGCTTGGATTAAAAGCGGAAAAGAAGTGGATTCTGTAAAAAGAATTACAGCCGATGAATTTGCTGCACAAGTAAAAATTGGAGAGAGCAAAGTAATAGACATTCGTAAAGAATCTGAGTACGAAGCAGAACATATTGATGAAGCATACAGCAAACCATTGGCTTACATTAACGAGTGGATAAAAGACATTAACCCGAACGAGCATTTCTTCATGCATTGCGCAGGTGGTTATAGAAGTATGATGGCTGCAAGTATTTTGCAAGCAAGAGGCTACCGTAACTTCTCGGAAGTAGAAGGTGGTTTCAATAAAATTGCAGAAACAAATGTTCCTAAAACAGATTTCGTTTGCCAAAGTAAAGTATTAAAGTCATAGTGCTAAAAAAATAAAAATGGAAACTACAGAAACGAACTACATGCCAAGAATTGGCGATTTAGCTCCAGATTTCGAAACCTTAACAACTACGGGTAAACTAAGCTTATCTGAGTATGGTAAAAATAGTTGGGTGATACTTTTTTCGCACCCTGCAGATTTTACACCGGTGTGTACTACAGAAATGACAGGCTTTGCACTCGAGAAAGATTTTTTTGCAGCCAATAATACCAAGCTTTTAGGACTGAGTATCGACAGTATACATGCACACATTGCATGGGTAAATGCAGTGTATGAAAAAACAGGAGTGTTGTTTGAATTCCCAATAATTGCAGACATTGATATGAAGATTTCTAAATTATACGGAATGTTACAACCTAGTGAAAGTGAAACAGCAGCGGTAAGAGCGGTATTTATTATAGATCCGAACAGAAAGGTGAGATTGTTAATGTATTACCCACTAAATGTTGGTAGAAACATGGAAGAAATAAAACGTGCATTAATTGCTTTACAAACCTCAGATGCTAACTCATGCGCCATGCCATTAAACTGGAAAGCTGGAGAGAAAGTAATTGTGCCTGCACCTAAAACGGTGGAGACTTTATTAGAAAGAAAAGCAAGTGATTTAGAAATGGTGGATTGGTATTTAGCAAAAAGAAATTTATAAATAATATGGAAAACTTAATAAAAAACGGAGCTTTCTTAGTAGACGTAAGAACTCCAGCAGAGTGGGCAGAAGGGCATGTAAACCATTCGGTAAACATCCCTTTAGATACGGTAGAAAATAACATCGACCAATTTAAAGGTAAAGATCAAGTTATTGTTTTTTGCAGAAGTGGAAACAGAAGCGGACAAGCAAAAGTGATTTTAGAACAGCATGGAATTGCCAATGTAACCAATGGTGGTACATGGCAAGACATCAAACAATACATTGATTAATAAATAGATTTTTATGGACCATTTGAAAATTTTAATACCCACAGACTTCAGTGTTCAATCAGACTATGCCTATTTAATGGTAAAGAAAATTGATGAAAAAGTTGAAACAGAAATACATTTTTTACACGTAATGAACGTACCAAGTACAGTAACGATGAATAAAGATGGAAATGTGCAAACCTGTGGAGAAATTGATGTTCAGTACGTATTAAGTCAGAAAAACATTGCAGAAACAAAACTATCGAATTTAAAAGCACAGTACGGAAATCAAATACAAACACACATTGTATTTGGTAAGGTTACCGATCAAATAATTTCGTTCTCTGCAGAACATAAATTCGACTTAATAGTAATGGGTACTAAAGGAGCATCGGGTATTAAAGAAAAAGTATCGGGTTCCGAAACTCAAATGGTTGCCAGAAAATCGAATATACCATTGCTCTCCTTAATGTGCGATAGATCTGATTTGGTTATTAAGAATATTTTGTTTGTACATGATTTTAAAAATAATACTGAACAATACGATCTATCGCTATTAAGAAAGTTTATAAAGTATTTTGATACAAAAGTTCATCAGTTACACATTCTAAATAGTACCAACGAACTCGAGTCGAGAAAGATTTTGGAGCAAATGGATAATCATGCAAAAATTAACGGCATCGTAAATTATTCAAATCATTTATTAAATGATTTTGATATAGAAAACGGGGTGGTACACTTTAACCAAATGCATGAAGTAGACATGGTATGCATTGGTACACATGGCAAAGGTGGCTTGTTTTACTCGAGCGTAACCGAAAAATTAATTAATCATTTATATAAACCGATTATTTCTTTTCAACTAAAATAACCTAAAAAAATATGCCCGAATTTTTAACTAATACTTGGCCTTGGTGGTTCTCAGGGGCAATAATTGCGAGCATAATGTTTGCAATGTTGTTCTTTGGGCAATCGTTCGGTTTTTCGTCAAACTTAAGAACCATTTGCTCTGCAGCTGGCTTAGGAAAAACGGTAAAGTTTTTCGATTTTAATTGGCGCGGACAAATCTGGAATTTAATGTTTCTGCTAGGCGCCATAATTGGTGGCTTTATTGCAAACCAGTTTTTCTCTGATGGTATGCCCATAGAAATTTCTTCAAATACCATTTCAGATTTAAATAAACTCGGAATTGCAGCACCAACTTCTGTACAACCCGATGAACTTTTTAGCTTCGAAGCCATGTTCTCTTTAAAGGGGTTTTTAATACTCGCTTTCGGAGGCTTAATGGTAGGCTTTGGCTCTAGGTATGCCGGCGGATGTACATCTGGCCATGCAATTAGCGGTTTATCCGATTTGCAATTACCTTCTTTAGTAGCCGTAATTGGTTTCTTTTTAGGTGGCTTAGTAATGACACATTTATTGTTACCCTATATATTATAAAATACAGATATGAAATTATTAAAATTCTTAATTATCGGAATTGTATTCGGGGTAGTAATGGCTAAATCCGAAGCAATGTCGTGGTTCCGCATTCAAGAAATGTTTAGGTTCCAAGCCTTCCATATGTATGGTATTATTGGCACTGCCGTAGTACTTGGTGCACTAGGCGTATACATCATTAAAAAATTTAAAATGAGAGATATAGATGGTAACCCTATCTTATTTTTCCCGAAAGATAAAGCATATATAAGGTATATAATTGGTGGTTCCATATTTGGTTTAGGATGGGCACTTAGCGGTGCTTGTCCTGGACCTATGGTTGTAAACATTGGCTATGGATATTTATCAATGCTAGTTGTGTTTTTCTTTGCTATTGTTGGTACGTATTTATACGGTGCCATTAAAAATTATTTGCCACATTAATTTTTCTAATACCATTTATTATGGAAAATGAATTAAAAAATAATAATTCTGAGGGTGTAAATAAGCCAGCATTTAAGCTAATCAATCAGTTATTATTACTCAATGTTTTATTAATTCTGATCATTATTGTATTTGCAATTTTCTTTCTAATTGTATTTAATAAAAATACCCAAGTAGAGAAAAGTACACCTACAGTGATGGCAGAAACTACCATGGTGCAGAATGATACAAAACCAAGTACACCTGCAGAAACTTTCTGGGCGGCACCATCCACAGAAGAAATAAAAGATGCCGAACAAAAAAAGTTGGTGGAATATGGTAAAGAAATTATAACTCATACTTCGGTATATTTTGGCGCTAAAGGAACAGTAAACGCAAATGCAACCAATGGCATGAACTGCCAAAATTGTCATTTAGATGCAGGCACTAAAGTGTTCGGCAATAATTACTCTGCAGTTGCCTCTACCTACCCGAAATTTAGAGCACGCTCTGGGTCTACAGAAAATATTTATAAAAGAGTAAACGATTGTTTTGAGAGAAGTTTAAACGGAAAGGCCTTAGATACGAATACTAAAGAGATGCAGGCCATTGTTGCCTATATAAATTTTTTAGGTAAAGATGTACCCAAAGGAGAGAAACCCAAAGGAGTAGGGTTTAAAGATCTTGCATTTTTAGATCGTGCGATTGATCCTACAAAAGGTAAAGTAGTGTACGAACAGAAATGTGTTTCTTGCCACCAAACAACAGGAGAGGGACTTTTAAACGAAGATAAAACAGCCTTTGTATATCCACCACTTTGGGGTAAAAATAGTTATAATGATGGTGCCGGTTTATACAGAATGTCGAACTTTGCAAAGTATGTAAAATACAACATGCCATTGGGGGTAAACCATGAGAATACTCAATTAACCGATGAAGAAGCATGGGACGTGGCAGCCTTTGTAAACTCACAAAGCCGACCAAAAAAGAACATCAAAAAAGATTGGCCAAACATTGCAGAAAAACCATTCGATCATCCCTTCGGCCCATATGCCGATGGATATACAGAAAAAGAACATAAATATGGCCCGTATAAGCCAATAAAAACTAAATTAGAAGAATTAAAAGAGGCTAAAAAAACGACATCTAAAAAAAGCTAAGTATGGCAAATAAACGAAGAGATTTTATTAGAAAAGCGGGCATGGTATTTTCCACTGCATTTCTTGCAAGTGCTAGCCCCATAGCCAGTATTGCCAATACAGTAGAAGAAGTAGAGTCGGAGTTCAACGATGCTTCTGCACAAGATTCAACAGATAACATCACCTTAAGTATTTTACAAACTACCGATGTACACTGCCAAGTGTATCCACACGATGAGTTGTTTTGGGAAAACAACAAAGCGGTATTCAGAAAAACAGGAGGCTATGCGCAATTAGCAAGCTATTTAAAAAAGGAACGCAAAAACAAACACAGTTTTTTAATTGATACTGGCGATATGTTTCAGGGGAGCGAGCTCTCTGTTAAAACTACCGGCGAAGCAATGGTGCCTATTTTAAATAAGTTAGGTTACGATTTGTATTTACCAGGAAATTGGGAAGTTATATATTACAAAAAAGCCATGCAAAAATTATTAGGCGCATTACACGCTCCTAAAGTTTGCGCAAATATGTACCATGATTTGGGTGAGGGTAAAAAAGGAGAATTAATTTTTCCGGCTTACCATGTGTGGAATGTAAATGGAATTAAAGTAGGATTCTTAGGATACACGGATCCATTAGTGCCCATTAGGCAATCGCCAAATTATAGCAAAGGAATTATTTACACCAAACCCGAAGATAATATTGCTCATTATATAGATGTATTAAGAAACCAGGAACAATGCGCAGCTGTAATAGTTATTGCACATTTAGGCCTCTCTCAACAAATACATTTAGCTAATAACGAAGTTTGTAAAGGAGTAGATTATATTTTGGGTGGCGATACGCATGAACGTGTGCGTGTGCCTATACAATGCACCTATGCAAAGGTAGTAGAACCTGGTGCCTTTGGTAGTTTTGTGGGTAAACTAGATCTTACTTTTAATAATCAGAAATTAATAAAAGATAACTATGAGTTAGTTGAAATTACAGAAAGTAAATACAAAGCAGATGCAGAAATACTTTCGGTAATTAACCAAAATGAACAACCATTTAAAACAGATATTAATACGGTTGTTGGGTACAGCACCATTCCTTTGTACCGTTATTTTGTGGTAGAAAACACCATCGATACCTTAATTTTAGATGCCTTGGCATGGAAAATTAAGGATGTTGACATTGTACTTTCTAACGGATTTAGATTTTGCCCGCCAAGAACTACACCAGACCATACCGGGAATATTCCTATTACCAACGGTTTTATTTTTGATATGTTACCAGTAGATAGTACTGTTAGAACTGCAGAAGTTACCGGTAAACAAATAAAAGAGTGGTTAGAAAAGGAGTTGAACAATGTGTTTGCCAAAGAAGCATCCGAACGTTTTGGTGGTTGGGTAATAAAATTTAAAGGCATGAACATTGAGTTTAATGCTTTTGCTGATAAAGGTAAACGTGTGCAAATAGTTACGGTTGCAAACAAAGAACTTAATTTAGAACAAACTTATAAAATTTGTGCTTGCGAGCGAGATGGCGACCCCGATGATATGTTGTGCAGAATACGCGGCGTTAAAAACGCTCGAAACACTAGTAATACCTTACACAGCGTAATGAAAGAATATTTAGCAGCAAACAGCCCGGTTAGCCCTAAACCTCCCTTATCTGCTAAGATTTTAGATGCTTCGCAAGATTTATTAACACAAGTTACAGGAGTTGATTATCAATTCAGATAAAATATAAACATGAAAAAAATTATACTATTAGCATTGTTAGCATTTGGTTTAAATGCAGTACAAGCGCAAGTTGCAGAGCATAAAATTGTATTTCAATTAAGTGTAAACGATACCATGGCTCATAAAGCATTAATGAAACAACTGGGTAATATTTTAACCGTTGCACCTAGCACTAAAATAGAAATTGTTTGCCACGGACCGGGTATGGAAATGCTGATGATTAACAAATCAATTGTAAAAGAAAAAATTGAAGTATTTAAAAACAAAGGTGTAGTATTTAATGCTTGCGAGTTCTCAATGAAAGAACGAAATATTTCTAAATCAACTATAATTCCGAGTGCTACCTATGTGCCAGCAGGTATTATAGAAATTGTAAGCAAACAAGAACAAGGTTGGTCGTATATTAAATCTGGGTTTTAATACAAAAAATGATTACTTATTTAAGAGTTAAGATATCAGTTATATTGATATTCTTAAGCATCGCTATTCCATCTATTGCACAACACGAAACGGAAAATACACAAGTAGATTCTGCTAATATAAAATCGATCAAAGATTTTATGAATAAGTCTGATTGGCATTTCCATAGCCGTAGTTTTTTTATGGCTACTATAAATGAAGGAAATTTAAAAGACGATTATGCCATGGCTCAAGGTGCAGGCATTGGCTTGCTTACCACACCCATTAAAGGTTTCCAACTAGGTATGAGTGGGTACTTTATTTACAATGTATTTTCATCAGATTTAGCCAGTGCAGATTCTACTACGGGTTTAATGAACCGCTATGAACTAGGGCAGTTTGATGTATTGAGGCCTACCAATAAATATGATTTTGATAGGCTAGAAGATTTATTTATTAAATACAAAATTAGCAACACTTACCTCAAACTTGGTCGCATGGAATTGCAAACTCCATTTTTAAATATGCAAGATGGTCGTATGCGCCCAACCATTGAAGAAGGAGTATGGTTAAATTCTAAAGAAATAAAAAACCTCGAATTGCAAGCGGGTTATATATGGGGAGTATCGCCACGCTCTACAGTTGATTGGTTTAAAACAGCCGAATCTATTGGCATTTACGGCCAAGGGGTAAATACCAACGGTACAAAATCTAACTATGCAAATAATTTAGAAAGCAAGGGAATTGTATTATTCAACCTAAATTATAAATATAAAAATAAGGCAGAAATTGTTTTATGGAATGCTTACATCGAAAATATTTTAAACACCAGTATGCTCGAAATAAAACACGAACATTTAATAGGTAATGTTACTGTTTACAATGGTTTAATGTATTTCCACCAAAGAGCAATTAATAATGGTGGCAATGCCGACCAAGCTAAAACCTACATCGATAAAAATGCGAAATCAAATGTAATAAGTGTGCAAGTAGGAGCAAAGAAAAAGCGTTGGAATGTAAATGTAAATTATACCCATATAACAGATGATGGTAGGTATTTAATGCCAAGAGAATGGGGCCGCGACCCCTTTTATACCTTTTTGCCCAGAGAGAGGAATGAAGGAGCAGGCAATGTACATGCTTTTACTACCAATTTAGTATACACAAGCCTAAACAATAAATTAAAATCGGGTATATCATACGGCTATGTAAACATGCCAAGTGTTTATAATTTCAGGTTGAATAAATACGGAATGCCTACATACCATCAATTAAACCTATCTTCGAGCTACAACTTCCAAAACTTTTGGAAAGGCATGGAGTTTAGAGTGCTAATGGCTAATAAATTTAACGGCAGCGAGGAGTTGTTGCAAGCTAAACATGTTTATAATAAAATAAATATGCTTAATTTTAACTTTATTGTAGACATTAGGATATAAGGTTTTTTTGAACGTCATGGAAAATTTAAAAGTTAGGTTAAGTAGTATACTCGAAAATAAATTAATTGATGAAATTATAGAGTTCGGTAAAATTTCCTCGCACAAAGAAGGCGATGTAATAATCGATTATAATAAAATGATAAAAGCCATGCCCATCGTATTAAGTGGGAGCATACGAGTAATGAGGCAAGAGGATGGAGGGCGAGAAATTTTATTGTATTATTTAAATAGCAATGAGAGTTGCGCCATGGCCTATACCTGCTGCATGGAAGCGCGTAAAAGCGAAATTAAAGCCATTGCCGAAACAGATACCGAAATACTTTCCATTCCGCATGATAAGCTCGATGAGTGGTTGGTAAAATACCCATCATGGAAATCGTATATATTCAATAGCTTTACTGCAAGGTTCAACGAATTACTAAAATCTTTAGAGAGCATTGCCTTTCAGAAACTCGACGATCGTTTGGTACGTTACCTAAAAAACAAAACGGCAGCCAGTGGTAAAATGGTGGTAAGTGCCTCGCATCAACAAATAGCAGATGAACTTGGCACCAGTAGAGTAGTGGTATCTCGCCTCTTAAAAATGCTCGAAAACGAAAACAAAGTAATCCTATATAGAAATGAACTGAAAGTTCTTAGCAGTTTGTAGGTTTATTTACTCTTTGCGAACCTCTGCGAAAACTTAGCGCCCTTTGCGTGAACTATTGTAGTCGTTCACGCAAAGGGCGCTAAGTTTTCGCAAAAAACGCAAAGTTTTAATTAGAATAGGTGTTTAAAAGTATATAGGCAGGTGCTTTCATTTGCACATTTTCGCATTTGCATATTTGCACATTTATTACTCATTTCCTTTTTCACCCTCAGGCATATCCTCTTTCTTGCTACCCTTCAACTTCGAACTCTTATCTATACCCGATAATACTTCGATGTTAATTCCATCAGATAAACCGGTTTTAATAAATACTTTTTTGAAATTCTGAGGAGTGCTGGTTTCCACTTCTACATATGCTTTTTCTTTATCGAACTTCATTACACTTTCGGGTATGCTCAATACAGAATCTCTACGATCCAATACAATGTCGGCATTGGCACTGTAACCTGCACGTATAAAACTGCCTGGTTTTAATTTCATGGCTGCTTTAATTTCGAATTGTATGGCACCATCTTGCTCCACACCCTTTGGCGAAATGTATTCTAAAACTGCATCGTATTTTTCTGTAGTAATAGCACCAATGGTAACTATTAGGGCCATACCCGATTTAATTTTTCCTACTTCAGATTCGTCTACCTTACCCAAAAAAATCATGTCTTTCATATCGGCAATACTTGCAATGGTAGTGCCCTCATTAAAGGTATTACTTTCTATAACCGAGTTTCCTACTTTCACAGGCACATTTAAAATCATGCCATCAATGGTAGCAGTTATTATAGTGTTGGTAGCATTGCCCATAGATTTTGAACTACCTTGTTTTATCAACTGTAAATTATTATCAGCTGTTTCTAATTCTTCATTTGCATTGTTATACGTAACTTCTACACGCTGAAATTCTGCCATCGAAATTACTTTTTGGTCGAATAGTTTTTTATTACGATCGTATTCTGTTTTGGCATTGTTAAACGTAATTTTAGCACGATTCAATCTGCTCTCTGCTTCGTTTAAACTTACCATGTTTGGAATAATTTTTACACGAGCAATTTTATCGCCACGGCGTACCATTTTACCTGCTTCCACATACAACTCTTCTATAATACCAGATACACGAGGCTTTATATCAACCTCTCTACGCGGTACTACCGCACCTGTTGCTACTGTTTTTTTGATGATGTTGTTTACACTTGCTTTCTCAATATTAAAAACCTCTGGAGCTTTCTCCGATTTCTTGTACAAGAAATACATCGTACCTACAAATACAACACCTAACAAACTAAACAATACAATTCGAACAACTTTTTTCATATAAATTTATTTTTCAATTTTCAGTTTCTTTTTTTGGGTCACAATGGGCGCTATGTGCTCACAAAGGCGCACAATGAAATTCTTTGTGTACCATAGTGTGTACTTGGAGTCCTTTGTGACCTATTTAGCCGTCGGCCCTCAAGGCCTCAATAGGCTTCACCTGTATAGCTCTCCTCGCCGGTATAAAGCCCGCCAATGCACCCGCTACAATTAACACCGTTAATGCAGTTATGGCAATGTTTAAATCTACCTGAGGGTTTTTAAACATCCCACCATCTGGGTTTGCACCCATGGCCATGTTTACCAATTCCAAAATACTAATGCCTATAACCAAACCAAAATATCCTGCAATGGTGGTTAAAAAAACCGACTCCAAAATTATTTGACCAATTACTTTTATGGGCGTTGCACCCAAGGCTCTTTTAATTCCAATTTCTTTGGTGCGCTCTTTTACCACTATCAACATAATATTACTTACGCCAATTATTCCTGCTAGTAAAGTTCCTATTCCTACAATCCATACTAATAAATCGATGCCATTAAACAAACCGTTAATTTTTCCAAACTCTTTGCCCATGTTCCAATGCCCAATAGCCAATTGGTCGTCGGGGGCAATGTGGTGGCGAGTTTTCATTAATTCTATTACTTTATTTTCTACAACTTCTACAGGTATATCGTTTTTAGAAGTAATGGCATACCAACCCACAATGTTTCCAAAATTAAAAGCCGTTTGGAAAGTGGTAAAGGGTACATACACGGTTTGAGCTTCTTCTTGTCCTTGCCCGCCAGCTTGTTTGGTTTTAAACAAACCTACTACTTGGAAATACACACCGTTTATGCGAATGTATTGTCCGATTGGATCTTCGTCTTTTTCAAATAAAATTTCTTGTACACGGTTGCCTATTACGGCTACTTTTCTTTTTTCTTTAATATCATAGTCATTAATAAACCTTCCTCTAAGGTTATTCATGGGTTGTATTTTCTCGAACTCTGGGAAATCGCCATAAATAGAAAACTGACCGGTTTTAACTCCGCGAGTAATGTTATTACCACCTCTAAAACCACCGAGCTGGTTGCGTGCGCAAACATATTGAGCTTCGGGTATGGTATTTTTTATGGCTTCAGTATCGTCGTTGTTATAATTAAAACGACGGCCGGGTTGGAAACCTGCATAGGCTTTGTTGGTTTTTTGTGTCCACATAAAAAAACTATTGGTAGCCATGCCATCAAAACCACCTACCACGCCATTGCGTAATCCGTTGCCAGAGCCCAGCATTATTACCAACATAAAAATTCCCCAGAACACACCAAAAGCAGTAAGGGTAGTTCTTAATTTATTTTTTTTGATGGTGCTAAAAATTTCTTGCCAATTGTCTCTATCAAACATATTATTCGTCTCTAAGTGCTTCAATAGGTTTTATTCTGGCTGCTTTTAATGCAGGTACGAAACCTGCAACTGCGCCTGCAAATATTAAAAACAAAGTAGCCCCAATAGCAACGTTTAAATCTACTTCGGGGTTTCTAAAAAAGTCTGAGGGAGGCATAAATTTTTTCGCAAGCTCGGTTACAATTACTCCCAAAACCAAACCAATGTAACCAGCAAATCCGGTAATTAATACCGACTCTTGTATTACTAAACTAACAATAGAAAAGGGGGTGGCACCAATAGCTTTCCGTACTCCAATTTCTTTCGTACGCTCTTTCACCACAATCATCATAATATTACTCACCCCAACAATTCCTGCTATAATAGTTCCTATACCAATTATTCCTACAAAGAATTTTATCCCATTCAATAAATCCATTATGTTTTTATAATTCTCATTATTATCAAACGCAAAAAGTGCGCGTTCATCTGCAGGGTCTATTTTATATTTTGTTTGTAGGTATGCTTTTGCATCTTCTAACATTCGCTTGCTTTGCAATAAACTTGCGCGGCCTGTACTAAACCAAATTACAGATACAAAGTCTTTTCCGTTATAAGTTTTTTGCATCGTACTAATGGGAATGTACATACGGTCGTTATCTTGCCTACCTTCATCAACCAATACACCAATAACTTTAAAGGGTACTCCGGTAATGTCTATGTATTTACCAATTGGGTCTTCGTCTTTAAACAAAGCTTCTTTTACAGGCTTGCCAATTACAGCTACTTTACGAGCTTCGGCAATATCAATTGCATTAATAAATCTTCCTGCAATTAGGTTACACTTCTCTAATTTGTCGTGATCCTTACCACATGCACGAACTAAAAAAGAACCTTTTTCATTTTTATAATTGATGCTTTTTACATTTTGTACATCTCTAGATACAGTAATGTATTCTATTCCCGGAATGTTATTTTTAATGTACTCGTAATCTTCATTCTTTAGCATTATTCTTCGGCCTGCTTGCATTCCTTGGTAGGGGTTACTGGTTACACCACCTTCTATCCAAATGGCATTGCTTGCGTCTGAGAGGAATTGTTTTTCGGCACCATTTTTTAATCCTTGGCCCGAACCTAACAATACAATTAAAATAAATATCCCCCAGGCAACCGAGAAACCAGTTAAGAAAGTACGCAGTTTGTTTTTCTGTATCGTACTAAATATTTCTTGCCATTTATCTAAATCGAACATCTTATGCGGTTTCTATTATGCCGTCTTTTAATCGTATTACTCTATCTGTTTTTGCTGCTATATCATGCTCATGCGTTACAATAATAATGGTCATACCGGTATCGTTAATTTCTTTTAGCAAGTTCATTACTTCATAAGAAGTTTGCGTATCCAAGGCTCCAGTAGGTTCGTCTGCCAAAATAATTTTCGGATTAGCTATTAAGGCTCTTGCAATGGCTACTCTTTGTTTTTGTCCACCGCTCATTTCACTTGGCAAATGTTCTGCCCAAGCGCTTAAGCCTACCTTCTCTAAATATTCCATGGCTATGGCGTTTCTTTTTTTACGAGAAACTCCTTGGTAATAGAGTGGGAGCGCAACGTTTTCCATTGCATTTTTAAATGATATTAAATTGAAAGATTGAAATACAAAGCCCAACATTTGGTTCCTGTATTTTGCCGACTGTGTTTCCGATAAATTTTTAATCAAGGTATTGTTTAACCAATACTCACCCTCGTCATAATGATCGAGCATACCTAATATATTTAACATAGTAGATTTACCCGAACCAGATGAACCCATAATCGATACGAATTCTCCTTCGTTAATTTTCATATCAATGCTTTTCAACACCTTCATAGAGTTGCTGCCAATAGAATACGATTTGCTGATGCTCTTTAACTCAATCATAATATCAATAATAAGAAATACATTAATACCAATTGAATTAATAACGGCTTTGTTACTCGCCTAACGGGTTTGTTACAAGTTTTATTAAATTATTCAAATGAGTGTTGTTTCCTATTTGGGAAACTCCTATATTTGAAAAAAATTATCAATGAAACCAAACTTTGAGATAGAGATATTAGCAGAAGCGATAGAATTTTTGGAAAAACTTGATTCTAAAACAAGAGATAAAATTTTATATAATTTTAAAAAATCGCAATACAAAAATGATGTGGAATTATTTAAGAAATTAAATGATAACATTTGGGAATTCAGAACATTGTACAATAGTTTAGCTTATAGATTTTTTGCATTCTGGATTAGAATTGATGGTAAGGAAACCATGGTTGTAGCCACTCACGGGATAATTAAATCAACTCAAAAAACTCCAAATAAAGAAATAAAAAAAGCAGAGGAAATCCGACGATTATACATTAACAACATAAACTATCAAGATGAAAAATAAATTAAAATCAGTATCGCTCGATAAATTAATCGACAAGCATATCGGTAAAATAGGAACCGATAAACGTGATGCTTTTGAGAATGAGTTGAAGTTAGATTTATTGGGCCAAGCGATAAAACACGCAAGACAAGAGCGTAATTTAACGCAAGAACAATTAGGAGAGTTAGTAGGTGTACAGAAAGCTCAGATCTCTAAAATAGAAAACAGCGTTAAAAATGCTAGGTTCGAAACTATTTTAAAAGTATTTGATGCACTTGGAGCCAAAGTAAACTTCAGCATCGAGTTATCATAACATTACATTTTGCTTAATATCTTTTTATCAATATAAAAAGTACCAAATGGGATGATGCTCGAAGCTAGCACTTGCAAGGTAATAACTAGTTTCCATTTGTGTTTCACAGACATTATTATGGCGTAAACTACAAATAGTACAAACAACAATCCATGTGCTTGCCCAATTAGTTGAACGGGCGTGGGGTTTTGCCCAATGTATTTAATAGGCATGGCAATTAATACCAATACCAAAAAAGAAATTCCTTCTAAAAAACCTATTAACCTTAATAAGCCTATACCTGGTTTTAAAAATTTTGTCATCGTGTTATTATGCCCCGAAAGTATAACATAATAGGCGCTCTACAAAATCTTTTTTATTCAAACCTTTCCGGAAATTGTTTCATTATTCCTTCCGATAATACATCCGCTAATCTATAAGTTTCGGATATCATTCTATCAAAGGTTTCTATATCATAACTATAATTAGCATTCACTCTGCTCTGTAATTGTGTGTCGAAGAGTTTCGATTGTAAGTGTATTAGGTATTTAAGTTCTTCTTCTGTCCAATGAGGATTTACTGCTACTAAGTATGTTATAATTCTATCAACATTGTAATCCATTTTGGCTCTCGCCGCTTCATAATCTCCAGAATTTCTAGATTTATTTCTGATCATGCTTACGGTTAATGATGTGTTAGAACTAATAAGGTCGCAAAATTCATCTCCTTTTTCTCGGCCATAAAATCGAGTAAACATGCGTCCCATGTCTTCTTGGTTTATCATTAATCTGTACAAAGATTCTTCAGCTCCAGGCAAACGGTCTACCAAACACAAAATTGCTTGGCGCGAGTAAATAGCATTATCAATCCATAAGCGCGACATTTCTGCTTTAAATACTAATCGCTTATCGTTTTCACTTGGGGTACTTAGCACTTGTGCTTGGCTAGTAAGGCTTATACTTAGTAATACTATACTTAGCAATAATTTAATAGATGTTTTCATTTTATAGGTGTTTATGTAAACAAAGATACCTCTATGATTTTTTAGGAAGTATGATAATTATCAGGTTTTTCATAAAACTCAATAGGTAATTCATCTGGGTCGGCTATAAAAGTATATCGATTACCAGTAGTTTCTTCGGTTCTTATAGGCTCTACCTCAATGTGGTGTTTTTTCATGTTAGCCAATACATTTTCTAAATTTTCTACCTCAAATGCCAAATGCCTTAAACCTGTGGCTTCTGGACGGCTTACTCTTGTAGGTGGATTCGGAAAGGAAAATAATTCTATTATATACTTTCCATTTAAGCCTAAATCGAGTTTGTACGATTCTCGTTCTTTTCTGTATGTTTCCGCAAGTATTTCTAAGCCCAAAACCTTGGTGTAAAAATGTTTAGAACGCTCGTAATTATTACAGATAATGGCTATATGATGTATATCTTTAATCATTTAAATGAAAAATAAAAGCAGTGGTTATAGATTGGTTTGTTTTAGATAAGGTATTGTTATCTAAAAACAAAGGGCTTTCATTAGTATATATTTTCCCTTCAATTCTAAACATTGCATACTTATTTATATTCCAATCATAATTTAAAGAAAAACCAGAACCTATAAATTCATTAATGGTGTTTGTTTTAAAAACAATTTCAAATTTATCTCTAAAATATTCGGCTCTAAAGGCCAATGCATGTTTGTTTGTTATTGCATACCTTGCCATAAAAATAGGAGAGTACCAAAGTAAATATGTTCCATTAGTATACCAAGCTTCTTCAGAACCAATATCAAACCCCAATAGGGTACTAAATTTCTCATTCCATTTTTGTGTGGTGTAAAAATTATGGAAATAACGGTTTCTATTATATCCTACATTGTAATTGTTATTTCCAATAAATGAGCTGCTATTTACCAAGAAACGATCGTTTATTTTATACGTTATTTGATGCCCAAAACTCAATGGGTAATTGTATCCTTTTGTAATTAATTGCCATCCATTTAATGCCATTATACTAGCATATAATTTTCCATTTTTACTCGTGTAAGAGAGTCTTGCACCGGCTTCGTAATATGGGCTTGCCTCTGCTTGTATGCTACGGGTAAGTGTCCAATTATCCATACCCACTGCGCTTTCGGCACCAATATGCGATGGGAAAATTCCTGCATCAAACCATAAATTATGCTTTTCTGCAAGTCTAATTCCTACTGAAGATTCATATATGTTTTTGTACCCATAATCTTGTCCTTTATAGTTTTCATCAGAATAGCTGCCAATCATCAAACCTAAATTTGCTCTAAATTTATTATGCTTATAATTAGCTCTTATCAAGGCCATGTTAATGCCTATCTCGTTATTCTTAGAATGATTTACGAAGCCTCTTAATTTTTCGGGACCCACTTTACCAAAATCATATGTATAATACGATTCAAAATAAGTACTCAATTTTAAATTTGATAATAAACTATCGGTACCAGAAACACCTGCAAATACTAGCTTTGCGCTTAGCAGTAAAATTAATACTATACTTTTTTTCATCTTCTTAATCCATGTCGTTTAAAAACGGAAATTGCCTGCGGTTCAATTTCAATTCGTGGGCGCTTAATACATGCGTATGTATTTCGGCTGTTTCAGATATATATTCATTGGTACCAAATGGGTGGTACACACTTGTATGCCCTATATGTGGTATCCCATTACCATCCGCTCCAATTCTGTTTACTCCAATTACATAACATTGGTTTTCTATGGCCCTGGCTTTTAGTAAGGCATCCCAATGTTCCATTCTCTTCTCTGGCCAATTCGCTACCACCACCAACACATCGTAACTATTGTATGCTTCGTTTCTCAACCATTTCGGAAATCTCAAATCATAACATACCGTTAAGTTCAATTTCCAATCTCTAAATTCTACTAATAATTTTTCTTCTCCTGCAGTATAATGTTTATGCTCGTCGCCCATGCAAAATAAATGGCGCTTGTTATAAAATTGTACCTTCCCATTAGGCTCTATAAATACCAATCGGTTATAATACTTGCCTTGCTCTTTTATTATTAAACTACCTGCAATGGCAGCGTTTTTTTCTGCAGCAATTCCCTTCATCCATTTAATACTTTCGCCATCCATTTCTTCAAATAAACGCTCCGCATCCATACTAAAGCCAGTATTAAACATTTCGGGCAAGAGTATTAAATCACTAGCTTCTGTTAAATTTTTAAGTAAAGAATCAAACATTTTTAAGTTTTGTTCCTTATCTTCCCAACGTAAATCGGCTTGTACGGTACTTACTTTTAAATCTTGCATAGTAATATAATGATACTCAAAAATAAGGAAACTAGGTTATTTATTGTACTCGCTTGCTTTTTTATTGCCAACGCAGTAATTGCAGAGTTTATTGGTGTTAAAATATTTTCGGTGGAGCAAACACTTGGTTTCTCAGAACTTAATTTAACCTTGTTTGGTATTCAAAACCTTTCCTTAAACATGTCGGCTGGGGTGCTCAATTGGCCTATAGTATTTATAATGACCGACCTTATTAACGAATATTTTGGGAAGCGTGGAGTAAAAACCCTATCATATGTAGCCGTGGTAATGATTAGTTATGGCTTCCTTACTATTTACGGTTCTATGAATTTAGTGCCATCTGGCTTCTGGATTAATAAAACCTTAGCAGATGGTAGCGTATTAAACATGGAGCATGCCTATAATAACATACTAGGCCAAGGGCTATGGATTATTGTGGGCTCTATTACTGCTTTTTTAATTGGGCAATTAATAGATGTGAGCATTTTCCATTGGATTAAAAAGAAAACCGGCGATAAAGGTTTATGGCTCAGAGCTACCGGTTCTACCGTGGTTTCGCAGCTTATAGATAGTTTTGTGGTAATATTTATAGCCTTTTACATTGGCGGCGATTGGAGCTTGAAACAGATATTTGCAGTAGGTTTAGTTGGCTATATTTACAAATTTATAGTAGCCCTTTGCGTAACGCCTATTTTGTACGTTGTGCATAACTTAATAGATCGGTATTTGGGTAAAGAGCTGGCGCATAAGCTCATGGACCATGCCAAGAACGAAGATTAATATTTTTCAACCATTCGTTCTAATCTCATTTTTATTTCTACTTTTGCATTGCTTTGGTTTCCGATTGAGGTCGGAATTAAAAGGGAATCTGGTGTAAATCCAGAACAGTCCCGCTGCTGTAAGCTCTAAAAGATTTGTTTCAATCATAGCCACTGATTCTTTCGGGAAGGCGAAACAAAAGAGTAAGTCAGAAGACCTGCCTAGCATATTTATATCATAGCTTTCGTGGATTGAAGCTTGGATGATTATTCGTTTTAACGCAACGGTTTTTTATCAATTTTCTATTCACATGGCTTATAATTTTTTTAGGCAATGAGAATTTTGAGTATTGGTACTTTCCTTATTTTACTAGCTTCCCAAAGCTTTGGGGCTGGCATACGCGATAGTATTTTAATTAAAGAAGTTCGTATTATACAAACCAGAAATCTTGCAGAAAAACCTATATTTAAACTAGATACACAGCGCAAGCAACAAGTAGAAATGCAATCGCTCGCTCGTTTCTTACAAGAAAATACCAGTATACAATTTAAGAGTTACGGCAGTTCGGGTTCATCGGTAATGAGTATACGCGGTGCAAATTCATCGCAAAGTAAAGTGGTATGGAACGGCATGAACATAGGTTCGCCTATGCTTAACCAAAACGATGTTTCTTTACTTGCTGTAAACAATGCCGATAATATAGAACTCTTTAAAGGCGGTGCCAGTGCTGCCGAAGGTACTGGTGCCTTGGCCGGTTATATAAAAATGAATAGCGATGCGGGCTACGAAAAAAACTATGCTAGTGTACGCCTCGATTTAACTAACATTAATAACAATTCCGCGCAACTCAAATTTCACCAAGCCAATAAAACATTTGCAAGCAGTACTGCCATACAATACCTAAACCATCAAAATAAATTTAACTATGCCAACCGTGCAGAACTTAATGAGCCCTCGCAAGCACAAGTAAATTCTAATTGGTTACAGTTTGCGCTCATACAATCTTTTTATTTAAAATTAAAAAAATCGGAACTGCAATGGCACCATTGGTACCAAGAGAGCGATAGGCAATTGAGTCCGCCTATGTACAACCGCATGCGTACCAGTTATCAGTTCGATAAATCTTACCGAAGCATTGCGAGTTTAAAACGTACACTCAATGCAAATATTAGTTTACACAGTAATGTTGCCTATACCCGAGAAGTGTTGCGTTACGTAAGCAGGGTAATGGTTAACAATACCAATTTAGAACTTTTCAATTCCAACAGCTATTTCGATCAGCTGCAACATCAATCTAAATTAATTTATAGAAAAGGAAATTTTGAACAGCAAGTATCCTATAGTTTTAATTTTGATGGTGCATATGTGGCCGATTATGCAAAGTATGTAAAGCGTTATCGTGCTTCTGTTGCCAGCATCAACAATTATAATTTCAATAATTTATTGATAGTAAATTGGTCGAACAGGGTAGAATTTTTGCAAAACAAACAATACTTCGCAAGCTCTGTAAACATTAACCTTATAAAGTATGTAGAGCGTGGGTTTATCCCATATGTACGAATTTCTAAAAACTATAATTTACCAGGCCTCAACGATTTGTATTGGACACCCGGAGGCAACCCTAATTTAAATGCCGAACAAAGTTGGGAACAAGAAATAGGCTCGAGCTATCAAAAAGAATTTAACAAATTTACCACCAGAAGCACTGCAGCTGTTTACCATTCTATAGTGCGCGATTGGATACTTTGGCAACCATCGGCCATAGAAAACGGAGTATGGACCCCACAAAATTTAGTGCAAGTAAAATTGCAAGGTATAGAACTAGAGCAAGAGTTACAGTACACGCTTAATAAAAATAACAGAATAGATTTCAAATTCTTTTATGCAAAAATTTTGGCCATTAATAATAAAGCCGTTAATGCCAACGACCAAACCGTAGGCAAACAAATTATATACATACCCGAACAAAAATGGGGCTTCAACGTAAATGTTAAAGTTAAAAATAGCAGCATTAATATAAACACACACCAAGTATCGCACAGGTACACCGCTGCAGATCATAGTATTTTTTTACCAGCCTATACCATTGTAGATGTTCGTTTGCAACATCAGCTTAACTTAAAAAACCACCTTATGGTAATGGGCATTTATGCAGATAATTTAAGCAATACCATTTACGAATCTATACCATTCCAAGCCATGCCGGCAAGAGTGTTTGGAATAAACATCAACTATCAAATCAATCAATTAAAAAATTAACAAATGAAAAAAAATCTTTTCTACCTATTTATGGTTTCCGCAGTAGTATTAACTGCATGTACCAAAGACCCCGAAACGGCTAACCCTGTAACACCAAACGAAAACTTATTTAAATCTGGTGTGTACATTGTAAACGAAGGAAATTTTAATGCCGGCAATGCAAGCATCGATTTGTATAGCAAAGATTCTAACAAAGTAATAAAGAACATTTTTACTTTGGTAAACAACAGACCATTGGGAGATGTGGCTAATTCTATGAGCATCGTAAACCAAAAAGGCTACATCATTTTAAACGGATCGGCAAAAATTGAAGTAATAAATGCTAACAACGCTAAAAGTATTGCGAGCATTAATGGCTTTACCTCTCCACGTTACATGGTTGCAAAAGATACTACACGTGCCTTTGTATCCGATTGGTTTTCTAACTCTGTAAAAGAAATTAATTTAACTACCAATACAATTGTAAGAAGCATAACAACAGGTACTGGCCCAGAAGGAATGTGCATTGTAGGCGATAAATTATATGTAGCAAACTGCGGTGGGTATGAGTTAGATTCTACCATTAGCGTAATTGATTTAACTAGCAACTTAGAAATTAAAAAAATTAAAGTGGGCGATGCTCCTTTAGCCATACAACAAGATGCAAACGGCAATGTATGGGTACTTTGCAGAGGCAGCTACGGCATAGATTTTATGAGCTCAGATGATGATACCAAAGGAGCTTTAGTAAAAATTAACCCAAGTACCGATGCCATTCTAGCTACCTTAGAAATTGGAGTAAAAGGCGACCATCCGGATAAAATAAAAATGAACGCAGCAAAAAATGCGATGTACTTTTTAAGTTCATACAATTTATTAACCGGAGTATTTAAGTTCAACATTACAGATGCAAGCGCACCAACAACAGCCTTTATTGCTGGTTACTATTATGGTTTAGGATACGATAAAGTAAGCGACGAATTGTACCTAGCCGATGCTGTAGATTTTAAACAAAACGGTTTTGTAAAAAGATTCAACAGCACAGGAAGCTTAATAGAAACGTACTCGGTGGGGATAATACCGAATGGAATACAGGAGCAGTAAATGAATTATGAATTATGAATTATGAATTATGAATGGCGGGAATTAGTCAGTTTTGAATAAGTTGTATAATTTTTTTTTTTGAATTAACTTGATGTCTTTTTGAATAAAAATTAAATTTATATGTTATACCACTTAAATTCATAATTCATAATTCATAATTCATAATTTAAAAGTACGTTTTAAGATCTTCCACATATTTCGCAAACGCCTCTTTCCCTTGCTCTGTTATTCGGCAAATGGTTTGAGGTTTTTTGCCTTTAAAGGTTTTTTCTATGCTGATGTAATTGGCTTGGCTAAGTTTTTCTAATTGCACGCTAATATTGCCAGCACTGGCATTTGTTTTTTCTTTGATGTACAAGAAATCTGCTTCCACCACGGAAATTAGAATCGACATAATGCCAAGGCGCAATTGCGAGTGTAATAAAGGGTCTAAATCTTTAAACATATTATTTTGAAAAACCTCCGAAGGTAAAATGCAATTGAGCATAGGCACCATCTGCATTTAAGCTTGGCCCGTCTATGCTAATTTTGTTAATATCTGTCCATTCACTTTCTATAGGAGCAAACATATAACCTGTTTTTAAACCAATGGCAAAAAACTTACGCTCGGTTAAAAACAAATCGGCCTTTAATCCAAAGTCGAACAAAAACTGTTCGTTTTTTAAACGAGTTCCTTTTTTAGGGTTCGATAAAAGTTGGTTAAAGTTTTCGATGGTATTATCGTTTATATCTATAACCATAGTATGTGCACCAATGCCCAACATAGGAGCAAGCATTATGTTTTTTTTGTTGTATACTAAATAGCCAAGGCTAAAGAAACCATAATCGCCGCGCACTTGGGTAGTATAAGTACCGTTATTTTTATCGGCTAGTTCGTAACTAAAACCTTCGCCGCCAATTATTATTTTGTTTATGTAACCATGTCCGCCGCCACCAAAAGCCAAAACGTTTTCAGAAATTTGAGGTAAGTTATTGCTAGCAAAGGCAGCGTTTAAATTGCTAAAATTTTGCTTCATCAACCTAAATCCAAAATACCCCGAACCTCCATAGGAGCCTGCGCTTTGCGATCTTGCTTGTGCAAACATCAGTGTAAAAACTATTAACAATAATAGTTCATGCCATTTTATTTTTAAACTTGTTTTCATGTTAGTTTTTATTTTTTTTATGTTGTATACTTAACAAATGCCCTGGTATTAAATAAGATACCAAAATGGCTGCACATAGCAATAATAATTGCACCTCAAACGTATAATTATAAGAAATTGCGCCAATTACCATGCTACCAATAGCACCGTAAATAAGTGGTTTAAATTTTAATACACCACCGGTAATAAAAGTAGGTACACCGTAGGCAACCATTACCAAAGGGTAGGTGTTGAGCCCAAGTTTACCCATCGATAATAAGATAACCGCCAACAACATCCCGAAGGCAATCCAAGTGTATTTCATTACATCATCTGTATACGTTTTTACGTACGTTTTTTTATTTTCTTTAGCAGAGTACACCATAGATATTATACCACCTAATGGCATTAGAATCGCCCAACCAATAAAAGGGTAGGCAAAGCTAGTATTCAACAAAAAGTAATTTATTAATGCGGCTATTACCACAAAATATCCCCACAAAAGGAACAAAAAACCCGAGTCAGAATACTTCTGCTTGGTTTTGTTTATCATCTCTTCGATGATGGCGATGCTGTTAATAGGTTGGTTTTCCATTGTTTATATAAATTGATGATGCAAATATAAAGTAGTTTATAATGTAAACCAAATTTATTTGAAAGAACTTATGAAAGGCCGATAGGCCGAAAGACAGAAAATCTGAAGGGTAGGTATGGAATATACCTAACATGCAAGGTTTCGATTTTTCGGGGTTCAGGGACTAGCTTCAAGTTAGCAAAGCCGCTCAACTTCGTTCTGTACGTGCGGGATTCTGGGACCCGCATCAAATTATAACTGCCCCTCAAATCGCTTTGCTACATTCTGGGACCTCGGCATGGGGAAATCAATGGAAAGTAAAGTATCAAATTATCACCGCCCCTCAACTTCCTTTAGATTTGCAATACAATATTTTGATTTAAATTTATATTACTGGAAGAACAGGGGTGAACTATCTCAACTCCCAGACTTAGTGTCTATATAGCGTATTAGTCCCCTGTCCTTGCTGTTGATCTTATGGCCATTTAGAATTTTAAGCGTTAGGGCTTATTAAAGGTTTTAGCTTGATCAACCTCCAGTTATTAACTCTAAAATCAAATTTATGAAAAAAGAATTTATCATTGGCATTGATGTTTCAAAAGAAAAACTAGATGCATGTTTATTGTCTGTTGGAAGTACAGAAGCTAAAGAAGAAAAGGTAATTAGAAATCAACAAGTCGAGATTACAAAGTATTTTATGCGCCATATTAAAAAGTTTGGTACAAAAAATATCCTTGTTTGCTTAGAACATACTGGCTATTACGGGTTGCAATTATGTGTTGTATTACAACAATTAGAGCTTGATTATGTAGTTGTCCCAGCATTAGAAATTAAACAATCTCAGGGGATTACAAGAGGCAAATCAGATAAAGTAGACGCTCGCAGAATTGCAGTTTACGCATGGCGTTACCAAGACAAATTAAAACTTACAAAATTACCAACTAATGAGCTTTTACTCATTAAAGAACTAATTGCTGTAAGAGAACAATACATTAAAATGAGAGTTCAACTAAAGAATAGTGTGAAGCAGCATGAAATCATTGGTCAGTTTGTGAATAATGATTTTTTAATGAAATCTATTATTGAGCAGTTGGAGGCTCTTAGTATCGAAATAGAGAAAATAGACATGCAAATAGTGGATGTATTAAAAAGAGATAAGGAATTGGAGCTAAACTTTACTTTATTGAAAACTATAAAAGGAATAGGCCCAGTGACGGCTGTGGTGTTAATGGTAACAACAAATAATTTTACTAGCATAACAGATGGTAGAAAATATAGTTCATATGCAGGAGTTGCACCATTTGCAAAGGAATCTGGGAAAATGAATAAAGGAAGTAGAGTTAGTAATCTCGCAAACAAGAAAGTAAAGGCACTCTTTCATAATGGCGCATGTACAGCCATTAATTACGATAATGAACTTAAAATATATTATAAAAGAAAAGTAAATGAAGGAAAAGCAAAATTAAGTGTTCTGAATGCAGTGGCTTGTAAAATTGTATATAGGGCGTTCGCAGTTATAAAAAGACAAACGCCCTATGTAAATTTATATCAAAATAATTTTGCTAAGTCTTAGAATACGCTACGCTACGTTCGGCGACCCCGGCATGAGGGTAAATTAAGGAAGGTACGGTTTCAGGTTAGCACCGCCGCTCAACTACGCTACGCTACGTTCGGGGACCCCGGCATGAGGGTAACTTAAGAAAGGTACGGTTTCAGGTTAGGAAGTGAATTGTGAGAATTAAAATAAAAAATTGAGTCAAATTAGGTTCGACTTTCAACATTGCTTTCCCGCAGATAGGGGATTCGGGGACCCCTGCATGAGGAAATCAAAAGAAGGAACGGTTTCAAGTTATCACCGCCCCTCAACTACGCGTTCCGCTTCGTTCGGGGACCCCGGAATCTGAAAATCATAGGAAGGTACGGTTTCAGGTTAGGAAGAGATTTGTGGGAATTAGAATAAAAAAATAAAAAAAGAATATTGTAGTTATTACAAAGAAAATTTCAAATAATTTTAAAAAAAAATTTAAGAACATCATAAAATTCTCACAAATCCCTTCCTAACCTGATACTGTACCTTCCTTTGATTTCTCCACGCCGGGGTCCCCGAACGTAGCGAAGCGTAGTTGAGGGGCGGTGATAACCTGATGAAATTTTAGTTTTCAAAATTTGCAGAACGCGCATTTAAGGGGCGTTGATAATTTGATTCACCAATTCATTATAAAAATTCTCACATTTCCCTTCCTAACCTGATACAGTGCCTTCCTATAATTACTCCACGCCGGGGTCCCCGAACGTAGCGAAGCGTAGTTGAGGGGCGGTGATAATCTGATGAAATTTTAGTTTTCAAAATTTGCAGAACGCGCATTTGAGGGGCGGTCCTAACCTGATGCAGTACCTTCTTATTTTTTCCCCATGCAGGGATCTCCGAATCCCGAAAAATCGGGACCTTGCATTTGAGGGGCGGTCATAATTTGATGAACGATCCATTCCCCAATTCCCATAAACAATAGTCTTTACTGTTGAGTGGCAGTGTTAACCTGATGATATTTTACCTCTAAAATATATCGCAACGAGAAATTTCATTGTGTACCTTCGTGAGTACTTCGAGCCCTTTGTGACCCAAAAACTTACACCTTAGCCTTAGCCAACGCGTACCTACTCACCATCTCATACGATCCAAACAACACTCCAGCAAAGAACAAATCGCCTGCCATGCCATTCCAGAAGAAAGGAATTGCTGCAACGTAACTCATCCATAAACCGTCTACTGATTTAGCATACATAACGCCGTTGTCGCCCATCCATACTGCGAAATTGGTGATGATAAAGAATAATAAAGAGGAAGCAAGAGATGCTCCAACTATAGGAAGTACTTTTTTAGTATTGCGTAAACTTAAACCTAAAATGGCAATTAACACAAATGATAGGTATACCGATGGGTTATAACCGAAAGGAATAAACAAATCAGACAGTAACATGGCAGCAATTGGTAATATAAATGCTAAGCGCTTATCTTGTAAACGTGCTGTACCAAATAATGCCATGGCTCCAATAGCCGTAAAGTTTGGCGGATGTGGTAAAAAACGAGTGGCTGCTGCTATTAAAATTAATGCTCCAATAGCTATTGTCGATTGTAAGTTGAATTCTTTTTTCATATTATATTTAAGCTGTTCAAAAATAAAAAAAATACTGCTTTATTGAGCATTATTTATAAACATTTATTTGTTAGAAAGTATTTACAAATATCTTTGCCACATGCGTATCATCGGAACCATCCCTCACCCAGAAATGCGAATTAGCATTTTTAACATGAATCAAAAATACATCCTCAAATTAGAATGGGGCCCTTTAGAACAAGCCTATAAATGGGAAGAATACGATTTTGCAAACCTCCAAGATTTTATAGAGAAGGTAAACAGTTCTACCTTGTTAACTCACTCATTAGAAAGGTTTAAGCAGATGTTAGCTGAACTAGAAATGTAAGTGATATTAAGCGTTTATAATAAACCTCGCACTTAGTTTTCTAAACCTCCAGTACAGCAATGCTGCCGAAATGGTTAAGCCCAAAGAGAGTGCTATCCATATTCCGTTGCCACCCATTTTTAAGGTAAAACCAAGGTAATATGCCAATGGTATAGATATTACCCAATATGCCACAAAAGTAATAAGCGTAGGTATTTTAACATCGCCCATGCCTCTCAACGCTCCCAAACCTACCACTTGCGTACCGTCTGAGAGTTGGAAAAACGCCGCTACAATCATTAATGTACTTGCCAGCTCCACCACTTCTGCATGATCCATGTAAAACAATGGGAAGGCTGTTCTACCCAAAATCATTACAATTGCCATTATTCCCATAAACACTAGTACTATTTGGTAACCAGTATTACCAGCACGTTGCAGCTGTTTGTAATTTTTTTCGCCCAAGGCATTTCCTACACGTACACTCGTTGCCGCACCAATACCACTCGCAGCCATGTAAGTGGCACTGGCAATGCTTATGGCAATTTGGTGTGCCGATTGGAAATTGGGGCCCAACATTCCCATCATTAGCGCTGCCAAGGCAAAAGCACCAATTTCAAATAAGTATTGGAATGCAGTAGGTATGCCGTAGTTTATAATTTCTTTACTCGCTGCCCAATTTACAAACTTGGTTTTAGCTTGGTGTAAATAAGGTTTAAAGGTTTTAGAACGCAACACATATGCCATCATTAATATTGCCATTAAGGTACGCGATATAAAATTCGCATAGCCTGCGCCTTCTAACTCTAACCTTGGCAAACCCCAGGTTCCATTAATTAATCCGAAGGTTAAAAAAATATTAAACCCATCGGCAATCAAGGTAATAATCATGGCTTGGCGAGTAAAATTTAAGCCTTCTGCAAATTGTTTAAAGGTTAAAAACACCATTAAAGGCACCATCGAAAATCCAATAATTCTTAAAAAGGGGAGTGCTTCTGTTACTACTTCTGGCGCTTGCCCTAATTTACTGAGTTGTGTAGAAAGCATGTATATGCCTACAAATACTAGTATACCGGTAAGTATGTTGATGAAAAAAGAATTCACCAAGTACTTACCACATGCATCTTTATTATTGGCACCAAATTCTCTACTAATATGTGGAGTTAAGCCATAGGCAATGCCAATACCAAATACCATAAGCACGGCAAATACACTTATGCCCAAAGAGCAAGCCGCCAGTTTTACCGGGCCCAAATGCCCAATTAAAACCGAGTCGGTTATGTTTACAACTACATGGCCTACCTGACTAATAATTACAGGATAAGCTAATAGGAAAGTTTTTTTAAAATGTGTTTTTCTGTTTTCTAATAACATTTCAGGCAGCGGTATAAAATTCTGTTTTCTCTGTGCTATGCACTCGAATAACGCCCGAAAGTACTAAATTCACAAGTATTCTGGAGGCTCTGCGCCTAGAAATATTTATTAATTTACAAAATTCCATCAGTGTAATGCGTTCGTTGGCGGCTAAGTATTCGAGCAATGCTTTCTCTTTAGAACTAAACTCTATTAATGCACCATCACCCTTAGTTTCTTTGCGTAACACATCTATTACAATTTTACTCGCCAGTACACTTTTGTCTTTTACTCGTATGTATGCCCACCATTTATCGTCTTCGCCCAAAGCATAATGTGGTTTTACATCGCTCTCTGGTATATCTACCACCAACACTATTACCCCATCAACCACCACCTCAGTAAAACGTGGTTCTATCATCGGCCTGCAATAATACGTTCCGGCTTTTATAAGTTGGTATTTTTCTTCTTCTTCGTTTTTTACACCCTTTATGCTACCATCGTCCATAACCCCAACTAACATCGTACCACCTTTATTATTGGCAAAGGCCACCATGGTTTTTGCAATTTTATGAACATGGGTAATGGTTTTTTTAAAATCCAATTGTACCCCTTCGCCTTCGAGAATTAATTTTTTTATGTTCATCGCAAAAACCTTAACGTAACTAAGATAGAGAACTGTGTAAAATTTAAGTACTAAGAATTATCAACACAAGTTAAAAGCCCGAGAGTGTTTTTTGTTGTGCCTTGGTTAGGCGTATGTAAACCTCTGTTTTGGCTAATACATAAACGTCGCCATCGGCTGCTTTGTATTTTACTTCGTGTGTAAATTTATATTTACCAATGCTGTTGAGCTCTAGCTCTGCTTGGTTTATTTGATCTTCGCTAATATTAAATTCCAAATACAAATCTCTATCGGCGGGGCGCATGTAATATATTTCTGCACTCTTTAACCAGGTTTGTACTTTGTAACCCTTGCGTTCAAAAATTTGCCAATAAAGTATGGCATAAAAAGGGTCGCTTGCAGAAAATAATGCACCACCGAAAATAGTGCCATTCATGTTTCTGTTAAAAATACTTTTCTTTATTCGTACTACACAACTCCGGTAACCCTTGCTTATGCTTTGTATGCGTATTCTGTTAAATACAAATGGAGGGTATGCATTTAATACAAATTTGCCGAACCGTTCAGAAAGTATCATGTTCAAAAATAAACAATGCTTACCACATTTTTTCGAGAATTAAGGCGTGGTCTTCGGCATTCATGGTATATACTCTGCCACTTACTTTATTCAAACTTAAGTTCTCGAGTATTTTTTCTTTTTCGTTTTTGCTGATGTTTACTTCGCTCAAACGAATAGGAGTATGTATTTGCTGATAAAATTCTTCCAAACGTTTTATAAATTCCGAAGCTTTGTGTGCATCGTCGCCCTCATTTACTTCAAAAACCATTTTACCTAAAAAGGCCAATTTAGCTTCGAACTTAGGCGCAAAATGTTTCATCCATGCCGGAAATACGATCGATAAGCCTGCGCCGTGTGCCACATCAAACAACACACTCAGCGTATGTTCATATAAATGCGAACCCCAGTCGCCATTACCTTTTCCATTAACCAAACTACCGTTAAGTGCATTAGTGGCCAACCACATTATGTTTGCGCGAGCATCATAATCTTCTGGGTTTTCTATTACTTTAGGCCCGTACACCGTAGCCAATTTTAAAATGCTTGCCACGTAATAATCAGAGAGCGGAGCATCTGCTTTGCCGAAGTAAACTTCTAAGCAATGTGCTATTAAATCTGCAATGCCATAAGCAGTATAAGTGGCCGGTACGGTATAAGTTAAGGTAGGGTCGAGTATAGAGAGTTTCGGGAAAATATGTGGAGAGGAGTAACCCTTTTTCATACCCGCAGCGTTGTCTTGCAATACGGTAGAGGAGTTCATTTCGGTACCCGTAGCTGCCAAAGTAAGTATGTTTATAAGCGGCAATGCTTTTTCTGGTTTTGCTTTTTGCAAGTAAAAATCCCACACACTGTGTTCTACGTAGAACCCCATGGCTACAGCCTTTGCGGTATCTATTACAGAACCACCGCCAATGGCAATTACTAGGTCGGCAGCAAATTCTTTAGCGAGTTGTACAGCTTCGTCTGCATCTTCAAACAGGGGGTTAGATTTTATGCCTTCGTAGGTTACAGATTTTATGCTGTACATGTTAAGCGAAGAAATAACACGGGCATACAAACCCGATTTTTTTGCCGAACCTTTACCAATTAATACAATTGCTTTTTTACCAAAAAGCGCAGCTTCAGATCCAATTCGATCTACTTCGTTTTTACCGAAAATAATTTTTGTTGGGTTATGATAGCTAAAGTTTTCCATGCACGTTTCTTTAGCCAATAGACAATTAAATGCCCTTTTTGTTTTTTTAGAATGATTATTTTCTTACGTAATACACATTATCAAAATCCATATAGCCACGAGCCAAGCGCAGCGTATCGCTAATAAATTCTACATAAGCAGGGTAGTCTTCGTTAAACTGTATTACCAAGGCGCTATCACCTTGTTGCTGTTGGAAATCGTTTATTCCTTTACGCAACACATAGGTACCTTCTTGCAATACCACTTCGTCTTTTACCAAGGTAAAGGTACCATCTTTTTTTATGCTTAAACTCTGCGAGCATTTACATGTTTCAACATCCGTCCATACACTGGTACGCCCACAGCAAAAAGTTTTTACCCAGGTCCATTCGCCTACTACGGCTTGTTCATTTTCTTCAGAACTGCAGCCGCTTTTGGCGGAAAGCAGGGTGATGGAGAGGAGTAATAGAAGGATGTGATTTGCTTTCATAAAGTAAAAATAGAAAAAAGAAAATAGAAAAAAGGGGTCAGGCTAGCAAAGGAGTTATTTCTCGCAAAGATGCAAAGGGGCAAAGAAGCAAAGAAGATTAATTTGAGTACACTGTACCTTGTACAAAGTACAGTGTACAACATACATCGTACATTTTACTTTGTGAAACTTTGTGTGTACTTTGTGTACTTTGTGACCAAAAAAAATGCCTCAACCCCACAGCACCTCCACCCGCAACATCGTCCTCGTAGCCGCCCTCGGCTATTTTGTAGACATCTACGACCTAGTACTTTTTAGCATCGTACGCGTTAAAAGCCTCATGGGTATTGGCGTTCCGGAGGAGCAGTTAATGGAGCGAGGCATACAACTCATTAACATACAAATGATCGGTATGTTGGTAGGCGGTTTAGTATGGGGCATTTTAGGCGATAAAAAAGGCCGAGTATCTGTACTCTTTGGTTCCATCTTTATTTACTCGGCAGCCAACATAGCCAATGCATTTGTTACGGATGTAACTTGGTACGGTATTATCCGATTTATTGCAGGTTTCGGTTTGGCAGGGGAGTTAGGAGCGGGCATTACCTTAGTATCCGAAAGCATGAGCAAAGAGAAACGCGGTTATGGCGCTATGATAGTGGCCAGCGTAGGTTTACTTGGCGCGGTATGTGCAGCCCTAGTGGGCGATTATGCTACTTGGCAAATGGCTTATATTATTGGCGGAGTATTGGGCTTGGTATTGTTGTTGTTAAGAATCGGCGTACACGAATCGGGTATGTTTAAAAATATAACTATGGAGGGTACCGAGCGAGGCAATTTCTTCAAACTATTCAGCAGCAAAAAATACTTCAAAAAATATTTGTTCAGCATTTTAATTGGCGTGCCTATTTGGTTTTTGGTAGGCATACCGGTTACCTTTAGCCCCGAGTTTGGCAAAGCCCTGGGCATAACCGAACCCTTAAGTGCCGGCAAAGCCATTATGTATTGTTATGCAGGCCTTGCCCTTGGCGATATTCTGAGTGGTTATTTAAGTCAGCTTTTTCGTTCGCGTATAAAAATCCTTTTACTATTTATTATCCTCACCTTCCTCAGTATTGTATACACTATGTATGCAAACATTTCTAGCGCATCTGCATGGTATGTAGCCTGCACCCTTATGGGCATTGCAGGTGGTTATGTTGCTTTGTTTGTAAGCATTGCCTCCGAGCAATTCGGTACCAACATCCGCGCTACGGTAACTACTACGGCACCTAATTTTGTAAGGGCATCAGTGGTGCCGGTAACATTGAGTTTTACGGCTTTGAAGTCGGGGATGGGATTGTTGAATGCGGCGTTTTTAGTGGGAACGGTAACAGTGATATTGGCACTTTGGGCGGCGAGAGGGTTGGAGGAGACGTTTGGGAAGGACCTTGATTATGTTGAATAGATTAGTGAATAGTGCCTTTTATTAGCGGCACTGATTCATAAATTGGATTATTGTAATTCGAGGAGGATAATGGTACAAATTTTCCCAAACGATTGCTCCGAATGAGCTTTATCTATCTAATTATTGCAAAACAATTAGGGTACTTTCAACTTAAAAGGTTTTAATCTTTTTTGTGATAATGATCAATTTCAACCAATTACTATAATATTCCAATTCGAGGCTATTCTTTCCCATGTTTTGCACAATATCGCAAAATCATGGCCAACCGATTTTTTAAGCTTCGAGTGGGTAATCTTAAGCTAACAATCCCTCTTTAAGATATCCTAAAAGGCTTTTTAAAATAAATTTTTATGAATATTCTTGATATTTTGAGTTGAAATTTTGGCTTGAAAAATACGTAGTTCTACGTATATAATCTTTGTGTTTTAATGTGGATATTAGTAATTGTATAAATGCCATTTAAAATTTTACCTAGCTTTCATATATGTAGTAATCGGGAAGGTTTATGACTGGTATAACTAAATTAGGCCCAATATGGTGACGATACCACCGACAAAAGTAATAATTGAATAAATATTAAAAATTATGGCAATTCTAACTAGAACACGACTAACAGCACTAACAGAAGGTAAACTTGGCACTAGGATGTTCACCGAAGCTGTGAATGAATCAAAAAAAGAATCAAGAACTACTGCTACAGTTACTGTCTTTCTTTCGCACAGTCACGATGATTTGGAAAAAGCAGATGTAGGAAAGGTAATAGTTCTATTGCGTAGAGCAGGTGTAAGGGTATATATTGATTCGTTTGATTCTTCGCTACCTCCATTTACAAGCGCGGAAACAGCAAAGAAGATTAAAGAACAAATCAAACAAAACAGAAAATTTATTTTAGTTGCAACTAATAAAGCAATCAACTCGAAATGGTGTAACTGGGAATTGGGTTTTGGTGATGCTCACAAATACATTGAGCATATCGCTTTAGTTCCTATTGCAGACAATGCTGCTACATGGAACGGAGTAGAATATTTGAGAATTTATCCAAGAATTGAAGAAAGCGAATACACTACAGAATATATCAAAGTTATTTTTCCTGATAAAACGGAAAAATCATTGCTTGACTGGTTAAAGGCGTAATTTAAATGGTTTACAACAGAGACATAGAATCGTTTATAAAGGATTTTGTTAAAGACTTAGCGGAAAACAATGTTGCCTTGTTTGCAGGAGCCGGAATGTCAAGAGGTGCTGGATATGTTGATTGGAGAGGATTACTGACGGAGATTGCAAAGGATGTTGGTTTAGATGTTACGATAGAACATGACTTGATTTCACTTGCACAGTATCATGTGAATGAGAACAAAAGCAAAGCAAAAATTGTAAGAAAAATTCTTGAAGAGTTTGCGGAAGATGCTGAAGCAACAGAGAACCATAAAATTTTGGCACGACTTCCAATCGTAACTTTTTGGACAACCAACTACGATACCCTAATTGAAGATTCACTAAAATCAGCAAACAAAGTTGTTGATGTAAAGTATGAGAAAAAACAATTAGCCAATACACGACCAAAACGTGATGTAGTTGTTTATAAAATGCACGGTGATGTTCGTCATCCTGCTGATGCAATACTCACAAAGGAGCAATACGAATCATACTTTAAAACACACGAAGATTTTATTACTGCATTGAGTGGCGATCTGATTTCAAAAACTTTTTTGTTCGTTGGGTTCAGTTTTACCGACCCAAATCTTGATTATGTATTGAGCAGATTGAGAATTCAGTTTGGAGAAAACAACCGTCAACATTATTGTTTTATAAAAAAGCAAAGCAAAGGAGCAGATGATGAGGAAGTTTATCAATACAATTTGCGAAAGCAAGAACTAATGATTAACGATTTGAAACGCTATTCAATCAAAGCACTTATAGTTGAAGATTATTCACACATCACAGAAATACTAATGGAAATTGAGAGGCGATTTAGAAAGAAAACCGTTTTCATTTCGGGTAGTGCCGAAGAATATGGAGCATGGAGCAGAAACGATGCTCAAAGTTTTATTCATAAACTAAGCAAGAATATTGTTTCAGCAGGTTTCAGAATTGTAAACGGTTTTGGTTGGGGAGTTGGAAGTGCAGTAATAAACGGTGCATTGGAAGCTGTTTATGAAAAGCCCGATAAATTTTCTGAGGAGCAACTTATAATGAAACCATTTCCACAGTTTGAAACAGGAGATAAAAAGTTAGGAGAACTTTGGGAAGATTACAGACAGAAAATGATATCGCTTGCTGGAATTGTTGTAATCATTTTTGGAAACAAGAACGATGGGAAAGGAAATATTATTTCAGCAGGAGGAGTTATGAGAGAATTTCAAATAGCTTTATCGCAAGGTTTGATTCCAATTCCAATTGCTTCAACAGGTTATATGTCCAAAGAAATTTATAACTTGATTATGAAAGATGCAGCGAACATCTACAAAGGAATTGAATATATGATTCCACTTATTGAAGAGTTGGCATCTGACAAACTAAGTCCAGATGAAATCATAAAAAAGGTAATCAATATTATTCAAACAATAAATAAGTAACAACATGGCAAAAAGAATTTTTACAAGTTTTCATTACATACCAGATAATTGGAGAGCATCTCAAATTAGAAGTATGGGAAAAATTGAAGGTAGTAGTGTAGCTACAACAAACAAGTGGGAGGAAGTTACAAACGGAGGCGAAAAAGCAATTAAAAAATGGATTGATGACAACATGGATGGAAAATCATGCATAGTTGTTTTTGTTGGCAAAAAAACAGCTGGTAGAAAATGGATTGATTATGAAATTGAAAAGGCATGGAAAGACGGCAGAGGTGTTTTTGGAATTCATGTTCACAATTTAAAAGACAACGATGGAGAGCAGACAGAAAAAGGGAGTAATCCATTTGAACATTTCACAGTTAGTAAAGTGAAATTATCCTCAATAATAAAATGCTACGACCCTCCATTTTCAACAAGCACATATGTTTACAATCACATAAAGGAAAATATTGAGGATTGGATTGAAGAAGCAATTAAAATCAGAAAAAGGTATTAACCAATGCAATGACGTGTTTACTTATCACTTCACCATCATAATGTGATTAATATCCGCGCAAATGTTGTTCAGAACATCGGAAAGTTTAGAAAGTAAGGTATTGCGTTTCGTAATTCATCTATTTGAGAAGAAGAAGAAAAGCAAATTATAAAAATAAATCCTTGATTGTTGATGAGTTAAAAAAATAAAGTGTAACTTTTGTTTTAATTGGAAGCGACACATGTTATAGACTATACGTAAGATATTAGTTGATTCAAAGTTTTGAAATGAAGAAAGGGTAAGTTGAAGTCGACAACAAATGGATAAAGGATAAAAACGGCAAAACAAAATAATAACAAGGATAAAATCTATTTTATTTGTTGCATAGAGATATATTAAATAAAATTCTATATTATATAATAAAATGACTGACAAAAAAGATCTTTTCTACCTAGACAAAGTATTTCCAGAAGCTGATAAAATATTTTCTGAAAATTTTAAATCAGCAAATGAAATTATTGCAAATGCTATTATCGTTCTTGATACAAATGTGCTACTTGTTCCATTCGACACAAATGAAAAAAATGTCAAAGATATAAAAGAGATTTATTCAAAATATAAAAAGGAAAATAGATTATTTATTTCTTCTAGAACTGCAAGAGAATTTGCTAATAATAGAGCGAATAGAATTGGCGATATATTTCTTCAGATAAGACAATTGAAAGATAATCTTAACACAGGTAACTTTAAAATAAATAATTATCCAATACTCGAGAAAAATAAAGATTATCATGAATTGCAAAAAGTTTTTGTTATCATTCAAGATGGAATTAAGGCTTCAAGAAAGCACCTTGAAAACCTAGAAACTCATATACAGAGTTGGACATGGAACGATAATGTTAGTCTAGTATATAAGGAAATATTTACTCAAGATATTATAATTGATGTCCAAAAGCAAAAGGAAGAATTAGAAAAAGATCTTGCGTTTAGAATCGAATATAAAGTTGCCCCAGGCTACAAAGACAGTAAAAAACCAGACGATGGTATAGGTGATTTAATTATTTGGCAAACAATTCTTGAAATTGCAAAAAATAAAAAGGAAGATTTGATTTTTGTCACTAATGACGAAAAAAATGACTGGTTCTACAAACAAGATAAAACAGGTCTATATCCTAAATTTGAACTCTTTGATGAATTTCGTAGATTCACGGAAGGTAAGTCAATTGCTATAATTAATTTTGTAAAATTTCTAGAGCTTTCAAAAGCAAAGGCAGAAACAATAGAAGAAATAAAAACAACAATTAAAGAGAACTTTTCAGATGATTATAAAACTAATATTTCTGGACTGATTGAAGGTATGCAAGTAGAACACGCAACATTCGGAAAAGGACAAATTAAGAGATTGTTTAAGTCGGGGACCGCAGATATTGCTGAAATTTTATTTTCTGATTATGGACTTAAATTGTTGGCTATTAAATATGCCCGTCTTAAAATTTCTGATACAGAGTTAAATTTAATTATACAAAATCCTAACTCTGATGATGATAACTATTCAAACCAGAGATAAGGTATATTTAATTGCAATTGCGTAAACACGATAATGATTAACATAAAATTGTTACTTATATTAACAATTAAGCTATTTAAATATTTTGGTAAGAAGAATTAATTATTGGTTTCAAAAGTGATAATAAGTAATTCAATATTATGTTATAATTGATTTATAATTAACAAATAAATTGATAAAAATGGAAGATGAAGAAAAGGAATTATTATTCAGTTAGAACAGGCAAAATAACACCAGATCAAGAAGTAAATTTTGAGGTTTTAAAAAGAATGTTTTTAGTGATTTATAACAAACTTTATTCAGAAGGATATTTTCAAAAATATTTTGGCATCGACTGTCAAGAAGGTTTTATACCTGGAGAATTAGGTGATGATATTGAATCTATAATGTTCGTTAGTTTAAGGAAGGATAATTTATTTCCAATTCTCAAGAATTTACCTAATTATAATGAAGATGATTTTTTTGATATTATAGAGTTTCTTCACGATCATTGTTCGAAGGGATTAAATGGATTTTATCATGCTTGGAATAATAGTTGCCATCACTTTGAAGAATTTAATGACATAGAAGGACAAAAGCATTTTAGAGAATTATTAAATTCAATTATAAAGGATTATAAAGAGGGTTTTGAAATATCTGAAAATGGAGAAATACTAATGTTATCGGATATTGGGCTCTCCAACTTATTTAAAGCAGATATACCGACAAATGATAAGGAAAACATTACAAACAAAATTGATTCAGCAATTATAAAATTTAGGCGTAATAAATCTACTCTTGAAGATAGACGTGAAGCTATAAGAGAGTTAGCTGATGTTTTGGAATTTCTTAGACCAGCAATTAAGAAACACTTAAATAAAAAAGACGAGAATGATATTTTCAATATTGCTAATAACTTCGGTATTAGACACCATAACAAAGACCAACAAACTGAATATGATAAGCCTATATGGTATAGTTGGATTTTTTATTATTATTTAGCTACTATTCATGCAGTATTAAGAATGACAAGTAAGAGGTAAAATAAATACAATCGTTTAAATATTTTAAAGTCATTGCATATTTTTAATTTATTTCTAAACTTGTTTAAGGGTTTAATTTTGTTTGAATCTTATGATAATTAACCATATATTAATCCTAAAACAACATCATTTTAAAATCAAAAGTATAAGCTATACTATTATCTAAACATAATCTACCATGGGCCTATTCGACTTCATAAAGAAAAAAGAGTTTGAAGAAATCAAACAACTTAAAGCACTACTCGAAAGATATCAATCGATTACTAATGTTGAAGTTGAAGTTCAAAATCAAAAAAAGATTTTAGATGAATTGATCAGTTCAAAAAATACTGAATTAAAGAATATCGAAGCAGAGTTCAATAATTTAAATTCAAACTATCAAAGTGCATTAGAAACTTATAAAGATCTGCGTAAAGAAGTAAGTATTTTTGAAAGCAAATTAGACCTTATAGAATTTGGTATCTATGAACCTGTTTATGATTTTGAAAGATCTGACGATTATCGTGAAGAACAAAATAGAATAATTCAAATTCAAAAGGAAATGATTACTGCCGACACAGCGGCAATATGTGATACTCTTTGGACGGTTTCAGGTAGCGAAGCAAAAGGAAGAGCAGTAGTTAAGGTTTATAAAAAACTATTGCTGCGTGCATTTAATGGAGAATGTGATGTTTTAATTTCTAAAGTGAAATGGAACAATGTGAACCAAATGAAAGAGCGAATTCAAAAACTTTTTGATGCAATTAATAAGTTAGGTAAAGGGTTTCAAGTTTATGTAAACAAACAATATTTAGATTTAAAAGTAAAGGAACTTATACTTGAGTACGAATATCAGTCAAAACGGCAACAAGAAAAAGAAGAGATGCGTGCTATTCAAGAAGAATTGAGAGAAGAAGAAAAAGCAAAAAGAGAATTTGAACAAGCCCAAAGGGAAGCGGAAAAAGAGGAAGCCACATACCAAAAGGCTTTGGATAAAGCTAGGAAAGAATATGAAGCAGCAACTGGTGAAAAACATGATAAATTACAAGCTCAAATTGTGAAATTGGAGTTAGAACTTAAAGAAGCACAAGAGAAAAAAGAAAGGGCGTTATCGATGGCGCAGCAGACCAAACGGGGTCATGTTTATATAATTTCTAACATTGGTTCTTTTGGCGAAAATGTATACAAGATTGGAATGACAAGACGTTTAGAACCAATTGATCGTGTTAAAGAACTCGGTGATGCTTCTGTTCCATTTCAGTTTGATATACATGCTATGATTTATTCCGATGAAGCACCAACACTTGAAAACGAACTGCATAAGGCATTTACAAATAAGAAAGTTAATATGCTAAATTATCGTAAAGAGTTCTTCAACGTAACACTTGATGAAATAGAAAGTAAGGTTAAAGAAATAGGCCTTGATGCAGAATTTTCTAGAATTCCAGAAGCTATGGAATATAGAGAAACATTAGCTATAATTGAAAAACTAAATTCACAAGTAGTACCAAAGTCTGTTGACGAATTAATTGCTGAAGAATTTCCAAATAGCTTAATGTAGCTTCAATAATTGCTATTAAAAGCATTGCATTTTTGTTTTAATACTATTTGTAGTTACAAATTTGAAATAAATTTGATAATATTTATAATATTACACTTATTAATAATAATTATTCATCAAAAACAGCATCTGTCAATTAATTATCAATATATACTTGGTATGAGAAAAAAGAAAGACCTTCCTTTAGTAATTTTAAAAGCACTTGAACCATATGTTCGCTTAAAAGGTGATAAATTCGAAATAATTGACCCTAATGAACATTTGCTTAAAGTTATAGACAAAGATATTGACTCAAATTTTCATTTTACAATTGAGAAATACCAGAGGAAAGAAAATGTCGGTTTCCAATTTTACATGTCAAGAATTCCCAAAAATTCAAATGACATTGGACAACAACAGTCCTGGGTTGATATTTCCAGTTTAGGCAATCAATTTGATTCATGGATAAAATTGCTTAATGAATATGAAACGACAAATTCTTTCTTTGACGATCCTATTTTAAAATCATTTAAAGAAGAATTTTTTGCTGAATTTGAAATTTTAGATGAAAATGCAGATGTTATTCCATTAAACACTAAACAAATCTTATTAATGGATTCATATTTAGAATCTATTGATAATAGATTATCTGAATTAATTATAGATCAGAATTCGCATGACATTTTAGATATTAAGGAAGACATCAATCAGCTTAAAAATAACTTAACAAAAAAATCAAAAATGTGGGTTGTTTCAAAACTGACTTCAATTTGGGCTAAGATTGCAAAACAAGGAACTAAATTCATTAAAGAGTTTTTAAGTGAAACTAGTAAGGAGTTTATAAAACAAGGAGTAAAAGGATTGATAAATTATGTAAAAGAAAATGGACAAGAATTGATAAATTAAGGTATGTCAAAATATGATATCAGTTGGCGAGACAGAAATTTTAAAGTTAGCCAGTTAAGTGAATTTTCAAATTTTTATCTTTATATTAATACTATTAATTTAAAAATCGGTTAATCCAACTAAACTTAATTTCCATACATTCAACCAATAAAGTCCTATTACTCCAACAATAACCATCAAATGCCAAACTACACTGAAGAAATAATATCTGGTATTAATGTTGCTCTAAATGAGGCAACACTGCTTGGTGTAGAATTCAATAGAGAACAAGAAATAATTGCTGTTAGTTTTGCGCCAGTAGCCTTAGATGAATCGGGGAATGTACCCAGCGATAATAGAGTTCAATTTATATTTAAACCCATTGGTAGATTTATTGCATCCTATCGCCTTGGGCATTGGGATGATAAAAGTGCAGAGATAGTAAGATTTGAACCAGAACAAATCTTAGAAATTTTAGAGGAATTTGGTCAATCGTCTATTTATGGCTGGGAGTTTATAGATTGTACAAAGGAAAGTGATTACCATTGGCTTGATACCTTAAGCTTTGATTACAATTCGAAGAATACTACAGGTAAACTGCACAGTATAGAGTTATTTCAAGCTGGTATAGATAAACATATCGATATAAAAATTTGGTTCGACGAATTCGAAATATTTTCAGCATCCTATGAAAAAATAGAGTTTAAAACCTTTATTAATAATGGTAAAAGAGCCTGGGACACCATATATAGTGGAGATGCTTCTGACAAATTTGGAATAATACCGCTTAAAGAAGATTTCGATTTGTCGCAACATAAAGAAAAAACGAACAATAATACTGGTGTGATTATAAAAGAAAAGCAAAATTTCTTTGCTAAATTTTGGAAACGATTATGGCGGTAAATAATCAGTAGCGATAATTGAGTGATTGTGCATAGCTATTATATTTTTTTATCAAGCACAATTAACTAGCTTTAATATTCTAAACCAAAACACCATGAAACGATTAACCTTTACCATCATACCTGCAGTACTAATTTCCTTATTAACATCCTGCGGAGAGTCCCCCAAACATACTCAGAACAACACCGATTCAACAAAAACAAACATTATGAATTCCCCAAAAATAACCCCCTGCCTCTGGGTAGAAACCACCGATGCCAAAGCCGTGGTAGCCTATTACCAATCTATATTTAAAGATGCCAAACTAAAGGAACACCGCCAATACAAAAACCCGCCAGAAGCAGGAGGGGGCGCTTTTGAAACTGCCATTATGGAAATAAACGGCATGGAGTTCAGTATTTTGGCGGCAGGCCCTTATTTCAAATTCAACGAAGCGGTTTCTTTTGTACTAAATTGCAAAGACCAAGCCGAAGTAGATTATTACTGGGCTGCCCTAACCGCCAACGGTGGCGCCGAAAGTGCTTGCGGTTGGTGTAAAGATAAATACGGTTTAAGTTGGCAAGTAGTGCCGGTAGAATATTTCGACTTAATAAACAGCGAAGATCCAATGGTAAGAGACAAAGCCATGAAAAATACGATGAAGCAGACTAAGATTATACTTTCGGAACTGAAGTAGGTAATTGGGTTAATTGGTTATTAAGTTATTAGGTTATTTTTTATTAGGATTTAGATATTAGTCATTAGAATTTAGATATTTTTATTAGAATTTATCTTTACATGTTATGAACCCCGACATCAAACTATACAACGAAAAACAATTAGCCGACGATCTGGCTATTTGCGATTTACTTGCCCATACCATTAATGCTGCATTGCCACAGGCAGAAAGTAAAGTATGGCATGCCCACCCGGTTTGGTTTATCAACGAAAACCCAATTGTGGGCTATAGCAAACAGAAAAAGGGGATACGCCTAATGTTTTGGAGCGGTGCCGATTTCCAAGAACCAAGCCTAAACGTATTGGGTGGGAAATTTATAGATGCTTCCATATTCTACAACAGCGTGGCAGAAATAAACCTTACAGATTTAAGCTCTTGGCTACAGAAAGCACAAGAAATACAATGGGACTATAAAAACATTGTGAAACGCAAGGGAATATTAGTACGACTCTAATGAATATACAGGAGCAAATTACGGAGCACCTACAAACACTATCGGCTATAAAGAGAGCCGAAATGGAAATGCTGCATGAGCGCATTCTGCTATTGCTGCCCAATACCAAAGCCTGGTTCTTAGATGGTAAAGATGCAAGCGGAAAAGTAGTGTCGAACCCGAACATTGGTTACGGAAGTTATACTATAAAATATGCCGATGGTAAAACCAAAGAGTTCTATCAAATCGGAATCAGCGCCAATACCACTGGCATTTCTGTGTATATAATGGGTATTCCTGATAAAAACTATTTACCCGATACCTACGCCAAACGCATCGGTAAAGCAACCGTTACTTCCTATTGCATAAAGTTTAAGGCACTTAAAGACATTGATCTGTCGGTATTAGAAGTAATGATATTGGATGGAGTGAGGCTAACTAATTTCACGCAAAGAGGCAAAGGAGCAGAGAAGCAAAGAGAATAGAGCAAAGAGCAGTCCGCAACCTAGTTAGCCTCTCCCCATCAATACTGTAAATTCAGAAATAAAAACGTGCAACTCAGGTTCAAGAATTCAAGTATTAATTTCCGTAGCACGGAAATTATAGAAAAGATAAAGTGTCTAGTTTTTTTATTTATGAATTTATAGTATTGAAAAAAGAACTTATCCTTATTCTATAATCCAAATTCTTCTACCTTTGCCTTACAGAGTACAATGTACATTGTACCCTGTACTATGTACACTCACTTTATCTCATGAACAAACTCACCATAACCTCCTGGTTTCAAACCCTCCAAGACTCCATATGTAAAGCAATAGAAGAAGCCGATGGCAGCGGTAAATTTGTGGAAG
>CALRUR010000018.1:0-50323 GCA_943371425.1 Sphingobacterium thalpophilum
TTAAGTTTTTATTTTTTTTTCTTAAACACAGAGACTCAGAGAGCATAGAGTGACCCAATCGCTAATTCGCAAGTTCGCTAATTCGTAAATTCGACTAAAAGTTTTTCTCTGGAATCAAATATCCCTTCACATAATCCTCTACTCCTTGCTCCAAAGTATGAAAAGGTTTTGCATAACCGATGCTGCGCAATTTGCTCATATCGGCTTCGGTGAAGTATTGGTATTTATCTCTGATGTCTGCTGGAGTATCTATGTAATCAATATTCTCAGGCACACCCATTGCGGCAAAAGTTGCTTTGGTTAAATCTTTAAACGTACGTGCTTTGCCCGAACCTAAATTATAGATGCCCGATTTTTTACGCAACAACATAAAAAAGAATAATACTTCTACTACATCTTTTACATACACAAAATCGCGCATTTGTTCACCGTCTTTAAATTCCGGATTATGCGAACGAAACAATTTCATTCCGTTTGTTTTTTTAATTTGATGGAAGGCATGGTAAATTACAGATGCCATGCGGCCTTTGTGATTTTCATTCGGACCATACACATTAAAGAATTTTAATCCTACCCAGAAGTATGGTTTTTTATCTTGTTTCAATGCCCATTTATCAAATTCGTTTTTAGAATCGCCATATGGGTTTAAGGGAATTAGAGAATCTATTTTATCCTGATCGTCTTTATATCCAAACTCACCTAATCCATAGGTTGCTGCCGACGATGCATATACCAAACCAATTCCATACGCTACACACCTGTTCCAAATTTCTTTGGTATAATCGGTATTTAATTTCCAAAGGATTTCTTTGTTAAATTCGGTAGTATCGGTACGTGCTCCAATGTGAAAAATAAATTGCACAAATTTATGATGTGTATCTAACCACGAAAAAAAATCGTTGCGATCTACTTTCTCTTTAAATTTTTTTCCTTCAAAATTTACATGTTTTTGTTCTTGGCTAAAATCATCCACCAATACCAAATCGGTATAGCCTTCAGTATTTAGTTTGCTAATTAAACAACTGCCAATAAAACCTGCTGCACCTGTAATTATAATCATGTTAATTCTGTTCTTCTAAAATAAAATCTTTTGCATACGCTGGTGTAATGTTTAAACGTACAGCGGTATCAAATAAAGTATGTATTGCTTTACGACCCTCTTCGCCCAAATTTACGGAATATTTATTTACATATAAATCGATGTGTTTATACATTACCTCTTCGCTCATTTCTTGCGAGTGTTGGCGTACAAAATCATAAGACGATTTAGGGTTAGCAAATGCATATTCAACACTTCTGCGTAATACTCTGTCTATTTTAAGTTGTGTAGCTAAATCAAATTTTCTGTTTACCACTATGCCACCTAAAGGAATTGCCGAATGGTAATTCTGCTCCCAATACTCACCCAAATCAATAACTTTAAACAAGCCTTTCTCTTGATAGGTAAATCTGTTTTCGTGTATGATTAATCCAAAATCTACTTCATCATTTAACAAAGCATTTTCTATTTCAGAAAACAACATTGTTTTTTTGTTTTTTGCTTCGGGCAATGCTAAACTTAAGAGGAAGTTGGCAGTGGTGAGTTCTCCGGGTATCGCAATACTCGTATGCTCGTATGCTCGTGTGTTAGTATGCTCATAAGCTTCTAAGTGCTCTAGCTTCTTAGTAATTAGTAATGGACCAACTCCAAAGCCAAGGGCGCTGCCAGCGTTTAATAATTTGTATTGATGTGTGAGGTATGCAAATGCGTGGTAACTAAGTTTCGTAACATCGAGCTCTGTTGCATTTGCTTTTTTGTTGAGTGTTTCAACATCTTCAATTACAGGAACAAAAGTTAATCCTTCTGTATCTATTTTATCATGCAAGAGTGCATCGAAGATAAAAGTATCGTTGGGGCAAGAGGAGAATCCGAGGGTTACTTTCATGGTATTGAGTATTAAGTATCGAGTATCGAGAAATCATCAATAGAGGTGTAAATGTTCCTCTCACGCTACTCGATACTCTATACTAAATTAAACAGTCATAATATCTTTCTCTTTCAAGTCGATATGTTTATCTACTTTTAAGATATAGCTATCGGTTAATTTCTGAACTTCTGCTTCACCAACTTTTGCTTCGTCTTCAGAAACACCTTCTTTTTGTAATTTTTTAATACGTTCGTTTGTATCTTTTCTGATGTTACGAATGGCAATTTTACCAGCTTCCCCTTCAGCCTTTACTTTTTTCACTAAGTCTTTTCTACGCTCTTCTGTTAAAGGTGGCACCACCAAACGAATTACAATACCATCGTTTTGTGGATTGATGCCTAAGTTCGCATCCGAAATTGCTTTTTCAATAGCAGGTATTAATGATTTTTCCCAAGGTTGCACTACTATAGTACGAGCATCTGGAGTGTTTACGTTCGCAACTTGGCTCAATGGAGTAGGGCTTCCGTAATAATCAACATGTATACCATCTAACATTTGCGGACTAGCTTTGCCAGCACGAATTTTTGTAAGTTCTAGTTCTACGTGATCAACAGCTTTGTTCATACTGTCTTTCGCTTCTTCTAATTGTTTTTTTACTATTTCGCTCATTGTATAAATTGTAAGACGATCTAAATAAATATTTTTAATTGTGTTATGCGTGTACTAATGTTCCGATATCTTCACCTAAAGCAACTTTCAAGAAATTGTCGGCTTTATTCATATCAAATACAATAATAGGCAAATTATTTTCTTGGCAAAGCGTAAAGGCAGTCATGTCCATTACGTTTAAGCCTTTATCATATACTTCAGTAAAAGTAATTTTATCAAAACGTACAGCCGATTTATCTTTTTCTGGGTCGGCGGTATAAATACCATCCACACGAGTACCTTTTAACACTACATCAGCTTCAATTTCAATTGCTCTTAAAGAAGCTGCCGTATCTGTAGTAAAATAAGGGTTACCGGTTCCGGCACCAAAAATAACTACTCTACCTTTCTCTAAATGGCGCACTGCTCTTCTGCGAATAAATGGTTCGCAAATTTGTTCCATTTTTATAGCAGAAAGTAAGCGTGTTTTTATTCCTACTTTTTCAAGAGAATCTTGCAAAGCCATACTGTTTATTACAGTTGCCAGCATGCCCATATAATCTGCTTGTACTCTATCCATTCCACCTTTCTCTGCATCTAAACCTCTGTGAATGTTTCCACCACCAATTACAATTGCAACTTCCACACCACTGTCAACCACTTTTTTAATATCAACTGCATATTGGTGCACCATTGCCGTATCGATACCGTATTGTTTAGAACCCATTAAAGATTCGCCACTCAGTTTCAGTAGAATTCTCTTGTATTTCATTTTTACCTTTGGTTTAGTAATGCGAAGATATGTATTTAGAAGAAATGTATTAAAGTATAGGGCAAAAAAAATCCCCTCGAAATTCGAGGGGATTTTTTAAAAGAATTAAGCTCCTAAAGCAACGCGCTTAAACGCGGTAACTGTTAAGCCCTTTTCAATATCGTTTAACATTTGTGCAACTGTTTTAGAACCGTCTTTCACAAAGTCTTGATTTAACAAAGTAGAATCTTTGTAGAATTTGTTCAATTTACCTTGAGCAATTTTTTCTACCATTTCTTCTGGTTTACCTTCTGCACGAATCACATCTTTTGCAATTTCTAATTCTCTTTCGATTGTTTTAGAATCTACATCTCCTTTATCAACCGCTACTGGGCTCATTGCTGCAATTTGCATTGCAACATCTTTACCAGCTTCGTCTGCTTTACCGTTTGCATCAGAAGTTAAGCCTACTAATACACCTAAACGGTTACCCGCGTGTATGTAAGCAACCACTTTATCAGCTTCTAAAATTTCATATTTAGAAACACCAATTTTCTCACCAATTTTTCCTGTTTTGTCTAAAATGATGTCAGATAATACTACACCGTTTAAAGGCAATGCAACTAAAGCTTCTAAGTTAGCTGGGTTATTAGCCACTGCTAAATCAGCAATTTCATTTGCAAATTGTACGAACTCTGCATTTTTAGCAACGAAGTCTGTTTCGCAATTTAATTCGATCACAATACCTCTTTTACCATCTGCAGTAGTTTTAGCAATAACAGCACCTTCTAATGAATCACGATCAGAACGGCTTGCTGCTACCTTAGCTCCTTTTTTACGTAAGTAATCAATTGCTGCTTCAAAATCGCCATTCGACTCTGTTAAAGCTTTTTTGCAATCCATCATTCCTGCACCTGTTTGTAAACGTAATTTGTTTACATCTGCAGCACTAATTGTAACTGTTGACATACTATTTTCTTTCTAATTTTTTGTTTGAAAAAAAGGTTAAAAGTAAACACACCTGCAATAATCAAGTGTTGTTTACTCTTAACCTTTGATTAATTATTCAGCAGATTTCTCTGCTTCTGTTTTTCTTTTTCTGATCCCTGTTTTCTCAGTTGCTTCTGCAGTAGTATCTACAGCTGCTTTCGCTGCTGCACCTTCTTTGTCTGCATCTTCTTCACGCTCACGCTTACGCTCTTCTAATCCTTCTTCAATTGCTTTGGTAATAATACCTGTAATTAAAGAGATAGATTTAGTAGCATCATCGTTTGCTGGAATAGCGAAATCGATATCTGTTGGATCTGAGTTAGTATCTACCATTGCAAAAGTTGGAATGTTTAACTTTAATGCTTCGGTAACTGCAATGTGCTCTTTCTTTACGTCGATTAAGAACAATGCAGCTGGTAAGCGATTTAAATCAGCAATACCACCTAATACTCTTTCTAATTTGATACGATCACGAGTGATCATTAATTTTTCTTTTTTCGAAAGGATGTCGAAAGTGCCATCTTTAGCCATTTTGTCGATGTTAGACATCTTCTTAATTGACTTACGTACAGTTGCAAAGTTTGTTAACATACCACCTAACCATCTTTCTGTTACGAAAGGCATGTTTACTCTTTTTGCGTGTTCCGCTACGATGTCTTTTGCTTGTTTCTTTGTTGCAACAAACAATACTTTTCTTCCTGATTTTACGATTTGTTTAATTGCAGCAGAAGCTTCTTCAACTTTTACTAATGTTTTATTCAAATCTATAATGTGAATCCCATTCTTCTCCATAAAAATATACGGAGCCATTTTTGGATTCCACTTGCGCGTTAAATGTCCAAAGTGAACACCAGCGTCTAATAAGTCTTGATATGATGTACGTGCCATTGTTTAAGGTCCTCCAAAAATTAACGTTTACTAAATTGAAATCTTTTTCTTGCTTTACGACGTCCTGGTTTCTTACGTTCCACCATACGACTGTCGCGGGTTAATAAGCTCTTCGCTTTTAACGCCGAACGTTTTTCTGGATCCTTTTCAAGGATTGCCTTTGCAATAGCCAAACGAACTGCTTCCGCTTGTCCTTTTATACCTCCACCATCAACGTTTGCTTTAATATCGAACTTACCTAACAAGTCTGATACTTGTAAAGATTGGTTAACGATAAATTGCAATGGTAATGTTGGAAAATATTCTTTATAATCTCTGCCGTTTACAAGGATGTTTCCGCTACCTTCTGATAAGTAAATGCGGGCAACAGCAGTCTTTCTTCTTCCTGATGTATTAACTGTCATCTTCTTGGTTATTTAATGGTTTTAGGACTCTGTGCTGCATGTGGATGTTCAGATCCTGCATACACATATAAATTCTTGTAAATAGCATTTCCTAGCTTGTTTTTAGGAAGCATACCGCGTACCGCTTTCTCTACCACACGTGTAGGGTGCTTAGCCATTAAATCCTTTGGGGAAATAAAGCGTTGACCTCCAGGGTAACCGGTGTAAGAAACGTACTCTTTTTGAGTGAATTTGTTTCCTGTAAACCTAACCTTGTCTGCATTGATAACAATCACGTTATCTCCGCAGTCTACGTGTGGGGTGAAATTAGCCTTGTGTTTGCCTCTTAAGATAAAAGCTATCTTAGAGCTTAGGCGCCCCAAAATCTCTGTGTTGGCGTCGATTACGACCCATTCCTTCGTAACAGTTTTGCTGTTAGCAGAGACAGTTTTGTAACTTAACGTATTCATTGATAATAATTAATTAATTGATTTTTATTGATTTATCCCCCATATACCTATATAAGGGAGGGCAAAGATAAGAGAAATATTTATAAATACCATGCTTTGCAACAGATATTTCCGAAAGATTCTGTGGATAAGTGGAAAATTATTTTTAATCCCTTATTTTTAGCCTCAATTATGACGAACCCTCGCTGGCTTAACGGAACACGAATTTTATATATTGCCTTTATTATAAGTGCGCTCTCCCACTTGCCCTTTATAAACCTTGGCCCTCGTAGTGTGCATGCTTGGCGCCAATGCAATACCTTAGCCGTAGCTCGCAATTTCCACCAAGAAAGCATGGATATTGTGAATCCAAGGGTCGACAGAAGGTTGGATACCAATGGGATTACGGGTATGCAATTCCCTTCTTATGAATATATAGTAGCTACCGGTTACAATTTCTTTGGCGAACATAATTGGGTACATCGTTTAGTATCGCTATTAATAACCTTCTGGGGCGCTTATGGTATGTATTACCTAACTAAACTTCTAATTAAACACGACATTGCTGCCGGCTTCGCTGGTTTTGCCTATCTCTTTAGCCCAGATTTATACTATTTCGGATTTAGCGCCCTCCCCGATATTTTAGCCCTCGCCGCATCTATTTGGGGCTTATACTATTTCCTTAAATGGTACACCCACCCAAACAGCACCTCCGTCCACAATTCACAACTCACAATTCACAACTCACAATTAAATCTATACTACATATCTTCCCTATTCCTTATTACCCTCGCCGGCCTCACCAAATTACAGTTCTTGGCTGTAGGGTTTTTTATTGCACCATTAGTGCTTATTGGTTCTAATAAAATAGAAAATGGAAAAAAGAAAATTGGGGCATTAGTGTTATTCGGTTTGGTGTCGTGTTTAGTCCCTTTGTGGTGGTACAAACGTTCGGTAGAATTAATTAAAACATCTGGGCTCGATGATTTTGGAATTACGTTTAGGCCAGAGAGTGATTTGTTAAAAGGACTACAAACAATTTTTCAAAACCTCACAAGTGATTTACCCGATTTACTCCTCAACTATTTTTCGTTTTTCTTATTTCTACTAGCCATTTACTTTTTCTTCAAAAATAAATTTTGGAAATCGGTTTGGTTTTTACCAATGCTCGTATACACCCTCGCGCTCATCTCCTATCATATAATAGAGCTGGCACAAATGAATGTACACTCGTATTACATGATGCCCTATTATCCTGTATTATTTTTGATGATTGGGTATGCTGTAAAAAATAGTTGCGATAAAAAACATGGCTACACATTTTTAATTCTTGTACTAATACTATCTCCTGTTGCAACGGGCTTCCGAATTATTCCATCAAGATTTACAAAAACAAACCCTGGTATTCCGATGGAATTATATAAGGATAGCACAAGATCTATATTAATAAACGCTACTCCACAAAATGCCTTATGCATTGTTGGACCAGATATTTCGGGTTGCATTTATTTTTATCATTTAGAAAAAAAAGGGTTTGGGTTTAATAATGTAAGCGATTTAACGGAAGTGTTAAATTCTGAAACTCGTTTAGAGAATTATGTGAGAAGAGGAGCAAGGTACATTTATTCAACCGACTCCAACATCAATAAAATAAAAGAGATACAAAACTATTTTGAAAAGATAAACACTGTAGGCGATTTCCAAGTTTATAAATTAAAATAATAGAATACTGCAATTCATTTTTAAATTTATATTGAGTTTCTTATATTAGGCACTTAAGTTCGCAAATATGGGAAAGGTATCGAGAATGGCCGATTCTCTGATAGGTTCAGAGATCATCAAAATTGGAAATGAAGTAAATGAAATGATTCGTAAGGGTGCAAAAATTTGTAATCTTACCATCGGCGATTTCGATCCTAAACATTATCCTATCCCTACAGATTTAGAAGCACGAATTATAGATGCTTACAAATCTGGTTACACAAATTATCCACCGGCTAATGGCGAATTTTCTTTACGCCAGTCGGTAGTTACTTTTTTAAATGAGTTTGGAAACTTAGCTTATACCAGCGATGAGATTTTAATTGCTGGCGGATCTCGACCATTAATTTATGCAACTTACAGAACACTGTTAGACCCAGGAGACAAAGTGGTTTTTCCGGTACCTTCTTGGAACAATAATCATTACTGCCATTTAGTAGGAGCAGAAGCTGTAATGATAGAAACTACTCAAGACAATAATTTTATGCCTCGTGCTGCAGAAATTGCAGCTCATTTAAAAGGAGCAACTCTACTATCCTTATGTAGCCCACTAAATCCAACAGGTACTATGTTTACCAAAAAAGATTTAGAAGAGATTTGCGATTTAGTAATTGCAGAAAACAAGTCGCGTAAAGAAGGTGAGAAACCATTGTATTTATTATACGATCAGGTATATTGGACTTTAACATTTGGTGAGCACAAGCATTTTGATCCAGTAAATCTTCGTCCAGAACTTAGAGCGGTTACCATTTATATTGATGGAATTTCAAAGGCATTTGCTGCAACAGGAGTACGTGTGGGTTGGGCATTTGGACCACAATTAATTATTGATAAAATGAAGGCGATACTTGGCCACGTAGGTGCTTGGGCACCAAAGGCAGAGCAAGTAGCAACGGCTGGCTTCTTAGGAAATCAACAAGGTATTGATGAGTTTATGGGGCCTTTTAAAATAAAAATTAAAGACAGTTTAGATGCTTTGCACGAAGGCTTTCAGAATTTAAAAAAGAAAAACTACCCTTTTGATTCTATTGAACCAATGGGTGCAATATATTTAACAGTTAAAGTTGCTATAAAAGGAAAGAAAACACCAGAAGGTAAACACATTGAAAATAGCATGGACGTAACTTCTTATATTTTATCGCATGCACAATTAGCGATGGTACCTTTCACAGCATTTGGTGCATCTACAACATCAGATTGGTATAGGTTATCTGTTGGTGCTGCCGATAAGGAAACTATACTTGCATCGTTTGAAAGGTTACAAGCAGCGGTGGATTTATTACAATAAAAAAAGGGTGTTGATTTAAATACAAATCGACACCCTTTTTCTTTTAAATATAATTTTATTTCAAGTATAATTCCATTTCTACTCTTCTGTTTTCGGTTCTGCCGGCAGCAGTTTCATTAGTAGTTATAGGTCTTTGAGCTCCGAAGCCAATTGCTTCTAATCTGCTTTCTGCAATTCCTTTACTAATTAAATACTGACGAACTTCGTCAACTCTTGCTTGCGATAAAATTAAATTCGATTCGCTGTTTCCAGAATTATCTGTATGTCCCATCATTCTCAAACTATAATCACTGTATTCTTTTAATATAGTAACTACTTCGTTTAACATTGGATACGATTTTGGTCTGATGGTAGATTTACTCGATTCAAACAAAATACTTCTAGCTGCAAACTCTAATCTTTTTTTCACATCTTCTTTCACTACTTTTTTAGGAGCTGGGCAACCTTCAAAAGCAACATCACCTTTTACTGTGGGGCATTTATCTTTAGAATCAATTACACCATCGCCATCGGTATCTAAGGCGCAACCTTTTAAATCTACTTTAATACCTTTTTCAGTATCTGGGCATTTATCGTTTGCATCATCTACTCCGTCACCATCAGTATCTGGGCAACCTTTAAATATATCTAAGCCTTTAATGTTCGGACATTTATCATTGGCATCATCAATACCATCACCATCACTATCTGGGCAACCTTGGAAACGAGCTAAACCAGGTACTGCTGGGCATTTATCTTCTGCATCAATAATACCATCATTATCTTTATCTGGGCAACCATTTGTTTTCGTGGTGCCAGCTTCTGTTTTACATTTATCCAAATAATCAGGAATAAAATCACCATCAACATCTAAAGCTTTACCTTGTTTGTCGACTGCAACACCAGCAGGAGTATTTGGCTCAACATCATCTTTATCTTTCACACCGTCGCCATCTGTATCAACTGCTTTTCCCCAATTAAAAACCACTCCAACTGAGTGCACAAAAGCAATGTCTTTATCACTATCTGTGCCTTTAACACCGTCCCATAAATCATTATCTACCCAATTGGCTATAGAGGTTATTTCAAGATCAATATTGTCATTTAACCTAACAGAAACACCCGCTCCTGTTGCAAATGAAAATGCATTTTTGCTAGCAGCCAATTTATCCGAAGAAATATTTACACCTCCCACCCCTAATAAAATAAAGGGGTTTACCAGAGCTTCTTCCTTAAATACATAACCATTTGCAAAATTGTAACGAAGGTTTACGCTAGCCGACAAAAAATCTGCTTTGAAATCAGTTGCTAATCCTTCATCATATTGAACTGTAAATAATTGCAAACGCTGTTCAAGTGTAAACGATGAGTTAAACTTCTCCATCAAATTAATTCCAAATCGAGGATTGTTATACTTAAATCGATACACGTTAGCACCGTTTGTTAGTTCACCATAATATTCGGATACGTTTCCGTAAAGTCCTACTTTGTATTCCAAGTTTTTAAGCGTTGGAATTTGCGCTTGAGCTGTAGAAATGTACAACAAGGCTAATGCGAGCAAGCCTAAAATTTTTTTTGGTTTAATCATAGTGTTTTTTTTTATCAAAACATCCCTATAAATTATTTGGGTTTGTTTTGATTTAAAGGAAGGTAATTAGAGGTAGGCCCTATTCTGTTACATAATAAAAGTTAGATGTTACATAAATAAAGGGAAAGTGGTTCTGGGCGCTTTAAACGAGGTAAATTATTTAAGAATTTTACACTAAGTTTGCTGAATGTTAGCTGAAAACAAAAAATTATTCCTAATTCCGGTTTCTTTAGATGAAGAAACACCCATTACAAATACATTGCCAAATGATGTAATCGACATCATAAAAAGCTTAACAGTTTTTATCGTAGAAAACGAAAAAACGGCACGTGCTTACCTTAAAAAAATTGGAATTTTAACTCCTCAAAAAGATTTAACAATTGTGCTGCATAGCAAAAAAGATAAGCTCCCGATTTCGCAGTACTTCAAATTGTATGAAAACACAAACGAAATAGGATTAATGTCGGAAGCTGGTTGTCCTGGTATTGCAGACCCAGGTGCAGATGTTATTAGAGAAGCCCACAAAAGAAAAGTAGAAGTAATACCATTTGTTGGACCATCTTCTATACTAATGGCCTTAATGGCAGCAGGATTTAACGGACAGCAATTTACATTTGTAGGTTATTTACCAATAGATAAGGCAGATCGTATTAAACGAATAAAGGATTTAGAAATGGTAAGTGAGAAATACAACATCACGCAAATATTTATTGAAACACCTTTTAGAAACAATCATTTGTTTGATGATGTGGTAAAAAACTGCAAACCAAACACCTCTTTATCTATTGCGGTTGACATTACAGGTGCCAACCAAAGTCTTAAAACGATGAGCATTGCAGAATGGAGAGATAACAAACCAGAACTCCATAAACGCCCTGCTGTATTTGTGCTCTACGGCCGTTAAAACAAAGAAAAGCTGCATATATAGTGGTTTATTTAAAAACCTGCATAAATGCAGTTTTTTGGTGGCACCACTTAAGTCGTGCCACCAAAATCAGTAGCTAAAAAATAAAATTATCAACCCTTTTCTCAGCATTTTTAGAGGTTATCACTTTTATGTTTTGTGGCTTTATAAGTAAGTTTTTAATGGTGTCGCCTTTAGTTATTAAACTAAAACGTATTCTGCTTTCTTTTTCAGCATAGGTAAAAACATTTGAAACACGCATCCAATTACCTTGCACATTTGCAAATACACCACAGTCGAAATTTTTCTTTTCAATAAGTTGATTTTGTTTATCAAAAGTTTCTAAAACTAATTTCGGAACAATATGTTTGTTGCTAAGTTTCAGCCAAAATGAACATTCGTAGTTTCCAGAACCAACAACTTCTCCATTAAACAATTCCGGAAATTCATTCGAAATATATTTACCATCATTTAAGCTTTCCCAATAATACCAATCATGTTTACCCAAGGTATTTCTACCTTCTTTTTCTACTAAATATTCTGTAACATCAACATAATAGTTATTCGCTTTTAATTTGGCTGGATTTAGTTTGTAATACTTAAAACCCAGATGATCTGTAAATAAAAAATCAGACTTCGATAAAACGTATTGTTCACCTGTACTTAAGTGTATGTCTTTTGTTATTACCAATATATCTTTTGAATTAAGATCTTTTAAATACTGTTCTCTACTTAATAATGTATCGGAAACAAAACTTGCGAGCTTTATAGTTTGTGATAAGGATGTTCTGGATAACATAGTTGAATTAATAGGCAAACCTGTTTCTACAGATGTTTTCATGGTATGAAACACGATGTTCGTTTCATCATTATGTATACCTATTACCTCCGAACCAATTAAATAAATTGGTAATGGTAAAATTGATTGGAACGATTTAACATCAATCCTCAAACTATCCATTTTTTGAAGTGTGTTTTTTGTATAATAATTATCGGCCGTTTTGTTTTGTATAAACTTCAGCGCATGCTTGTTGTTAATAAAAGCTTCTATAGCCCAAACACTCATTAACACTAAAACCAATACCGTTGCTGCTGTTTTCTTATGTTGTATTTTCCATTTCCTATAAATTAGAAATAAATAAAACGCTGAATACATGGTAAACACTGAATAAAAAACCCAAGCAAATCTGCCTAAAGATCTGAACTGTTTAATGGCAGGCACTAATTCCAATAAGAACGATAGTCCTACTCTAAAGGGAATTGCCATAGCAAATAATAGAATTAAAACCGCCACTAAAATAGATGTTCTAAGTTCTTTCGGCAGAATTGGCTTTAATACATAGTTGATTTTTTTGTTTTTTAAATATTTTACAATTTTTATTATTGATAAAATAAAAACTACTAGGCCCAATACGCCAACGTAACTATGTGTTTCAATATCTGTACTTCTAATTTTTAAAAACGAATTTAAAAAATCTAATGCAGGTGAGTTTACTGGTAAAAAAACACCTTCAAACCTTGTTGCATAATCTAACAAGCCCCATGGGTTTGTTGGTCTGTCTGTTATGGTATCTACACTCTTAAAAATTAATTGCAACAATATAGGTGGAAGCATCGAAACAACAACTTGAATGGTAAGTAAGCTAAGTTTAGGCTTATTATATAGGTAGTTACATAAAGTATAGGTTAAGCTAAACAAGGTGCCAATTAATATATAATACGGATGTATTAAACCGAAAACCAAATTATATATCAATATAAAAATAGCGAACCTTAACTTATAATTATTTTCATATGTTCTAATTAATAAATACCACAGAATGGGTACGAAACATGCATATGCTAATGAGTAATGCCCAGTAATGCGTTCTATTTGTGGCGATAAAAAGGCAATAATTAATGCAACACACATTGCGTATAATGGCGGGAAATAAAACTTACGTGCAATTAAAAAGTAAAAAAAAGAAGCAATGCAAATGGAGAGCAACATTAAGAAATTATATATACCAATTACATAATCTGATAAATCAATTCCTATATTTTTTAACAATAGAATTACCCATGAAATTATTGGTTGATTATCTGTAAAACTAATTACCTCGCCGTATGGATAATTTAAACCTTGTGTATGAAAACCAAGTTCGCCATGTTTTACAAAGTAATGTGATGTGTAATAATTTTTTATCCCATCACCAGAAGCTGAAAACAAATAGGCGTTGGGATTTATTAGTACATCTGTATAAAATATACAAAGTATAATAATTGAAAATAATAAAGTAATAATCTTAAATTTGATTTCTTTCATTTGTTTCAATATTAGTAAATTTTTAAGATAATGTCTACTCCATTAGCAGAACGCTTGCGTCCACATTCTCTCGATGAATACATTGGGCAAGAGCATTTAATTGGAAAAACGGCTGTATTAAGAAAAGCTATTGAATCGAGCATTATACCTTCCATGATTTTTTGGGGGCCACCTGGTGTTGGTAAAACCACCTTGGCAAATATTATATCGCACCAACTTAATCGTCCGTTTTATGCATTAAGCGCCATAAATTCTGGGGTAAAAGATATACGAGAGGTTATCGATAAAGCTAAAAGCCATTCGTTTTTTGGCAGCCATAACCCCATTTTATTTATTGATGAAATTCACCGTTTTAGCAAATCGCAACAAGACTCTTTACTAGGTGCGGTTGAAAAAGGTATAGTAACCTTAATTGGGGCCACTACAGAAAATCCTTCATTCGAAGTAATCTCTGCATTACTTTCTCGTTGCCAAGTATATATTTTAAAATCACTAGAGAAAGACGATTTAATTAAATTATTACACCAAGCCATAGAAAAAGATAAATGGCTAAAAGAATTTAACATTGAAATTAAAGAATACGAAGCTTTGTTACGCTTATCTGGTGGCGATGGACGTAAACTATTAAATATTTTTGAATTGGTAATTCAATCTTTTGATGATAAAAATTGTGTGATCGATAATGAGTATGTGATGAACATCGTGCAACAAAATTTAGCGATGTATGATAAAGCGGGGGAGCAACATTATGATATTATTTCGGCATTTATTAAATCGATAAGAGGAAGCGACCCAAATGCAGGTTTATATTGGCTTGCCCGAATGATAGAAGGTGGAGAAGACCCTTTGTTTATAGCACGCCGTTTGGTAATACTTGCTTCAGAAGATATTGGTAATGCAAACCCTAATGCTTTGTTACTAGCCAACAATTGCTTCCAAGCCTTGAGTTTAATAGGCATGCCCGAAGGCCGAATAATTTTAGCACAAGCCGTTACCTATTTAGCGAGCTCTGCAAAAAGTAATGCTTCTTATGAAGGCATCGAAAATGCACTTGCAACGGTAAAAGCAACAGGCGATTTGCCAGTACCCTTACATTTACGAAACGCTCCCACAAAATTAATGAAAGACATTGGTTATGGAAGCGATTATAAATACAGCCATGCATACGATGGTAATTTTAAAGAACAAGAATACCTTCCAGATGTTATAAAAGAAACGAAATTTTATGAGCCCGGAAATAATGCCCGCGAATTAGAATTGAGAAAATACTTACAAACGCTTTGGAAAGAAAAATATAAATACTAATGAAAATTGTAATTGCAAGTTACCATGATACCGGAAGGTATTTATCTGTTGTGCCCAATGAAGATGAAATGCTATTGCAATTATTTCAATTGCATAAACACGAAGTTGAATTAAAAGTATGGGATGATGAGCGCGTTGATTGGACTGCTTACGACATCATTATAATAAAATCTACATGGGATTATTTTATTGAAAAAATTGAAAAGTTCTATGCTTGGCTCGATTATATAAAAAAGGCTAACATACCCTGTTTAAACCACCCCGACTTAATTAAGTGGAATGCCGATAAACATTACCTATTAGACATTGAAGCTGCTGGCTTAAACATTGTACCAAGTTTTATTATAGAAAAAAACGAAACGTTTAATGCAGAAATTGCATTCGATAAATTTAAAGTCGATGAACTCATTGTAAAACCAACAATAAGCGGTGGTGCAATGAATACTGTTCGTATAAATAAAAAGAATGTGGTTGATAATATAGAGCAAATAAATATGTGGTTAAAAGATCAAGCGTATTTAGTGCAACCCTTAAAACAAGAAATTATTTCCGAAGGCGAATGGTCATTTTTATATTTCAACGGAAAGTTTTCACATCATTTATTAAAAGTGGCTAAAGATGGAGAGTTTAGAATTCAACATTTCTTTGGTGGTAAAATTGTAACAGCAGAGGTTGATGAAAAACTAATTGCGATTTCACAAACATACATAGATGCATTTGCTAAAGACTCTTTGTACGCAAGGGTCGACGGGGTTTGGAGCAATGGCAAGTTTGAACTCATGGAATTAGAATTAATAGAACCTTATATGTTCTTTTTTACCAACGAAAACTCATTAAATAATTATTACATAGCGTTCGAACAATTATCAAAAAAAATTATAAATGAAAAAAATTAAACTAATACTCATCCTTACACTTGTACAGTTTTCAGTAGCATTTGCTCAAGAAAAAACAAACTTGTACGATGTAACACTCGACCCCTTTAAGCAAATGGCCGAGGCTAAAATTAAAGCTCAACAAGAAAATAAAAACATTATTGTTCAAGCCGGTGGCAACTGGTGCTCTTGGTGCAGGCTGTTTCATAAATTTGCGAAAGAAAATAAAAAAGTAGATTCTATTTTACAAGCAAACTATGTGTTTGTATTAGCCAACTATAGTAAAGAAAATAAAAATGAAGCTTTCTTTAAAGCCTACAACAATCCCGGCCGTTTTGGCTACCCAGTATTTTTAATATTAAACCCACAAGGAGAGTTGTTACACACCCAAGATTCTGGATATTTAGAAGAAGGCAAAGGGTATTCTGAAGAGAAAGTAAGTAGGTTTTTGTTATTGTGGAATAGGAATAGTACTGTAAGTAAATAGCTGAGAGCTAAGAGCAGGGAGCTGGGAGTAAGCAACTTCCTGCTCTTGGCTCCAAGCTCTCAGCTATTTACTTCTTTGATTGGCAAGTAAAACTCGTTTTCGGAACTTCTGTTTTTGCAATCGCATTAAAGCCTCCGGCAATTTCTGTAAAGTTATCCCAACCGCGAGATTTTAATATAGAAGAAGCAATCATACTTCTATAACCACCTGCACAATGTAAAAAGAAATGTTCTTCTTTAGGGAAACTTGCAATGTTTTCATTAATAAAATCGAGCGGTATGTTGTTTGCATTTTCTACATGCTCTGCTTCAAACTCCGATACTTTTCTTACATCAATTATTTGATCTTTTTGTATGTCAACCTTTGCAGCAAACTCTTCGGCTGTAATTCTTTCAATGGTATCTATTTCTTTACCGCTTGCTTTCCATGCATCAAAACTGCCATCTAAATATCCAATCACAAAATCATAACCAACCCTTGCTAAACGCATTACTGTTTCTTCTTCTTTACCTTTTTCTGCAACTAATAAAATATGTTGCTTTACATCAGGTATTAAGGCGCCAACCCAAGGTGCAAATTGCCCGTCGAGGCCAATATTTATTGAGTTTGGAACAAAGCCGAATCTGAACAAATCTGCGTTTCTGGTATCTAATACTAAAGCATCACTCTCGTTTGCGGCTACTTCAAAATCGTTTACAGAAAGTGCACGTAAGCCTCTTTCCATTACAGTATCTATATTGTCGTATCCGTTTTTATTCATCGCCACATTTAGCGGGAAATACGCAGGAGGTGGCAATAATCCATCGGTAACTTCTTTCACAAACTCTTCCTCCGTCATATTTGCACGCAAGGCATAGTTCAACTGTTTTTGTTCGCCAATGGTTGACACGGTTTCTTTACTCATGTTTTTACCACAAGCAGAACCGGCCCCATGTGCAGGGTAAACCGTAACAGAATCTGGCAACGTCATTATTTTTGTTCGCAAAGAGTGGTACAAAGTAGCTGCTAATTCTTCTTGTGTAAGGTGCGCTGCTTTTTGTGCCAAATCTGGTCGGCCTACATCGCCAATAAATAAAGTGTCGCCAGTAAATATCGAATGTTCTTTCCCTTCTTCATCTAACAATAAATAACAGGTACTCTCCATGGTATGCCCTGGGGTATGTAATACTTTTATGTTGATGTTGCCAACAGAAAGTATCTCCGCATCTTTGGCAATGTGTGCATCAAAACTAGGGTTGGCCAAAGGTCCGTATACAATTGTTGCTCCAGATGCTTTTGCCAAATCAACATGCCCACTAACAAAATCGGCATGAAAATGCGTTTCTAACACATATTTTATTTTAACACCATCTTTCTCTGCCCTTTGTAAATATGGTTTTATTTCTCTTAATGGATCTATTATAACAGCCTCGTTGCCACTAACTATGTAGTAAGCACCTTGTGCTAAACATCCAGTATAAATTTGTTCTATTTTCATGGTTCAAAAATTGTATTACAAAAATACTGCCTATTTGCTAAGCTTTATCTAATTTTTGTAAGCTATTTACTTTAGCAAAGTACGCTATTTAGTAGATTAATAACAACAGTAAGCAAAAAGGGTTCTCAGACTTTGTAAAAACAATTTTAACATCAAAAAGGAGCTCTATTCGTATTAATTCATTAATTTTAACGTTCAATATAATCATGATTAGCGCTTACCAACTATTAATTGAGAAACTCGACACCTTTATCAGGAAGTTTTATTTAAACAAAATGATAAGGGGTTCTATCTATTTTATAGCGGCTCTATTTATAACTTATTTGTGCTTAAACACCATTGAGTACTTTTTCTATTTAAGTGCCGGCTGGAAAACAACTCTTCTATTTTTAAATCTTGCCTTTCTGCTTTATATTTTTGTATTCTTTTTTCTCATCCCATTATTGGCGATGTATAAATTAGGCAGCATCATTAGTTATAAAAAAGCAGCTGAAATTATTGGCAAGCACTTCCCAGATATTAATGATAAGGTAATAAACACTTTAGAATTACATCAACTTGCTGCCGAAGAGCCAGAAAAAAGTACACTAATTTTTGCCAGCATCGACCAACGTATTGTAGAATTAAAACCAATTCCATTTATAAAGGCCATTGATTTTAACAAAAATAAAAAGTTTCTGAAATATGCCTTAGTACCAGTGTCGGTATTTGTAGTGTTGTTGTTTGCCTCACCAGGTTTTATACAACAAGGCACAAAAAGGATATTAGATTTTCAAACATCCTATTCAAAACCCGCTCCCTTTCAATTTGTATTGAAAAACAAAAATCTTTCGGTAAACCAAGGCGATGGAATTTTATTGGAATTGCAATTAAAAGGCGACATGCTCCCTCAAGATATTTACATACATTACGGGGAGAATACTTATAAACTTGATAAAAAAGACATTTCAAATTTCGAATATAATTTATTGAACATACAAAACTCCGACGAAATTTATTTTAGCGGAGGAGAATTTAATTCGGAAACCTATAAATTAAATGTACTTAAAAAACCAAGCATATTAAGTTATACGGTTGAGTTGGTTTACCCAACATATTTAAAACGAGCTACAGAAAGTGTACAAAACATTGGCGATTTGAGCGTTCCTGTTGGCACAAAACTCATCTGGAAAATAAAATCTATACATGCCAATAATTTATTGTTTTTAATTGATGGTAAAAGCAAAACCCTTCCATCAGAAAATAATTATTTTCAGTTCGAATACAAGGCATTAAAATCTATCAACTATTTTTTATCACCCAAACATCCAGAAAACTTAAAAGTAGATACACTCTCTTATCAATTAGATGTAATACCCGATCAGTTCCCGGGTATACAACTCGAACAAACAAATGATAGTTTAAGTAATAAAACATTTTACTTTAATGGGCAAATAAGCGACGATTATGGTTTTAGTAAATTGATGTTTGTAACATACAATAAAAACACCAATGAACGCAAGGCTGTACAAATACCTATAGAACTTAACAATAACTCACAACGTTTTTTCTATTTATGGAAAGCAAATGAAATTCAATTAGGCCAAGAGATAGAATATTATTTTGAAGTGTATGATAATGATGGTGTAAACGGTGCTAAAAAAAGCAGAAGCAACATTATGAGTTACGCGGCTCCAACAGAAAAGCAGCTCGATAAATCTATCGATAAAAACAATGAAGACTTAAAGGATAAATTGAAAGAGAGTTTAAAAAAATCGGAGCAAATACAAAAAGAAGCGAAGAAGTTAAACGAAAAACTTATCAACCAAAAATCTTTACGTTACGAAGAGAAAAAACAAATTCAAGAATTAATACAAAAACAACAATCACTCGAGCAAGAAATTACATCGATACAAGAAGAGTTGAAGAAAAACAATCAGCTCGAAAAAGATTTTAAACAATTTGATGAGAGCATAATGGAAAAGAAAAAGCTCTTAGAAGAAATGTTTGAAAATGTATTGGATGAGAAAACCAAAGAAATGATTAAAGAGCTTGAAAAGCTAATGGAGCAGAATCAGAAAGAGCTTTCGCAGGAGCAACTAAAAGATATGCAATTAGAGAACAAAGCACTCGAAAAAGAAATGGACAGAATGCTTGAGCTGTTTAAGCAATTAGAATTTGAGCAGAAATTGAATGAAAAAATAGATAAGTTAAACGAACTCTCTAAAGAGCAAGAAAAACTTTCAGAAGAATCTAAAAATAAAAGTGCAAACAAAGAGGAGCTCTTAAAAAAACAAGAAGAGCTTAAAAAAGAAGCAGAACAAGTTAAAGAGGAACTAAAAGAATTAGATCAATTAAATAAAGAGATGGAAGATCCAGAAAATTTCGATTCGGAAGAAGAAGAAATGAAGGATATAGAAAAGCAGATGGAGAAAAGTGAAGAGGAGTTAAACAAAAACAACAAACAAAAAGCATCGGATGCACAAAAAGATGCGGCAGAGAAATTGAAAAAACTCGCTGCAAAAATGAAGAAGAACCAAATGGACGGTGAAGCCGAAGAGCTTGATTTAAATATACGTGCATTGCGACAAATTTTAGAAAACTTAGTTTCTGCATCGTTCAAACAAGAGTCTACAATGGAGAAGTTGAAACGCACTTCTATAAACGATCCGCAATATATTGCCTTAACTCAAGTCCAGAAAAACATTAAAGACGATATGCGTTTGGTAGAAGATAGTTTGTTTGAACTTAGTAAAAAAGTGGTTCAAATAAAATCTATTATTAACAGAGAAACGGGTAAAATTAATGAACAAATAGATCGCTCTATATTATTACTTGCAGAAAGGCGTACCGGTGATGCCAGTGTGAGGCAACAATATGCCATGACCTCGATGAATAATTTAGCATTATTACTTTCAGAAATTTTGGACCAATTACAAGCCGAAAAAGAGAGTAAAGAAGGCGAGAGTGATAAGCCAGGAAAAAAGAAAGGGAAAAAACCTGGTAAAGGAAAATCGGGTCAGTCGCTTTCTAAAATGCAAGATCAGTTGAATAAACAAATTGAGCAAATGAAGAATGGGCAAAAGCCTGGAGGGCAGCAAGGCAAAGGGCAACAAAAGGGTTCTCAAAGTGAGCAATTGGCAAAAATGGCAGCACAACAGCAAGCCATAAGAAATGCTATGAATCAGCTAGAAAAAGAGATGAACAAGAATGGCAGCGGAGGCAATTCAAACCAACTTAACCAGTTGAAAAAAGAAATGGAGAAAACAGAAAGCGATTTATACAACAGAAACATCACACAAGAAACCATTAACAGGCAAAAAGAAATAATGACACGTTTATTAGAAGCAGAAAAAGCGGTAAGAGAACGTGAGTTAGATAATACCAGAGAATCTAAACAAGCGGAACAAGTATTTGATAAACCCAATTTGCGTTTTGAAGAATATAAAAAAGCGAAAATGAAAGAGCTTGAATTAATAAAAACGGTACCCGCAAATTTAAGTCCTTACTACAAAGAAAAAGTAAATCAATATTTCAAACAAATTCCCTAATGGCCATACACCTGTTCGAAGAAGACATCAACATAAAAATTAAAAACAAGTTGGCTATTAAAAAATGGCTTAAAGATACTGTTGAGTTAGAGAAAAAAAAACTTGGAGAATTAAATTACATTTTTTGCAGCGATGATTATTTACATGAAATGAATGTATCCTATCTACAGCATGATACACTAACAGACATCATTACGTTCGATAATTCTGAAACGAGTGGATTAATTGTAGGCGATATTTTTATAAGTGTACACAGAGTAGAAGAGAATGCAAAAAAATTTGAAGTTGAATTTTCAGATGAGTTACACAGAGTAATGGTACACGGAGCTTTGCATTTATTAGGGTATAAGGATAAGAAGAAAGAAGAAAAAGAAAAGATGCGTGAAAAGGAAAATTATTATTTAAAGAAAAGAAAATTCTAATGGCAAAAACAGCAATTATTGCAGGAGCAAGCGGACTAGTAGGTAAGTTTTGTTTAAGTTATATATTAATGGATAATAACTACACGAAAGTAATTGTGCTTAGCAGAAAACCATTTCCGATTAAAGACCCAAAAATTGAAAATATTGTTTGCGACTTTGATCAGCTTGCGCAACAGAGTGCGAAGTTAATTGCCGACGATGTGTATTGTTGTTTAGGTACCACCATTGCTGTTGCCGGTAGTAAAGAAAACTTTAGAAAGGTGGATTATGATTATCCTTTAAATTTAGCACGCATTACAAAACAGCAAGGAGCAAAACAATACCTATTAATTTCTGCGATGGGAGCCGATGCTAATTCAACTATTTTTTATAACAAAGTGAAAGGCGAACTACAAGAAAGTTTAAAAACGATTGGGTTTAACGCGCTGCATATTTTCCAACCATCGTTATTAACAGGCTTGCGCAAAGAGTTTAGGTTAGGCGAACGAATTGCACAGGTATTTATGAAAGTGTTTACACCTTTAATGTTGGGTTCCATAAAAAAGTACAGACCCATTGAAGGAATGGTAGTGGCATTTGCGATGCATAAAAAATCTAGTGATGGATTACAAGGTGTTTTTATTCATCCATCAAACGAAATTCAAGATATTTTTAACAATAGAAATAAATAAAATAAGCGATGCATAAATTAATGCATCGCCATACTAACAACCTAAATTATATATTACTTATCTTTTTTATTTTGTACAAACAATGGTTCCATTGTCGAGCAAAGTAATTGCAGTGCGCACACCATTACTCATTAAATACACATTATATTCTAGTGTACTATTTGCAAGAGTTAATTTTTCTGCTCTGTTTTTTACATTTGTATTAACAGTATAGTGTGCTGCAACGGTATCTCTTACTGCTTGTGGTAACGATGTATATAAAGCTCTTTCGCCTTTAAATAAATAAGCACCAGTTAAATCGAATGTTAAACGAGTAGGAGCAGTGCGTTGTTGGCGAACCATTACATTTATAACACTTCCGAACTGGCAAGTAGAATCTATACGAGCACCAATAATTCTGGAGTTAGCATAGTTAGCACTTACATATGTGGTAATTGCTGTTGGCAAAGAATCTACAGGGATGCCACCGTGGCCGTGACCACGACCATGACCGCCGCCGCCACCATGTCTGGGTCCACCTTTGCGTTGGTGTCTTGCTGCGCTAAAATCTTCAGCATCTCCTAAACAATTTCCGCTACCATCAAATGCAATTTCTTCTGCTGTATTTAATACTACTATGTATTCTGCTTCTGCGCTATTACTTGCTTGCAATGCCGAAACAATAGCAGCATCTGGGTAATTCTCATCAACATAGGTAACTATTGACGATGAAAGTTCTGTAACATTAATATCTTGGTAATTGGGTGTTTTGTGTTCTTTGGAACATGCGCTTAGCACAACCACTATGGCCAACAAAGCAATTTGAATTTTTCTCATACCTGTTTATATTAGTTTATATAATCTTTGTCGCAACTAAACGCCAAAGGTTTAATCTAATTATACTTATAGTATTAATAAAATTTTTGATAAATAAAAAAAGCCCCGAAGCTTTAGGCTCGGGGCTTTTTTTTTATACTATTACTCTACACTATTTACTTGCTATATCAACAATTCTAGTGATCGAGGTTTTACCATCAACCGTTAAGCGAACAATGTACACTCCCGAAGCATTTTCTTTGTCTTCGTTTATATAATTGATGCTGTGTTTACCTGCTTGTTGTGGTGCATCATTAAGTAGTGTTGCTACTTTTCTGCCCACTACATCAAATATTTCAACAGTTACATTTTCTGCATTTTCTGTTAAGGTATACGCAATGTTAGTGTTTCCAACAAATGGGTTTGGTATTGCTTTTAAGTTTTGAGTATTACGTGCACTTGAATTGTTTATACCAATTGCTTTTACTTCAATGGTATCAACATTTACACTCTTACAACCAGTTGCTACACTTGTTACAGTAAGGCTTACAAAGTAGGTTCCTTCTGCTGTAAACTCATGTATTGGTGTAAACAATGCAGATGTATTTGCCGGACTACTTGGATCACCAAAGTTCCAGCTGTAAGTATGGCCAGCTTGTTGTGTTGCTGTAAACTGTACGTTTAAGCCATTAGTACCTTGGTAAGTATAAGCTGCAACAGGTATTGCTTTGTTTGTTACCACAATAGCATCAGAGTTTTCGCAACCGTTAGCATTTGTAACAGCTACAGAATAAGTACCCGCCATATTTACTCTTATGGTTTGAGTGGTTGCACCGGTACTCCACAAGTAAGTAGAGCCTGCGTTACCAGCATCAAGTGTTACTGTATCACTTGTACACGTATTTATATCGGTACCTAAATTAACAACAGGTAATGCGTTATAAGATATTTGTACGGTATCCATAGTTGTACAAGTATTAGCAGTTACGATTACAATGTAAACGCCCGCAGTATTCGCTTGTATGGTTTGCGTGGTTGCACCAGTGTTCCATACATATGTTGCACCTGGGTTACCTGCATCTAAAGTTACAGGTGTGCCTGCACATACTGTAATATTTGCTCCAAGGTTAGCAACTGGGCTTGGAGTAGTAGTAACAACAATGGTGTCTCTATCTTCACAACCTGCCGCATTTGTTACGGTAACAGAGTAAGTACCCGCAGTTGTAACATTAATGGTTTGTGTAGTTGCTCCTGTGCTCCATATATAAGTTGCACCAGTTCCAGCATCCAATGTTAAGCTTGTACCATCACATATTAATTTATCTGTTCCTAAGCTAACTATTGGCGCAGGAGAAATGCTTAAGTAACGAGTTATTACAGAATCGCAACCGTTTGCTAAATTTACTACTGTAGCAGTAAATTTCAAGGTACTATCCATATCACCTACAGAAGCGGTGTATTGTAAATTTAAACCCGTCATGGTTACTGTACCAGTAGGAGTTGCTCCGCTTAAGGTTCTAATCATAGGATTTAACACATTCCATGTGGTACCTAAACCACCTACTGTAAATCCTGTTGGCGGAGTTAAGGTATATGTTAATACATCACCCACACAAGCAGCATCGGCATTTGCCAAAGTACCTGCATTAAACACACCATCAAATGGGGTCGATTGTGCAACTGTTGCTCCAGATGGAGACGGTGCCAAGGTTACTGTAACTTCTCTACGATCGCTTGGGCAACCACCTGTAATATATGGTAAACTCAACACGCTGTTTGTTGCATTTTTGGTAGTTGCAACAATACTGAAATCGTTTAAATTATTGTTGTCTTTATTTCCAGCTCTACTTACACTACTAGTAGCAGCAACGGTAGTTATGTTTACACCATTACCTGCCCACTCGCTTGCATAGTTTAATAATTTACTGTTGAACGTAATTGCAGATCCTGCAATGTTCGATGCTGGCCAGTTCATAAATACAGCATCAATAACCACATCATTCTGATCTAAAATCATGGCCCAACCCGTAAACGATGGGAACGCTCCTGGGTTCCAGAATAAGTTGCTACCCCAGTAATTATCAGCAGATGCGTCTGTTCTGTATAATACTTGGCCCGGCTGTATGGTTGCTGGCAATTGCCATGCATTTGTGTTTACTAAATTAATGTTCGTGTAACTATCACTCACAATAACTTTCCAACCAGCAGTGTTTATTGGCGACTGACCTAAGTTTTGAATCTCGATCATGTCTGTTCCACCGATATCTATCTCCGAAATTTTTAAGGCTCCAGATGAGGTACCTGCGCTAGTTTCTACCCAGTATTTGGTAGTACCTGTTATTAAAGAAGTTTGTAAGCTATCATTATTTGCTAATAAGTTTCCACCTACTGGAGCATCCCACCATGCATAAGATAATGCACCGTTTGTTGCCACCAAAATAGTTGAATCGCCGTTACAAACTATCGCATTTGCTGCGCTAGGCATTGCTGGTGTAGCATTAAATTCTCTTGTTACTTTTAAGGTGTCGTTATCACGAATTTGATCTGTTGTTAATTCGGTATACACATTAATTTGCGCTACACCGGTTACGTTAGAACTAAACGTACCTAAGTAAACAGTATCTCTACCAGATGCTGATAATGTTTTTGTAAACGATTTGTTTAAGGTAGTAGTAACCGCACCTGTAAATACAGCTTTAATGTTAAATCCTGTTTGTGTTGCAGTACCTAAATTCGCTATTACAATTCCAATACTATCAACAGGTTTACCACAAGTTAATGCATTAGGGTAAATCATACTTAATACTTCCACATCATTTGCAGGAGGTACAAACTCATCGGCACCAATACATGGAACCACTGCTCTGTTTTCTCCGTCAATATCCTTTGGAACTAAGGTTATACTTGTTCCTTTTTGGTATAAGGTTGCACCTTGTGCATGTAAGTCTGTTATAGAAACATAATTCGGGTTACCACTTATAGAATTTACATCTTTAGTAGTAAACGATCTTAATAATGCAAGTGTATTTAAATCAACACCGTTAAATCTAGCTAACACACCTTGTGGGTTTGCTGCTCCAATGTAATAGTTGTTGTTATTAATATCAACAAAAGCAGTATCACTCACAGCAGAATGTAAGGCATATGCAACCGAAGTATCAGACGCGTTAGTTAATCTGTTTACAATAGAATTGTTTCTAATGTTTAACTGTCCGGATCCCGGACCAATGTATAATGCTGCACTCGTATCTGGTATGGTATTCGTAGCAGATATTGTTCCGTTTAAGTTGATAGAGTTGTTATAAATATTTACACCTCTGGTTTGTATAATACCAATACCAATAGTTGCAGATGAGTTCAGCAATCTAGAACCTGAGCCAGTTATTTCTCCCACAAAATTATTCGCAATTAAAATGTTCTCGTTTGATTTGCCCGAAACAACTTCAATACCTCTTCCACCAAACGCTCCAGAACCCGAACTTACTTTTTCAATTTTGTTATTAGTAATTTGTCCATTTTTAAATCCATCATACAATGCTATACCCCAAGCTTGTTGTGCAGCAGTATTAATAATATTTTTGATGGTGTTGTTATGAATTTTTGCATTCTTATGTACTTCAATTGCCATACCGTACAATCTTAATTGTTCAGCAGGAACGTTCGAACCAATAATGTTTCCTTCAATTAACAAACTATCAGATTCAAATCCAGCTTCCGATCCGCTATAGATACCAACCGAACCTCTTAAAATAGTATTGTTTAATATTTTAATATTATTGTTTGAAGCACCAGGTGAGTACGGAATACTTGCCCCTCCAATATGAATTGGAATTGCGTTTCCGGCTGTACCTCCCCAAACTTCTGTGTTTTGTACAGTAATAAAATTAGAACCCGCATTTTGGCCTAAACTTATTATTTGTATACCTGCACTTCCAGAAGATGCTGTTGTATTTTGTATTCTTAAGAATTTACCTGCACCATTAAAGCTTCCATCAATAGTTACCCTATCGGCTCCGTTAATTCTAATTAATCCTCCTACAAACGCACCCGTTATTGTTCTTAAGGTATCGCTTACTGGTTTAATATTTATTCTATAACCTCCTGGGCCTGTTTCAGAAAATGCATTTAAGCCATGCACACCTGTTTCGTTTAAGTTAGAGGTAACTATAATGTTTATATCTCCCCCCAAAACATTTCTGTTGATGTATTCGAACAATCCACCATTGCCCGAAAGGGTAGTGTATGGTTTGCCTGTACCAACATTAAATGTTCCAGATATTACAGATGATATTCTATATGCATCTGGTGTGCCTAATACTGGGAAATTACTTCCTGTTAAATTTATAGAACTTGGTTCGTTCGCCATTACCAATGGTGAGTTAATAGAAACAAATCCTAGGTTATCTTTTGCAACCAAGAAGTATTGAAGTTGGTCGTTTGTTACTACTGCCGAATCTAGTTTACTGTAATCAATTACAAAACTAAACGGCGAACTTGTGTTAGTTGCTGTAACATATTTCCAACCTTGTGTTGCCGATGTATTATCATTATATACGTTAACAGAATTAATGCGCTTGTAATACAAACGTGGTCTGCCTGCAACACTAGTATCAACACCCGCCGCATCTGTAATTGTTGCAAAGGCATTTACTGTATAATTAGAAGTACTTATTGTATTTAAAATTGGGGAGTATGAAATTGTTGGACCAGAGAAATCTCCAGAGTTTTCATAAGCACCAATAGTTGGTGTTGCAGAGTTACGTGTAACCCCCATTATATCCGTTGGTACTGTTGTTAAGGCCGTACCAGCATTAACTAAAACAGAACCTGTTTTTGGAACCATGTTTAACAAACCGTTAAATTGTGGATCACCATCTATACTATTCTGATCAAATGCATTAGAATTTATTGCTTTCCAAGCAGTAAGGTTTGCTGCTTGTGTAGTTCCCCACTGTCCGTAAATTACTCCTCCATTTCCATTTAAATGGTTATAATTAGAAGTAATGGTACTTGTAGTAGTAGCAAAGTTTGCAAGTATGCGTGTACCTGTTCCACTAATACGGTTTATGTTAACTGTATTATTTATAAACTGGCAGTTAGTTGCTGCAGTGGTTTGGTACATACCATAAACAGTACCAGCACCAACTCCACCAATATCAACTGTATTATTGTGGTACCAAGCACCATCAGAACCTGCGCTGTACATAGCATATACTAATCCAGATCCTGTAACATTGTACACAGCATTGTTTGTCCAAATATTCTCATTTCCTAATGTTGCATCTGCAGAAGTATATAAGAAATAAGAAGAGCTTGTACCTGTATTTCCTATCGGGAATGGCGAATGTATTTTATTGTTTCTTGCTCTTAAGTTTCTAGTTCCTGTACCAACATAAATACCATAGAAAGTAGAAATATTTAAGGTTCTACCCACTCTGTTAATATCATTGTTTTCTATAGTTAAACTATCAGCGTATAATGAATAAACACTATATACATAAGCATCTAAAATTTTATTGTTCTTTACAACGTTTCCAACAGCTGAGGTTAAATTACCACTTGTGCCAACAATAGTCAATGTGTAATAACCACCTGTTAAAATATTATTTTCGATGGTGTTATAACTAAAGTTACCCTGTGTGGTTGCTGATGTTGTACTACCAGATAATGCAATGGCAGAAAAAGCAGTACTTGTTTTATCTTGCCCTATGGTTATTCTGTTTTTTCTGAAAGTGTTTCTATTACCTTCTGTTAAATTAATACCTATACCAGCAGCACCATTTAAATTAATTACAAAACTATCTAAAGTTAAGTAGCTAATTTTACTCAAGGTAAAACCGTTGTTTAATGAATTTATAATTGCTCCATTTCCATTAATGGTTAATGGGTTACTTGCATTTAATCTTGAAACATCTGATAAGTTTATTGGGCCTATAAACGGACCTGCACTTGCATTAACATTAATGGTTGATGGACCACAAACACCGTTCTGATTTAGGAACGTGGTTAAAGCTGTAAAGTCTGCAAAGTCTGCTCCAGAACCACCCAAAGTAAATGTGCCAGATAAACCAGTTCTTAAGTTATTAATATATACCGTATCATTTGTTGCGTTTCCGTCAATACTTAAGTTTGGTGCACTTGTCCATATTTTAATATTGTAGGTTGATGTTGCTAAAAAGTTAAATGAACCAATGCTTAAAGCTGTATCCGAACCTGCAGCTACCGAACCTATGTAATTAAATGCAGTTTGAGTAACTCCATTTACCGACCAGTTTACTGTTACCGAACTTAAAGTACCTAAACCAAAATTCTTAACTCTAACTATAACATCGTTTGCTCCTGGGCAAATTCCTATCGGAGATAAAATTGTAGTAATACCAGCATCATCATTTATTGGTGTAAATTCATACGAACCAATATCCGGTGTGCTAGAGTTTCTTAATGTATTAGTATAATCATATAACACTGTACTTACTGGTGTACCTGTATTATTTAATGCCGGAGCATTTGGTTTTAATATACCAACACTGTACGAACCAAATAAAGGATCTACACTTTCTGAGTTTTGATCGAATGCACTTGAGTTAGCTGTTTTCCAATCGCCCAAAGTGGCGAAATTCGCAGTTCCCCAACGGCCTGTAAAATGTGTTCCTGCTCCAGTAACAACTACATGTAAATTGTTGTAGTTAGATACTACAGGGTTTGTAGTGGTTGACCAATAAGTTGCATATTTTGCACCTGTTCCACCTTTATTTACATACACGTTATTGTTCAACCACTCTAAACCAACTGCGGCGGTGGGGTGATATAATGCATACACCAATCCTGCTGTTGCTGTTGGGTTATTAATGGCAACGGTATTGTAATAATATTTAGCATGGTCGCTACCTCCATTATAAACTGGATACATCGATCCGTTTGTTTCAATATTATGTATAATATTATTGGCTATAATAGTAGGCTTTGCTACAGTTGCATCAAGGGTAGTATAAATACCATAAAATGCATTTGTTGCAGATTTTGCTTGTTCAAACAAGTGGTGTACATTATTACGTTCAATTCTACAGCCAGGGTAACCAGTAGTAAAAAATATACCATATCCAGTTGAAATAGCACTGCGGTTTAAACGATGTACATTGTTATTCATAACTTGTATACTATCTGCATAGCCTACATAAATTCCGTACACATAATAATCGCGTACTGTATTGTTTTCAATTATATTACCAGTAGTAGATGCTGCTGCTCCAGAAACACCATAAAAATATAAAGAGTAGTATCCTCCAGATATTTCGTTGTTTCTAAAAATATTGTTAGTAATAACGGCACCCGATGAAGCTGAACCAGCATTACCAGAAATATTTAATCCGAAATAAGCAGTACTTGTATTATTGGCATCACCTTCTATTTTATTATTTTCTATAATACAATTATTAGAAGCTCCAACATGTAAGGCAGAACCTTTTATAGAAGCCGCATCTAATACTAATTTAAAATTTCTAAACGTGGTATAACTTACACCTGCTAATGAAACCACATAAGAGGTAGGGTCGTTTGCATCTGATAGGTGTTGTATAGTTGCACCGTTACCATTAATGGTTAAGGTGTTTACAGCACTTAAACCTGGAATATTGTTAAAGCCGGCTTTACCATTATAGGTTGCACTATCAACATTTATAACAACCGGCCCGCAAACCCCAAAGTTTGAAAGGTCACTAGCTACTGCACCTAATGTTGTATAATCTCTGCCAACTGGGCCAACTGTAAAGGTTCCAGATAACGATGGTTTTACAACTTTCGTTAAAGTATCGTTATAAGCTACGGTATCTGCTACTCCGTTCGGAGAAGAAGTCCAAACCTTAATTGTTTTTCCTGCCGAAGTTGGAAAAGCAACTGAACCTAAATTAACGGTTGCAGTTGTGGAGCCTGTTCCGTTTATAGTATCTAAAGTAGAAGTGTATGGTATCACCGGACGAGCAACCCCGTCAACACTCCAATTAATGTTTACAGAAGTTAATTGGTTATTTCCAAAATTTCTGATGGTTGCATAAATATTTTGCGTGGTTCCACTGCAAAATGTTCCTGGTGAATCTAATTTTGTAACACCTGCATCGTTAAATGAAAGTGGATTTAAATCAAAACCTAAATCGGCCAAACCGCCAGCACCTGCTGTACCTGTTGGGCTTGTAACCAGTCCATATAATCTTCTATTACCCGGGTCTGCTTGTTGGTAAACCGAGAACCCTGTAGTATATGCTGTTTGAGAAACTTCTACTAAAAAGTTCTTTGTAGGGTCGTAAATAAAAGGAGTTGTTAAATCAATCACAATCCAATTACCCGCACCAGTAGGTTGTATTGTATAACTAGCCGCACTTAAACAAGTTTGCAAGCCTGTTTCAAAAGGACCACTTGTAAACGTTGTTAAGTTGGTATAACCCATCTTAATGGTAAGATTTGTGTAAACAAATGGAGCTGTAGCAGCAGAACTTGTTCTAAAATACAATTTCGTTATTTTCCCCTTACCAACAGCTGTTGGAAAGTTAGATGGAAAATACAACCATTGTACTTTGTTCGATGTGGTGGATCCAAATGGAAAGGAGTTTGCTGTACCACCTGTACCACCTTTAAAATAAGGTGGAGTTTGCGCAAAACTGCTCTGTACAAAAACACTTACAATAAGCATAATGCTTAGAGCCAATGTTCCCAAAAATTGCTTAGTAGAATTATACATAATCGGTATGTTTTTTAATGTGTAAAATAATTAACCAATGCACTAAAAATATAGATGTGAATTCAAGTTTAAATAATTTTAACCATAAATGCAAGTGTTTTTGGTTAAAACAACCAAAAAAGTATTGAATATAAGATGCACTTATTCCTTATTCGGACTATTTAACCCTTTTTTACTTATTTTTTCAACAAATGATCTAATGGTAGTGGACTGTTTGATTTTACTTCTCCCAACATTATATTACTATGGAATTGCCCCACATTAGGTATGGTTGAAAATTTATTCATCAAAAAATTATTATATGTATGGATGTCTGGCGAAACTATTTTTAACATGTAATCATAATTGCCCGACAAGCCTGTAACTTCTAATACTTCTGGCAAGTTTGAAACTGCTGTTTCAAAATCGATTAGTGCATCTTTACTTTGTTCTTTCAAGGTTACATTGCAGTATACTACAATATCTAAGCCAAGCTTAATACCGTCTAATACGGCAACATATTTTTTTATATACCCGTCGTTCTCTAACCTCTTTATTCGTTCGTATGTTGGGGTGGCAGATAAACCAACTTCTTTTGCAATATCTTTAATTGCCTTTGTAGAATCTACTTGTAGTATTTTTAATATTTCTACATCAATACGATCTAAATGTTGGTTCATACTTTTTGAATTAGAGATTAAATTAACCAAATATTATCGACTAATGCAAAAAAAAGAAGTCCCTTTTTGGGGGACTTCTTCTAATTTTTAACAAATATAATTGCTGTTAATTTTTATTTCTTAGCAATATCTATAATTCTGCTGTATGCTACATTACCATCAACTGTTAAACGTACCATGTACACGCCTGATGAGGTTTGTAAATCTTCGTTTTTATAGTCGTATGTGTATGTTCCTGCCGCTTGGTATTCATCGGTTAAGATGCTTGCCACTTTTCTGCCAATCATATCATAAACTTCTATCGTTACGTTGTTTGCATTTTCTGGTAATACATAACTTATTAAGGTTCTACCTGCAAATGGGTTTGGTGCTGCACCTAATTTAAATACTTCAGCAAAATCATTTCCTAAGCCTGTTACAACTACGGTTTCTGTAGTGGTTGCTCTACATCCGGTTGCTACGTTAGTTACCGATAAGGTTACAGTATACGTTCCAGGCGCTGTAAACACGTGGGTAGGGTTTGCTAATTGTGAAGTATTTGCTGGTGATGTTGGATCACCAAAGTTCCATGCATACTGTAAGCCCGATGTGGTAGTTGCTAAGAACGTTACCGATTGACCAGTTGAAGTGGTTACTGCAAAAGTTGAAACCGGTACGGCTTTATTGGTTACTACTATTTCATCTGTATTTACACAGGTGTTTGCATTCGTTACCGTAACGCTGTATGTTCCTGCATTGCTTACTCTAATAGTTTGCGTAGTTGCACCTGTGCTCCATAAATAAGTTGAGCCTGTGTTACCTGCATCTAAAGTAATGGTATCACTTGTACAAATGTCTGCATCTAAGCCTAATGAAACTACTGGTAAGGCATTAAAGCTTACTTGTATAGTATCAATATCAATACAATTGCCAATGCTAACTGTAACAGTGTACACTCCACTTGCCGAAGCTTGTATAGTTTGTGTAGTTGCTCCTGTATTCCATAAATAACTTGCACCTGTATTGCCTGCATCTAAGGTAACAGCTGTACCTACACATGAACTAACATCCGCTCCTAAGTTTACACTTGGGCTTGGTGTTGTATTAACTACTATAGCATCTGTTGCATCGCAACCTGCTGCGTTAGTTATTACTACCGAGTATATTCCTGTTGAACTAACTTGTATAGTTTGGGTAGTTGCACCTGTGCTCCACAAGTAGGTACTTGCTTGGCCTGCATCTAAGGTTAATACGCTTCCATCACATATACTTTGGTCGTTACCTAAGTTTACACTTGGGGTACCAAACACTTTTAAATACCTGGTAATAATAGTATCGCAACCGGTGCTTAAGTTTCTAACTCTAGCAGTAAACATCAAGGTACTATCTACATCGCCTGCTGCTGCAACATATTGTAAACTCAAGCCATTCATGGTAATTGCACCTACTGGTGTTGCTCCACCTAATGTTTTTACAACTGGGTTTAATATGTTCCATGTTGTACCTAAACCTGCTAAGTTAAAACCTGTTGGTACCGTTAATGAGTAAGTTAAAGTATCACTCACACATGCCGCATCTGCATTAACCAAGGTACCAGCATTAAATACACCTGTAAATGGTGTTGATTGTGCTACGCCAGAACCCGCTGGGCCCGATGTTGGTACTACTGTAATAGGCATTCTTGCCGATGGGCAACCTGCTTGGCCTTCGCTTAATTTCCAATTGTAGAAATAATAATATAAATCGTTTCTAGCAGTATTCGTTGGTGCTGCAGTTAAAGTACTTGTAGTTATAGAAATTACTCCTGGTACAACCATTGGGTATCCATAATTACCGCCTGGTGCTGTTGCCGATGGTTCAAATAATAAACCTGTAATACCAGCACTTCTTGTTCCTGGGCGAATTTTATAATTAGTGCCCGGTACTAAATTAAAGTTTAACGTTACTTCTTGTGGCGAAGCACCTGCTGCTGTTGATGGATTTCCAATAACATTAACAGTTGCTGTGTGTAAAACCACATTTGCTGAGTTAATTACATCAATAGTTACTGTACCTGCAGTGCCCGCTACTCCTGCAACAGGGTAAACTGTTACTTTTTGTAAGGTAACTGGTTTTAAAACATCAAATACAATTCCAAAATTAGTTGTACCTGCACCAGATGTACCCGCTAATTGCGCTGGTAATCCACCAAGGTAATTTTGTACAGTGCTTGTGGTTGCTTCCGCATAGAAAGTAGTAGCACTAGTTATTGGACCAGTTGTTAAGGTATCATTTGTAGAAATTACCGGTCCTCCTGTTGCATTAGCAAACCATGATATGCTTGCTGGTGAATTTGCAAAAACCATAGCCGGTCCACCAGAACATGCTGGCGAAACTATGCTTAATGTTGGATTGGCTGGTATGGCATATATAGTAGTAGTCGTAGTAAGTGTATCGTTTAATGACTCACCATCGCCAGTTACTTTAGCATAAGCTTTTATACTTAGCGCTCCTGTACCTGTACTACTGTTATATCCACTTATTGTAATAGTATCTTTTGTGTTTGGTGCTAAACTTATGGTTTTAGTTGAGTTTAAGGTAGTGTTTACTGCTCCAGAAATAATTGCACCAACATTTACCGAAGTTTGTGTGGCAGTTCCTAAATTTTGAACCACAATTACAATACTATCGTTTGCTATTCCACACAATACATTTCCTTTCGGATATAAAATGTCAACCAATTCAATCTCTGATGGTGGAGGTAAAAACTCATCTGCACCAATACATGGTAATGTAGTGCTTCTTGTTTCAGCATCGATATCTGTTGTTATACCAGCAATTGGTGTTGCTTTTTGATAAAGTGAAACTCCTTGTGCATGTAAATCTGTAGCCGAATTGTAATTCGGATTAAAGTTTATCGAATTAAAGTTACTACTAGTTGCAGTAACAATGTTTGCTAGGCTCAACAAATCAGTTGTTAAAAACCCTAACTTACCTTGTGTTCCGCTTGCATAATAGTTGTTGTAATTAAACTGACTAAATGCAGTATCACCAACTTCAGAATAAAATGCATAAGCATATGAAGTATCAGAAATATTGGTTAATGTATTATAAAAACTGTTGTTTCTGATGTCTAATAATCTTGCTCCTGCTCCAACATGTAGTGCAGCACTAATTGGAGGAATTGCTCCTGTTGTGATTGATGATGTACCACTTAAGCTTACTGAGTTATAGTATAATTTTACTCCGCCTGTAGCAACAATCGAAATACCAACATTTGCTGTACTGCTTAAATTTGAAGAACCGCCTCCGGCCATGTTTCCAATAAAATTATTGGCAACTAAAATGTTATCATTTGCTTTGTTAGAAATTATTTCAATTCCTCTACCGCCAAATGCTCCAGAGCCTGAACTTACTCTTTCAATTTTGTTATTAGTTATTTGTCCGTTTAAGAAACCATCATACACCGCAATACCCCAAGCTTGTTGAGCTGCAGTATTGTTGATGTTTTTGATAAGGTTGTTATGTACTTTAGCATTTTTTTGTATTTCTAATGCCATTCCATATAAACGTAGTTGTTCTCCAACCACGTCAGAACCAATCGTGTTTCCTTCAATTAACAAACTATCACTTTCGAAGCCTGCAACAGATCCGCTGTATATACCAACAGATCCTCTCATAATTGTATTGTTTACAATTTTGATATTGTTGTTTGATGCTCCAGGAGAATATGGTAATGTTAATCCTCCAATATGAATTGGAATTGCATTTCCGGCTGTACCTGCTAATATAATTGAGTTTTTAATTTCAATTTTAGTAGCACCGGCATTGTCGCCTAAACTTATAATTTGTATACCTGCTGTTCCGCTGGTTGCCGAATTGTTTTCGAATCGTAAATATTTACCCGAACCGTTAAAACTTCCATCAATAATTACTCTATCGGTTCCGTTTAACTTAATTAAACCACCAACGAATGAACCCGATAATGTTCTTAACGTATCTGCATTTGGGCGAATGGTAATTTTGTAACCACCTGCTCCTGTTTCTGCAAATGCATTTAAAGCATGTGCTCCTGTTTCAAATAAATTTGTTTTTACTACAATGTTCACATCACCAGATAAAATATTATTGTTGATGTGTTCGAATATACTTGCTGTACCCGATAATGATTTAAAGGTTTCTGCTCCACCTACTACAAAAGTTCCAGAAATGGTGTTTGCAATTCTATATGAGTTTGGAGAACTTCCTAAAATAGGGAAGTTTCCTGCAGTTAAATTTACATTGGTAGGGTCGTCTGTTAATTGCAAAGGTGCATTTACAGAAGCCGCTCCCGAAACATCTTGGGCTACCACAAAATATTGAACAATACTTCCAACACTTAAGCTTGCATTTAATTTGCTGTAATCAATTACAAAACTAAAGGGCGAACTTGTATTTGTTGCGCTAACATATTTCCAACCGTCTGTTGCAGATGTGTTATCGTTATACGTATCAATATTTGTACTTAATTTATAATATAATCTTGGTCTGTTTGCAGCAGTAGTATCTACTCCTGTTAAATCTACAATGTTTGCAAAATTAGTTAAGGTATAATTTGAAGTACTTAAGGTGTTTAATACTGGAGTAAAGGTAATAGATGGTCCAGAGAAATCACCCGCATTTTCATACGCACCAATGGTTGGAGTCGATGAGTTTCTGGTTACACCAAGTAAATCGGTAGTAACAGTAGTTAACGGTGTACCCGCAGCTACCAATGGTGAACCTACTTTTGGTATTACGTTTTTAATACCATTAAATGTTGGGTTACCATCAATACTGTTTTGATCAAATGCGCTTGAATTAATAGTTTTCCAATCGGCCAATGTAGCACCTTGAGTGGTTCCCCATTGTCCGTATACAACACCAGTATTTCCATTTAAATGGTTGTAATTAGAAGTTACCGTACTTGTATTAGTTGCAAGGTTTAATAAAATTCTAGTACCTGTTCCACTAATTCTGTTGATATTAAGGGAGTTGTTTATAAATTGAACGTTTGTTGCAGCGGTTGTTTGGTATACTGCATATATAGTTCCAGCTCCTGTTCCGCCAATATCTATGGTGTTATTATGGTACCATGAACCATCAGATCCTGCTGTGTATAATCCATATACAGTTCCCGATCCGCTAATGTTATAGCCAGCATTATTATAAAATATATTTTCTGTTCCAACCGTAGCATCTGCAGAAATATACATTAAGTATGATATAGACGTACCGGTAAACCCTGCAGGGAATGGTGAATGAATTTTATTGTTTCTGTATCTTAAATTACGTGTACCTGTTGAAAAGAATGAACCATAAAACGTAGTAATGTTTAAGGTCCTAGTGGCTCTGTTTATATCATTATTCTCTACTATTAAACTGTCTGTACCTAAAGAATAAATAGAATAAAAGTATGCGTTTAGTATTTTGTTATTTCTAACCACATTACCCACAGCAGATGTTAAATCCGCAGAATTACCATAAACTGTTAATACATAATATCCTCCATTGAACACATTGTTTTCTATCGTGTTATATCTAAATCTTCCTGCGGTTAAAGCAGAAGTAGTGCTTCCACTCATTGCCATTGCAGAAAAAGTGCTCGCTGTTTTATCTTGTGTAATTAAAACTGTGTTTTTTCTAATAGTATTATAGTCACCTTCCATTATATGGATACCAAAACCAGATGTACCATTTAAGTTTACATTAAAACTATCGATGGTTACATAACTTGCTTTGTTTAATACAATACCATGTGTTAATGTATTAATTACGGCACCATTGCCATTTATAGTTAAGGTACTGCTTGATGAAAGTCCTGTTACATTTTGTAAAGAGATACCTGTTGTATAGGGTCCTGCAGATGCATTTACATTTACAGTGGTGGTTCCACATATTCCGTTGGCTGATAAGAAAGTAGATAGTGCTTGTAAATCTGCAAAATCTGCTCCAGAACCACCTACCGTAACAGTGCCTATTAATCCTGTACGTAATCCGTTTAGTGTAATAGTATCGTTTACGGCATTTGCATCAACCGCACTGTTTGGGTTACTTGTCCAAATTTTTAAATTATATGGAGTGTTGGCAACAACGTTAAATGTTCCGATACTTAACAAGGTGTCGGCACCAGAATTTACTAATCCAATATAAGAATATGGCGTTTGGTTCACTCCATTTACAGACCAGTTTACATTTACAGAACTAAGTGTACTAATTCCATAGTTTTTAACTCGTACCGAAACCATTGCTGGGCCTGGGCAAACTCCTTTTGGTGAAACCAAAGAAAACACACCTGCATCATCATTTGCTGGTGTAAACTCAACTGCACCGATGTCTGGTGTGGTACCACTTCTTAACGTTCCGTTTATATCGTCAACAATATCAGTCAACGCTACACCCGCATCGTTTAATGCAGCTGCATTTGGTTTAACATCATCAAATGCTAATCCAGAAATTGATGGTTCTACATTTACACTGTTTTGATCGTATACGCTAGATGAATATGCTTGCCAATCTGCAAGAGTTACTCTAGCTGCAGAATGATAGGCAATGTTTTTAACACCTGTTCCTGCAACACTTGTATTTACATACAAATCGTTGTAATTGGTATTAGGTATAGTAGTGGCAGTTCCAAAATACATACAATATTTAGCGCCACTTCCGCCTTTGCTTATCGAAAATATATTGTTTTTTAATTCAATACCTGTAGCCAATGTTAATTGGTAAAAACCATAACATAAACCTGCAGTAGCACTTGGGTTATCTATAAGTACTGTATTGTAAAAATATTTCCAATGATCAGATCCTGTATTGTAAATACAATATTGAGAACCTGTTGTATTAATGTTGTATATAGCATTATTTGCTACAATGTTTTGTGTACTTAGCGTTGCATCATTTGCAGTACAAAATATTCCATAAAATGTAGCAGAACTTCCCGCTTGAAATACATCATGTATTTTATTCCCTTTTATTAAGTATCGTTGCGCAGCCCCGCCAGAATAAATAGAATAGGTAATAGTTGCTACGGCAGTTCTATTTTTACGATGAATATTATTTCTTATTATTTGTGTACTGTCTCCTCCAAATAAATACATACCATAATATGCATAATCTCTTATGGTATTGTTTTTAATAACATTACCTTTCATGTTGGCTATAGTGGTTGTACCATATAACATCATGCCATAGTATCCTCCACTTATATCATTGTTTTCAAAAGTATTATATGAACCTGTAGTTGCAGTAGTTGCTGAATTAGTAGTTCCCGAAAGTATAATACCTCCAATTGTAGTAGATGAAGCATCTGTTTGGTTACCTCTAATAATACAGTTTTTTATAGTATTGTAACTTGCATTACCCATAGAAACCACAAAACCTTTTGTTGATGATGAATGTGCTTCGATGGTTAAACTATCGATAGTTACGTAGTTTGTACCTCTAATCTGCAAAATAAAATCAGGCTTACCTGTTTTTAAGGTATCAATTAGGGTTGCTCCTTTTCCATTTATAGTTACTGTATTTACACTACTAGTTCCAGATAAGTTTACTAAACTTAAGGTGCCCACATAAGTTCCTGGAGTTACATTTAAAACTATAGGACCTGTAATACCACAATTTATGGCTGCATTAAATTCGGCAAATGAATTAAAATTGGTTGATGAATTTGGTAATGTAGCATTTACCGTATAAGTGCCACCAGATAATAATGATCTCGGACGAACTTTTACTGGAGTTGAAGCTGATTTTACCGTATTACAAGTAAGTTCACATCTGTAAAAAACAGGTGTACTTGTAATTTGTGCAGTAGCTACAATTGAGGTAAAACCTGTCATGTCTGTCCACACTAAACTATCAGTTGAACTTTGCCATTGATACGTCATTCCTGTACCAAATGCATTTCCTTGCATCGATAAATTAAAGGTGGTACTTGGGCAAATAAATGTTGAAGAAGCTATGGTTGTTCCAGCTGTTGGCGGAGCCACGCATGGTGATGCATCTATAATAGTAACGGTATAATCTTCAGATTCACCACCGCCGAAAGAGGTACAAGCATCTATGGCTTCGTTTGGCGATGATGCCAATCTCGAGCGAATTCTCATACCTGTATTACCAGATAATGCAGTCTGTGGAATCGTAATATTTACGTTTCCCGATTGTCCAACATCATATACTCTCGTCCATTCACTAGCATCATAAACTTGGTTCTGATTGTAGTCAATCCAAACCGAAATTTTATTATTGCTCGCTCCAGTTGAAACAACGCTCATGTTGTACGTTAATCCTTTTGTAAGTACTGCTGTAAATGCACTCGTTGGGTAATTCGTATAAGATGGTACCGCACAAGCAGCACCCGACGAATTATTAATTGTTGCAAATACAACATCCGAAATACACGGTGTGGCCGATGTATGTGGAGGTGTACAATATTGTGCTTGAACAGAAGTGCTATTCAAAGCTAATGCAACCACAACTAAAACCATAGTTATGGATTTGAGAGATAAATTAAGTAAAGCTTTAATCATTTGGGTAAGATTTGGATATGCAAGCTAAATATTAAAAACTATAAAAAGAAAATTTTTGGGATTATTTTTTTGTGGTTAATACAAAATCAAGTAAATATTATTGCTAATTATGATTATTAAAATAAAAAAGCCCCTCTCGAATTATCAAGAGGGGCTTTTTATATAATTTAGTTTTTATTACTATTTCTTAGCAATATCTACTATTCTGATGTAAGCAACCTTACCATCAACGGTTAAGCGAACCATGTACACCCCTGAAGCGGTTTGTAAATCTTCGTTTTTGTAGTCGAATGAATATGCTCCAGCAGCTTGACTATCACCTGTTAAGATGTCTGCCACTTTTCTGCCAATCATATCATAAACTTCTACAGATACGTTGTTTGCATTTTCTGGCAATACATATGATACTAATGTTTGTCCAGCAAATGGGTTTGGTGCAGCACCTAATTTAAATACTTCAGCAAAATCGTTTCCTAAACCTGTTACTACAACAGTTTCTACTGTAGTAGCTCTACATCCAGTTGCAACATTTGTTACTGTTAAAGTAACTGTGTATGTACCTGGTGAAGTAAACACGTGTGTAGGGTTAGCAAATTGTGATGTATTTGCTGCTGATGTTGGATCACCAAAGTTCCAAGCAAATTGTAAGCCTGCTGTTGCGGTTGCGGCGAACACTACAGACTGACCATTTGATCCATCTACAGAGAATGTAGAAATTGGAACTGGTTTGTTTGTAAATACTACAGCGTCTGATGACACACAACCAAACGAATTAGTAACTGTTACCGAGTATGTACCCGCTAAACTAACCTTAATTGTTTGTGTGGTAGCACCGTTGCTCCATAAGTAGGTAGCACCAGTATTTCCAGCATCTAAAGTTACGGTATCACTAGTACAGATATCTCTATCTAAACCTAAGTTAACAACTGGTAATGCATTGTTTGTTACTATTACAGTATCTCTACCAGCACAACCATCAGCATTTGTTACAATTACTACATATACTCCTGCAGTAGCTGTTCTTATTGATTGAGTTGTTGCACCTGTGTTCCATAAGTAACTTACAAAACCTGTTCCTGCATCTAATGTTACAGAATCTGTAGGACATTTTGCTTGATCAGCACCTAAGGTTACTACTGGTAATGGTTTACTATTAATTACTAAAGTGTCTCTAGTTACACAACCATCTATATTAGTTACCGCTACAGTATAAGTACCTGGTTGGCTAACAGTAATTGTTTGTGTACTTGCACCTGTACTCCATGAGAATTGTGCTCCAGCATTACCTGCGTCTAATACAACTGGGTTACCTGCGCAAATTTCCATATCGGCACCTAAATTAACAACCGGAGCTGTGTAATTTAATATTCTAACAGAGTCAGTTTTTGTACAACCCGCAGTATTTGTAACCGCTACAGTATATAATCCTGCAGAACCTACATTTACTGTTTGTGTAGTAGCGCCGTTACTCCATAAGAAAGTTGCACCTGCGTTACCTGCATCTAAAGCTGTAGTAGAACCAGAGCATACATATACTGTATCAGCACCTAATGAAACAGCTGGTGCTGCCACTTGTGTTAATACAATTGTATCTCTACTTGTTAAACCTGCTTGGTTGGTTACTGCTACAATGTATGTAGCACCAACTGTTACGTCTACAGTTTGAGTTGTTGCTCCTGTACTCCAAGAGAACGTAGAACCTGCGTTACCAGCATCTAATGTAATAGTAGAACCAGAACATAAAATTCTGTCAGGACCTAATGTTACTGTTGGTGGAGGTATCACATTTACTAATACAGTATCAGTACTTGTACAGTTACCATCATTAGCAGATGCATAATATGCAAATGATCCTAATGTTGGGTGAACTGGTGTTGTTAACGTAGAACCTGTTACCGGTCCAGTTAATAAACCACCTGTCCATGTAACTACTGCTGTAGATGAAATTACTGGTAAGTTTGGATTAATAAATCCTATTGATACTGGTGTAGAAGCTGATGCTGTTACCCAGTTTGAATTATTATTAGCATCCGGACCTTGTAATGTTGCACCAGCAATACCTGATGGACTAACAACACCTAGACCTGTCCAATCAGCAGCAGTAACACCATTAGCAGATGTAAATGTATAATTGTTTGTTGCTACTGCATCAACAATTACACCCGATGCATCTTTCAAAATCATACCCATGCTTGTACCAGATCCTGGGAAGAATCCTCCAGATGGGATGTGGTAAACATGGTTAATTGGATCATCAACACCACCTGTAGTAGTGTGTAATATTACGGTAGCTCTTGGTGCTACAATAGTTCCCGGAGGGAATGTAAACGATGCTGTTGAAATACCCTCAGCTTGGAATGTATAACCAGAAAGGTTTGCAGACGCTGTGCTTAAGTTTGTAATTTCAATATTATCATCGTAATCCAATGTATTTAAATACGGAGGCCATGTACATTGCGAACCGTTGGTTCCGCAACCACCTGTGTAGTTAAAGAAGTTAAACTCTGTAATTTTAAATAATTTATCTAAACTAGTATTAGTAGTTAAAGTAGCTGTTTGACCAACTCCAATAAACTTATCGTTACCAGCAGATACATCAAAATACTCATCTTGGTATTTGTAAATCTGTGGACTATCTAATGTAGATACGTTAATGTTAGGACTTACGTCTGTTGCTGTAACAGAGAAAGAAATAATACCAGAACCTGCAGCAGGAATTGTAACTGCGAATGTATCTGTAGATCCAACTCTTAACATTGGTAGTGGTGTTTGTGCAGCACCAGTAATAGAATAGTTTAATACAACCGAACTTACCGCTGTACTATCTGTTACTTTTACTTTTACTGTATGTGGCACAGCAATACACTGTCCAGCAGGAGGTGTTACTGTTAATTTACCGAAATCTGGTGGATAATAATCACCTGGAGGAGGATTTTGAATATCAATAGTATAATCTTCTACCTCACCCCATGTAAATGTACCACATGGATTTAAGTCAACAGTACTTGTTTCGTTTGCAATTACACGCATTCTGGTTGGTCCAGTTAATGCAGTAATTGGAACAGTTAAGCTTCCTGTTACTGTTCTTGAAGTGATATTATTTGCAGCAATTGCTTTAAACACTCTTTCATCTGGTAAATCAAACGTACCGTTTTGGTTATAATCTATAAATACGTTTATAGATGTAGTGTATACCGAAGTAGTAGAATTGATTATACTTACAGTTATTGGTTGTGCAACACGTTTTTGTGCTGTAACGCCTGGTAAGTTAGTAAAGTTAGAATACAAGTTGTTCGATAATGGATTTGCAGATATTGGAGTATCTACACCGTTAACAAAACTTCCTAATACAAACTTACCAATGTCCTCATCAGCAGTACTTGTTGCTGCTGCAGGGCAATAAGGGTTTATAATTCTTCTGCTACCTGCAGGATTAGTGCTTGAAGCAGAACTATTAGTGCCGTTAATTTTTACTGATAATATTTCACCATCGGCAAAATTACCAATTAAGGCTGTGTCTTTAATACTGTAAGTTAACCATAAGTAGTTGGTATCTACACCAATTGGTTGGCTTCCAGTAAAGGTCATGGTATCAGACAAGATTGTTTTAGTACTGTCGAACTGTGTTGCAGTTGCAGTATTTAACGCACTGTTTGAACCACTAAACCAAACTTTCACATTTTTAATATCTGCTTTACGAGTAGTTCCAGTTAAGGCAACTTTCACTTCTGTAATAGGAACCGCAGCTCCAAGTGAACTCATAATTAAGCGATTGGTTAAAATGGTATTGTTATCTGTATTTCTTCCAACAGCACCTGTAGTTTGAGTTAATGTATTTGAAACTACTGCTACTGGGAAGTTTATTAAACGAGAACCAGTAGGGCTAGTTACTGCAGGTACTTGTGCTACTCCTCCAACTGTTACAGTATTTACTACCGCATCAATTGAGTTACCTAAAGTTGCGTTTGTAGCTAAATCATACGTTAACCAGAAATAGTTGGTATCTGCTAATAATGCTTGGTTACCTGTAAATGACAAGGTAGCACTCGCTGTTTTGTTTACATCATATTGTGTAGTGGTTGCAAAAACATTGCTTGCACCAGTGTACCATAATTTAACATTTGTTACGTCTGCTAAATTGGTAGTACCTGTCATACCAACACTGAAATTAGTTGCAGCTAAGTTACCATCACAACCTCTTGCTACTACTTTAATGCCTAATACATTATTGTTTGTAGTGTTTGGTTGTACGTCTGTTAATACAGCATGGTAAGATGCACTCGAATCGTATACTAATTGTGTGGGTAATACTCTAATTTTGTAATCTTCTGTTTCACCCCAAGTATACGTACCACATGAATTATTTGGTACAGTAGTAGTTGTTTCAATTAATACAACACGCATTCTTAAGTAACCAGTATCAGATGTACATGGTACAGTAAACGTTGTTGTTGTTCTATTTGGATTTGGGTTTGTTGTTGATAATGGAGTGCTTAATTGACCAAGTTCTATGGTTTCTCCTGGATCTCCAAATGAACCATTGTTGTTATAATCAATAAAGGCTGTTGCATGTGTTGAATATGCAGTACCAGACCAGATACGTCCTAATCTTAAATTGTATTTATCGCCTTTATATAAATTAGGCACCACAACACTTGTAGAGTCATGCCAGTTTGTATATTGTTTATTACTTTGAGCTTGTGCTAACCAAGGGCTATCTACACCATTGCTTAACAACGTTGCTTGTGTTGCAAAATCAAATATTGAAATATTTCCAATATCATCATCAGCTGTACTTGTAGCGTTTGATGGGCAATAAGAAATTACAGTATTAATGTAATTTGCTCTAATTGTATCATCAGATCCACCTAAGTTGGTAGCCGTTAATTTTACAGTGTAAGGACCTTTTGCACTAAAAGTAACTTGTGGGTTTTGAGATGAATCATTCGTTCCACCTACGTAGTTAACTGTATTTGGTGTAAATTCCCATTTCCATTTATCAGGAACATTAGTAGATAAATCTGTAAACGTAATAGTAGAAGTAGTTCCACCAATGTTTGCAGAAGTAGAACTTGCACTAAAGTTAGCTACTGGTTTTTGTGGAACAACTGCCACAATTTTAACCGTATCAGAATTTGTACAAGTACCATCACTTATAGAAACAACAAATTGGTAGTTACCAGGAGTTGTTAAAGTGGTTGATGGGTTTAATGTAGTTGTTGAAGATAAGGTTGCACCTCCAGTTGCTGTCCATGCAATCGTTCTTGGCGGATTGTATGAGAACAAGATATCTGGGCGCGCTGAGTTTGCCAAAGTTCCTGTTGTAGTTGCACAAACCGTTGCAGGTGTTTGGTTATCTATGTTATTGTAAGTAGAACTTGCATATGAAGTATTACTAGATTTAACATAGTAAGTTGTTGTTTGTCCTCCCGCTGTTTGGTCAGACCAACAAACGGTAACATAAATATTTGATGTTCCATTCCATACAAATGGGTTCGCTAAGGCAAAAGTATTTGTTCCAAATGTTGGAGTATAATTTGCCGGACCAAAAACCGTATTCGAAGGAGTAAGGTAAGTGGTAGTCATAGTACTTACATTTGTACTATCTAAGTACAATGTAAATCCTGGCTGTGCAGTAATTGCACCCGTATTCGTATTAACATCAAATGTTAGGGCTGTAATTCCACCAGCTGGCAAACCTGCAGACAATAACTCAGATGCTCTATATAAAAACTGGCGCTTATTACCTCCCCATCCTCTATAAAAAGGAGTGGTATTAATATTGTTTAAGTTATTGTTTACTCCTGGGTTTACATTAGTAGGAGTTGGCTTAGCATTAAACTGTATAAATGCACCTGCATTTACAGAATCTGTACCTGTATAACCTGCATCAATAAACAATGATGCATCTTTATAAGTTGTACCAATGTATGCTTTTGAATTAGGTATAACAGCAGAGTCATTAGCTAACAAATTCCAAGATACTTGTATGCTTGAGTTTGTTGAATATTGAGCAGGAATAGTTCCTGTCCAAACATTTGCCGCACCTCTTGTCATGTTTATTGGAGTTTGTGAAACTCCGTCTTTAGTCCATAAAATTCTCGATGATAAAACACCAGAAGCATCTGTAACGGTTGCCGTAATAACGTGTGGCAATGCATTACATTGGAATGTATTTGGTGTAATACTTACGTTAGAAATAATTGGACCAGCAAAGTCGCCTGCCACCGGAGTAAAGGTTCCTTCGTCTGCACCAATATCTGGCGTATTTACATTTCTTGTATCTCCATCATAATCCAATGTTACAAATGGCTCTGGAGAAGCACCACCCTCTACTCTTGTTGCAGTATTTGGGCTAACGTGTAAATCGTATGGTGGATTTAATGTATTAATAAATGGAACATCTTCTGTTAAAGAATTTGATTCAGCTGGAGCCAATCTCGATTTAAATTGATCGATAGTGGTATCCACATTTGTACCATCCCAATAATATGGGGTTGCATTGGTTGGAGTTGCATTGGTATAATAAATATTATTATTCATTAACGAATTTAAACCACTTACTGTGGTTGATGATCTTCTCATTGCTACCGATTTATTCGGAGCAACAGGAATCATTTTATTAATGATAATGTTATTTCTTAAATCTAAATTGGTGGTAGAGGTTCCTACTAAAATACCATCGGCACCAAAGCCGGCAGCATTTGTAGTAGTACTTGTACCAGCCATGAATAAACTGTTATTATACACACTAGCATCTGTAGAGTTAATCCATATACCTCTTACAGAAGAAGCTGTATTACTACTTCCAAAACCATTTGTTACCGTATAATCGTGTAACATGTTGTTATAGATTCTATAACCTGTTCCCGATGCTGGGTATAAACCAGCTAATGTTACAGAACGAGCAGAGTCCATTTTGTATCGACTCAATTCGTTTCTATAAAAATTAGTAGTATCACCGTTTAATAAATATACACCATATATGGTAGTACCACCTTGAGTATATAATCTTGTAAATTTGTTATTGTAAATATTTCTATTGGTAGAAGCATTGTTTGAGAAATATGCCCCGTAAATAATACCTGTTCCATTAGTATATAATGAGTCAATCGTATTATTATAGAAATCTATAGATGAACCCGCTCCAGATGAGAAGTCGTAATATCCATATAAAGAACCTGTATGACCAGCTTTAAAGAAAATGTCTCTTACTTTGTTATTGTAAAAAGTTAATTTACTATAACCTGTCATGTAAAATCCGTTATGCGAACCAGAACCAGTTGCCGAAGATCTTCTAGAACCCTCAACCACGTTATCGTGCATAGTTACATTGGTAATAGTATTACTAGCACCTACATAAAAAGCATAAATGGTACCGTTAATAGTATTATTTACGTATTTATTATGTCTAACATTTAAGGTTTTTGGCGCACCAGCTGGGTAAATACCATATAAAGTACTTGTACTACTAAAAGCCATGTTTTGTAAAGAGTTACTATCTACTGTAACCACACTATTAGTACCAGAAGCGGTTCCTAAAATGTATAAACAATAGTATGTAGATGTACCTGTACTATTTAATGTAATAGTGTTTGAATTATACGTTAACGAAGTGTTTGTACCACCAGTATTGTATATACCGTATAATGTAGTAGTATTTCCTGTACCGCCGTTTACTGTATTTCCTCTAACTATTAAAGAATCTTGGTTGTTAGAAAATATACCGTAACAAACTACAGAAGAACCTCCAAAGTTTTCAACCAAGTTGTTTAATACAACGTTGTTGTTATCTAAGAAATTAAATGGAGCAACCGTGTGAGAAAAACCGGTTATATTAATTGCATGGTAGGTACCAGAAAAAGTATTCGAAACAAATAAATTGTTTTCTGAACGACCACCTTCTGAAGTTACAGTAACTGCTGTACCAGATGCACCTAAGTTCGATTGATAAATACCAATACTATATGAGTTGGCCTTATCTAAAGAAAAGGTACAATTTTTTACTGTGATGTTTTTACATGCATCAGTAGCTGTTTTTGCCAACAAAATACCATACTCCGTTCGGGTGGTATTTGTTGAGGCTCCAGTTTGACCAGCAAAATCTAAACCATCGAAAGTAACATAATCTGTACTTACTACTTTAATAACCGCATCCGCGTTGTTACCGTAAGTAGTAGTAGATAGTGTACCTACTTTGGCTCTGATAATTGGATTTGCTCCCGAACCAGAACGTCTAAAAATAATTGGCTTGGTTGCATCCGACGTAGTCGTCGTAATTACAATGTCCGCCGTTTCATTAAATGTTACACCTGCTGCAACATTAAATGTTACCCCGCCTGTACCAACACCCACAGCATTCAAGTCTAAAGCGGCTTGAGCTACTGAGAAGTAATTGTTTACTCCTGAACCTGCGGGATCGATTGTTTTCGTACCCGTAAGCTGAGCGTACAGACCAGATGAAAGGAACAAGCCTACTAAAATTAGTACGACTGTTTTCATTTGTTTGTAAAAATTAAAACTCATAAACGATTGATTTAAGTATGGTATTCTTTTGTTTAATTTATTGCGATTTACCTACAATTGCCTTCTAAAAAACATATGTATGGTTTTGCAATTTAGAAATTAATTATTGTGCTGCAAAAAAAATATTACAAAAAAATTATACTAATATGACAATTTCTAAACAAAACTATATATGAAGATATTTTTATTGCCTACTTACATCAATGAAGAAAATAATTCTACAAAATTGGATTATAACAATAACAATAATTTTATATTAATTTATTATTAAATATTCCTACTATTTAAGGGCTATTTTATGGGTATTTTACAATATAACTAATTAATTATCAAATAGATATATTATAGATAAATGATATGTATTTATATATCAGGTGTTTAAACATTTATAGGCATATTTTAGAAGAGAAAAAGGGTAAAATTTTCTACCTTTTAGCACCCAATTTTACCAAGCCTTTATCCGTAGCAATGCCGTGCTTGTACCGTGCTTCTGCCGTGCC
>CALRUR010000019.1:0-49725 GCA_943371425.1 Sphingobacterium thalpophilum
TCCGATAAATTGTTTGCTTTTTTAACAACATCTGCATCGGCAGCTTTTGTGGCTAAGGCACTAGATAGGCCTGATATTTGTTTAATTTTTGTCATGAGTATTTAATTGAAGTTTTGTTTATGGTAAAAATCTAAGTTGTTTGATGTAGATGGTATCGGTCTGCTCTAATGGAAAATCACCAGTCCAAGTAAGTGTTGTAGGGCTAACGGTAAAGGAAGTATTGTGATCGTAAACGAGATTGTTCACTACCATAAATATTCCATCGAGGTTTGAGGTATCTAATTGAATAGCAAATTGTGTTTGTCCGTTTGCATTTACTGTTAATGGAATTTTTAACCACTGTTTAGCTTCACCTTCAGCTCCGCCTAGTTCCACGCAAGTGCTGATTCTAAATCGCTGTTTCCCAATTCTAATCTCATCGTTAACGGGGTCGCCTAAGATGGATAGCAAGTCTTTTATCGAAAACTCTTTGGGCTGGCCACTGCGAATATTTTGAAGGATGAATGTCATTTTTATTGATCTATTTGTTTAATGAGTTTTGTAATTCCAAAAATTATAACGGCAGGTACTAGGATGCTTGCGATAGGAATTCCGCTGGGGATTTTTTTTTAAGAATCACAAGCAACTGCTCGTATCCTTTGATGATGCTATTTTTATATCGCTCCCTGTTGTCTCCATTGGTTTCTGTAATGTATGCGCTCGTAGATATCCTTGCAGCATAAGCTTTATAATCACTCGCTACTGCATGAGCAGATTTGTACCTATTTGCTATTAATCTTGCAAAATCCATGAAGCTATCTTGCGCAGTATCGTAAACCCTGAATTTTAACTTGTATTGGTTCTGTGCCTGGTAAGATTTACCTTTCCAGTAAATATTCTTTGCACCTGCTGCTGTAATGCCAAAAAAGTTATTAGCCTTTGCAGCAATGTTAGAAGTACCATAAGCACTTTCATGCGCTCCTTGAGATAAAATAATCAAGGGATCAATTTTATATTTATCACCCGCTTTTTTAGCAGCAGGATAATATTTTTCAAAGTATAGTTCTTGCTTAGTCATGTCTTGTTATTCTTACTTTAGATGAATCTACCCAGCGAAGATTTCCATCGATGGTTAAAAACTGAACCCAACGTTTATCCTCGTTCTGAATGCTCATGATGTTTTTACCAAGCAAAATATTTTCTGCTACCATCGCTTTAAAATCAAAAGATTCATCAAGGATGTTACAAGGCGTTTTACTTATCACTAATTCACTAGAAACACCTTTCAAAGAGCCATAAAAATCAAGAGGCTTCATGTACGCAGTCGTGTTTTTTAGTTTAGGGTACTGCGCATAAAAGGGTGCATAGTTTTTGAAAATATCCACGTAAGAAACCGAACTACTAACCCAGTATTTAAACTGTTTACCGTTATATTTTTTAAGACTAGCTGGAGCTGCATCACCTTTAATTAAATAACCAACCTCAATGAACTTGACATTATTCTTTTCATCGTACTGCTGCTTGCCTGTTGCATATCCTATGAACTCTCCAGCTTTTGCTAAACGAAAAATGTTATTGCTTTTATTTGATTCATAAATAGCACCATGCGAACTCGCATCAGGACTAGTTCTTAAATACACATCTTTTTTGGTGACAATTAAATTTCCCTTGCTGGCATAAATTTCTGTTGCTCCACCTGTTCTGTTTACAGAGCTAGTCACGATGTTTAATACCTTCTGATAGTCTTCTAAGCTTAGCTCACGTTGTAAGTCATCCAGCAAGTTGTCTTGGTATAAATCCTTATAAGCGCTCACTACCTCGTCAAGTTTAGTGATCTGTTTAGCAATAGAAAATATGGCCTCTTCGCTCGTCCCATCGGTTTGTTTTAACCAAGAGATACTACTAGGGTTAATAGCCGAACGAAGTAACATAGCCCAACGAACTGCTGGCTTTTCATCCGCAGAACTTTGCGCCTGAGACTTTAAATAGTTTTCCCATAATTTCTTACCCACTTTGTACAGTAAGAAACTTCCACTAGCCAATAAAACACCTGTAACTAACTTCTGCTTATCCATGAATTAAATCATTGATTTGATTTTCATTTTTACTAGTGGGTTTTCCAGCTTTTTAGAAATCTTTAAAAGCTCTTCAGGACTGAACATTTTAGAAATTGAAGTAAGCGCTTGTTCGGCTTGTCTTTTTTCAATGTCAGATTTTACCTGTAAGGGGATGTTAATATTAGTTTGCATTGCTCGTTTGTATTTGTGTGATGTGCGTGAGTATTCTTTGGATATTATCTCGGTCTTTTTCTAGCTCAATAAACAGCAGGTAAAGGGTTCCTAGTTCCTGATTATTTAAACCCTCTGAGAACTCTTTCATCATTTCGATGATGCTTTCTCGCTGGTTGGTAGGACTAGATTTAGCAGTGGTACTAGGCTCTAATGCTTGTGTTTCATCCGTTCCAGCAAGGAAGTTCACAGCTGAAGCAACTGGCGTTCCAGTTAATAATTTAGCTAGACCTGGTAAAGCCATGCCGATAATATTAGAGTAGTATTCGATTTGCTTTTTTGCATCCAGTGTTGCCTGTTTGTCCTGCAATTCAAATTGTAATTCTTCGATTTCTTGCTTTGCTTTTTCAAGCTCCTCGCTCAAAGATTCTATTTTCTTTTTTCGCTCCAGCTCCGAATATTTTCGTTGTACAAGATCGTTTACTTCTAGCTCACCAAGTCCTTGAAGTCCAGCGTTTGTTGGAATTTCAATATCAGGTTGTTGGTCTATTTTATAAGAGTTTCCCCAAATCAGAGCGTTCTTTTCATTGTCCCAAAACTCAATTTTTACCTTATCAGGATTCTCCGTTTTCATGTAGGTCTTCATTACTTTATCAAAATGAATAATGTGACCTCGTTCAATGGAATTCATTTTTTTATTCCCCTGATAGAATACTGCATTGAAAACTACATCTTCAAAACCTCGCTCTTTGATATGCTTTAACATATCCTTGCAGGTTTCATTCATGTAGTATTTTTTTCTCGGCTTGCTCATTATTTTGTTAGTATTTGAATGAATTCTAAAAAGATTGGTTCAGCTTGTTCTGCTGGCAGTTCAATGATGATTTGTCCTGAAAATTCATGTAAGCTTTCTGGATTCATCCCCCCAGAAACAACGATAATATTGGTATCACTTGTAATAGTTGTGCCTACAGGAATTCCATCTAGTCTGCTCAAGTACCAATGCTGATTGTAAGCGCCTATTTCCATTCGGGTTACGTCTGCTTCTAGTACGATGTGCTTGGTTTGTTGGAATGAAATTTCCTTACCACGCTGAGCTAATTGTTCTTTAATGAATTTTAATTGATCAAACATTTCGTTTTGCTTTTGATTCACATTTTAAATAAATCTTTACTTCATATGGAGTAAAGGGTACTAGTGCTGGATTCCTCCAATCGTGATATACTCCTGAAAAAAGAGTGTTAGCTTTTAAAGGAACAGAGAGCTGCTGGTATTCGGTTTTCTTTTCAGATCTTGCCTCGAAATCCACAATCGCATTCACTGCATGAATCGCCCTGTTGTTAAACTCTAGCGATATCATACCGATTTCTGATATATCATTAGGGCTTTTAATTCCCTTACATACTCTAGCAACATATCCAGTGCATACTTCAAAATGAGAGGGGAGTTGTTTATCAAACTTCACTACGGCATTTGATGCATTTACCAGGACTGTTAAGATGTGATAGTGTATCATTTCTTATTATCAGATTTTGTAAGCCACAGGTACACTTTTGCATCATAAGGGTAGGCGTTCTCTACCACGTTCGCACCATCCGTAAATCTTCCCTCGATACTAGATCCTGCTGCTTCCAAGTGCTCCTCAAACAAAAAGAACTTTTCATTCGGAGCAACTTGGTTTCCGCAGGTGAGCAAACGAATTTCATGAGCATCATCAAACACTTCTTGTCCGTTTACTTTTAATCCGATAGTACTTGATGGTTGAAGTCGTTCATCCGCTATGGATATGTATAATCCTCGGATAACGTCGTATTGTTTATCGGTTTCTGCTGTAAAGCGGACAGATGCGCCAGGAGCGTTTACACGCACTCTGATTTGCTGAAATTTGTGTTGCTTTGTCATTTTCTGTATTATTGCGTTCGCTTAATTAAGCATTAACCCTCTCTAGGACTTGCTTGAGCCATAGGAAACTTGCGGCTCAGATGTTTAATTAAGCGTTCTTTTTTTATGATTTAATCACGGTTGTGCCTCTTAAAATGGCTTTCACATAAGTGTTCTCTGGAGCATTTACTCCCCACTCAATGTTAAACTCGATAGACTGTTGATCACGAATAATTTTCGGATTGTCTAACACGAATAAACCTTTGAAGATGTCTTTACCTTCGGTGAAAAATATTTCGTTTGAAGTAGCAGGAATTAACGTTGTACCGTTAGCCTTGAACTCAAACTCTCCGTTACGGATAAAGTCAGGAATGGTATCAAAGTTTACTGAAGATGCTTCTTCACCAGCACCCGCAACACCAGCTAATAACTGGATTCCGTACAACAAGAAAAAGTTTCCTTTCTCTAATTTTGCTGATGATAAGTTTCCGATTCCGACAACTTTGTTGTCATCATCTTTAAACATTTTTATCACCTTCGATTCTCCAACTCCTTTTACCACGTAGTAAGCAGTATCCACCGCTTGTAAGTTTTGAGCTGCTAAGCCTGCTTGCGTTTCTTTGGGTAACATGTGAATTCTTTTTTCGAATTCAGCACGAGAACGTGAGCTACTTGCAACGGCAACTTGTTTAGTTTGCGTTTGAATTTTACGGATTAACTTTTTCTTATCCGCTGGTTTGCTAACCTCTAATGCTTCTAAGAAGTCATCCTCTGAGATTCCGCCAAGCAGATTATATTCGCTGCTTTCGATTTGACCTAATGTAATCATGTGTGTGTTTTATTAATTTTTTATGGATGGATTAAATTATTTCGATGTAAGCCAGTTCTGATTGGTCTTCTGCGCCTTCAATCATCTCGTGAGAACTTCTATAATCATCAGATAAAGCTCTTGCTCCACTTGATGTACTTGATGCGTTTAAGGCAGGTAAATCAGGGTTGTATCTTTCGATAGATAAATTCACAGGTTCACGGTAAACATCTGTTGGGTCAGCTTCTCCTAAGCCACTAAAGTCAGCAAGACCGTTCAGTAAATCTTTTTTCATAAAAGTTTTTACTCCTGATAATACTCCCGATGCGCCAACACCTGTTGCGATTAATTTCAGGTTGTTATCCTTCAACATCAATACGCCTGCTGTACCTGCGCCAACGAGCACCGCTGGTCGTACCAATGCTTTGGGATTAAATCCTGGTATGCCTGAATCTACTTTTAACACATTGTCGATGAGCTTACCTCCTAAAGAGCCAAGCACAACTCCACCTCCAAGCAGAGCAAGCTTTTTTACTTCTTCCATGACAGCTCCGCTGTTAATTTTGGAAGTGATGGTTTTTCTTTTTGCCATGTTTATTTTAATTGTTTATGTAAGAGAAATTGATTTTATTTTTTGCTTGCCTTGTGTAGTATTTCTATGGGGCGATTTCTTTTTGGGTTTATATTTTATTCCAGCAAGTGAGCCTTTGTTTTTGGGTGTATCTTTTGAGAATAATTTATAAGCTCCGAAGCCCACCACGCCAATACCAATAGCAGTCGGAATAGGATTATTCTTCGCTAGGTTTAAGAGTTTATCTATGGTTGAAACTTTAGAGTCATCCGATGATTTAGCATCTTGCTCATCTGTTACGGTATCTAAAATTTCAGGGTTCTTAGAAATCTCAGCAGCAATTGCATTTGGATCGATGTTTTCATTTGCGCCAACTAATCCCGATTTTTTTAGGATGTCTACCGTTGCTACAATGATAGGAGTGGCTGATGCTATGGCTGCTGCCATCGTTACAGGTTCGCCAAGTCCAGCAAAATCCATTTCTTCAACAATTCCGTTTAAGTTTCCAGCTTTACCTTTGAGCATCGCATTTTTCAGCGCCTCTCGTTTACCTTGTAATTTATCAGCAAACAATCGCTCAACTTTTGCTAGTGCATCTTTTGATTTATTCCACTGCGCTTCGGATATTCCTTTCTTAGCTGCTTGTTCTTTGGTAGCATATCCCCACTTTAGTTTAGAGGCCATTTTTTTAACATCTAATTTTAACGCTAGTAAGAATCCATTTCGAGCAGCAATAGAAACAGGGTTAAATCTAATTACTCCTTTCACTACTGCTTTCGCTCCTTGACCGATTTTATCACCTACTTTTTGAACAGTCTTTTTTACTTTAGAAAAAAATGATTTTATGCTTCCGAGTTCTCCTAATCCTTCTAGTTCATCCTCATCGTAACCATTGATTGAATATCCATTTCTAAGGTTCAAAGCTTCTTCATTTTTTGAGAGAACTGCAAGCGCTTCGTCACGTTTATCAGTGTACCAATACTGTATAGCATAGTCTAGCATTTTTAAGAATGCTTTCGGATCATCAACAGTAGAGATAATACTAGGGTTCTGAGCGATTGCATTTCGAGTAGTAATTAAATGCTGGTATAAATTATCAAGCTCTGAATTGGAACTGTTACCTAGTCCTGAAAGCTCTGGAGCAAAGACAGCATTATAATGATCGTTTGAATCGGTGCCGTGTAAAACAGCTACTTTTATTCCATTTAAATTCATTGGAAAATCTATTTTTTCGGTGTAAGGTTTTTCGTAGTTCGGTGCGGAGATAACTCCATCAATAATGTAGTCGCCAGTTGATAGGTGAGCCACCACATACACATGTTGCCAGTGCAATTCGGAGTAGCGAGTAATTCGGAAACTATGAGGGATGTTTAAATTAGATAGAACACTAGAAGTGAAAATACTCATGCAGTCACAATCCACACCAGTCTCTCTTTCAGCCCAGGCACGAGCAGGTCTGCGTAATTGTTCTAATCCTTTTTTATCTAGTTTATACTGGATATAAGAGTATATGAAATTCCAAATTGCTTTACATGTTTTAGCATCGGATTTTTGCTTTAATTGTTTTGCTAATTCTTTAGTGTCACTCAAATAAGTGCCGACTACTTTCATCATCAGCTCTACGGTATCATCTACTTCACCATCCTCAATGAGAACTTCATCCACAAAATCTACTTTCGGAAATAAGTGATTGAATTTCGAACCGTTTTGAATAGTTCTATATCCACTAGTTATATTTGTTGGAGTGTAGCTAGAGTTCTTCATTAGATGATTTTTTCTATTGGTGATACATAGAGTACTCCATCAACATAGGTTGAGAACCTAGCAGATAATGGAAACTTTAATTCTTGAGCTAAGCCCTTTGCACCATTAGTTTTATAAGCCTTAATAATTGCTGGTAGTTTTACGACCAATCCCGATGCGAGCGAGCCAAGGCTCATCCATCCAAGTTTTAATTCAACAGTGCTTAGGTTGGTAGGTGAAAGGGGTGCGATTTGCGTTTGAATATTTTGAGGAGTAGTTTGAGCTACTTGTTTTTCGTTTGAATAGATAGTAACTACAGGCTGAGTAATACTCATGGTATTCCTCGTAGGATTTGAAATCGAAACTTCAGTACGAATGGTTAATCCAGTTAAGTCAACTTTATGAACTCTAGGATTTATTAACCTTGTAGAAATGAATTCAGAAATCTGATTCATTTTAATGAGTTTGAAGATGCCGATAATGGCAACTCCTGCGATACCAATTCCAACAGCTTTATTCATTTTCTTTTTGATTAAAGTGGTTTGAAATTTTATCGAACAGGAAATCAAGTGTTCTTTTTACTGTATATCCAACAGCCGCAGAGAGGGCTGCATAGAAGCAGATTTGTATAATCTCCATCGGAGAATAGAAACTTTCAAAAGGTCTAGTGTCAATTGCTTTACCAACTCCGCCAATTACACCTGATATAGATGCTATAAGAGAGTTTTGAAAAGTTGAAGGCATTTCTGATTGCATAAAGCTGTGTATCGATTAGAATACAAACTTCTAAAATGAATAATTTCAAAAAGGGCGTTTGAGGGTGTGAACACCTTTATTCGGGCAAACGTGAAAATATACGGGTAATTTGTTATTTTAGATGATGTTTAACATCATTTGGGAGTTATTAAACAAGAACTTTAATATATATATGATATAAAATAAATATATGCGAACTGTAAACATTCGCTAAAACAACCAAAAAAGTTGATAATGAAATTATTATGCACTTATATGCAAGTTATGCCTCATGCTAAAAGACATCAGAACTAGACAAAAAATATAAAATGAGTAGAACAGCAGACTATACAACACAAGGTTTCATATACCAATTCATAGTAACCCTTGATAACTTGCTACAAGTAATCGATTCAAATACTGAAATTATTGTTGAAGGTATTATTGAAGACATTGATATAGTTGCACCAACAGGCATTGAAGCAATACAATGTAAATACCATGAAAGTAAAGACAAGTTCACATTGTCTGCAATTTACAAACCTGTATTGCAAATGATGTGTCACTATCAAAAAAACTCCAAGACGAAGATTAAATACCGACTCTATGCACATTTTCCTAATGAAACCGTAGGAAGTAAAGTTTCACTTACAGTAGCAGACATTTCAAAAATTCTATTATCAAAAGATAAAGAACTAACAAAACTTCAAACTGAGCTTTCAAGTTTTACTGACACAAAAGAATTTATCGGAAAGTTTGAAATGGAATTTGGTGCCTCATTAGAAAACTTACAGAAGGCAGTAATTGTTTCTTTATCAAAAGAGGGTTTCAGCACCGAGGATGCCGAGGATATTTTTTATCCAAACGCAATACATCGCATTGCCGAACTGAGTACAAAACATAATGAAGTAGACAGAAAAATTAAGAAGGCTGAATTTATTAAAACTCTTAAAGAAAAAAAGAAAACAGCAATTAGCAGATGGACAAAGGAATTGCAATCTTTTGAGAAATTATTAAAAAAACGCAGAGAACAATTAAGAGAACATCTTAATAAAAATTCAAGGGAAAGGGCAATAATTTTAGACTCTGATTACATAACTGATTTTGACACTAAGGTTGTTCAACTCATTGAAGATTTTGTAAATAAGTACAATAGTAAAATTAAGTTACATAATTGCCCATTATTCAGTTTAACTTCAGACGAAAATCATCTAAATGAAATTTGGAAAAGATTAAATACAAAAAATATCACAGTTGAAAGAGGAATTGTGGCAGGTGAATTAGATGTAAAATATTTTTTGCGAAAGCCATTAAAAGAAATCAAAGAAGGAAAGCAAGAGTTTAAAGTTCGGCTTTGTGCTCATTCTAAAGATTTTGAAAAGGTTCTAACAAAGATGAATTTTGATGATATATTTATCATATCCGATAAAGATTTCGATTTTCTAACAACTTTAATCGACACAAACATTGAGAAAATTGAAAGTACAGAAGTCAATGAAATTAAATATCTACTCTCATTAAATAACAACTTATGACAAAAGAAATAGGAACTGTTTTAGAAAGTTCACCTAATAATATACAGGTCGGAATTAAAGATGAAAAAGTATTTGAAGAGTATAAAAAGGATCTTCAAATAGGAAAATATGTAGAAATCTCAGATGGGAATTTGAATAAAGTAATTAGTCAAATTCAAAATATCAAATCTACAATTACAAATGATTCAGCTGGTAGTTTAAAATTCATACTTTCAACGCAACCCGTTGGTTATATTGAGGATTCTAAATTCACAAGAGGTGCTTCTCTTATTCCAAGCCCAACCGAACCAGTGTCAGTAATTGAGCAAAGTTCATTAGACCTTATTTTTAACTCAAATAAAGATTTCAATTTCCCTTTTGGAAAACTAGTTCAAAATAAAATTGATTTTAAGATTGATGCAAATAAGTTTTTTAGTAAACATATTGCTTTAGTTGGCTCTACTGGTTCAGGGAAATCTTGTACTGTGGCAAAAATATTACAAGATGTAGTTGGCATTTCTGAAAAGAATAACATTAATCTTACTCAACAGAAGAACTCGCACATTATTATCTTTGATATTCATTCTGAATACAAATCTGCTTTTGAACTTCAATCTGACCAGAAATTCACTTTAAACGTTTTAGATGTGGACACTTTAAAGCTTCCATATTGGCTAATGAATTCAGCAGAGTTGGAATCCTTGTTCATTGAAGGAAACGAAATGAATCATCATAATCAGGTGTCGCAATTCAAAAAAGCCGTTATTCTCAATAAGGAAAAACACAATCCATCATTAAAGGATAAAGTAAATTACGATACACCAGTATATTTCAGTATTCAAGAGGTATTTAATTACATAACCAACGCAAATAATTTAACTGTCTACATTGAAGGAGGTAAAACCTATTTCGCAACACTGAAATCAAAAGAAGAGTTCAATATTGATAAGCTTTGGGATTTAATAGAGTTTGAAGAGTCAACAGGGAATGGTAAGCATGAAGATTTAAAAGCAAAAGTTTCAAAATCAGGTGGGTTTAATGGAGAGTTTGATAGGTTTGTTTCAAGATTGGAAACAAAACTCGGTGACAAGCGATTGAAGTTTATTATGGAACCGAAAAATGAAAAAGGTACAGATTTTAAGACAGAAGATTTTGAGATATTGATGAAACAGTTTTTAGGTTACATTGATAATGCAAATATCACAATTATCGACCTAAGCGGCATTCCTTTTGAAGTTTTAAGTATTACAGTTAGCTTAATTTCACGACTAGTATTTGACTTCGCATTTCATTACTCAAAACTCAAACATAAAGAGGATAAACAAAATGACATTCCATTTATGATTGTTTGTGAAGAGGCACACAATTATATACCTAAAACGGGTGGAGCAGAATACAATGCTTCAAAAAAATCCATTGAACGCATTGCAAAGGAAGGCAGAAAATATGGTTTAAGTTTAATGGTTGTTAGCCAAAGACCATCAGAAGTTTCCGAAACTATTTTTTCTCAATGTAACAACTTTATTTCGCTTAGGTTGACAAATATAAATGACCAAAATTATGTAAAATCATTAATGCCTGACAACTCAAATGCAATTGCTGAAATATTGCCAAACTTAGGACAAGGCGAATGTTTAATAGTCGGAGATGCTGTTCTAATCCCTTCAGTTGTGAAGCTTGAAAAACCAAACCCTGAACCAAAATCACAATCAATAAATTTCCAAGACGAATGGCAAAGCAACTGGATAGACATCGATTTATCAGGCGTAATAAAACGATGGAAAAAAGAGGACTAAAGAATGAAGCACGAAGGCATAACAGCAACTTCAACAAATTGGCAGTTCCGTGTTTAAATGAAGCTTTGCTTCGTATCAAGTTTGTCTCGTCCTAAAAAAAGTTTACAGTTTTCTGTTCCGTATAAAGATAAGTGCTAAGTACCATGTCTTCATAAATACACAAAACGTTTTAAAATTTATCAAGGCTCACCAAATTCATCAACAATAACCTTCACTTGAACTGGTGTCAATAAACGATTACCTGGATTATAACCAAGATTTATGAGCATTGGCATGACTGTTTTACTCATTACAATCCACCTTCTTAGCTGTGCACTTGCACTCTTTTTCGTAATGCTTGGAAAATATAATTGTGCGAGCTCACCAAAACCGTAGGTTCTTATTTTAAAGGGTTCTTCCATTCTAAATCTGTCCAAATTTGTGCATAAAAAAACCCCAAGAAATCCTGAGGTTTTTAGGGGTTAGTTTGTTTAAAAAATTATTACTCATACAAATGATTAGGCGAAATACTTAATAACTCGAGACATGCTTTTTCTGCAATAAATTCGAGTTCATTAGGGTCGGTAGTAACAAATGATAATTCAATGTAATTCACATAGGTTTCGATCCAATGGTCGCTAATATTACCGCTAGAAAATCCCATCATGAAGGCAATTATTTCTAATAAATTTATTTCATATTCAGCAGGAGCTCCGTGATCTTTGTAAACAATATTAATAAATCGCTGGTATTTCATGTCTTGAACTAACAGCCTCAGCATAATCTCTTTATTCATGTATTTTTTCTTTTAAAAGCTTAATCTATTACCTAATTTTTGTGAAAGTGTAATCATATCATCACCGACCTTTTGGTCAACAATTTTAGCATAATGCTGTGTACTTCTAATGTTTTTATGGCCCAACATTTTACTTACCGATTCAATTGGGACACCGTTCATCATTGTTACTGTTGTAGCAAACGTATGCCTAGCAATGTGAAAAGATAATTGTTTGGTAATTCCACATATATCAGCCAGTTCCTTTAAATACGCATTTACCTTTTGATTCGAGGAAATAGGTAATACTTTATCATCAGGGCCAAGCGCATCTAAATCAGCGTACTTATGTATTATTTCCAAAGGCACTTTTAGTAAAGGAATATTTGATCGTACATCAGTCTTTTGCCTTCTTGTCCTAATCCAATAGGCATCATTACTATATTCTATTTCACTTTTCTTTAATTTTTGCACGTCAATATATGCTAAACCAGTAAAACATGAAAATATAAAAAAATCTCTAATTCTATTTAAACGTTCGCACTTGGAATCATAGTTCATTATTTTCTGCATTTCTTCTTCTGTTAAGTATGGTCTATCAACCTCAACTGTACTTAGTTTCATCCCCGCAAACGGGTCAGAATTCAGCCAACCATTTCTCATAGCCAAGATTACAATTCGTTTAAAATGTTGCAGAATTTTGATGGTGGTATTGTAATTACAGTTTTTTTCTGTTTTAATATACAATGCCAATTTTGTCAGCATGTAATGGTCAATTGATTTTACTCCAATATCTAACAACCTGTAATGTTTTTTCAGAAAACTCTGCACGTGGTTTCTTGCTACACTGTGTTTTTGATAAGTAGAGTAAGTGTTTTCTTTCCCAATTAGTGATTTAAGGTTTGCAATGTGTTCATCCCAAATTTCCAATAGCATTCTGGGCTTGGCACTGTTAATCCCTAAAATTTCATCCCTAAGTAGGATAGGGGTAACCTGGTCGGATTTTGCAAGAAGCTCATTGTACTTTTGTTGAGCACGTACTTTAATTGCATCTAAATAGGCATTAAACACCTTGGCTTCGGAACTTTTACCTTTCCAGCATACCTTTGTTTGATCCCAGTCTTCCGCTTTAATAAATCTTTTAAGAGTAACTACTAATCTTACTCCATTAATGTTGATGCGTAGCATCACAGGGCATTCCCCGTTTTTCTTTTCTTTTGTTCTGTTGATATAAAATATCAAGCTGAACGATGACTTTGTTGACATTGGCGCAATTGTTTTTAATTGTGCCCCCCATTTAAATACAAACGTACAAACCCATTTTCAATTGAGCGAGTAATCAAGTGTGCAAATGCGTCCAAGTATGTTTAACACTGGTTACCCTTTTTTGATTTTTTCAAAATGGGTAACCAGTTGGAAACCTAAAGTATGTACATTCTTGCACATTCTTGCAATGATTCTAAACAAAAAAAGCGCATAAATCTAGGATTTACACGCTTTTTGCAGATTCTATCTGTTACTTGGCGGAGAGTGGGGGATTCGAACCCGCGGACCTGTAACAGTCAACAGTTTTCAAGACTGCCGCAATCGACCACTCTGCCAACTCTCCGCCGCAAAAGTACAAAAACAGCACTTTTTTGCAAATAATATTTTAATATTTTTTTAATGTATTGATAGTCTAGGTATTAATTTTAAGTTATCTACCCATTTCCTAAATATTTACCCCAATTAGCCTGCCTATGCCAAATGTTACCGCCGCCGCCGCTAATCCAAAGAGCACTTGCCTCATGCCCGAGTACCACACATTTTTACCCGTAAACAAAGTAATGGCTGCCCCAATTAAGAACAATCCGATTGCACTAAAACCAATGCTAAAGTATACCGCTTTCATACCTTCCATAAATATAAAAGGGAACAAGGGGATGATGGCGCCGATGGCAAATAAGATGAATGAATAAATAGCTGCTTCCATGGCTGAGCCTTCCATTTCGGCAGGGTCAATTCCTAATTCCTCTCTTACTAAAATTTCATGCGCTTGGTTTTTGTCTTTCATTATCTCTGCAGCCATTTCATGCGCCTGTGCTTCGGGTATTCCCTTGGCAATATAAATCAATGCCAACTCTCGCATTTCGCCTTCGGGGTTTGTTTCTAATTCCTCCATCTCCAATTCCATTTGGTTCTCATAAAGCTCTTGCGAACTTTTTACCGAAATCCATTCGCCCAGCGACATTGATAAGGCTCCTGCTAATAAGCCCGCAGAGCCAGCCAATAAAACGCCTGTGTTACCTGCACTGGCGCCCGCTACGCCCATTACTAAGCTGAAGTTAGATACCAAGCCATCGTTGCCGCCTAACACTGCTGCGCGTATGGCATTGCCACCAACAGACCGATGCCTCTTTTCAAATCGCGAGAATTGCTTGCCATTTACATTTTCTTCTTTCTCTAATATCGTCCTCAGTATTTTAACATGGTTCGTTTCCGCTCCAGTTAATTGCATGTTCAGCTTTTTCTTATTAAACAATACACCGTTAGCAAGGCTCTTCTCTGTATCCATTAACACTCCAAACACATAATCGTATCCAAACACTTTGCCAATGGAATTAAGTGTTAAGGCTCGCCAAGAGGGCTTCATTAAATTCTCTATGGGTATTCCAGCTTTTTGTGCAAATGCTTCGGCATGACTGCGTTCTATGTCGCTCATCTGACTGAATACATTGGCCACCACAGGGTCGCCTTCTTTTTCGGCCAGTTTAGCGTATAGGAATGAGGCGTCTATTTCGGTTTGTATGCTGGATTGTTTCATAGTGCAAATGTACGGATTGTACAATGTACATTGTACGATGTACATTGTAAAGCAAAATAGTACTATGTGAGTTTACAAAGTACGGCGTACATAGTACATTTTACAGGTGTACCTCGCTGAAAAGCCCGTGCATTTCAGCAAATTTTGCTAAATTTGTGCAAAATTGTAGAAAAATGAAAGTGTTGAAATTCGGTGGTACTTCCGTTGGGAGCCCCGAGCGTATGAGAAAGTTAATGGACATTATTCGTCCGGAGGAACGCCAAATAGTAGTATTATCTGCTGTTTCGGGCACTACCAATAATTTAGTAAGTATTGCAAATGCTTTGTATGAGAAAAAACACGAAGAAGCAAATGCATTAATAGATATTCTCGAATCCAAATACATCGATTTCATAAAAGATCTATTTCCGGAGCAAGTCTACCTAAAAAAAGCAGGCATTTTAATTACCGAACATTTTAATTCGGTACGTGCTTTTACCCAAGATTTATTTACGGTGTACGAAGAGCGCATCATTTTATCTAAAGGCGAATTAATTTCTACGGCTTTGTTTACTTACTATTTAGAGCAAATAGGCCATCAACCTGTGTTGTTACCTGCATTAGATTTTATGCGATTAGATGAACACTCCGAACCGAATATTCCTTATACTACAGAGCATTTAATGCCCTTGTTAAATGCAAATTCCGAAACAAAAATTTTCATCACTCAAGGGTACATTTGCAGAAACCATTTTGGTGAAGTAGATAATTTAAAGCGTGGTGGGAGCGACTATACAGCATCCTTAATTGGTGCAGCCATAGGAGCGGAGGAGGTGCAAATTTGGACCGACATAGACGGCATGCACAATAACGATCCCAGAATTGTGGAGGGTACTAAGCCCATCCGAAATTTGAGTTTCAACGAAGCAGCTGAGTTAGCTTATTTTGGTGCAAAAATTTTGCATCCTCAAAGTGTGTTTCCTGCACAAAAATACAACATACCAGTTCGCTTGTTGAACACCATGGAACCCAATGCTCCCGGTACTTTAATCTCTTCGAAGCTTTCGGAAGCGGGTATAAAATCCATTGCAGCAAAAGACGGAATTACGGCTCTTAAAATACAATCGTCACGAATGTTATTAGCCTACGGTTTTTTACGTAAAGTATTCGAAGTGTTCGAGCGATATAAAACACCGATTGACATGATTACGACATCTGAAGTAGCGGTATCTTTAACCATTGATGATAATACTCATCTATCACAAATAATAAAAGAACTCGAAGGTTTTGGTACGGTAGAAGTAGATACCGATCAATCTATTATTTGTATTGTGGGCGATTTTTTAGCGAGTAAATCGGGTTATGCCGCTAAGATTTTTGATAGCTTAACTGAAATTCCAATTCGTATGATTTCTTATGGAGGAAGTGCAAACAACATCTCGATATTAGTAAACACTAGTGTTAAGAACGATACATTAAAAGCATTACACAAAGGTATATTTAATTAAAATGGACATTACAAAATACAAACAATTGCAAACTCCATTTTATACTTATAACCTGGATTTGCTAAACAAGACCTTAGAGGCTTGCAAAGCAGAAGCCAATAAATACAATTTCCATGTGCATTACGCATTAAAAGCAAATGCAAACGATGAAATTCTGAAAGCTATACAGGCAAAGGGTTTTGGAGCCGATTGTGTGAGTGGGAACGAAGTGTTGGCAGCGGTTAGAAATGGATTTAACAAAGAGAAAATTGTGTTTGCAGGAGTAGGTAAATCCGATAAAGAGATTAACGATGCCTTAGATGCCGATATTTTTTGTTTCAACGTAGAATCGAAACAAGAGCTTGAAATTCTGAACGAGCTGGCGCAAGAAAAAAACAAAATTGCCTCCATCGCCTTACGCATAAACCCTAATGTAAATGCGCATACACACCATTACATTACTACCGGTTTAGAAGAAAATAAATTTGGCATTAACCATTGGGAAATTGCTGATGTAATTAAATTACTCAGTGTTTATAAAAATATTAAACTCATAGGATTGCATTTCCACATTGGTTCGCAAATTACCGATTTAAATGTGTTCAGGAGTCTTTGTATTAAAGTGAATGAATATGTAAATATGTTCGAAGAGCAAAAGCAACACATCCGCATCATCAACGTGGGCGGGGGTTTGGGCATCGATTATGTAAATCCGGATGAACATGCTATACCCGATTTCGAAGCTTATTTCAACTTGTTCAATCAGTTTTTAGAAGTAAAGAATCACCAAGAAGTACATTTCGAATTGGGCAGAGCATTGGTGGCGCAATGTGGTACACTCATCTCTAAAGTATTGTACATAAAAGAAGGATTGCAAACCAATTTTGCCATTTTAGATGCAGGCATGACGGAGTTACTTCGCCCAGCCTTGTACCAAGCGTACCATAAAATAGAAAATCTATCGAACACCAACACTTCCGAAAAAAAGAAATACGATGTAGTAGGTCCTATCTGTGAATCGTCAGACTGCTTCGGCAAAGCCATCGATTTACCCATCACCAAACGCGGCGACTACATTGCAATTCGCAGTGCGGGAGCTTATGGGGAGGTGATGAGGTCGGGGTACAACCTACGGGAAGCAAACCAAGTGAATTATGAATTATGAATTATGAATGACGGGAATTAGTTAGATTTAAATAAGTTGTTGCAATTTTTTTTTGAATTAATTTGGTATTTTCTTTAATAAAGTTTAAATTTATATGTTATAACACTTAAATTCATAATTCATAATTCATAATTCATAATTCATAATTCATAATTCATAATTCATAATTCATAATTCATAATTCATAATTCATAATTCATAATTCATAATTCATAATTCATAATTCATAATTCGTAATTCGTAATTCATAATTCATAATTCATAATTCGTAATTCATAATTCAATTTGCATCGTTTCAACTTCATAAAATCCCTCCTCCTTCTCCCATTCGCAGCCAGCGCCATGACACTAAAAGAATTATCTACCATTTCCGAGGGTTTTGCGCCTTCGCCCTTAATGCCTGTTTTGTTTTTGGGTCACGGTAGCCCGATGAATGCGATAGAAGACAATGCCTTTTCGAGGGAGTGGAAGAAATTAGGGCAGAGCTTGCCGAAGCCCAATGCCATTATATGCGTGAGTGCCCATTGGGAAACACCAGGCACCTTTGTAACGGCCATGCCGAAGCCCAAGACCATTCACGATTTTGGAGGCTTCCCAAAGGAGTTATTTGCGGTGCAGTACCCAGCACCGGGGTCGAACCTAATAGCCGAAGAAACGAAGAAAGCAATTACCATGACTACGGTAGAAATGGATCACGATTGGGGATTGGATCATGGATGTTGGTCGGTTATTATGCACATGTACCCAAAAGCCGATGTGCCAATTATTCAATTGAGTTTAGATTACCGAAAAGATGCGGCATACCATTACGAAATAGGCAAACAATTGCAGGCCTTGCGCCGTAAAGGAGTAATGATTATTGGCAGCGGAAACATGGTGCATAACTTAGGAATAATGGATTGGAAAAATGCGGATGGTGGATTTGAATGGGCCGTAAAAGCAAACGATACTTTTAAGAACCTAATTTCGAACAACGACCACAAAGCTTTGGTAAACTATACTAAACTCGGCCGCGAAGTTCAATTATCGATTCCCAGCCCCGAGCATTATTTACCGCTACTTTACATACTTGCTTTAAAAAATGAAAAGGAAAAGGTGACGTATTTTAATGACCAAGAGGTGTACGGAAGTATAGCGATGACATCTTTGTTAATTAGCTAATATGTTAATTAGCTAATTAGCTAGTTTGCTAATGTGCTAATGGGGGCAAAGGAGGTGCTGTGTGAATGATTTGAGGGTGTGGGTTCCATTTTTCTTATTTCTATTTTCTTTTTTCTTTTTTACTTTTTCGTCTCACGCTACTTCTGCTTCACGCAAATTTGATGATTAATAGATTTTTACTTATTATTATAAAAGTATAGGAGCCATAATTATAGGGCCCAAGCCGATAAATTTTTGAGGGGTTGGAGAAGGTTTATGGCAGGTATAACTAAGTTCTGCCTTATACTATGACGACCGTTATGCAAAAGAAAATTGACAACTAAAAAAGGACATATCGTAAAGACTCTTAGTTCTACAATTGACATAAATGGTCGACCAGAATCTATTTGGGAAAATATAACCAACGTAAAAATTGAGCAGTTTTCTGACCCAACAATTTTCAAACTTCTTGACATTCCAAAGCCATTAAGGGCTGAAATTATTTCTGAAGGACAAGGCGGTAGAAGAATTGCATATTTTGACAGTGGTAAAAAGTTTATGCAGGAAATTTTGGTTTGGAAACCTTTTACAGAATATTCATTTTCATTCAATCCTGAAAAGGGTTTTACGGTTTTGTACTTTTTTGAACTATCACAAGGTGTTTTTCAAATCCCGTCAGGCGCTTATTATTTGACGACAACAGGACAAACAACAAATTTAAAACTTACTACAACTTACAGTATTGACAGAAGGCTATATTTTTTGTTCAATATTCCAGCAAGAATAATCCTTAAAGCGTTTCAAAGCTATTTGTTGACTTCAATAAAAAAAAACTCTGAATAAATGGAAGGAATTAAGTTTACAGAGACAATCATGATTAACGACAAAGCTGAAAAGGTATTTGATTTTACACAAGACTACAGCAATCGACTTAAATGGGACACCTTTTTAAAAAAGGCTGACCTTATTGACGGTGCAACAACTGCTGACAAAGGTGTAAAAGCATTTTGTGTTGCAAAAAAATGCATTGGTATGGTAACAGAATACGTTACATACAATAGGCCAAGAGTAACAGCAATCAAAATGACAAATGGGCCTTATATGTTCAAATCATTTTTAGGTTCTTGGACATTTAAAGAATTGACTGACAGTAGAACAGAAGTGATTTTTTTATATTCTTTTTCGCTTAGGTTTCCATTTAACCTACTGACTAAGTTTATAAAAAATAATTTGCAGTCAAATGTGAAACAACGACTAATTGACCTAAAAAACAACATAGAAAATGAAAACACGAAGTCATAACACACAATTGGCGTCATAGGAGGTGAAGTGCTTACATTCAAGTTCAGTTTTCCAATTGGGCTTTTGTGGTAGGTTGACAGTTTTGTACTCCGAAATCCCGCACGAACGCTATGCCGGGGAACGTTATACAGCATTTTAAATACAACACAAATTGACAATAAAAACATAAAAAATATGACCGGATTTAAAATAACAACAGCTGACGGCCAAGAAATAAGTTTCAAATTTTACTTAGAGGATGCACCAGTTACATCAAAAGCGTTTATTGACCTATTACCATTTACAAGGACCTTTCACCACGCAAGGGTTTCCGGTCAAGAAATTTGGATAGACAATGTTCCTCAACTAGACATTATTCAAGAAAATGCATCAGTATTTACCGAACCAGGCGAAGTGGTATTTGGCCCGAAAAATCCATCAAGAACAAAAACAGCCAACTGCTTTGGAATATATTATGGTGAGGGTAAAGGCTTGGACGCTTGCAATATTTTCGCAAGGGTAATAGACAATGACAAACAAAAACTGCTTGATCTTGGAAATAGTATTTGGAAAAACGGGTCACAAGAGTTGACAATTTCAATAATAGACATAACCATATGACCGTTACTACAAAGACAGAAAGCAAAACGCCCTATAACACATGTATGCTTTACGTCAGAAGTGGTGACGAGTAAACTTGGAGTTTTGCGCCTCAAAACCTGCTTTTTCGATAAACCCAAAAACCCAAAGCATTGTCTGTTATTATAAATAAAACGTATGAACAAACTTATCTTTATTTTACTTTTATTTGGTACAACTTCAAGTTTTGGACAAATTGAAATTGGAAAAAAAGCACCTCAATATATCTTTAAAGACGTACTAAATGGAGACAAAAAACCATTTGACATAAGCATACAAGGCAAACCTCTCATATTAGAATTTTGGGCTACTTGGTGTTCTCCTTGTATACCAGCAATGAAAGAATTAGAAATATATCAAAGCAAATTTGGTAATCGCTTAGAAATTTTAACTATTTCTACTGATAAACGAAGTAATCTATTACGTTATATTCACAATACCAATACCAGCTTAAAAATAGCCCATGATACCCTTCATGTCGACATATTTAATTACCATACCGTGCCACATACCATTCTTATAGATAAAAACGGCATAATAAAAGCTATTACTAAACCCAATCAACTTACCGATAAAATCATTGAAGATTTTGTAGCAGGAAAAGAAATTGAAATCATAACAAAACAGGATGATCCCACAAATTTAGGTTTGTTTAAAGAATATAAAAATCAGTTTTATCAATATACATTAAGGGATGAAAATAAAGAATTAGACTGGAAGAATGAGATAAAACGAAACCAAAATAACGGGCCTATTTCGTTAGATTTTGTTAATGTATCAATATACAGATTACTCACAGACATTTATGAACTTACCACAGCAGCAAGGTTAGATGTAAATGAGGATGCTATTAGCAAAAATAAATATTGCTTTAAACTGGAGCAATCTGCAGATTATAGTAAAAATATATTGGAGAATGCTAAGGAAATCCTTAATGAAAATAGTGGTTTTAAGGCTCGTTTAATAGAAAAAACCCTAGACTCTTTATATACATTGCAAGTGATAGACAGTACAATGCTTCCTAACATCTCTATGAGTACAAAATTTAGTAGAGAAGGTGGGGGTAATTATTTTAAAGGGATAAAAATCAGTTCTAATGATTTGATTATGTATTTGGAGGATGTAACTTATCTTCCAGTAAAAGACAAAACAGGAATTAATTTCGTTTTTGATATAGAATTAAATTGGAGTTTAGAGAATCCCAAAACATTGAATGAGGAGTTAAAGAAGTATGGTTTAAAACTAAAAAAATCAGACGTACCTGAAAAAATAGTATTATTAGAAATAAAATAATGACAGCAGAGTATTTTAATGACCAGTAGGTGTATGCCATTTTTTCTATTATTACCAAAGAAACATACCATGCACGAAAAATGTGTGAATAATGCAATTTATTTCTAAAGTTGTGAAACGAATCTCTAAACTTATATTTGATCTTTAACACCTTGTGAAAGATCATTTATAATTTTTTTATAAGGGGAAATTCGCATAATCCTTTTTTTTTGATTCTATGTTGAACAATACATATTTCGCATTAACAATTCTAATTTGCCTTTGTGCTTCTTTTGCATATGTGAACCAGCGAATTTTGAAATTACCATTCGTAATTGGACTTTTTTTTCTTTCAACAATTCTATCACTGATTGCAAGCAGCTCAAAATTATGGTTAAATTATCCAATTGAGGACCTCAGAAAATATTTAGAGCTAGTTAATATTGATAAAATAATTCTAAACTATTTATTAGGTTTTTTGCTTTTCGCAGGAGCATTACACACCAATTGGAATAATTTAAAACTACAAAATAGACCCATTGCAACATTCGCATTAGTTGGCGTTTTACTTTCTACAGTTATAATTGCTTTTCTATTTTACGGCCTTGTTAAAGTACTCAATTTGGAAATAGATTTTACCTATTGCTTAATTTTTGGAGCATTAATTTCACCAACAGACCCAATCGCTGTATTAGGGATTTTAACAAAGGCTAATGTTCCAAAAAAATATTGAATACACCATTGTTGGCGAAAGTTTATTTAATGATGGTGTTGGGGTAGTTGTTTTTATCGCTTTATTAGAAACACTAACTACGGGCGCATTTAGTTTTTCGCATTTTGGAATTTTATTTTTGCAGGAAGCCTTGGGCGGCATAATAGCAGGGCTTGTAATGGGTTACGGTTTATATTTACTTTTAAAATCAATTAACCATTATCAAACAGAAATATTATTAACACTTGCCTTTGTTATGGCGGGTTATACGTTTTGTAACTATATACATGTTTCAGGAGCTTTATCGATGGTGGTAATGGGTTTATTGGTTGGAAATTACAAACAAGATATTGCGATGAGTGGAACCACACAAGAGTATGTACACAAATTTTGGGAATTGATTAACGTAATTCTAAATTCAATTTTCTTTATTTTAATTGCATTTGTAATTATCGAAGTAGATTTTAAACAAAAATATATATTGATCGGATTCATCTCTATTTTTATAGTTTTAGTATCAAGAATTATTGTAGTTTATCTACCACATATAATAATCCCTAAACTTTTAAAACTAACAAATAAAGGAGCGAAAATTATTACTTGGGGAGGCTTGCGGGGAGGATTATCATTGGCATTAGTACTCTCACTTCCCGACAGTGAAACGAAAAAAATACTTCTAATAGCAACCTATTTTTGTGTTTTATTCAGCATATTGGTTCAGGGCTTAACCATTCAAAAACTTGCAAAATAACAGTTTTAAAATTGGATATATATATACAACTAAACGGAAAGGGTTAGTGTGCTGGTGTGTTAGAACAACTGATATATATACAAATGTAAGTACAAAAAGCATACGTAATATAAAAAGTCCGTTTGATGATTTATAATTTTTTACTTATTATTATAAAAGTATAGGAGCCATAAATTTAGGGGCCAAACCGATAAATTTTGGAGGGGTTGGAGAAGGTTTATGGTTGGTATAACTAGGTTAGTACTAATTGTAAAAAGACACATCAACCATGAAAATAGCAGATAAGACACTTGAAACACTACAGACAAAAGGAATCTATGTTGACATCTTTACAGACCATTATGACGAATCGTTTTTTGGTTTTGTTCGAGTTTTTAACGACCATTCTCTTCTGTTGGAGCATTACAACGACGACGGTTTTTATAATGGAATCATAGTTTTTAAACGACAAGACATTACAAGAATTCGATGGGACAATAACGAAATAAAGAGTGCTTCCAAAATAATCAATAGACGAGAGCAGATTAAAGAACTTTCCGACATTCGTATTGACTCGATTGAAAGCATTATAAAGTCAGTTGACAAAGTCTTTGGATACGTGAGCCTTCAAATTCAGGATATCAACACAGACTGGACAATTATTGGACAAGTTCAAGAAATGGACACTGACACTATTATAATAAAAGAATTTGGCACAACATCCACATTAGACAGAGGTATGCTCATGCTTTCCATCGATGACATTACTCGTGTGGACGCTGGAGGACTTTATGAAAACAACCTGACGAAAATACATGGAAAGAACAACTAGTGCTAACAAAAACTATATGTCAATTGCCGTTTCCGTGCTGACAACAGGCCGCGTAGCCCGCAACAGTGGCGGTGCGGCTCGACAAGAAAGTAACACGCAGTCGACAACTGCATATAGTTCCGAACGTTAGCTGCAACCGTAAAACGACACAGAAAAGAAATGACTTCAACTGAAATAGAAGAAATAATTAAGACGGAATTACAAGTCGAGCCTGACCTTACAAACGTATTTGGACTTGACCTAACAAAGTGTTTGATTAAACCAACAAGACAGAAATACAAAAATGCCAATGACTCATTTGACATTTATGAATTGTGGACTGTGTTTGAAGAAACAGAAGACGAAAGTGGCTACAAAATCTACTTTGACGAAGACAGCAAAATGTTTGGCCTTGCAATTAAATCAGACAAAGACGAACTAATTGATATTGGTGGTTACGGCAGTTTTTTAAAGACACTATATTCGATGTAATATGACATACGAACAACTACAAGAATATTTACAAGGCAAAGTTTTCCTAATTGGTCTGACTTTTATTGACAATGAAGGCGAATTGATTGAGAAGTATCAAACTCATGGTATTGTATCTGAATTAACAGACAATGGACTTATTAGAATAAAAAGGAAAGACAATTCCATTTTTCAAATGCCATACATCAAAGACACAATAAATAAGGCTGACAAAGGAGAGTATAAATTAAGAGCAACAAAAGAAGTTATAATTGACCCCGACTATATAATGACTTGGGAGATTAGAACAAACGGTAATAACAATTTAGAAAATTCAAAAATGTATGGCTATGTACCACCAAATGAATAAATCGGCAGCCACTAAAAACAAGTTAGCGGCTATTTTAGTTCGACACACAAACTTACAATGACTTGACATTTTTAAAGAAACAAAATTGGAATTAATGAAAACTTACAAAATTGACAACTCAAAAATCTCTGAATACACAAAACGAAATGACAATAGAGTTTTTAAAATTTTAGCAATTACTACGTTAGCTATGCCATTCCTTATGTTTCCTATGATAAAACAAGAGGACGCACCAGATGAATTAATTTACGTTCTACTTTTTTCAATATTGTTTACAGCTTTAATTGTAGGACTCATATACCTAAACAACAAAAAGTTGACAAAGCTGACAGCAGAAAATCTTCAAATCGTAATTGACGAAAATTCAATATCAAGGGTAATTGACTTAGACAAAGAACCACGACTTAACTTCTTACACAGAATGGCTTACGACAGAGCAAAAAATATTTCAGGTGCTTATTATGCAAAAGTTAACTTTGACAACATTAAATCCATTGAAAAAAAGAATGGAGACTTGTTGATTAAGTCGACAAACTCAAATGCTTTTAATGGTAAAAATATTGTTCTTATTCCAAGGGAATTGACAAACTTTGACGACATAGAAAAGGAACTTAACAATAGACGGAAATGAGAAAAATAGCCACTAACAGCACATTGGCAAAAGAGGGGGGCGTCTTTGCTTGACAGTTTTGTGGAAGCCGAAAGTTCAGTTCTTCTGACTATTAAACAAGAAACTCTATGCTTCAAATAAACATTATAATTAACTTGAACCTTTTTGCTATGAATCCGCTACGGATATTCTGGAAAATTCATAATTTAAAATTTTTATTTTAACTTCAATTAAATCTTACAAACCAGCACCATCAACCTAATGAAAACCCCATCCATTACCACCAACAGATTCCTACTTAGAGCCTTTACGGATGCCGATATAAACAAGGTATTTGAAGGCCTCTCGCACCCTCAAGTAATAAAACATTACGGAGTGAGTTTCGCTACTCTTGAAGCCACCAAAGAACAAATGGCATGGTACAAAGAACTCGAAGACCAAGGAACTGGAAATTGGTTTGCTATATGCTCAACAGACAATAAAATATTTTACGGTGCCGCTGGTGTAAACAGCCTACAAAAAGAACATAAAAAAGCAGAAATAGGGTATTGGTTATTGCCTGAGTTTTGGGGCATGGGAATTATGAAAGAAGCTTTACCAGCGGTTTGCGAATTTGGCTTTAAACAGCTCGATCTACACAGAATTGAAGCATTAATAGAAACAGACAATTTGAGCTCTATCAACTTAATTTCTCAACTCAACTTCAACCACGAAGGAACTATGAAAGACTGCGAAATTAAAAATGGCAAGTTTATTAGTCTTGCCATTTATGCCTTGCTGAAATCAACATAATTCATCAGTCATGCTAAATTCCACTTACACTCAGTCTACACTTAGTCTATACTCAGTCTACACTTTGTCTACACTCAGTCTATACTTAGTCTACAAAACCACTATTTTTCACCTTAATTTCGCTTCATTTCAGTCTGTATTTCAGCCTTACTTCAGAACTCCCACAGAACTCCCACGTAATCTCTGCACTTATAGTTGGCCTATTATTCACTTATATTTTGCCTATAATTTGCAAAACGTCGAAATTGAAGGGCATTTCCTAGCTTTTTCTTCTCAATAAATACAAAAATTTCATAATTTCATAAACTTATGGTAATTTGTACCATAATACGTTTTCTATACCCGTTCATTTTTTATAATTAATCTGTTAAAATTTAAAGAAATAATTTTTTTGTAAACCCTATTAATACAATTAAAAAAATAAATTTTATGCGCAATAATTACATCATAAAAAAATTCTTAATCCCTCTTATTTTATTACTTATTCCAACACTTATGTTTGCGCAAAGCAACCAAGTATTGGTGGTAAAATCGAATAACGGATTTAAACTTTCCGTAAACGGAAAAGACATGTTCATTAACGGTATGAACTGGGATTATTTCCCGATTGGTACCAACTACAATTACAGCCTTTGGAAACAATCCGACGCCGTAATTATGGCTGCGCTCGATAATGAAATGCCTTTACTCAAAAACATGGGCGTAAACGCAATTAGGCAATATACCGGAGTGCCTGCTAAATGGGTACAGTACATTTACGAGAAATACGGTATTTATACCATGCTGAACCACTCTTTTGGCCGCTATGGCTTAACCCTTAATGGCAAATGGGAACCTAATACAGATTATGAAAACCCAGCGGCTCGTGCCTTAATACTAGCTGAAACCAAGGCAATGGTGCAAGAATACAAATCGACCCCTGGTGTGTTGCTATTTTTATTAGGAAACGAAAACAACTACGGTCTTTTTTGGAAAGGTGCCGAAACAGAAGATGTACCCTTTGCGGATCGTAATTCTACCAAAGCGGCCTACCATCTATACAAATTATTTAACGAAGCAGCTATAGAGCTAAAACAAATTGATAATAGTCACCCAATTGCTATTTGTAACGGCGATTTATTGTTCTCGGAAATTATAGCCAAAGAATGTAAAAACGTAGACATTTTAGGTATAAACTCTTACCGTGGTGCTACTTTTACCGATATGTACGAGCGTGTAAGAAAAGAACTGAACATGCCGGTAATACTTACCGAATTTGGCTCCGATGCTTACAATACCATCGCCAACCAAGAAGACCAAGAATACCAAGCAAAAGTATTAATAAGCAATTGGAAAGAAATTTATACCAATGCCGATGGGCAAGGTAAAAACAACAATAGTTTAGGTGGTTTTACTTTTCAATTTAGCGATGGATGGTGGAAAACTGGCCAAACTCTTAATTTAGAAGAACACGATGCAACAGCATCATGGTCTAACGGTGGCTACAGTAACGATTTTATTGTAGGCGAAAATAACATGAACGAAGAATGGTTCGGTATTTGCGCAAAAGGACAAACCAACGAGCGCGGCATCTACGATCTTTATCCAAGAGCTGCCTATTATGCACTTCAATCTGTACATCAATATAATCCTTACACAGAAAGTTCTTCAACACTTAATACCGCTTTAAACAACATCTCTGTTGCCGATGCAACTTTAAAAGCAAGGGGCGATAAAGCAGCCATGGCCGCTAAAGATCGTGGCAAATTATACCTAAGTAATTTACAAGCAAATTTTAATACCTACTTAACCGGCGGTAGTTTAATTTCTACTCCGCCAAGTGGCAGTCCTTCTACTACTTCATACCCAACGTCACAAGGATTCGACCATATGGAATCTTTTAACATTGGAGTTACTGCAAGGCCAGCACCTAACATGAAAGCAAACGTACAGTTTAACGTATTAGGCAATGTGGCTACAAAACCAATTGATGAAATTTTTTACGAGAACAGAGGTAGAGCCGTTACCGTTTCTACACCAACAGGTCCGCAACAACTAAACTCTAACAACAGAATACAACTATACAAAGCAGATTATAGTTGGGATGCTAAAGATTTTAAACTAACAGGTTTTTATAGAACCGGCCATTACCATTGGGGTTATGAAGGCGATTTTTTCGGATTGTATCCAGAAGCTAACTATGGTAACAACATCGATATTTATAACGGTAATGCACCATTCGGTTTCGAGCTTGAGGGCAAGAAAACGTTTAAAGGATTAAAAGTTGCTTACGGCCCAGAACTTTGGTGGGGAGCCAACCCAGCTGCCCTTATAAAGTACAGCAGAAAAGTGGTAGGCTTTGATGTTACAGGTATTTTCCACGAAGACCTTGTTCAACGTACCAACTTACAAAGTTCGTTCGCAGTACCAATTCCTAAAACTCGTAGGTTAACATTAGCCATCTCTAAGAAAATGGAAAAATTAACTTTTGATGTGGGCGGTATTTGGGCAGGTCAACCATTAAATGGCAGAACCTTTGAATTAATTGAAAACAATGTAGTATATGTTGATAAAATAAAAAGCTCTGATAATTATGGAGGAAAGTTAAAATTAACGTACTCTACAGGGCCAATACGTTGGTACGGATTAACCTCTTACATGGGCTTAGTAGCAAATGGAGGAGTAGACCAAACCAAGACCTTTACAGGTTGGGTATTAAAAGACATTGGAAGTGGAAATATGTACAGCGCTTTAACTGGTTTTACCTATAACGTAGGCGATTTCCAAATAGCACCGAATTTCTTATTTCAAAAACCATTAGCAGGCCCAATAGGTCCTGAATTTGCAGCACCTGCTCGCCCAAGAAATATTCTAGACGATCCATTCTCTGTTAGAGGAAATCGCGAAACCATGGGAGGTGAGATATTATTAACTTATGATCCAACTCCAGCTACTTGGATGTACGAGTGGGACAACGACCGTATGGAAGATGCACGCTTTGCAATGAGTGCAGGCTTTGTATATCGCCACTTACCAACCGTACAAGATGCGGCTATTGGTATATTAGGTAATGGTCGTACTACTTTTGTGTTTCCGGGTTCGGCACCTGCACAAGATTTGTGGGAATCGAACTTAAGAATGGTATCGAAAATAAGTCCTGAGTTCGGGATCATTGCAAACGCCTATTTCGGAAACGGACAAGCAAACGGTAGCGATACTCGTACCATTAATCGCTATGGTTTTGATGTGAGAACCATCTACAGAAGAATGAAATTGGCTACCATAGTGAAGATTGATGATTGGGGACCTTTCGATTATCACAGAGATTTTAACCAAACCTTCCCATTACAATTAATAGGCGATTGGTCGATGGAAATTGGCAAACCAGATTGGTTCTTATTGCCAGGTACCAAAGTAGGCTTACGCGGTACTTACCGTACTCTTGATAAATATTCTAACAGGTATTCGCCAACCATGAGCTTAAATAATTTGGGCGTATTTGTTCCAGATCCTAATGCTATTGGGTTCCCTAATGGCAACGAGTGGGAGTTCCGTACCTATGTTCAAATAAATATCAATAATTAATAAAATTCATTAAGATAAAATAATAAGAAGATGAATATTTTAAGTAAACAAACGATATTAATATGCCTCGCATCAGCCCTTATAACTGTACCTATGGGCTGTACCAGAGAATTATCTGACGACGCAGTATTACCAACCTTTCCATCAACCGCCGATATATTTACCGATAATTTTATAGGCCTAGGTTCTAACTTTTATTTCCCATTTGGCGATGCAAAACCCGATGTATTTTCTGTAGATATGAATGAAGGTTATGCAAGTGAAGCCTCTGTAAGAATAGACGTTCCGAATCTTACCGACCCAGGAGGAACCTACGCAGGCGCTATTTTTAGAGTAGATGGCATAGGAAGAAATTTAACAGGTTTTGATGCACTTACTTTTTATGTAAAATCATCAACCGGTACATTACTGGGAGATGTTGGTTTCGGTATAGATTATTTAGGTGATAAAAACAGAATCTCTATACAAAATGTAAATGTGGGAACAAGCTGGACAAAAGTAATTATTCCTATTCCAGACCCCTCAATACTTTTAAATGAACGAGGAGTGTTTTGGTTTGCTGCAGGAACACAAGCAACCAATGGTTTGGGTTATGCTTTATGGTTCGACGATATTCGCTTCGAAAAATTGGGCAATGTTGGCCAACCAACTTCTAAAATTATGAACGGACTTTCGAGTACAGTAAATACCTTTGTAGGAGCCTCTGTAAACGTTACAGGCATTAACCATGTGTTTAACTTGGTAAATGGCCAAGATGTATTAGTTAATTCGACCACTACTTATTGCGATTTCTTTAGTTCAGATACTTCTATTGCGAAAGTAAATGATGAAGGAGTAGTGAGTGTATTAGCACCGGGAAATGCAGAAATTACAGCAACTGTAAAGGGTAAAGCAGCAATAGGTAAATTGATAATTGCTTCTAAAGGCGATTTGCCTGGAGCACCTGTTCCTACACGCCCACAAGTGGATGTGAAATCTATTTTTAGTGATGCTTATGTAGATGCAACGGCTAGTAATTTTACTCCAGGTTTTGGTGGTTCTACTACGGTAACCGAAGTTTTAACTACGGGTTCTGGCAAAGTTTTGCAATACAGTACGAATAATTATACAGGTATTATGTTTGTGGAAGAACCAGTAAATGCTAGTACTTTAGGCTTTTTGCATATTGATGTGTACGTAGAAAATGCAGCTACTACCATTGGAATACAAGTGAGAGACATTGGTGCCAATAAAATTATTGAAACAGATGTAAACACTGGTAATCCACAAGGCGATGATAAAGACTTACGTGTAAATTTAACAGGCTTCCAAACCGGAGTTTGGAAATCGTTCGACATACCATTAACAGGAAACATACTTAACCAAAAAACAAATTTAGGAGCATTAATAGTTACCGGTGGTCCTAATTTTATTTTGGATAATATTTATTTCTACCGATAAAAAATATAACATAAATAATCTATAAAAATTTAGATATATGAAGCATTTAAATAACACAATACTTATAAGTTCTCTCGCTATACTAATGGCGGGTTGCGAAGTGGAGGCTGTACAAACCTTACCCGATAGAAATTTTGAATTGGTATGGAGTGATGAGTTTAACGATACTACTAGCACCACACCAGATGCCACTAAATGGACCTTCGATTTAGGTACCGGGCAAAACGGTTGGGGCAACAACGAATTACAAACTTATACACAAAGTGCGCAAAACGTAGGCTTAGATGGTTTAGGGAATTTGGTAATTACCGCCAGAAAAGATCTTTCTGGAAATTACACTTCAGCACGTATAAAAACACAAGGTATTTTTACTCAAAAATACGGTAGAATAGAAGCACGTATTAAAACACCAACTGGCTCGGGCATTTGGCCTGCTTTTTGGATGCTGGGCAGTAACATAGATAGCGTTACTTGGCCACAGTGTGGGGAGATCGATATTATGGAGCAGAAAGGTAAATTTTCTAACATCACCTACGGCTCTATACACGGACCGGGTTACTCTGGTGGCGAAGCCATTACTACTCCATACGCCTTACAAAACGACCGATTCGATAATAATTTTTACGTTTATGCCATTGAATGGAATGCAGATAAAATCGATTTTTTTGTAAACGATTATTTGTATAAAAGAATTACCCCTGCAGATGCTCCAGGAGAATGGGTGTATAACCAACCTTTCTTCCTAATTATGAACGTAGCAGTAGGTGGAAATTTTGGTGGCCCTCCGAATAGTAATACGCCTTTTCCGGGTAGTATGACTATTGATTATGTGAGAGTGTACAAAGAAAAATAGTCCTTAGTAATTAGTAAATAGTCTTTAGAATTAGTATAATAAAATTTGATGAAACAAGAGTTATCAGTTGAAATAAAGCGATTAAAAATAGAAGGTGAAAATTTCTTTTGCATTTCTAATCACGATGAAATGCGAGCGTTTTTTATGAGTGTGGTGAGCGATTCGAACCATTGGATATTTATTGCCAGCAATGGTGGAATTACAGCAGGCCGCAAGAGTGCCGAATACGCTTTGTTCCCTTATTATACGGCCGATAAAATAACGGAGTCGTATGATACTACAGGCTCTAAATCCATTTTTCAGATTTTTTATAACAATGAAATTCATGTCTGGGAACCTTTCTCGGAGCGTAACAATAGCTTGTATGAAATTTCAAGAAATATTTATAAAAATGCGATTGGCAATAAAATTATTTTCGAAGAAATTAATCACCACTTCGAACTTACATTTAGGTACGAGTGGAATACTAGCAATTTGTATGGTTTTGTTCGCAAATCATCTCTGGAAAATACTGGCGATAAAAACCTGCGAATAAATGTACTCGACGGCTTGCAAAACATAATGCCCGACGGTGTAAGCAGCGATTTACAAAACGCTACCAGTATTTTGGTAGATGCCTATAAACGCAATGAATTAGACCCAGCTTCGGGTTTAGGTATATTTGCACTAAGCGCAATTATTGTAGACAGGGCAGAGCCTAGCGAAGCCTTAAAAGCAAACATAGCTTGGTCTTTAGGATTAGATAAACCGTTGTTTCTACTTTCCTCATTTCAGTTGGATGCTTTTAGAAAAGGATTAACAATTACACAAGAAGAAGATGTAAAAGCAGAGAAAGGTTCGTACTTCATCAACAAAGAAATTACACTTAGCCCAACAGAAAAAAAGAAATGGATGATTGTGGCCGATGTAAACCAAAGTCAGTCGGATGTTATTTCTATTATCCAAGAAATTAATACCAACAAAGAATTACAAACACTGGTTGAAGACGATATTTTATTGGGTTCTAAAAAATTATTGGAGCTAAATGCATCGGCAGATGGTATACAATTATCGGCAGATGTGTACAGAGATACTAGGCATTTTTCGAATACCCTTTTTAATATTATGAGGGGTGGTATTTTCGATTTTAATTACCAAATAGAAAAAGAAGATTTAATAAATTATTTAGCCGCTGCCAATAAAACCGTTTACGAAAAGCACAAAGAGCTTTTAGATAAAATGAATGAAACCTTTACGGTGTTTGAGCTAGAGCAAATTTGTGCAGGAGTTGAGGATAAAAATTTCAAGAGATTATGCACAGAATATTTGCCACTGAAATTTAGTAGACGACACGGCGACCCGAGCAGACCTTGGAATAAATTTTCTATTAATACACGCAGTGCCGAAGATTATTCGAAAAGAATTTTGGATTACGAAGGGAATTGGAGAGATATTTTTCAGAACTGGGAAGCATTGGCAATATCATACCCGGGCTTTACCCGCAGCATGATTCATAAATTTTTAAATGCCACTACTTTTGAAGGATACAATCCATACCGAGTAACCAAAGGAGGCTTCGATTGGGAAACCGTAGAACCAGATAACCCATGGTCGTACATCGGTTATTGGGGCGACCATCAGATTATATATTTATTAAAACTATTGGAGATAAATGAAAAATATTTCCCAGGCCAGTTAAGTAGCCAGTTCAACGAAGAACAGTTTGTGTATGCAAACGTACCTTACAAAATAAAAAGTTATACCGAAATTTTAAAGAATGCCAAAGACACCATAGAGTTTGATGAACATTTAGATGCAGCCATTAAAAAGAACATGCAAACCTTGGGTTCAGATGCTTCCTTATTGGTAGATCAACATCAGAAAATATACACCGTAAATTTTATTGAAAAAATATTGGCTACGGTTTTAGCAAAGCTTTCTAATTTTATTCCAGGTGCTGGAATATGGATGAATACCCAACGTCCGGAATGGAACGATGCAAACAATGCCTTGGTAGGTAATGGCGTGTCGATGGTTACACTCTATTACCTGCGTAGGTTCTTGGTGTTTTTTGATAAACTTATAGAACAAACAGAAGAGGAACGCATAGAACTATCAAACGAGTTGATTATTTTCTTTAAGGCTGTACATGCAACGCTCGAAGAAAATGCAGCCATATTAAATTCGGAGATTAACGATTTACAAAGAAAAGCGATACTCGATAAATTAGCCGAAGCAGGTAGCGAATACCGCGAACATATTTACAAGCATACCTTTTGGTCGGAGAAACGTACTATTTCTTACCGCAGGTTAAAGGAATTTGTAAAGCTGAGTTTAGCCTATATGGAGCATACCATTAATGCCAACAAACGAGCAGATGATATGTACCATGCCTACAATTTAATGAGTTTTAAAAGCGAGAAAGAAATACACATATCGTACCTCAATGAAATGTTAGAAGGGCAAGTGGCGGTATTGAGTTCGGGGTATTTAAGTGCGAAAGACGCAATTAAATTACTGGATAGCATGAAGCAGAGTGCGCTCTTCCGCCCAGACCAGTACAGTTATTTATTGTATCCAAACAAACAACTTCCTAAGTTTTTACAGAAAAATAAAATACCAAAAGAAGCGATACAAAAATTGAAACTAGTGGAATTATTATTAGCTAGTGGCGATAAATCGATTGTAGAGAAAGACGTAAAAGGCGAATACCATTTCAACGGAAATTTAAGAAATGCCGATGATTTGAGTAATGCCTTGCATCAACTACAGGCTACTAAATATGGAGCCTTAGTTGAGAACGAAAAGAAAGCATTTTTAGATACTTACGAACAAGTGTTCGACCATAAATCGTTTACCGGCAGATCGGGTACTTTTTATGGCTATGAAGGTTTGGGTTCTATTTATTGGCACATGGTTTCTAAATTGCAATTAGCCGTACAAGAAGTTAGTTTAATGGCAATTGATAATGGAGAGAGCGAACAAGTAATTGGTAAATTATTAGAACATTATTACGAAATAAATGCAGGAGTAGGTGTGCACAAATCGCCGAAATTGTACGGAGCTTTCCCAACCGACCCATACTCGCATACCCCAGGTAATAAAGGGGCTCAGCAACCAGGCATGACCGGGCAGGTGAAAGAAGACATTATTAGTAGGTTTGGCGAACTCGGAGTGTTTGTGTTAAATGGAGCTTTGTATTTTAACCCATGTTTATTACGCAAAGATGAATTTACCACCGGCGACAGAATGTTCCATTATGTTACCATCAACAAAGAACATAAAACCTTTGCACCGCCACAGGGCTCGCTTTGTTTTACTTTCTGTCAAGTACCCATTATTTATCGATTATCTGATAAAAATGAACTAGAGATAGAAAGAGCAGATGGCACTATGAGTACACACAATACATTACACTTAGATACAAATACAAGCTTAGCAATTTTTAATAGAACGGGGGAGATAAGTAAAATAACGGTTTACGTTAAACAATCGATCTTAAAATAAAAGAATGCGAAAAAGTAGAGTACACATTTATTTTTTTATTAACAGCCTAATTTTATTAGCCGCTTGCAATGCTCCAACACAGGAGAAAAGCAAGAGCGCTGCCGAAATTTTAGGCGATGCAAACTACCAAGCAATTTGTTATGGAGGCTACAGAAGCAATACCCGCGATTTACAGCCGAGTATGCCTCAACTAAAAGAAGATCTAAAATTGATGAGTGCAATGGGTATTAAAATATTGCGCACTTACAATACCCAATTAGATGAAATTAGAAATTTGTTAAAAGCAATTACCGAATTGCAAAGCGAAGATAAAAGCTTTGAAATGTATGTGATGTTAGGTGTTTGGATTGATTGCGAAAATGCTTGGACCAAACTTCCTCCCAACCACGATAAAGAAAATGTAGAAGCAAATACCGCCGAAATTAACAGAGCCATCGCATTAGCGAATACATACCCAAACATTGTAAAAATAATTTCGGTAGGTAATGAAGCCATGGTAAAATGGGCAAGCGCTTATTATGTGCAGCCATCTGTAATTCTAAAATGGGTAAACCATTTACAAGAATTAAAGATTGAAAAAAAATTACCCGAGAAATTATGGATTACCTCTTCAGATAATTATGCCTCTTGGGGAGGAGCCGATTCTACTTACCATGTAGAGGATTTAAAAAAATTATATGCAGCAGTTGATTATGTTTCTATACATACTTACCCGATGCACGACACCCATTACAATCCTAGCTTTTGGGGCCTACAACCTTCGGATACTAATCTATCAACAGAACAAAAAACAGACAGCTTAATGCAACGCGCATTAAATTATGCGAAAAGCCAATACGGCAAGGTGCAAGGCTATATGCAATCTATCGGAATAAATAAACCTATACATATTGGCGAAACCGGTTGGGCAACTAACTCCGATGGTTTTTATGGTAAAGAGGGATCTATGGCATGCGATGAATACAAGGCTGCAAAATATTACGACTTAATGCGAGCTTGGACGAACCAAGAAAAAATTACCTGCTTTTATTTTGAGGCATTTGATGAGAAATGGAAAGATGCAGGAAACCCATTAGGTTCCGAAAATCATTTCGGATTATTTACCATAGAGGGTAAAGCAAAATATGCACTATGGGAAAAAGTGGATAAAGGAGTTTTTAAAGAATTAACCAGAGATGGCAAGACCATTTTAAAAACATTTAATGGAAACAAAGAAGAGTTATTAAAAACGCTTGGATTACCTCAACATTCAAAATAAAATACAAGGATGAACAAGAAACAAAAACTGTATGTTGTAAAAACCATTTTTATGGGAATTATTTGTTTGGTTCAAATTCAATGTACAAATACCAAAGAGATGACGATAGCTGTATACGAAACATCAGAAAAAGGCAATGCCTTAACGCTTCTTAGCGATTTTAAACCTACAGATAAAACCTTAACAGTAGAAATAAATACAGAAGAAAAATTCCAAGAAATTTTAGGCTTTGGAGGTTCTTTTACAGAAGCATCTGCATCTCTACTTAACAAGCTAGGGCCAGCAAACAGAACAAAAATACTAGAGGCTTATTTTGGAGAAGAAGGAGCAAGGTACTCTTTAACCCGCACACACATTGCATCCTGCGATTTTTCTTTGAGCAATTATACTTATGCAAAGGTGGAAGAGGATTTGGACTTGAAACATTTTAGCATAGAAGATGATAGTGCGGATTTAATTCCGATGATAACAGAAGCACAAAAAATATCGAAAGAAGGATTTAAAATCATCGCTTCGCCTTGGACAGCGCCACCTTGGATGAAAGACAATAAAAATTACGTGGGCGGGAAATTATTACCGAAATACAACGATGCATTCGCATTGTATTTCTCTAAATATTTATCGGCGTATAAAAAAGAAGGAATTAATATTTGGGGACTTACGGTAATTAACGAACCACATGGAAATGGAAATAACTGGGAGAGCACTTTGTTTTCGCCAAAAGAAATGACAGATTTTGTGCAAGATCATTTAGGTCCTAAATTAGAAAAGGATGGATGGGCAAACATCAATATATTAGGCTACGACCAAAACAGAGCGGGCTTAAAAGAATGGGTTGATGAAATGTACCGCGACGAGAAATCATCTAAATACTTTGCAGGTACTGCCATCCATTGGTACGAGAGTACTTATGATTATTTTCCGGAAGCCTTGCAATACGCGCATCAAAAAGCACCTAATAAATATTTAATAGAAACCGAAGGTTGTGTAGATTCTGAAATACCTAAATGGCGCGACGATGCTTGGTATTGGAAAAAAGAAGCCACCGATTGGGGATGGGATTGGGCGAGTGAAAGGGATAGGCATTTACACCCTAAATATGCACCCGTTAACAGATACGCAGGCGACATTATAGGATGTTTAAATAATTATGTACACGGATGGATAGATTGGAACATGGTGTTAGATACACAAGGCGGACCAAATTGGTTTAAAAACTGGTGTGTAGCACCGGTAATTGTAAACCCAAATACAGACGAGGTTTACTTTACACCCCTGTATTATGTAATGGCTCATTTCAGTAAATTTATGCGCCCTGGAGCCATTAAAATAGGCTGTACGATAAACCATAAAGAGGTAATGGCAACAGCAGTGCAAAATACAGACGGAAGTATAGTAATTGCGGTGTTTAACCCTACAGATGAAAAATATTCAATTGATATAAAATTGAAGAATGAATTGAAAAAAGTTAGCATCGATGCAAAAGCATTGCAAACAATTGTACTAAACTAAACAAACACATATGTCGACCCAGCATTTAACAAAGAAAGTTCCTTTCGGACAAAAAATAGCGTTTGGACTAGGAATGCTTGCCAACCAAATGTTTCCGGCTGCGCTCGGAATTTTTATAGTTATTTTGATTGAAAGCCTTGGGTTTCCGGGTTGGATGCTAGGTATCATTTATTTTGTTCCTAAACTTTTTGATGCCATTACCGACCCAATAATGGGATACATTACAGATAATACAAAATCTAAATGGGGCAGACGCAGGCAGTATGTGTTAATAGGTGCCATTATTATGGGCCTGTCGTTTGCATTTATGTGGCAATTGTATTCTGCAGACAGTGTGAATTATAATTTCTATTATTTCTTAATCTGGTCATTAGTATTTTACCTCGGCCTTACCATATTTAGTGTACCCTACGTGGCAATGGGCTATGAGATGAGCGACGATTTCCATGAGCGTACAGAAATTATGGCCACCGCACAATTAATTGGTCAGTTGGCATGGGTAATTGCTCCTTGGTTTTGGGTAATAATGTACGACCCTCAATTTTTCCCGAGTACAGAAATTGCTACACGTAGCTTGGCAATTTATGTAGCAATTGGTTGTTCTTTATTGGCTATAATGCCTGCCATTTTTATAAAAAGCCAATCTACCTTAAATGAAAACTACGAACCCTTAACGGTTAAAAACATAAGCACCAGTTTCGATCAAATTATAGAAGGTTTTAGAGATGCCTTAAAAATAATTCCATTCAGAAAATTGTGCATCGCCACTTTCTTAATATTTAATGCATTTAATACCGTTGCCGGTTTCTCCTTTTTCATTATCAAGTATTTTATATTTAGCGATAACCCAAATAATTTTGGAATATGGCCAACATTATTTGGCAGTGTAGGCGCTATTATTACCACGGTTGCAGTAATTCCTGTGGTTAGCAGGATGTCTAAATCGATGGGTAAAAAGAAAGCCTTTATTATTTCTCAATTTATTTCTATTATCGGGTACATACTCTTTTGGTTTTTGTTTGTACCAGGCAAACCATACCTGTTTATTTTTGCATTACCCTTTTTCTCATTTGGTATAGGTAGTTTATTTACTTTAATGATGTCTATGACTTCAGACGTGATAGATATTGATGAATTAAATACTGGTAAACGTAGAGAAGGAATTTTTGGAGCCATTTACTGGTGGATGGTGAAATTCGGTTTGGCAATTGCAGGTTTATTAAGCGGCTTAATTTTATCATTTGTTAATTTTAATTCTGGTGCCGATACACAATCCTTTCAATCGATGTTCGAGTTGAGATTGTTCTTCTCGGGTATACCCATACTCGGAACTTTAATAGCCATTTGGGTGATGAAAGATTACGATGTAACAGAAGAAAAGGCAAGAGAAATTAGTGCTACCATCGCGAAGCGTAAACAAGATAAAGGCTCGCCATACTTACAAGGAAAATTAAATTCGCTCTTACACAGAATTAATTTAAACTCTACTGAAGGGTTTAATTTTACTGATAAAACGGAAGCAGAAATTGAAGTATTATTTGCAACTCAATTTAATAAAGGTTTAACAGGAATGTGTTTTAGCCCTTATGTTGAAGGGCAAAATGTGGGAGACATTTTATCGGCAGAACAAATTAGAAGACGACTGGATATTATAGCACCGCATACCCAAAGCATCAGAACTTTTTCTTGTACAGAAGGGAATGAGTTAATTCCTGAAATTGCACATCAGAAAGGTATTAAAACCATTGTAGGTGCATGGATCAGCAAGGATAAGCAACGAAACGAAGAAGAAATAAATGCCCTCATAGAACTATCAAATAAAGGTTTAGTAGATGTTGCCGCAGTAGGTAACGAAGTATTACACAGAGGCGAAATTTCTGAAGAAGAATTAATAGGTTACATTAACAGAGTAAAAAATGCCATTCCAAAAAATATTGAAGTAGGGTATGTAGATGCCTATTATCAGTTTTTAGAAAGGCCTAATCTTATTGATGCTTGCGATTTAGTATTATGTAATTTTTATCCATTCTGGGAAGGCGCTTCTATAGATTACTCACTATCTTACATCTCAAACATGTACGAAATAACTAAAGCGGTGAGCAATGGTAAAAAAATAATTATTACAGAAACCGGTTGGCCAAGTTTTGGTGAAACCATAGAAAGTGCAGTACCTTCGAGTATAAATGCCATGAAATATTTCATCGTTTCGCAAGAATGGGCTAGAAATAACAACGTAGAATTGTACCATTTCAGTTCATTCGACGAATCCTGGAAAGTAATACAAGAAGGAAAATTAGGAAGCTCTTGGGGCTTATGGGACAAACACGAAAAATTCAAGTTTAAAAAATAAAACGATACCGTATGTCATATAGAGTAGGACATTATTTTACTGCAGAAAACAAAGCAAGCTTTGAACAATTGCAACACGAGCACATTCACATTGATTATGCTCAGCTCACAAGTGAGGATATAAAAAGCATGTGGCATAAAACTCTTAACGGAGGGATGCATGGCATTTGCTTTAGCATTTATGAAGACGGGCAAAAACCAGGTTCCATTATTACCGAAGCACAAGTAGAAAGACGTATTAAAATTTTACGTCCTTATGCGAAATGGATTCGTTCCTTTTCTTGTATTGAAGGTAATGAACACGTGCCCAGAATGGCGAAAAAGCATGGCATGAAAACCCTAGTTGGAGCATGGCTTGGCGACGATTTGGATTTGAATGAACGCGAGATAGAAAGTTTAATTTCCATGGCAAAAGAAGGCCTAGTAGATGTTGCCGCAGTGGGTAATGAAGTGATGTATAGAAAAGACTTAACAGAAGATCAGTTGTTGGCCTACATACAAAGAGTGAAAGATGCTTTACCGAATATTCCGGTTGGATATGTGGATGCGTATTACGAGTTTTCTCACCGACCACGCATTACCGAAATATGCGATGTTATTTTAACAAATTGTTACCCTTATTGGGAAGGTTGCCCAATTGAATATTCATTTGAACACATGCGAAGTATGTTCGAATCTGCAAGAAATGCAGGCCAAGGCAAGCGAGTAATTATTACAGAAACTGGTTGGCCTAGCCAAGGCGGTGCTTTTAAAGCATCTGTTGCTACCGAAGAAAACGCGATGCGCTATTTTATAGATTGCCAAAATTGGTGCAACGCTTATGGCATCGAAAGTTTTTACTTTGCATCGTTTGACGAGTCTTGGAAAGTAGGGCCCGAAGGAGATGTAGGTGCGTATTGGGGATTATGGGATAAACATGAAAAACTAAAATATTAATGAGTAATTTTTTTAAAGAATTTAATGTTGAGTTTGCTAAAGCCATTTGTTATTCTGGTTTTAGAGATGGTCAGCAACCTGGAGGTATTACTCCATCATACGAAGAAGTAAAAGAAGATTTATTACTGCTACAACCGCATTGGAAATACCTACGATTGTATGATTGTGATGAGCATGCCTTAACCGTTATAAAAGTTATTGAACGAGAAAAGTTAGATCTTAAACTGATGTTGGGCGCATACATTGTAGCCGAAATGAATAACCATGCTTGCCCCTGGGGAGGTGGTATTTACGAGGAAAAACAATTGGAGCTAAATAAATTTAGCAACGAACAAAAAATTCAGCGATTGATAGATTGGTCTAATAAATATCCTGATATTATTTTCACGGTATCTTTAGGCAACGAAGCATGTGTAGATTGGACGGATCATTTTGTACCGGTAGATCGGGTGGTAAGTTTTGCCATAAAAGTAAAACAACACATTTCGCAGCCCATTACTTTTTGCGAGAATTATGTGCCATGGTTAAATTACCTAAAACCCTTGGCAGAGGTAATCGATTTTATTTCGATACATACCTATCCGGTTTGGGAATATAAGCACATACACGAGGCGGTAGAGTACACCATTGCCAATTATGAAACCGTTGCCAAGCAATACCCAGGCATTCCGGTGGTTATTACAGAAGCAGGTTGGGCTACCAACTCGCACGGCATTGGCATACATTCCGAACATGTAAATGAAGAGAACCAGAAAATATATTACGACGATTTAATGGAATGGACAGAGAAGAACAAAGTCCTTACTTTCTTTTTCGAAGCATTTGATGAGCAATGGAAAGGATCTACAGACCCTATGGAACCCGAAAAACATTGGGGACTTTTTAGATCAGATAGAACACCAAAATTAGCTGCTGAAAATATCCAAGAATCGATAAAAAGTACAGTTTTTAAATACTAATTTTTAAATACTAAATACTAAATACTAAATACCTAATACTCGATACTCAATACCCAATACTCGCTACTCAATACTAATCACAGCTCAAAAGAAAACCCTTCTTTCTCCAATGCTCTGTACCTTTTCTCATCAAACTCAAATAATTTTGCAGGGCGATGAGAAACATTTAATTTCACTTCGTTGAGAGGTCTTAGGATATTCATTTCCTGAATTTTTTTCCGGAAGTTAGACTTATCAAATTTATACCCGAGCAAGGCTTCGTACAGGTGTTGAATTTCTAAGAGCGTAAACTTTTTTGGTAATAATTCGAAACCGGTAGGTTTGTGGCGAGCCTCGTTTTTTAAGGTTTCTATGCCTTTTAATAAAATGGTATAATGATCAAAAGCTAATTCGGGTAAATTATTAATGTTTATCCATTCTGCAGATTTTGCCCAAGAGGAAGCAATAGGGTGGTAGTTCATGCTGTTAACCAAGGAGAAATATGCCACAGTTACCACACGGCCCAAAGGATGCCTATCTACACTACCGAAGGTAAAAAACTGCTTCATGTAAATGTTTTTTAGGCCAGTGAGCTTTTCTAACACATTATTGGCAGCTTCTTCTAAATTTTTATCGGGCTCCACTAAATCGCCAATTAAGGCCCAATGCCCGTTAAAAGGTTCTACCTCTCTTTGTACCAAGAGTACTTTAATTTCACCCTCATGGTAGCCAAATACCACGCAATCTATAGATAACCCAAAAACGAAGTAATCTTTTAGAGGAATGGTATGGTCGGATAAAAAATAGGTACTCGGTATTTTCATAATGCAAAATACAACTTACACATCAAAAATAAGTAAAAATACTTATGGTAATTTTTACTTTAACTAAATTTTATGGTATATTGCATTTATAAATCTATAGAAATCAACATTAATAAATATAAATTTAAACTTTTCGGTATGAAAAAAATAATTACACTAAGCATTTCCATACTAATTTCGAGTATTGGATTTTCGCAAACCAACCCAATTGATTTTGAAACGGGGGGCAACGGAGCAAATTGGGGCTGGACTACTTTTGAGAATGGCACAAATCCTGCATTAGAATTTGTGAACAATCCGAGTGCAACAGGTATTAATACCTCTACAACGGTTGCAAAATTTACAGCATTACAAGCGGGTCAGCCGTATGCAGGTTGCGAGTCGGCTAATGGTACCAGTATTGGCACATTTACCTTAACTCCAGCTAATGCAATTGTAAAAATTATGGTTTACAAACCGGTGGTTAGTGATGTAGGTATTAAGTTTGCTACAGGTTCTGGAGCATCTACTGGCGAAATTAAAGTAGCTAATACCTTAGTTAACCAATGGGAAGAATTAACTTTTGATTTTACTTCAAAAATTGGCGAGCCATCATCAGCAGGTATTACTCAAATCATATTTTTCATGGACTTTAATTTAGCGGGCAGATCATCAGATAATGTTTGCTATTTTGATAACGTAACCTTCGCTGGTGGTACTGCATTAGCAGAGCCAACAGTAGCAGCAGCAACGCCAACTAAAATATTTACAGATGTTATTTCATTGTTTAGCAACGCATATACCAATGTACCGGTAGATACCTGGAGAACTTCATGGTCTGCAGCCACTTTAACAGATATACAAATTGCAGGTAACGATACTAAGAAATATTCGGGTTTAGATTTTGTGGGAATAGAAGCAGTAACTAGTCAGATAAACGTTACGGCAATGGATTTATTTGAGTTCGATGTATGGACACCTAATTCAACATCATTTAGATTTAAATTAGTAGATTTTGGTGCAAACGGAGCGTTTGGTGGAGGTGATGATGTGGAGCACGAAACTACCATTGTACCTACTTTAAACGGATGGAACCACATAGCTGTGCCACTTTCTGGCATGACGGGCTTAACAACTAAATCTAACATTGCACAAATTATTTTTGCTAGCTCACCAGCTGGTACTTCTGTGGTGTATATAGATAACGTAATGTTTAGCAAGGGCACTGTAGCAGCAGTAGAGCCAACAGTAGCAGCACCAACACCAACTAAATTGGCAACAGATGTAGTTTCTATGTTTAGTAATGCATATACCAATGTAACGGTAGATACTTGGAGAACATCATGGTCGGCAGCAACCTTAGAAGAAATTCAAGTAGCAGGAAACGATGTAAAAAAATATTCAGGGTTAGATTTTGTGGGTATAGAAATGGTGGCAAACCAATTAAACATTACAGCAATGGATACATTTGAATTTGATGTATGGACACCAAATTCAACCTCGTTGCGCTTTAAGTTAGTAGATTTTGGTGCAGATGGAGTTTTCGGAGGAGGAAATGATGTAGAGCACGAAACTACACTTACACCAACATTAAGCGGATGGAACCACGTAGCTATTCCTATTTCAGCGATGACGGGTTTAACAACAAAATCAAACATTGCACAATTAATTTATGCTAGTTCGCCAGCAGGAGGATCTACTATTTTTATTGATAATGTATTGTTCAGCAAAAAATCATTTATAGGTATTGGATCTAGCAAAGCAGAAGTAGTAGGTATGTACCCTAACCCAAGTAATGGGGTATTAACGCTTAAAGCAGAGAAGCAAATAGAAGGCATTGTAATTTACAATACCATGGGCCAAGTAGTGTTTACAAGTGCAGCAAATGCAAACGTAGTAACTATTAACATAGCCGAATTGCCAACTGGTTTTTACACTGTAAAAACAAGCATTAATGGAGTTGATTCATTTAATAAAATAGTAAAAGAATAAATTTTAAATTTAGTATTTGTTAGGGGCAAGCGGAGATTTCTGTTTGCCCCTTTTTTGTGGGAAATTCTGATAAATGTGCAAATATATAAATCCCGAAAAATCGGGACAAGTCGTGCAAATATGTAAATGTGCAAATGGAGGCGAGGGAGGTGCTAAATGCATTGTTTTTGTTTGTAGCACGACTCTTAGCTCCGTAGTAGCGACATGTTTAATTTCATGCACATAATATATTCAATTTAATAATTTATTCTAACCATAATAGAAATCGATCAAAGCTATTTGATGAATTATGGAAAATTGTTTATTATTATTTGTATAACCGAAACAAAATACTTCGCCAAGCAAGAAATATTAGGTTGGATAAGAGAAATAAGTTTCGGGTATAAACAAGTTAGCACCAATGCAATGACGACACTCAGAAACATATTGACAATTTTAACAATGGCGACTACAACTGTTTTCGCTATTACTTCTTGTGTACAAAAAGAACTTGACTGGACACAATTAACCTCATTCAAAATTTACGACTATAAAACCTTTCCGCAAGACAAAGACATACGAACTTTTTCAGAAAGCGACATTCAACAAATGAATTTTATAGAAACAAATCTTGACGAAGCGAAAAATCTTTTCATTAAAGCAAAACCACTTGGCGGGACAACCTATTTATGGAAAGGACATCATTTCACGACAGCAACTTTTTCAGACGGTCAGACAAGTCGGGTTAAAGTAAGTTCCTATGGTGGATTTTTTATGGACTTGACCACAAACAAATATTATGAGTTTCAAGGAGACACGAGAACTGAATGGGATAACTTTTGGCGTAAATATTATGGCTCTTTACACAAATAGACGGACGACTCTTGCTAAAAGTACGACATTGCTGAAAAAGATGGACAAGAGCTTAAAATATAATGCACTGGTGCTAACACGGGTTTTGCGTTAGTGGGCGGACAGTGCGAATAGAAACATTTTAGCAATTAATAAACGTTAGTGCTCGCAGATAATTTTCGGATTCAAATGCCCACCAACGCAAAGCCCGAAAACGTTAGCTGATATTTTATTGACCTTTACTTAAAAAATGAACAAATTTTTACAAGCACTTCAAACCTCAAACTTATCACCAGATAAAATTGAAAACATTCTGAGCAAATGCAAATTACTGAAAGTAAAAAGCCAAAGCTTATTAATAAAACCCAATACAATTTGTGATAAAGTGTATTTTGTATTAAAAGGAGGTTTTGTATGCAGGTATATAAATGATGAATTGGAAATTGAAAAAACAATCAATTTCTATTTAGAAGATTTTCATCCTTTTATGAGTTGCGTTGATAGTTATTTTTCAGAAACCAAAACCCAATGTGAATTGAGAGCCATTGCCAATTCGGAGCTAATTGAATTTACTAAAAAAGACCTTGACGCTATCATTAGTCAAGACCATGAACTTTTTCAATACTACCATTCTTTAATTACCCAAGCTTTGCAGGAAGAAAATGATTTTAAACTAAAAATTATTTCTTATTCTTCCGAAAAACTTTACTGTTACTTAATTACGCATTGCCCAGAAGTGATTCAGCAGGTACCTTCAAAGTTCATCGCTGAGTTTATGGGTATTTCTTCGGAATGGTTGAGTAAATTAAAACACCGCATCTAACATTTCTTGAATTAATTCAAGTGCTTCACCCAAAACCGCTTCCTACTTTTGTTTTATTAATTCTTAAACAAAAATAGGATGGCAAATAAAAAAAATGTAGGTTACTCACCCGAAGATTTTAAAAAATTGTATGGTAAATATTTCGACGAAAGCATTGCACAACTTGCCCCACAAGTGAAATATGCATTAGAAAATACACCTTTTCCAGCAGGTGCTTTACCAACTTTTTCCGAAGCCAAGTATTTGGAAGAAGACGGTTATACCGATTTGGAAACGGGTTATACCAACGAACCCGACGGGTCTATTCATGCAGCAATAGTTACTGCAATGCCTGGTGTAACACCCGAAATGTGGGATTGGTGGTTTGGTTGGCACGGTAGCCAAGACAGCCGTTACAAATTATGGCATCCAAAATCACACGTAAGTGCCGTTTGGGAAGATGGCGGAGATGATATTTCTTATATTGGCAGAAACTCCATTATTGAAGAATATATTGTTGATGAGTTTGCGGAAGGACTTATTCAATTTAAACAGCCTACCGAGTTTGGTTTTTCGTATGAAGCTATAAAAGATCCTTCAAAAGTAATTTATATCTGTGCAAGATTAGGGCATTCAAAATTCCCCATAGACTATGGTTATTTGGTGCATCAGGTTCGTGCGGTAGAAGGTGGATCGGAAATGCGTTCTCGTTTTTGGATGGGTGGTCAATATATTCACATCAGAAAAGAAGGAATATTGGCAGATTTAGCGTCTTCTTTTGTTCAAAAAATGAAGATAATATCTCCAGATTTTGGACGCAAAATTGTAATCCATTGCTCTGAAGAAATGAGTCATTTAGCGGCATTTTTACCAAAATTGTATGGCGAAATGAATCAAACTATTGAAAAATTAGACATAAAAGGCAGAGTAATTGAACGAACCGATGAAGATTTTGAAAGCGTGGTTTTAGGTTCGTTGTTTAACAAAATCGACCCGGGCAAAAGACCTTTAAAAGTGGTAGAAGCCAAGTCGGTTCAAGATATAATTGAAACCATAAAATATGCCAAATCACACGGTAAAAAAATAACAGTTTGCTCAGGTGGTCATAGTTTTAGTGCCAATCATATACGAGATAATAGTATTTTGATTATGATGAAAAACTTCAATCAATTTGAAGTTAATGTAAACGAAATGACCGCCACCGCAGGGCCAGGCGTTGGCGGAAGTGTGCTAATGTTAGAATTATTTAAACACGATTTATTCTTCCCAGCTGGTCATTGCAAAGGCGTTTGCATTGGGGGTTACTTATTACAAGGCGGATACGGTTGGAACGGCCGAAAAATGGGAATTGCCTGCGAAAGCGTTATAGGAATCGATGTAGTTACTGCTGATGGCGAATACATTCATGCCAACGAAACTGAAAATGCCGATTTGTTTTGGGCAGCTCGTGGTGCTGGTGGCGGTTTTTTTGGTGTAGTGGTTCGTTTTCATTTAAAGTTGTACCCCTTACCAAAATACAGAGCCATTATTGCCCATCAATTTTACATGAAACATTTGGAAGATGTGTTTAGCTGGGCGTATGAAGTAGGCCCAAGCATACCAAAAGCCGTAGAGTTTCAAATGCTAATGAGCAATAAAATGGCAGGGATATTTGGACCTGGCATTGAGGCGGCTGCACCCATTTTTGCAGATACCAAAGACGAATTTGAGGAAGCTATGGCTTTTATGAAAAACAGTCCTATCAAACATAAAGCCTTAATTGCTACGCCAGCTATTGACCCAGGAATCAATGCTTTGTATAAAATGGTTATGAGTCATTATCCAGAAAATCATCATTATGGGGTAGATAATATGTGGACACACGCTCCATTGGGCGACTTAATGCCTTATATCAAAGAAATTGCTAGAACCATGCCTCCTGCTCCTTCGCACATGCTTTGGCTAAATTGGCACCCGGGTCAAATACAATCCGATATGGCCTATTCAAATGAAGATAATATCTACATTGCCTTGTACACCATTTGGAAAAATGCTGCTGATACTTCAAAATATGGCGATTGGGCTGCATCGATGATGAGTAAAATGAATCACATGAGTACGGGTATTCAATTAGCCGACGAAGGCTTGCACAAAAGAACTGCACCGTTTTTATCGGATGCTAATTTGAAAAAACTTCAAGAAATTAGAGCCAACAGAGACCAGAAAGGTTTGTTCCACGAATGGCATAGCCGACCAGAAATTAAATAATTTTTTCATAAAGTCTGCGAACGGAATCAGTTCGCAGACTTTTTTCATTTCCCAATTTATGATACATTTTACAAAATCTCAGGCACAATTTTTTTCCAATATTTCTGTTTCCGTAGCAATGACTATTGTAATGACGGGTGGAATGTTATTGATACATTCGGGCTATTGTGAAAATTTTTTCAACCTTTGGTTGAGTGATTTTTTAATAGGCTGTCTAATAGCCATTCCAACAGGCTTGTTGATAGTTCCTGTTATATCAAAACGGTTTAACTTGCGTACTGAGAATAAAAACATCAGCTAACATGGGTTCCTATGTAAAGCAGTTATACCAAATTTAAGCAAAAATGTTCCTTAAAAACAAAATAAAAATCATCCAAAATTTTTATTTTGTTTTTATTAATTATTATGCTCCCGCTCCTATGTGTAGCATCCCTTTTATAGAA
>CALRUR010000020.1:0-43956 GCA_943371425.1 Sphingobacterium thalpophilum
GGCGGCTTTGGTGGTGGTAGCAGCAGCGGTGGTGGTGGATTCGGTGGCTTTGGTGGTGGAAGCTTTGGTGGTGGTGGCGCCAGTGGTAGCTGGTAAAACTCAACGAAACAAAAAACTAAACTAAAACATAAATGAATTTTAATGACTACTCGGCTTCCTTACTTGTGTCGGGAATTGCTGCTCTTATTATGGCAGCCATTATCTATAGAAGGAACGGCGATGCAGTAAAACAATTCGCATACATTACCCTTTTTATTGCTATTTGGTCTATTGCTTACGCATTCGAACTCTCCTCACCCAATTATACCGAAATGGTTTTTTGGTTAAGAATTGAATACATAGGCGTAGCGTTCTTACCTGCAATGTGGATTCAATTTATCATTAAATTTATTGGCAAATCCCATTGGCTTACCTTACCTAAAAATATATTACTATACATAATCCCTGTAATTACCTTTATTGCAGTTAATACAAATGAGTACCATCATTTATATTACGACCAAATTAATGTAGATAACTTAGGCCCCTTCCCTCTATTAGATATAGAAGTAGGACCATGGTACATCATACATACCATCTTTTTTTATATAAACTTAATTATTGGCTTATACTTAATTCTCAATAAGTTTTTAAAAGCTGATAAAATTTATCGTCGACAAAACTATGTGATTGTATTAGGCGCTCTAATACCTTGGTTAGTAAATATTATGTACCTAATAGGATTTAGGCCTTATAACCACATAGATCTTACTCCATATGCTTTTCTAACAACTTGTTTAGTGATAGGATTCGGGCTTCTACAATTTCGTTTGTTCGATATAATTCCTGTTGCTAGAGATAAAATAATTGAAGATTTAACTGAAGGTATTCTGGTATTAGATAATCAAGATAGAATAGTAGATTTTAATTCGAAATTTAAAGTGATTGTAAATACCGACTTGAAAAAAAAAGTAAAAATTGGTGATTTATATGCTAGCATCTTTACAGGCTTCGATCATTTAATAAATAAAGTGAGTAACAGAGAAACCTTTTCTCATGAAGAAAATATAAATGACAAATGTTACGAAATAATTATCACCCCTTTATTTGATAAATCCACGATTTATAGTGGGGTTATCTTAATACATCGTGACATTACCGAAAGAAAAAAATCGGAAGTGTTATTAAAAAATCAATCGGAAGAACTTAGTAAGCTAAATCAATTAAAAGATAAAATGTTCTCCATAATTGCACATGATTTAAGAGGCCCTATAATGAACCTGAAAGAAATTATGAGCGTTTTTGATCAGAAATTAATTTCTGAAGAAGAATTAAAAACTCATTTACCTATAATTAATACCGAAATCAAAACCACCTCTTCTTTATTAGAAAATTTATTATACTGGTCGCGTACTCAATTAAAAGGAGAGCGAATAAACCCCGATTATTTAAACCTTAGGTTAATAAGCATTGTACAATTAAACCTACTCGATTCTCAAATAAAAGATAAATACTTAACCATAGACAATACCATTGCAGAAAATGTAATTGTATATGCTGATAAAAATATGGTTGAACTGGTGATTAGAAATTTGCTCTCAAATGCAATAAAATATTGTAATCCTAAAGATAAAATTACATTAAGTGCAAAATTAGAGTACGATAAATACATTGTAGAAATTGAAGATACCGGTGTGGGCATAGATGAGAAAAACATATCTAAACTTTTTGGAATGAATAACTTTAGTACTGTGGGTACCAATTCTGAAAGAGGCACAGGTATTGGATTATTACTTTGCAAAGAGTTTATCGAAAAAAATAAAGGTACAATTTGGGTGCGTAGTGAACTTGGTAAAGGCAGTGTGTTTGGGTTTACTTTACCGATAAATAGATTATAGACGTTAGATATTAGTCGTTAGAAAAAAGGCGTCATTTGAGTGAATTTCAAATGACGCCTTTTTTAGTATTGGGTAGTGAGTATTGGGTAGAGGGTATTGAGTAGCGGGTACTTAAGAAAGTTTTAACTTCTTTTGTATGTCGGCTACATAAGCTCTAAACTTTTTATCAGTATCTATTAAATCTTCTACTGTTTGGCAAGCGTAAATTACAGTTGAGTGATCTCGTCCACCAAAATGCATACCAATAGATTTTAAAGATGATTTAGTATGGCTTTTCGCTAGGTACATTGAAATCTGACGTGCTTGAACAATCTCTCTCTTACGTGTTTGAGATTTTAACAACTCCACAGGTACTTCAAAATACTCGCAAACTAATTTCTGTATGTATTCTATTGAAATTTCTTTATTAGAATTTTTGATAAAGTTTTTCAACATCTGTTTTGCCAAAGGCAAATCAATTTCTTTTTTGTTTAAGGTTGAGTGTGCAAGTAATGAAACCATTGCTCCCTCTAGGTCGCGCATATTGCTATCAATATTATGTGCAACATATTCTACAACATCTTGTGGCAATTCTATTCCGTCTGATTGCATCTTTTTATATAAGATGGCCATGCGTGTTTCGAAATCCGGGATTTGCAAATCGGCAGTTAAGCCCCATTTAAAGCGCGACAATAATCTGTCTTCTACCCCAATTAAATCTTTAGGAGCTTTATCTGAGGTTAATACAATTTGTTTATTGGTTTGGTGTAGTTCATTAAAAATGTGGAAGAAAATATCTTGTGTTTTTTCTTTACCTGCAAAATTATGAACATCATCAATAATCAATACATCAATTAATTGGTAGAAGTTTTTGAAATCATTGATGGTGTTATTTTTCATCGATTCCACAAATTGCTGTGTAAATTTCTCCGCATTTACATATAATACTTGCTTATCTGGGTAACGATCTTTAATAGCTCCTCCAATTGCATGTATTAAATGCGTTTTACCAAGGCCTGTAGGACCATAAATCATCAATGGATTGAATGAAGTACCACCCGGCTTGTTTGCTACCGCATAACCCGCAGAACGAGCCAAACGGTTACAATCTCCTTCTACAAAATTATCAAATGAATATTTTGAGTTTAATTGCGAATCAATGTTTATCTTTTTTAATCCTGGTATTACAAACGGATTGCGAATTGATGAAGGTACTGTTACTGGAATTGGCACCGATGGGTTTTTTAATTCGCCATTTGGTGATGCTGGTATATTAATAGTATGCGCTTTCGTGCTTGAAGTTGCATTATCTACCACAATGTTATATTCTAATCGGGCTTCAGTTCCTAACTCATGCTTAATTGTTTTTCTAAGCAAGTTCACATAGTGTTCTTCTAACCATTCATAGAAAAATAAACTTGGGACTTGTATGGTTAAAACAGAACCTTCAAGCTTTAGGGCTTTAATTGGTTCAAACCAAGTTTTAAAACTTTGCGCTGGCACATTGTCTTTAATTATTTTCAGACAATTCTCCCAAACATTTGTACTAGTTTCTATCATTCTATCTCGAGCAAAAAATTAATTTGATTTAGTTTTGTTGTTAGCGTTTTACCGCCCCCTTAGGAACAACGAATATTTGAAAAAAATTCCTAACAAAAAAATAAAAATAACTCTTGATTTTTTCATTTGTGCGTTTGCACGTCGCTAGGCTAATTTTTTGTTAAAAAAAACTTCAAATAATGTTAAGCAATTCCAAAACTATTTTTCAACATACGCCAAAACCCTTGATTTTACAAGTGTTTCCGAGGTTAATTAGCTAATTGATTGAAAATCAATTCTAAAGAATTTTATCGGTTTTATGTTAAGTAAGATTTTCAAAAAATAGAAAAATCTAGCAATTATTTTCAAGCATTGCGAGAAATTAAACGTCTAAACTTTCATTAATTTCTAAAGTGCTTGCTACAGAACTCTTTCTGTTTTTTGATCGTTCAAAATAGAAATCAATCCTGCCTAAATTTATGCCAGCAAAACCTACTTGAAAAATTTTAACCTCTTTACCCTCAGCGTTCTTTAAAACGTCGGGTTGTTGCATAAACGTATGTGTATGTGCTCCAATAATTAAATCGATGTTTTTGCTTTGGTTAGCCAATACTTGATCCGATACTTTTTTGTCTTTATACTTATACCCTAAATGTGATAAACAAATCACTAAATCGCACTTTTCATCTTCCTTTAAAATAGCCGCATATTTATTTGCTTGTATCACAGGGTCCAAATAAATGGTTTCCCCGTAATTTCTTTTTTCAACTAATCCTTCTAATTCAATACCAATACCAATTACTCCAATTTTTAGTTTCCCTTTTTTAAAAATCTTATAGGGTATTGTCTTATTTTCTAAAGAGGTATTTCTGAAATCGTAGTTTGCACATATAATTGGAAATTGTGCGTGGTGTAGTTGTTTACTAAACCCATCTACTCCATTATCAAAATCATGATTACCAAGTGTAGCAGCATCATAACCTAATTCCGACATTAATTTTAACTCTAATTCACCACCATATAAATTAAAATAAGGTGTGCCTTGGAAAATATCTCCTGCATCTAATAACAATACATGGTCTTCTTCCTTTCTAATTTGCTTTATAAGCGTTGCTCTGCGTGCTACCCCACCTAAACCAGCATTTCTAGAGCCATCCATCGGAAAAGGGTCTATTCTGCTGTGTACATCGTTGGTATGCAAAATGGTTAGCTTCTCTATACCCGAAGCTGCTTGAGTTGAAATTACTGGACTCGCTGCAATGCTTGCACTCAGTATGCCAAATTTCTTTAAAAAATCTCTTCTACTGTTCGATTTTAAGTCTTCCATCTATACTAGGATTTAATTTTCTTCCTGCCGAATTTTCAGTTTTCATGTGTTCAACTATAGCGTCTCTAACCTTTATACCCAGACTTTCGCGTTTGCGTGCTTCTTTAAACGCTACAATGCCATCGCCCCCATTTGCTAAATAATCTGAAGTTAGCACTCTGTAGGTTTTATTTTCCTCAAATGGTTTGTTATTAATGGTTATGTTGATGATGTTGCCTTTCTGCGCTTCAATTCTAATTCCCGAAATAGGTTGCCCACCTTTATCTACAATAAATTGCACTAATTTTTTCACCGAGCTACCATCCAGATATAATACCACTAGCTCATTTTCGAAAGGCATTAACTCAAATGCATTTTGTAATTTAATTTCTCCTTTAGGTAAGGAGGTTCTAATTCCTCCATTTGTAGTTGGCATCGCGAAATCGAAATTTATGCCTTTGCTTTTACAAGTACTAGCTATAGCATCGCTAAAAAAATTACTTAATATGCTCTCCGACGACCCTTTTTGCATTTCCACATCAGAATATGCTATGGTTTCATTCATTTGCGAATCAAGCGATAGTTTATAGCTTTTGTAAAATGCCTTTATCTCTTCATCTTCTTTAATTGAAGTATCTATTTTTGTTTGAGTAACAATGTTCTTTTGTGGAACAAGTACAGTGCTGCATGCCGAAATAGCAAGCCACGCAAATGTTATAGCGAGTTTTAGTATTTTCATATATTAATATTCACCAAATACTTCTCTTAATGTGTTGGCAATTTCGCCAAGTGTAGCATAAGCTTCTACTGCTCTAATAATATCGGGCATTAAGTTTTCTGTGCCTTGTGCATGTTGTTTTAGCACAGACAAAGCATGATCAACTTCTTGTTGATTTCTTTCCGATTTTAGCTTTTTCAATTTATCTGATTGAACAATTCGAATTGAATCGTCAATGCGGAAAACTTTTTCTAATGGTTTTGCAGGCTCTGTAAATTTATTTACGCCTACAATTATGCGCGCACCCGATTCTATATCTTTTTGATATTCATAGGATGCACTTGCAATTTCTTCTTGTATATACCCTTGTTCTATTGCATTAACAGAGCCTCCCATGGCATCAATCTTATCAATATATTTCCAAGCCTCTGCTTCAATGGTATCGGTAAGTTCTTCCACAAAATAAGAGCCTGCCAAGGGATCAACCGTTTCGGTAACACCAGATTCAAACGCAATTAACTGTTGTGTACGCAAGGCAATTTTTGCTGCTTCTTCTGTTGGTAAAGAAAGTGCTTCATCATAACCATTGGTATGTAATGATTGTGTTCCGCCTAATACGGCCGCTAATGCTTGTGTGCCCACACGTATAATATTATTCATGGGTTGTTGTGCAGTTAAGGTAGAACCGCCTGTTTGAGTATGAAACCTCAATTGCATTGCTCTAACATCTTTAGCACCCAAGTCTTTGGTAATTTTTGCCCACATTCTGCGAGCAGCCCTGAATTTTGCTATCTCCTCAAAAAAATTATTGTGGCAATTAAAAAAGAATGATAAACGTTTTGCAAATACATCTATATCTAAACCTTTGGCAATTGCTGCTTGTAAATAAGATTTCCCATTTGCCAATGTAAAGGCTAATTCTTGCACTGCAGTAGAGCCAGCTTCTCTAATATGGTAGCCCGAAATTGAAATGGTATTCCATTTAGGAACTTCGGTGCTGCAATACTCAAAAATATCCGTTATTAAACGCATCGATGGTTTCGGCGGATAAATATATGTTCCTCTTGCTGCGTATTCTTTTAAAATATCATTCTGTATGGTACCCGAAATTTGTTTAATATCTGCTCCTTGTTTTTTTGCTAAGGCAATGTACATCGCTAATAAGGTCGATGCAGTTGCATTAATGGTCATGGAAGTAGTAATTTTTTCTAATTCAATTCCATCAAACAAGGTTTCCATGTCTTTTAGTGAATCAATAGCTACCCCAACTTTCCCAACTTCGCCTTCTGCAAACTCATGGTCCGAATCATATCCAATTTGAGTTGGTAAATCAAAAGCAACTGAAAGCCCCATAGTGCCTTGTTGCAAAAGGTAATGGTACCGTTTATTTGATTCTTCGGCGGTAGAAAATCCTGCATACTGGCGCATGGTCCATAACCTACCTCTATACATATCTGGCTGTATCCCTCTTGTAAAGGGGAATTTGCCAGGCAATTCAATTTCTGTGGGCGCTTTTGTATAAACTTCTTTTATTTCAATGTTAGAAGTTGTTTTGAAGACTTTTTTTTCTTCGCTCATTCTATTTAAAAATATTGTTGAACTTCTGTTCTAATCATTTGTAAAGCCACCTGGTGTGGGTTTCTCTCTGAAGCAGCTAAGGCTTCGAAAATCGATTTGCTTAAGTCTAAACCAGTAGCTTGTGGTGGTAAATTAGTGGCAGCGTAATTAATTATATTGATGGTTTCTTCTTTCACCGCCTTTATCATGGTCCAGGTTTGTGGAGTAACAAAAATTTGCTGAGAAACATTATGATCAAACTCTGCTCTAATATCTTGCAACATGGCTGTATGCAAATCTCTCGCTGTCATGCCTGTTTGGTGCGAACGCATAATAATGGTTTGCAAGCTAATACGCTCTACAAACAAGGTTAAACGCTCATATGCTTGCAACCTCAATGGAGTTACAGATTGTTGGTTATTCATTCTCATCTCCAACAATCTCTTTTGATAGTCGTTTTCTAGATAAGAGTTTAACACAAAATAAGCAGTAAGAAATACAATTAATGAAGGAATTATCAGTTTCAATAAATCCATTAAGAAAATTGGCCAGTTCATAGTAAATTTTAAATGAAAACAAATGTAATATTTTTTCGGCTTGCTAAAAGGGCAAAACAAAAGCTTTTATACTTTGTATTATAATGGTAATACAGTAATTTTGTAGAATTAACACAATGATTATGGAAAGCGAAGTAAAACAAAGCACATTTACACCAATTACCTTAACAGAAAACGCAATTATAGCCGTTAAGAAATTAATGGGTGAGAAAGAATTGGCAGAAGATTTTGGCTTGCGCGTTGGAGTAAACGGCGGCGGATGCTCTGGAATGACCTATGTTCTAGGATTTGATAAAAAACAAGAAACGGACCAAGAGTTTTATATTGGTGATGTAAAAGTATACATGAACAAATCTCATGGATTATATTTATTAGGTACAGAAGTTGATTACCAAGATGGCCTTAATGCTAGAGGGTTTACCTTTAGCAACCCAAATGCTAGTAGTACATGCGGCTGTGGTAGCTCTTTTAGTGCATAATTCTATTCAAATCTTTACATTCCCGAACATGTCAATGCAAAACTAATTCGTAGTTTAGGGAAGTGAATTATAAAGAAAACATAAAGCTTGCTTTTACTTCGATAAAATCGAACATGCTGAGAACTGTATTAACAGCTCTCATTATAGCTATTGGCATAATGGCCTTGGTTGGCATTATGACTTCTATTGATGGAATGAATTCTTCTATCAAAAATAATTTCGCTAGCATGGGAGCCAACTCCTTTAGCATTCGTAACAGAAGTGCCGGAGGCATACGCATTGGAAGTGGTGGCACTCGGCCGAAAAACTATGAAATTATTAGGTACGAACAAGCAAAAGCATTTGCTGATAAATTCAGTTTCCCTTCTCAAACATCTTTATCTTTTGCCTCTTCATTTGCTTCTACTATTAAATACGGATCTACCAAAACAAATCCGAATATTTCGGTAATGGCTGCTACATCTCCTTATTTAAATACTGCAGGCTATACCCTTTCAAAAGGTAGAAATTTTTCACAAAACGAAGAGAACCTTGGTTCAGCTGTTACTATTATTGGAAAAGAAGTAGCGGATAAACTTTTTAAATCTAAAGATCCGGTTGGTGAGTATATCATGATTGGGAGCGCAAAATTTAGAATAGTTGGCACGCTCGAAGAAAAAGGCTCTAGTATGGGTTTTGGTGGCGATAAAATTTGCATCATCCCGTTACTTAAAGGCATACAATTAAAACCAAGTGGCAATACTTCCTATACTGTTACTGTAATGGTAAACGATGGGCATTTGCTAGAAGCAGCAGTTGCAGAAGCAACTGCGAAATTCAGAAACATCCGTAAGTTAAATACCAAACAAGAAAATAATTTTGAAATTACTCAAAGTGATAGTTTAGCAAATTCACTCATATCCAATTTAAATGTATTGAGCAGTGCGGGATGGGCAATTGGTATTATCACTTTGCTTGGCGCTTCCATCGGATTAATGAATATTATGTTAGTTTCGGTTACAGAACGTACCCGAGAAATTGGAATTAGAAAAGCCATTGGTGCAAACTCAAAAGTTATACGCAGACAATTTTTATTTGAAGCAATTGTTATTTGCCAATTAGGCGGCATTGCCGGAATAGCAATGGGTATTGGCATTGGCAATTTAATGAGCTTAGTAATGGGTGGTGGTTTTATTATCCCTTGGTTATGGATGATGGTGGGTTTTTTAATTTGTTTTGTGGTAGGTATGATTTCAGGAATTTATCCTGCAATTAAAGCATCTCGCTTAGACCCGGTAGAAGCTTTACGTTACGAATAATTACAATAAAGTTTTATTTAACAATTCATGGTAAGAAATTAGTTCAAATAATTTCTCTGTATGGGCTGCATTTTTATGTATTAACCTGATGTGTTGCATGTGGTGTAAATCTGTAGCCACAAAATCAATTAAATTATTTTCGACTAATAACTCGGCGGTATGTTTTGCTTGACTACCGTAATGCCCTGTAAGCGATAAAATATTTAACTGAAACAAACATCCGGCTTGTTTATATTCTTGGTACTCATCTAATCGTAAAAACGGATAACGCTCTGGGTGCGCAAGCAAAGGTTTATATCCTTTCATTTGCATTTCGAAAATAATTTCGCGTACGCCGCTTGGTTTTGTTAAGTACGATAATTCGAAAAGTAAATATTGATCAGCAATGGTGAGTAGTTTTTTTGTTTTAAGAATATCAATAAAATACTCGTCGTAATAATATTCTGCTGCAGCCTCAAAAGGAATGTCGATGTTGTTTTTCAATAAAGCTTCTCTCACTTTATCTCTACCACTTAAAATTATTTCAGGCGTGTTCCTGTAATAATCGCTCATAATGTGCGGGGTGGTAATAATTTTATGAAAACCTAGTTTTATAAGTGCTTTAACCAGGTCTACAGATTCTTCAATGCTTTTAGAACCATCGTCAATCCCCGGAATTAAATGCGAATGCAAATCGACTCCCAAATTTGAGAAATCAACAGATACTTGTTCCGTTTTGGATGATGAAAAAAAATCGAAAAAACCCATTTTGAATTATGAATTATGAGTTATGAGTTATGAGTTATTGTAAAGCTGTATAACTCATAACTCATACTTCATAACTCAATTATATTGTTTATCATAGTAATCCTTATACGCACCAGAAGTTACATTGTTTAACCATTCTTCATTTGCTAAATACCAATCTACGGTTTTGCGTAAACCTTCTTCGAATTGGAGGCTTGGTTTCCAACCCAATTCTCTTTGTAGTTTAGAAGAGTCTATGGCATAGCGTAAATCATGCCCTGCCCTATCGGTAACATATGTAATTAATTTTGCTGAAGTACCTTCTGCTCTATTCAATTTTTCGTCCATTATTTTACACAATAAATGGATTAGGTCTATGTTTTTCCATTCGTTGTGGCCACCAATATTATAAGTGCTCCCAGCTTTTGCCTCATGAAAAATTACATCAATTGCACGAGCATGATCTTCTACCCAAAGCCAGTCTCTTACATTTTCACCTTTCCCATAAATAGGAATAGCCAAATTATTTTTGATGTTATTAATAGAAAGAGGAATTAATTTTTCAGGGAAATGGTGCGATCCATAATTATTTGAGCAATTAGATATTACTGCATTTAATTTATAAGTATCATAATAAGCACGCACAAAATGATCCGAACTTGCTTTTGAAGCGGAATAAGGGCTGTGTGGATCATAAGCAGTGGTTTCTTCGAAAAGTCCAGTATCTCCAAGCGTTCCGTACACTTCGTCGGTACTTACGTGGTAAAATCTGTTTTCGAAAATTGTATTGGATGTTTTATCAGCCCAAGTACTTTTTGCTGCGTTTAATAAATTCACAGTACCGATTACATTCGTTAATACAAACTCTGTAGGATTGGTAATGCTACGATCAACATGCGATTCTGCTGCTAAATGTATCACCGAATCAAACTGCTCTTCTTTAAAAAGCTGATTGATAAATTCGGTATCAACAATATCGCCCTTTACAAATTTGTAATTTGCTGAATGTTCAATATCTGCAAGGTTTGCAAGATTACCTGCATAGGTTAACTTATCGAGATTTACAATGGTATGCTGAGGATATTTAGTTACAAATAATCTCACAACGTGTGAACCAATAAAACCAGCTCCGCCTGTTATTAATATTTTCATTGTTTATTTTTTTTGTACTTGCTCCCATTCCCAGGCAGTCTTCATCATATTTTCTATATCACGCTCTGCTTTCCAAGCTAATTTTGTATTGGCTAGAGTCGTATCTGCAAAAACTGCTTCCACATCTCCAGGTCTTCTATCTACTATTTTATAATTTATGGCTATACCTGTTGCTTTTGTAAATGCATCAATAATATCAATTACAGAGTACCCAATACCTGTACCAATGTTAAATACCTCAAATGAGTTTTCGTTTTTCTTTTGCAATAAACGTTCAATAGCTGCAATATGTGCAATGGCAATATCAACTACGTGTATATAATCTCGAACGCAAGTTCCATCATGTGTATTATAATCGCCACCAAAAACATTTAAACATGCGCGTTTTCCGCTTGCAGTTTCTGTAATATAGGGAATTAAATGATGTGGCACTCCATGCTGTTCTTCGCCTATTAATGCAGAATCATGCGCACCAATTGGATTAAAATAACGTAAGGTGATCGCTGAAATAGCATTCGTTTTAGCTACGTTTTCTAATATCTCTTCTCCCATTTGCTTAGTATTGCCATACGGCGACATTGCTTTTTTAACTGGAGCAAATTCATTTACAGGTAAAGTGTCTGGGTTGCCGTATACTGTACAAGAAGAAGAGAACACAATGTTCGAAATATTATTTTCCATCATGCAATCAATTAAATTTATAGTTGATTGCAAATTATTTCGATAATATTTTAAAGGCAAACGTACCGATTCATCTACTTGCAAAACGGCAGCAAAATGTATTACTGCATCAATGTTAGTATGCTTTGAGAAAAAGCTTTTCATTTGTGTTTCATCGCACATTTCAACTTTTTCAAACAGCGGTTTTATTCCAGAAATTTTTTCAATTTTCTCTAATACCTCAATTTTAGAGTTACTTAAATTATCAATAATAACCACATCAAAACCCAAGCGTTGAAGTTCTACCACTGTATGTGAACCAATGTATCCGGTACCACCTGTTACTAAAACTTTCTTTTTCAATTTTATTGTTTATTAAAATCGTTAAACTCTTTTGGCTTTAGCTCTTTGTTATCAAGCGTTTTGAAATATTCGTATGTTATTTTTAAGCCTTCGGCTCTGCTCACTTTAGGCTCCCAACCTAGAATTTCTCGCGCTTTTGTAATATCGGGTCTGCGTTGTTTAGGATCATCTTGTGGTAATGGTTCGAAAATAATTTTCTGATTTGCACCTGTAAGTTTTAATATTTCTTCTGCAAATTCTTTGATGGTAATTTCATCTGGGTTCCCAATATTCATTGGTTGAGCATAATCGCTTAACAGTAATCTGTAAATCCCTTCTACCAAATCATCTACATAACAGAAAGACCTGGTTTGAGATCCATCACCAAAAGCAGTAAGATCTTCGCCACGCAGTGCTTGACCAATAAATGCTGGTAAAACTCTACCATCATTCAATCGCATACGTGGGCCGTATGTATTAAAAATACGGACAATTCGAGTTTCTAACCCATGGAATGTATGGTATGCCATGGTAATTGCTTCTTGGAAACGTTTTGCTTCATCGTACACCCCTCTTGGACCTACTGGGTTTACATTTCCCCAATATTCTTCTGGTTGTGGATGTATAGTGGGGTCGCCATATACTTCTGAAGTAGAAGCAATAAGCATACGAGCATTTTTAGCTTTTGCAAATCCTAATAAATTATGTGTTCCTAATGATCCAACCTTTAAGGTTTGGATAGGGATTTTTAAATAATCAATTGGACTTGCTGGCGAAGCGAAATGTAAAATGTAATTTATTTCACCAGGCACGTGTACAAATTTAGATACATCATGATGGTAAAATTCAAATTCTTTTAATTTAAAAAGATGTTCAATGTTTTTTAGAGAACCAGTAATGAGGTTATCCATTCCTACAACATTGTATCCTTCTTTAATAAATCTATCGCAGAGGTGAGATCCTAAAAATCCTGCAGCTCCTGTTATTAATACTCTTTTTGCCATAATCTAATTAATTAACACCAATGCCATAATATATAAATCCTAAATCACGTAATTCTTCCGCATCATAAATGTTTCTACCATCAAAAACTACAGGATTTTTTAATTTAGATTTTAACTCATCGAAATCTGGTGAACGATATTCTGGCCATTCTGTAACAATAAGTAATGCATCAGCAGCTATTAATGCTTCTTCTTGTTTGCTGCAATACGTTACTGTGTTTTTAAGCGTATGTTCTGCTTCGTGCATAGCAACTGGGTCATTTACTTTAACTGTTGCACCTGCAGCTAATAATTTTTCGATAATTACAATAGATGGTGCTTCGCGCATATCGTCTGTTTTAGGTTTAAAGGATAAACCCCAAATCGCAAACGTTTTCCCTTTAATGTCGCCATTAAAGTGTTTCATTATTTTATTGAATAATACAGATTTTTGATCGTCGTTTACAGATTCAACCGCTTGTAACACCTGCATATCATACCCATTCTCAGCCGCAGTTTTAATAAGTGCTTTTACATCTTTTGGGAAACATGAACCTCCATAACCAATACCCGGATAAATAAATTTATTGCCTATACGTGGATCAGAACCAATTCCCTTACGCACCATGTTTACATCCGCTCCCATAATTTCACATAAATTAGCAACATCATTCATAAAGCTAATTTTTGTAGCAAGCATTGCATTTGCAGCATATTTCGTCATTTCTGCCGAAGGAATGTCCATACTAATTATCGGATGACCATTTAACACAAAAGGTTTATATACTTTCTTTAAAATTTCTTCCGCTTTCTCAGATTCAACCCCAATCACTATTCTATCAGGTTTTAAGAAATCATCTATTGCTGCACCTTCTTTTAAAAACTCTGGATTAGATGCCACATCAAACTGAATGTTCTTTCCTCGCGCCGTTAACTCTGCTGCTACTGCGGCTTTTACCTTTTTCGCTGTACCAACAGGAACTGTGCTTTTTGTTACTACAACTATATAATCATCTATATTTCTGCCAATTTCTGCAGCAACACCTAATACATATTTCAAATCCGCGCTTCCATCTTCCCCAGGAGGAGTGCCTACTGCTATAAAAGCAACATCGCAACCTTTTATGGCTTCAGGTAAATTTGTAGAAAATTGCAGTTTACCTCTTTCGTGGTTTTTAATCACCATTTCCTCTAATCCAGGCTCATAAATTGGCATAATGCCCGCCTTTAAACCGTCAATTTTCTTCTGGTCTATATCAATACAAACAACATTCACGCCTACCTCGGCCAAACATGTTCCGGTAACTAAACCAACGTATCCAGTTCCTACTACTGCTATTTTCATATACTAATATTTAATATAAATCGTATTATTGGGTAATTTTACGGGCAAATATAATCAATTCAAGATTATTTAGCCTATGACTTTCATCAGATTATGAAAAAACAGAATATCAGATTTGCATACCTATTATTTACATTAAGCTTTATTATTAGCAACTTTAGTTATGCTCAGCGTTATAACCCTAACGATAGCATAGTGTCTTTATCAATGATAGAGTTTCATTATTCCGTATTAGCACCGGCTGGTGATATGAAAAACAGATTTGGGTTAAGTACAAATGTAGGTTTAAGCTTTTTAAGAAAAACGAAAAGCAATTTGTTTTGGGGTGCAGAGGTTAACTTTTTATTTGGAAGTAATGTAAAAGAAAAATATGTTTTAGATGGGTTAAGAACGGAGCGCAATCAAATTATAAACACAAATGGGAACTATGCAGATGTGCGAATGTTCGAACGAGGATTTAGCACTTATGCTAAATTTGGAAAGCTATTTCCAGTATTTAATTCAAATAAAAACTCGGGAATTTTATTATTAGCCGGAGTAGGTTTTCTTCAACATAAAATGCATATCGAAGTATTGGACGATAATGTACCGGCACTATTTACTGAAAATCGCAAAGGATATGATCGTTTAACAAATGGCATTTCTTTGCAACAATTTATAGGGTATTATTACTTACATCATCGTTATTTATATAATTTTTATGTAGGAGTGGATTTAAGTCAATCATTTACTCAAAACCGAAGAGATTGGGATGTTTATGCCCAAGCTAAGCTCGATGAAAATCGCAAAGATTATTTAAACGGATTGAGAATTGGCTTAGTATTTCCATTGTACAAACGAATGCCTAAAGAATTTTATTTCCGCTAATGTTCATCATCTATCAACTAGGTATTTATTTATACTATTTGTTAATTGTATTGGCATCTCCCTTTAACCAAAAAGCAAAGAAATGGTTAATTGGCAGAAGTTCTCAAAAATATTTATTTACAAAGCCTTTAGCACCTGCTGATAGAATTTGGTTTCACTTTGCTTCGTTAGGAGAGTTTGAACAAGGCAGAGTAGTGCTCGAAAAAATACATTCACAATATCCAAATTATAAATTCATAGTTACTTTCTTCTCTCCATCAGGATATGAAATACGAAAAAACTATGCAATTGCAGAAAAAGTATACTATTTACCTCTCGACACTGCAACAAATGCTAAACTATTATTAAATCATATTAATCCTTCTCTAATATTTTTTAATAAATACGAATATTGGTTTCATTATATTTCTGAAGCGAATAAACGTAACATCCCCTTGTTTGTTACTTCAGCCATTTTCAGAGAAAGCCAGTTGTTTTTTAAACCTTATGGAAGTTTTCAGAAAAATATTTTAACCTTAGTGCGTTACTTTTTCGTTCAAGACGAAAAGAGTTTATCCTTGTTAAAAAACATAAAAATTGAAAAGGCTGTAATGGCTGGCGATACAAGATTCGACAGGGTATACGAGCATTCTTTAACTGTTAAAAATGATAAAATTATCGCAGATTATTGTGCTCAACAAAAAGTTTTTGTAGCAGGAAGTACTTGGCCTGCAGACGAACAATTATTGAAACAATTATTGCAAGACTTCCCAGAGCTAAAACTAATAATTGTACCTCATGAAATAGACAATGCACACATCCAACAATTAATTAAATTGTATGGAGATTCTGCTGCCTTATATACTGATTATATAAACAGTTCTTTCCCTGACAATAAAAGAGTAATGATTGTAAATACCATTGGCCTATTAAATAGCATTTACATGCATGCAAAGTATTGTTATATTGGTGGAGGTTTTGGTGCAGGAATACATAATACCTTAGAGGCTGCCGCATTTGGAAAAGTTATATTTTTCGGACCGAATTATAAGAAATTTAAAGAAGCCGTTGAACTCATTAAAATTAAAGCAGCCTTTAGTGTTAACAATTATTCAACATTAAATGCTAAAATAGTTGAATTTGAAAAATCAGAGGCGCATTACCACAAGACTTGCGAAACTGCAAAAAACTTTGTTTATGCTAATAAAGGAGCAAGCGATTTAATAATAACTTACTTACAAAAAGAAAAATATCTGAACTAAGCTTTTAATGCAAGGTTTTCTAGTGCATCTATCCAACGCGGATGGTCATTTAAACCAGAAACAAGCTGCACTTTTTCTCCTCCGTATTCTTCAAACTCTTCTTGATACTCTACAGCAATTTCAAAAATAGTTTCTAAACAGTCGGCAACAAATGCCGGACAAAATACCAGTATTTTTTTCTTGCCATGCTTAGCCAACTCTTCTATCACTTCTGATGTATATGGGGTAATCCATGGGTCGCGACCTAAACGCGATTGGAAACATATGGAGAATTGATCTTTTGTTAAACCTAGTTTATTGGCAATGCCATAAGCGGTTTGATAACACTGTGCAGAGTAACAAAATCTGTTGTTCTCAGTCATGGTTTCACAACATTTATCAACCTTTTGGCAATGTTGCTTACTAGGGTCCGATTTTACTAACTGACGTTTTGGTAAACCATGGAAACTAAACAATACATGATCGTATTTTTCTGGCTCGTACGTTTTTCCTATTTCTGCAAATGCATCTAACATTATTGCATCATCAAAATAAGAATTTACAAATTCTATTTTCGGAATAATTTGCCACTTAGCAACAATGTCCATTACTTTCTCGTGAACAGAACCGGTAGTAGCTGAGGCATATTGCGGAAACAATGGAATAACTTTTATATCGAAAATTCCTTTTTCATAAAAACTATTTAATACAGATTCTATAGAAGGGCTTTGATATCGCATTGCCAACCCAACATGGTAATTTTCTCCTAATCGCTCTTGCAATAATTCTTTTACTCTTATACCATAAACCATTAATGGAGAACCATTTTCTGTCCATACAGCTTTATAAGATTTAGCAGATTTAGGACCTCTAAAGGGTGCAATAATTCCTTTTACTAATAATGTGCGCCCAACTGCGTTAATATCTATTACGCGAGGGTCCATTAAAAACTCTCTTAAATATTTTCTTACATCTGCAACACTCGGACTATCAGGCGTGCCTAAGTTTATTAGTAAAATTCCTTTTTTCTCGTTCATCATTACCATTCTATAATTAACCCAATAGCTGGCAGTGTATTGCCAATTGGATTGTTAATTAATTTCGTTTTATACTTTGTAGGATCTGCAGGATCTACCTGCGGATCGCCATTTGCGTCTCTATCCAATAAAAAATTAGGTTGTAATTGATATACGAAACCTGTTAGGTTTTGGATATCCAAAAATATATTAAATGCGAAGTTTTTAAAATTATATTTTTTATCAACCCTTACATCTAACTGATAAAAGTTTTCTAACCTATTTGCATTTAATCTAGTATAATCTAAAGAACCCTGTGGGTTTAAATCATAGTTGCTAATGGTTGAAGAATTTGCCAAATCAAATGGCGTATAAGGCGCACCACCAGACACCCTAAGCTTGGCCCCAACTTCCCAATTACGTTTAAATATTTTCCCTCCTGTTAAACTCAAAATATATCTGTTATCCCAGGTAGAGGCAATGTACTCCTGTCTTTTATTTTGAAATTCGCTTCTAACTAATGTAAAAGCAACAATACCATAAAATCCTTTTTGTAATTTTTGTTGTGCTAAAAATTCTAATCCATAACTGCGCCCTTGCGTTAAGCCTGCCACTGGTCTATCACCAACCACACCAAAGTCTACACCTAAATTAGCTAAAGGTATCGTGTCTCCACTCGTTACAATCATTGGATAATTTTCATACAATTTATAAAACCCTTCTACCGTAAACTTTAAGTTGGACAAGGTATTGTATTCAAATCCTAATACAGATTGAGTATTACTAATGTACTTTACATTTTTATTCAACAAATCGCCATTGGTATTTCTATATCCTAAAACAGTATAGGCCGGTGTTTGGAAATACTTGCCTACATTGGCGTTCACACTTATTTTGTCGGTTATTGCATACGAAGCAGAAAAACGAGGAGAGAATTGATCTAACAAATTGTTCATGGTGGATGAATATGTATTTGCATCAGCCCTTAATCCTAATGATAATTGTAATCTTTCTTTTAAATACCCTTTACTTGCTTGTGCAAACATTGCATACCTGAAGAAATTTAATTCGGAGGTATAATCAATAATACCAAAAGGCGTATTGTTATACGTATCGTTTGTATAGGTTGATGATTCTAAACTAACACCATAATTTAATTTAAAACCTTTAACTAGATTCGTGTTTTCGACCCGTATTTTATTTTCTATTTCTTTTGATGAATACTGGAGCAAAATCGGTTTTGTTTCGTCGTTGTCTGGATATTTCTCCGTGGTATTATTTAGGTAGTTTCTGCTAATTACCAATGTAGAAAATCCATTTGTCCTAAATCGTTTGTAATTAGCTCCAATAGTATAATTAGATTGGCCGAACACTGGCAATACTTGCAATTGATATTTCTGATCTTCGGTTTCGTTTGCATCTAAGTTCAAACTAAAATCATCAATCGCTCCAATACCAATAATAGTGACTTCGTTTTTATCATCAATTTTAGTTCTTACTTTAAATTGGAAATCGTTGTACTCTGGTAAAAAAGAAAGTCCTAATGCTTTAAATAAAAACTGCAAATACGATCTTCTGTACGATGCAATAAAAGTGGTTTTTTTATTAATGGGCCCTTCAATTACAGTTGCCAAATCGCTAGATCCTAAAGTGAGCGAGGCTCCTACCCTGTCTGTTCTACCATCTTTAAATTTAAAATCGAATACAGAACTCAATGCATTTCCTCTATTTGTTGGGAAAGCTCCCGAATAAAAATCAACTTCTTTTACAAAATCAACATTTATTAAACCCACCGGACCACCTGTAGAACCTTGTGTTGCAAAGTGGTTGATGTTTGGAATTTCAATCCCGTCTAAATAAAATTTATTTTCGTTGGGTGCACCACCTCTAATAATAATATCATTTCTAAAAGAAACTGTAGAGGCTACTCCAGGCAATGATTGTATTACTTTAGAAATATCTCTGTTACCACCCGGGTTTCTTTTAATCTCGGAAACACCAATGGTTCTTAATGATACCGGGCTCTCTTGAGGTTTGTAAAAGGTAGATGCTTTTACTTCTACTTCTGCAATGTTTTTAGATTCCTCTTCTAATTCAACATCAATAATTGAAGGCTTAGAGTTCGTAACTTGAACTTCGTATACCACTTTACTTTTGTAACCAATGTATTTGAACTCAATGTTATAAAAGCCTGGTTTCAATTTTTCTATGGCATAGTTACCATCGAAATCACTTAACACACCAATTGCTGTGCCTTGAATAATTACAGTTACAGAAGGTAATACTTCATTATTAATGGAGTTTTTAATGCTACCTCTTATGGCTCCAGTTTGTGCAAATGTTGAGGAAACAAACAATAAAGTAATGCTTGCGATGAGTATAAAACTTTTTCGCAAAAAGTTAACTTTCTTTAAATTCATTGGGATTGAATATATAGGTTGAATTATTTTTTTCTTTGCTCAATAAAGTATCTAATCGGCACGATAAGCATACCAAAGTTCTCTCCATGTTCCTTACCTAAATGCTTATGATGCATTTTATGCGCTCTTCTAATTCCACGTACATAGGTATTGTCCCAATCTCTTAGCCATTTAAAGCGCTGATGAATAATTACATCGTGTACTAAGAAATAACAAATGCCATATAATAAAATTCCAAGACCTATAAAAAATCTGAAATCTTGATAGATGCTACCGCTAATAAAACAATAGGCAGAAGGAATGGCAAAGATTAAAAAGAAGGAATCATTTTTTTCAAAAAAACCTGGTTCCACTTGATGATGATCTTTATGTAAATACCATAAAAAACCATGCATTACGAATTTATGAGCAAACCATGCTACAAATTCCATGAAAGTGAAGGTAGCAAGAGTAATCAGAATATTAATAAAAACCTGCATTTTAGTATGATAATAGTATATTTTTAACCTTTTCCATTAACCACATTGGTGTTGATGTTGCTCCACAAATACCTACTCGATCATTTACATCGAACATACTTGGACTCAACTCATCTGGTGCAGAAACAAAAAAAGTGTTCACATTGTTTTGGCGACATACATCATAAAGTATTTTACCATTTGATGATTTCTTACCAGAAACAAATACTATTTTATCATAATTTTTAACGAAACTTCTTAATTCATCATCGCGATTAGAAACTTGCCTACAAATGGTATCATTTGCTTTCACATCAAATCCGCGTTTTATCAATTCATCTTTAATTGCATAGAACTTGTCTGTGCTCTTAGTAGTTTGGCTATATAAGGTAAATTTAGAAGGCAACTCCATTTCATCTAATTCAGAAATATCTTGAAAAACAATTGCTTCATTGTTTGTTTGCCCTTGCAAACCTATTACCTCTGCATGTCCATGTTTACCGTAAATAAATATTTTCTCTTGCTCGTCGAATGAGTTTTTCACCCTATTCTGTAGTTTTAGTACCACAGGACAAGAAGCATCCATCAATATAATATTGTTTTCTAAAGCTGTTTTGTATGTTTCGGGTGGTTCGCCATGAGCACGTATAAGCACACGCTCATTTTTAATGTTGTTTAAATCATCATGATTAATAATTCTTAAGCCTTTCGCTTTTAATCGTTCCACCTCTTCATCATTATGTACAATATCGCCCAAACAATATAGATAACCTTGCTCTTCAAGTAGTTCTTCTGCCATTTCTATAGCATACACTACCCCAAAACAAAAGCCCGATTCTTGGTCGATGGTAACTTGTAAATTCAACATCTCTTTATTTTTTCCAAAAGTAATCATAATAGATTTAAGAGTATAAAAAACAGAAATTGAACTAATAACAAAATTACGGCCACAAAGTTTTGTTTGTTAAAGTGTAATCTGTTGAAAATCAATACAAAAATAAAAGACAAGCACCACCAAGCTAGGTAATTTTGCGTAGGAATCTTGTTATCAGCCCATTGCCAATAATCAAATTTCATAGCAATGGGTTCTATAAGGCTATCTAACACCACTAAAATACTAGCTGCAATGCTTGCATTCAGAAACCAATTTTTAATTTTTAAGTAGCTTAGTCCACAACCTACACCGTATACTAAGAGGAACCAATTTACACCAATCATTAAAGGTGTATTCCAAATTTTCCAACCTAAGGTATATCCATAATTGTATTGCCCAAAAATTAATCCGGTATTGGTACCAATCATTTCCACAAAAAACGAAACTGTGAAAATAATTAAACTAAACATCCAAAAATGCTTGTTCCAGGATTCGTTATTCCACAGTACAATTGCCAACATCAACAATAAATGCAATGGCACCAATGATTTAAATACCTCAGCAAACAATTCATTGCTAAACCCAATTAACCCAATGGTATGAAACAAAATAATTAAGGCAATGAATGCACTTTTTTTCTCAGTAATTATTTTCTTTATCATCTTACAATGTTTCGGTTGCGATTTTTGCTGATAAAAGAGCTAATGGAATACCACCTCCAGGGTGCACACTGCCACCACAAAAATACAAACCTTTTAGTTTATTACTCTTATTAGCATGACGTAAAAATGCCGCAAATTTATTATTAGAACTATTGCCATACAGGGCTCCTTTAAAAGAAGATGTTTTATACTCAATGGTTCTGGGGTCTAACTTTTCTTCAAAAATTATTAAAGGTTCAATCTCTACCTTCAACATTTCCGACAATTTTTTGATGATATTTTTACGTGCATTTTTAATTAATTCATCCCAATTCTGGTGGTTATTATGCGGCACATTTATCATTACAAACCAATTCTCCATTCCGTTTGGTGCATCGCCTTTTACTTTTTTACTGGTAATGTTTACATATATAGTTGGGTCTTCATCAATACTTCCAGTATCTATCGCATCAAACTCTTTTTTATAATCAGATGTAAAAAAGAAATTATGCAAATCAAGTTCATCAAAACTTTTATTTATGCCCCAATAAAAAATTAATGCTGAACTCGATTTTTCTTGGTCGATTAATTTTTGTGGAGCTTTAAAATTTGGCAATAATTTTTGATAGGTATATACCATGTCCATATTGCTAAATACTACATCGGCACTTAGTGTTTCTATAGTATCATTTTTAGGAATGTTGATGCCAGTTATTTTTTGTTGATAGTATAAAATTTCTACCGCTTTGGTGTTGTATAAAAACTGCACTCCTAGTTCTTCTGCAAGTTTTACCAATGAAGTGGTAATTTCATACATTCCTTTTGATGGTATAAATGCACCATAAGCATGTTCTAAATGTGGGATAACATGTAAGGTAGCCGGTGCTTTAAAAGGATTTGAGCCATTGTAGGTAGCATACCGGTTAAAATATTGTTGTGCGCGTTTGTCTTTAAATAATTTTTCGGCACTTTCGTTCATTGTATTAAATGCATCTATTTTATGAAAGTTAAGCACCGATAAAAATGTTGGCCAACGTAAATAAGTTTTTAGTTGATGTATGCTACGTTCTAAAAAAACATGATAAGTAATGTCGAAAATAGTTTTACTTTTTTTGAAAAATTTAAATACCGAAGAAGCCGGTGTGTTTAATTTTTCTTCCATTTCTTTTGCGAACTCATTTAAATTGCTGTGAGCAACCATTCTTGTGCCATCAGCAAAATAATACACCCCAGTATTATCTAATTTTTTATATTGAAAATATTCTGTAGGATTTTTTTTATGTAAAAAAAATAATTCATCTACATATTGAGGCATGGTGAATAAGGAAGGCCCGGCATCAAACCTAAATCCTTTGCCAGAAATTTCAGATAATTTGCCACCTGGATAAGAGTTAGCTTCTATAACTTTTACCTCATACCCTTTTGCCTTTAAACGAATAGCAGCTGCAATGCCAGCAATACCTGCTCCAATTACAACTGCTATTTTATGTTTACTAGATTCCATTCGGAATAAACCTACTAAAAATCTAATTGTTTTAAGCTACAATGTTATTCTTTATTAAATACTCGGCAATTTGTACCGCATTGGTAGCCGCACCTTTTCTCAAATTATCAGAAACTACCCACATATTTAGTGTTTTGTCTTGCGACTCATCTCTGCGGATTCTTCCAACAAATACTGCATCCTTATTGTGAGCGGTTAAGGGCATAGGGTATAGTAATTTCGAAGGATCGTCTTGTAAAACTATGCCAGCAGAATTTGCAAGTAACGTTTTAATTTCTGCAACATCAAATTCATTTTCAAATTCAATATTCACCGATTCAGAGTGCCCACCCATTACAGGAATACGTACCGTGGTTGCTGTTACACGAATCGCATCATCGCCCATAATTTTTTTAGTTTCTTTAATCATTTTCATTTCCTCTTTCGTATAATCGTTCTCAGTAAACACATCAATTTGAGGAATCACATTTAAATCAATAGTGTATGGGTAAGCCATTTCAGTTGCAATGCCCTTACGCTCATTCATTAATTGATCAACGGCTTTAACACCTGTACCAGTAACCGATTGGTAGGTAGAAACCACCACTCTTTTAATTTTATATTTTTCGTGTAATGGTTTTAACACCACTACCATTTGTATGGTTGAACAATTCGGGTTTGCAATTATTTTATCGTTTTTTGTTAATACTGATGCATTTACTTCTGGCACAACTAATGGTATACCAGGCTCCATTCGCCAAGCCGATGAATTATCGATAACTACCGTGCCTGCCTCAGCAAAACGAGGTGCTTCTTTTAAAGAGGTAGTACCACCAGCAGAAAACAATGCAATATCCGGACGCATTGCAATGGCATCGTTCATACTTACAACCTTGTATTTTTTACCCTTATACTCTATTTCTTTACCCACACTTTTTTCAGATGCTACTGGAATTAATTCTGTGAGAGGGAAATTTCTTTCCTCCAACACTTTTAACATCATGGTACCTACAAGGCCGGTTGCGCCAACTACAGCTATTTTCATTGTTTTGTTGTATTTATCATCCTTATTCTATCATCCTGCACTTATCATCCTGCATTTATCATCCTGCATATAAAAACCTGCATAAATGCGGTTCCAATTCTCATTATATCTCTAAAACTTTGCAAATATGAGAAAGATTTTGTTGATGGTCGGAATATTTTTGAATTCTTTTGCATTTAGTCAGGTGGCAGAGAATTTCAGCGATGGAGAGGTACTTCATCATCCGCAGTGGGTAAAAGACACCGGACGCTTTATTGTAAACACAAACAAACAATTACAAAGCAAAACATTTCATAGAAGCGACACTGCTTTTATGGCTACGCCAAACACTTATTTATTAAATACCAGTTGGGAGTTTTATGTGCAAATAAACACAGACCCAAGCACAAGTAATCAAATGAGAATATACCTTGCATTTGATAAATCCAATTTAGATAGCTCAGGTAATGGGTATTTTATACAGATAGGAGAAACTGGTGCTCAAGATTCGTATGATTTGTATCGGAAAAATGGAAAAAGCATTATCAAAATAATAGACGGTGCCGCAAAAGTAAGAATACATGCAGATACTGTACGGGTTTGGTTTTATGTAATTCATAGAGTGGATGGTTATTGGGAGTTGTATAGCCGCACAAGCCCTTTAAACACTTGGGACTCTGAAGGGAGCTGTTACGATAGAACCTTTCGCTCCTCTAGTTTCTTCGGGCTCAGTGTAAAACATACTTCTACAAGAGCCGATAAGTATATAATTGATGATATTCAAATTTATCCGTATGAAGTAGACTCCTTCCCACCAGAATATAACGATATAGAAATTCAAGATTCTACCATAACTTTATTGTTTTCCGAAGAGATAGACACATTGGGTATTTATCAAACATCAAACTATAAATTAAATAATTTACATACCCCAACACTAGTTTATAAGGACGCACTCAATGCTTCGCTTTTACACATTGTATTTAACCATAGAATTGCCGGAGGAAGATTACAATTAAAAGTGCCTCCACTTGCCGATATGTTAGGGAATAAAAACGATAGCTCATACCTAATTCAATACAATTATATAGCACCTGTAACAAACAAACGTAATGATGTTTTTATTTCTGAGATTATGGCAGACCCAAGTCCAGCAATAGATTTGCCAGAAAGTGAATACATAGAATGGTACAATGCAAGTAATACAGATATTAATTTAGAAAACTGGGTGTTTACAAATGGGAACTCAAACATTAAACTAAAATCCTATGTACTTAAAGCAAAATCATTCGTACTGTTTTGCAAAGTAGGTGATACTACTTTGTTTAAACCTTTTGGAAATGTAATAGGACTAAATACATGGCCAAGCGTAGGTAATACAAGTGGCTTGTTAAAAATAATAGATAAATATGGTACACTTATAGATGAGGTGAATTATAATACATCGTGGTATAAAAATAAAAGCAAAGCTGCTGGCGGTTATAGTTTAGAATGTACACAAGCAAGTAAAAATTGCGAAGGAATATATGTATGGGAAGCAAGTACAGAGAAATCGGGAGGTAGTCCTGGCCAAGAAAATTCGTTTTGGAAAACAACTCTTCAACCGTCCTTTTATGTGTATCAATTTGATTTTTTAAATGATACAAGTGTTTACGTTCGATTTAATTCTTCAGCAGATAGTTCGAGCAGTTTAAAACTTCAAAGTTACCAATTAAACAACCCAACCTTATATCCAAAAAAAATACTAAAACTAAACGATTATTATACAGAGTACATATTAATATTCAATACAAAGTTTAGAAATAATAATAACTATCAATTTAAAATGAATTCTATTAAAACATGTGATGGGCGTAATTTAGACGAGTCTGTATTTTCATTTGTTTATAGGAACGATGATGATACAAGTTTGATAAGAATAAATGAATTGATGATAGATCCAAGCCCGGCAATTGCCTTGGCTGAAGTGGAGTATATCGAACTATTTAATACTACCAATAACTATATAAACTTATCCTCGTATGCATTAAGCATTGGGAGCACCCGAATAATATTACCTCAATACATTCTGAAACCTTTTGAATATATACTAATAGGATCAAGCTCAGATACTATTGAATTAAAAAAATACGTAACTGTTTTAAGCTTCAATACTTTTCCGAGTTTAAGTAATACTTCAGGCACTATAAGTCTTTTTAATAAGGCTAGCAGACTTATTGATAGAGTAAGCTATAAAAGCACTTGGTATAGAGATGTTACCAAAGCAGATGGTGGCTGGAGTTTAGAATTAATAGACCCTTATACAAAATGTAATGATATTAACCGATGGACCGCTTCCAAGAACAAACGAGGAGGAAGCCCAGGTGTGCAAAATAACAGTGCCGATTTTTATGCAGATAAAAAAGATTTGTCGATAAAATTTTTTAGAAATAACAACAATAAACAGTTTAGTGTTGGGTTTAATAAACCTGTTCAAGGATATTTAATAAATCCCGCTCAATTATACTTTGTGGGTGCAAAATCTAAATTATTTTTTCCGCAAGAAGTTAAGTTGGATTCTCCCTATTATGAAAGAGCAAGTTTAACGTTTTACACAGCCTTACCTGCAGGAAATTACAATTTAATTTGCCAATACATACCCAGTTGCGGACGTAACGATACCAATATTATTTACCCAATACGCATTTTAGATATAGAGCAACCAGAAGATGAAATTGCAGTTTCTGAGATCATGGCAGACCCTAGCCCTAGTAGAGGTTTACCAGATTGCGAGTACATAGAGCTTATAAATAAATCATCGGAAGAAATATTATATAGTAGTTTCTATTTAGCTGATGCAAAAGATACCATTTTAGTAGAAATCGAAAATTGGAAAGCGCAACAAGCAGTAATATTGTGTCATAAAAATTTCAGGTTTAGTTGGGGGGATGCACAGCGAGTAATTACATTAAACAAATTACCAAGTTTAGGCAATGAGGAAGACACCATTAGTTTATTATCCATAAATAAATCATTAATTGATAGAGTTATTTATAATGTAAAGGATATGCCTAAGGAAAAACAAGAGGGCGGCTATTCTTTTATTAAAATTAACAATACGTGGGATTGCATAAGTAAACATACATGGCAAGCAAGTTTAAATGAAATGGGAGGTAGCCCTGGCGAGCTTAATGAAAGCCTTGAACAATATAACTTTCCAAGCATAGTAGTAGAAAATTACACATTTATTACAAATGATGAAATAGAACTCCATATTAATGAACAACTAAACAATATGGATGATATTTCGATCACCAATGAATATGGCGATGTTCTCCATTATAAAATTGATGCCTCTGGAAAATTAATTCTTAAAAATTTACAAAATTTAAAGGAGGGTGAGGCGCAAAATATAAATATAAAAATTTCTAATTGCTTAGGAATGTATTTAGATACGATGCTCAGCATTTGCAAAAAACACATTCCCCAAAAATCTGATTTATTGATTTCTGAAATATTATTTAATCCGGAACCAAATGGATACGATTTTATAGAGCTTTATAATGCAAGTGATAAAATAATAAACCTAGAAGATATATCGTTTAGTAATGGAAAAGAAAAATATTCTGCTAGAGCTAATATAGCTAGCAATAATTCGTATAAGTTTATTAAGCCTAATGAATACAGGGTTTTTACACTAAATACGGAGAATATTTTGAATTGGTATACAGTACCCAAACCAGCGCATATATTAGAGTGTAAAAAATTACCAAGCATGCCAGATGATGCTGGAGCGATTAGTATTTTAAACGAGGAAGAACTTTTAATTGACGAATTTGTTTATAATCAAGGCTTACATTTCTCATGGATGCAAAATGTAGAAGGTAGAAGTTTGGAGCGTAAGAAAATGCAATTCGTAGAGAACAATTTTCAAAATTGGGCATCGGCAAGTGACAATATAGGGAGAGCAAGCCCAACCGGAAAAAATTCGCAGTTTGAAGATGGGAATGTAAATTCTAATAAAGATTTTTGGTTAAGCGCAAAGGTATTAAAACCCTATGCAGAGGGTACAGAAACTGCATTAGAAATTAATTATAATATAGAAGGAGAAACAGTGTTTATGAATGTTAAAGTATTTAGTGTTTCAGGAGCATTTATATCAGAAGTAATGCACGGGTTAAGCATCCGTAATTCGGGTATGGTAAAGTGGGATTTAGCAAACAATGGCTCATTGGTGTCTGCAGGCACCTATGTATTAAGCATCGAATGTTATTCGGAAAATGGTAAAAATCAGCAATATAAATTACCTTTTGCAGTACATTATTAATTCGGTTAAATATTTTACATTTGCCTATACAACATAAGCAAATGAAAGAAACGATTATAGTTATAGGTTCTAACGGACAAATAGGTACGGAACTCGTAAACGAATTAAGAAAAATATACGGTGGTAGTAATGTAGTAGCAACCGACATTAAAGAACCGAATTACGATATATTAAATGCAGGACCGTTTGAATTTTCGGATGTTTTAGACAAAACAGGTTTAAAAGCAATATTCGACAAATACAAACCCACACAAGTTTATTTATTAGCTGCCTTGCTTTCTGCGGTTGGCGAACAAAAACCAAAGAAAGCATGGGAGTTAAATATGGAAGGCTTGTTAAACATACTCGACTTTTCAATTGAGTATGGTGTAAAAAAAGTGTATTGGCCAAGTTCTATTGCTGTTTTTGGCCCTAACTCTCCAAAACAAAATACCCCACAGTATTGCGTAATGGATCCAAACACTGTTTATGGTTTTAGCAAATTAGCTGGCGAACGTTGGTGCGAATATTACTTTTTAAAATACGGACTAGATGTACGTAGCTTACGTTACCCAGGTTTAATTGGATGGAAATCTGCACCGGGTGGCGGCACAACAGATTATGCCGTACACATTTTCCATGAAGCATTAAAAAGCAATTCGTATGAGTGCTTCCTATCCGAAAATACAGAACTTCCTATGATGCATATGGCAGATGCAATAAAAGCTACCATTGGTATAATGGATGCTAATGCAGCCGATGTAAAAATAAGGTCGAGTTACAATGTTGCAGCTATGTCTTTTACCCCTAAAAGCTTAACAGCAGAAATTGTAAAACATTTACCAGACTTTAAAATATCGTATGTAAGTGCGGACCCTAGGCAAGCCATTGCGGATTCGTGGCCAAAGAGTATTAACGACGATTATGCTAGAAAAGATTGGGCTTGGAAAAACGATTTCGATTTGCCAGGTTTAGTGCAAGACATGATCATCAACTTAAAAAAATAAAGCGATGAGTTTCGAAGAGTTTTTTGTAAAGAAGAAAATTGACCTCCAAAAATTTAGGGAGCATGATGCCGCACTTTGCAAAAAACTAGAAACTGAATACGCCGAAATGGGCCCTAAGAGTTTCGACCACTCGTATAAGTTTTTGTTTAATAAATGGCGCAGAGCATTTTCGAATTAGCGAACTTACGAATTAGCAAACTTGCGAATTAGCGAGTTCCAACTCACCATTCACAACTCACAATTCACAATTCAATTTCATTTCTTCATCGAATCATAAATAACCTGCTGTATATCCGTTCTAATATTCATTTCCACGAGCTTCTTATTATCAACACTAGGGTTAATTCTGTTAGATAAAAACACATATACTAACCCGGTTTCTGGATCGGCCCAAGTAGCGGTGCCGGTAAAACCAGTGTGACCAAAAGTTGATAAAGATGCGGCAGCACATGTTGGTGAGTTTTTGGGATTTGCATCTGGTTTATCAAAGCCCAAGGCTCTACGAGAATCGGGGTGATATTTAGCTGTAAATTTGTCGACAGTGCTAGCTTTAAAATATTGCTCGCCTCCGTAGCTCCCCTTGTTTAACAACATTTGCATTATTATTGCCACATCATTCGCATTCGAAAACAATCCGGCATGTCCGCCAACTCCGCCTAACATGGCTGCTCCTGGGTCGTGTACATAGCCATCTAGTAATTGTTTTCTAAATGTAGTATCGTTTTCGGTTGGCACAATTCTATTTTTGGGGAACCGCTCAAGTGGATTGTACCCCATCGTTTTTAACCCGAGTTTTGTGTAATAATTATTGCGAGTAAAAGTTTTTAAATCTTGTTTATAATGCTGTTCTACCACATCTTTCAAATAATAAAAACTCAAATCAGAATAAATATATTTGCCTTGTTCTTTGGGCTCCGAGTTCAACATTTTCTGTCTCATTTTTTCTGGATAATCATACCTCAAAAACAAATTATCTGCAACTTTTATAGAGTAAAACGAACTAGAGTCGGCGCTGTAACTTACTTGCCCATCATTATAAGTTAACGACTCTTTCCAATAAGGTATAAAAGGAACTAAGCCTGCTCTGTGTGTTAAAAACTCCGAGACGTGAACATAACGTTTTACATTTTTACGCATGTAAGGCAAATAATTTAAGATCTTTTTATTCAAATCTAAATTACCATCATTATACATTTGCATTACCCCTAAATTAGTAGATAATATTTTTGTGAGAGATGCAATGTCGTACAAATCTGTATTACTAACTGCTTGAGCCGCATCATAGCTGTGGTATCCAAATGATTTTTGATAAATTACTTTTCCATCTTTCGCCACTAAAATTTGGCAACCAGGTGTGGCTTTTTCTGAGATTGCTTTATTAGCTATTTCATCAATTTTACTTAAACATTTAGAACATATGCCCACTTCTTCTGGCAAAGTGTATTTAAAACGAATTGGTTTTTCTATAGAATAACCATCACCACCTTTAAATACATTAGAAGCCGTTACTGGCAAGGTTCCCGTAATGGCTATGCCTCCAAATAATGCCTGTGCAGCAAGACTTCGTGTAAAATCATTGTCTTCATAAGCCAATACTATTGGAGCTAAATTTTCAAAATTTCTTAAGCTATACGCATTTCCAAAAACCACTAATACAACATTTGCATGCTTACTCAAATTCCCTAAAAAATCTTTTGTTTGTTTACTGATAGAGAAATTTTTCGACTCGTTTCTACTCATATCATGTATACCTACAATGATGGTATTATATTGATTTAAATTTTTCTCCAAGAAATCAAAATCATTTAAAGATGCATCCTTTTTCATGGCAAATGCAGTAATGTTTGCATAGTTTTTACACATGGCTAAAAACTCATTGTTGAGCTCTGCACCAATACTCAATGCGGCAATATTTCTGCTCTCCAAATTTTTAAAAGGAATAAGATTGTTTTTGTTTTCCAATAATGTAATTGCATGCTCATACAATTTCATACTAATCAACTTCGCTTCATTAGAGTTCAAATCTTCGTAAATACCACCCATGTTTACTGGTATGTATTTATTTAATCCAACCGAAAATTTTGCGACTAATATTTTAAAAACATGCTCATCAATTTCTTGCATACTGATGTACCCAGAATCGAGTGCCTTTTTTATTTCAACAAAAGCATTCGGAACATTTTCTGTAAACAGCAACATATCATTTCCTGCGAGTAAAGCTTTTGCATCTACTTCTCCCGGAACAAAAAAGGAGCTAACCCCTTTCATATTCAAGGCATCGGTAACTACTAATCCTTTAAATCCTAAATCATTTTTCAATAAACTGGTAACAATTGGTTTAGAAATACTCGACGCAATATTTTTTGAACTATCAATAGCAGGTACAAATAAATGCCCTACCATTACACTGCCAATTCCTCTACTAATTAGTTCGCGAAATGGATATAGCTCGGTAGAATCTAACTGTATTTTTGTTCTGTTTAAGGTTGGCAAAGAGAGATGCGAATCTTTATCGGTATTACCATGCCCAGGGAAATGTTTTGCATTGGCCATTACTCCCCAATCTTGCATACCCCTCATGTACTCTATTGATTTTGCAGCAACTTTGTATTTGTCCTCTCCGAAAGATCGATCGTTAATTACTGGATTCTTAGGGTTATTGTTCACATCAACAACAGGAGCAAAATTTAAATGAATACCAATTCGTTTGCACTGACGGGCAGTTTCTTTACCAAAATCATATATCAATTGATTGTCGGCAATTGCACCCATAGCCATTTGTTTGGGGTAACGAACCACAGAATCTAATCGCATGGATAAACCCCATTCGGCATCTATAGAAATAAGCAATGGTACTTTTGCTAGAGATTGATAAAGGTTCGTTTGTTGTGCTTGGCGCATAGGTCCGCCTTGGAAGAAACACAATCCGCCGATATGATAATTTTGTACTAGCTTCTTAATTTCCTTAAAATGAGCGGAATCTTTATTAGAATAAGCCGCCACCATGAACAACTGACCAATTTTTTCGTCTTGGCTCATGTTTCTCATCAATGAATCTGCCCATCTGCCAGCGCCTACTGTATCAAGGCCTTGAGCGTATAGTTGTGTTGTGGATAAAATGTATAAAAAGAGTGCGCTAATTATCGTCTTCAGCATATCAAAGCCCCTAAAAAAATGTAATTTTGTAATTGTTGTAAATATTTGCAAAACTAACAAATACATCAAGTACAAGAGGAATTTATTTTCTCCACAATCTTGAATTAGAGAAACATGTCGGATATTATTCATTTATTACCAGATTCGGTCGCGAACCAGATTGCAGCGGGAGAAGTTATTCAGCGTCCGGCATCCGCCGTGAAAGAACTTTTAGAAAACGCAATTGATGCGAACGCTACTCAAATAAAACTCTTTATAAAAGATGCTGGCAAAAGCCTCATTCAAATAATAGACAATGGCAAGGGGATGTCGGAAACCGACGCCCGCATGTGCTTTGAACGCCATGCCACTTCTAAAATTCGCAAAGCCGAAGACTTATTTGAAATTCGTACCATGGGCTTCCGTGGCGAAGCCATGGCCTCTATTGCTGCCATTGCCCAAGTAGAACTTAAAACCAAAATGGCTAGCCAAGCAACTGGCACTCTTATTGAAATAGAAGGTTCAAAAATTAATAAGCAAGAGGCTTGTAGCATGACGGATGGAACTCAGATATCCATCAAAAACTTGTTTTATAATATTCCTGCGCGCCGGAACTTCCTAAAATCCAACCCTGTAGAGCTTCGCCATATAATAGAAGAGTTTCAACGCCAAGCATTAGCGCATCCCGAAATATTTTTCAGCATGCATCATGATGGGCAAGAAATGTTTCATTTACCCATTGGTAACCACAAACAACGCATCACCGCTATTTTTGGGAATCAATACAATGAACGCCTTGTTCCGGTTGAAGAAAGTACTGATATTATAACCATCGAAGGGTACATTGGCAAACCTCAGTTTGCTAAAAAAACCAGAGGTGAGCAGTATTTTTTTGTGAACAAGCGGTTTATAAAAGATCCGTATTTAAACCACGCCATCAATAATGCTTTCGAAGAACTCTTGAGCGCAGATAGTTTTCCGTTTTATGTGTTATTTATTGATATAGACCCAAAACATATTGATGTAAACGTACACCCGACGAAAACAGAAATTAAATTTGAAGACGAAAAATTGGTATACGCCATTTTACGTGCAGCCGTAAAACGCTCCCTCGGAAAATACAGCGTAAGCCCGAGCATCGATTTTAATACAGAATCTAGTTTCAGTAATTTAAAGCCTTTTAACCCGAGCACCGACGAAATTAGGATTCCTACCATTGCGGTAAACCCTGCCTTTAATCCATTTGAAAAAAGACATCAATCTGGTTACATCCCTGGGCAAACACAAATGCCTCGCAGCAATGCAGGCTGGGAAGCCTTATATGAAATTGTAAAACCCGCAGAAGAAGCGGAGCAACGCGTTATGCACCAAGAGCCTAATGCTAAACAAACAGACTTAAGCGAGCGCAATACCTTCCAGTTACACCAACGATTTATTGTTAGCCCCATAAAAAATGGAATTTTAATGATCGATCAGCAGGCTGCGCATGAACGCATTTTGTTCGAACGCTTTTATGAATCGTTACATAACACAGCAGGCACAAGCCAACAATCTTTATTCCCACAAAGCGTTCATATGAATGCTTCAGATTTTGAGCTAACAAAAATGCTCTTGCCAGATTTGCAACAAGTAGGATTCGACATACAAGAGTTTGGTAAAAATGCCTTCGTAATACACGGTGTGCCTGCAGAAATTAATGCAAGCAACGAAGAACAAATACTAATGGGTTTGCTCGAATCTTATAAACAACAATCGGGTATACAAAAGTTTGAACAAAAAGAACAACTTGCACGTTCTTTAGCTAAACAATCTGCTATTAAGGCAGGCAAAAATTTAAGTCAAGAAGAAATGAATCATCTCATAGATGAATTGTTTGCTTGCGAATTACCAAATACTGGAATAAACGGAAAGGCAACTTTTGTGCGCATCAGCATAGAAGAGCTTGCAAGTTATTTTGGTTAATTAAGTTTTATGAATAATTACAGACCACAAGGATTTTCGGTTTTACCATTAGTTGTAAAAAATCTATTGATAATAAATGGGTTGTTTTTTGTTGCAACTATTGTGTTTCAAAACAGTATGCAAATCGATTTAAAAGATTACCTAGCTTTGTATTACCCAAGCTCAGAATATTTTAAACCCTACCAGCTGATTACGCATTTATTTATGCACGGCAATTTTATGCATTTGTTTTCGAACATGTTTGCCTTGTGGATGTTTGGTGCAGTTATAGAAAATTATTACGGACCGAAAAAATTCTTAATTTATTATTTCATAACGGGTTTAGGTGCTGCGCTTTTACACACTTTTGTAAATTATATTGAAATTTCGCAACTGCAAAATGCAGCAAATACATTCTTTGCAAACCCTACTCCTGCTGGGTTTGAGAGTTTTGTGTTAAACGACGTACCCAATGTATATCGCCCAAGTTTTTCAGAATTAATGAACATCTGGACCAGCAATCCAAATTCTGTTCCATTTAAAGAAAATGCAATTGCCATTGTTAATGAATTAATAACTGTTAAAGAAAACATCCCAACAGTTGGCGCCTCGGGTGCAGTATTTGGTGTGTTATTAGCCTTCGGAATGATATTGCCTAATGCAATGATTTATATATTTTTCTTTTTACCCATGAAAGCAAAATATTTTGTGATGATATATGGCTTGTTCGAACTATACAGTGGCATCCAAAATAATCCGGGCGATAATGTTGCACACTTTGCGCATTTAGGTGGTATGTTGTTTGGATTTATATTGATAAAATATTGGAGAAGTAAAGAAACTTGGAGGTAATATGAGCAGTATACTAAACGATTTAAAATTAATGTTCTTTAAAAAAGATCTGATGATGAGGTTAATTCTCATCAACGTAATCGTTTTTGTATTTGCTTTATTGGTGAATGTTTTTTGCTTATTGCTACAATTACCAAACCCAGTGGAGTATATCATCCGGGAGTTTTTAATGCTGCCCTCCAATTTAAAAACACTGATATACACTCCTTGGTCTATTATTACTTACATGTTTTTGCACAGTGGTATATTTCACATTCTGTTCAACATGTTAGTATTGTATTGGTTCGGAAATATTTATCAAGAATATTTAGGTAAACAGAAATTTATATACACTTATTTTTTATCTGGAATTTTTGGTGGATTATTTTACGTGTTGTGCTATAATGTATTTCCTTATTTTAGTAGTACTGTAGAAACTTCTAAAGCATTAGGTGCCTCTGCAGCGGTTATGGGAATAGTATTTGCAACAGCTACTTTATTGCCAAATTTCACAATTGTATTGGCAATATTCGGCCCTATCCGTTTAAAATACATTGCGTTTTTTTATTTATTGATAGATTTAGTGGGCATCTCGAGTGCTAACGCTGGCGGGCATTTGGCGCATATAGGTGGTGCACTTTTCGGATTCCTTTTTATAAAACAATTACAAAATGGAAACGATTGGACTAAATTCCCAGTAAAAATAATAGAGGGTGTTTCGGGTATGTTTCAACCCAAAAAGATGAAAGTGGCTTATAAAAATCCATCTACAAATACTAATAAAAAACAAGAAGTTACACAAGCAGAAATAGATAGAGTGTTAGATAAAATTTCTCAGTCGGGCTACGAAAATTTATCGGCAAAAGAAAAAGAAATATTATTTAAAGCAGGTAAACAATAAGATGAAAGCAAACAAGAAAAAATCTATTTTCTTTTGGTTCATGTTCTTCATGAACTCAATTGCTATTGCTGCTTTATTAGTTGGCTATTTAGCTGCATGGATTAAACCAAGTTTCTATTGGCCCATCGCTTTTTTCGGATTAGCGTATCCGTTTTTAGTAGTTATTAACTTTTTGTTTTTTATTTATTGGGTTTTCAGACGCAGGTGGTTTGCGTTGGTTCCTTTAATAAGCATTGGCATAGGGTACAACACCATACTCGATTATGTTCAGTTTGGAAATACTGCAATTGCAGATAAAGAAAATTCGATCTCCGTAATTAGCTACAATGCTCATTTGTTTAAGCCCATCAAAACTAATAAATACGATAAAAAATCTCGACATGAAATGCTCGATATGTTGCTTTCAGAAAAAGCGGACATCATGTGCTTTCAAGAATTCTATTTTAGAAAAAAAGGTGTGTATAACATCAAAGATTCATTAATGAAATTAGGCGGTTATAAATACTTTGAACAAGAAGTTTTTGAAACCAATAACACCGAATTTATGTCGATGGCGATTTTTTCAAAATATAAAATTATAAATTTCGAATTATTGAAATTTTATGATCGTCAACATGCTAATATGTGTACCTATGCTGATATTGTTTTTAAAGGAGATACGATACGCATCATCAATATACATTTACAATCTATTAGTTTTGAACCCGTAGATTACGAGTACTTAAACCAATTAAAAAATGTAGAAACAGATATGCAATCGAATAAAAGAATTGGTGCGCGATTAAAAAAAGCATTTTTGTTGAGGGGAGATCAGGCTGAAGAAGTGCGTGAATTAATTGACGATAGCCCTTATCCTGTTATTGTTTCGGGAGATTTTAACGATACACCAGCATCATACGCATACAATGTTATTTCTAACGGATTAAAGAGTTCATTCCGCGAGCAAGGCAATGGTATTGGGGTAACGTATAACGGTGCTTTCCCTAATTTCCAAATAGATTACTTGCTGTGTAGTAAAGATTTTGAAGTCTGTAGCTACAAAATCATCAAGAAAAAATATTCCGACCACTACCCTGTAAAGGCGGAATTCAAATTAAGCAAGTAGTGCATTCGCCAACTTTTCGCAATAATTAGTATGTTTGTTTATGAACCATAATATAAGTATCCACGATTCTTTAAGTAGAGAAAAAGTACCTTTTGAACCCATTAACAGTCCTTTCGTAGGAATGTATGTGTGCGGACCAACGGTATACGGCGAGCCCCATTTGGGTCATGCTCGCTCTGCAATTACTTTCGATTTAGTTTTTAGGTACCTTAAATATTGCGGTTACAAAGTTCGCTATGTACGAAATATTACAGACGTAGGGCATTTAGAAAATGATGGAGATGAAGGCGATGATAAAATAGCAAAGCGTGCACGCATAGAACAATTAGAACCCATGGAAGTGGCTCAAGAGTACACCAACTCTTACCATGTAATGATGGATAAACTTTTTGTAAAACGTCCAAGCATTGAACCACGTGCAAGTGGCCACATCATCGAACAAATTGAAATGATACAAAAGATTGTGGATGCTGGTTTAGCATACGAATCTAACGGATCTGTATATTTTGATGTGTTGAAATATAATGAGAAAGAACCTTACGGAGAATTATCTGGTAGAGTGTTAGCAGATCTTATGGCACATGCAGGTGAAGAACGTAGAACTTTAGAAGGCAAAGAAGAAAAGAAAAATTCATTTGACTTTGCACTTTGGAAAAAAGCATCGCCAGAACACATCATGCGTTGGAACTCACCATGGAGTCAGGGTTTCCCGGGTTGGCATATAGAATGTTCTGCAATGAGTGCAAAATATTTAGGAGAACAATTTGATATACACGGCGGTGGAATGGATTTATTATTTCCACACCATGAGTGTGAAATTGCGCAGAGCAAAGCCAGTAACCATGTACACCCTGCTAAGTATTGGTTGCATAATAACATGATTACCATTAACGGTCAAAAAATGGGTAAGTCGCTTGGCAATGCCATCAACTTATCACAGTTTTTCTCTGGCGATCATCCCTTATTAAAAAAAGCGTATTCACCTTTAACCATTCGCTTTTTTATGTTGCAAGCTCATTACAGAAGCACCTTAGATTTTTCTAATGAAGCATTAGAGGCAGCAGAAAAAGGATTGATGAAAATGATAAATGGAATTCGTACTGCTAAAAGTTTAGCTTGGACTACAGAAGGTGGAACCAAAATTGACGAAGAATTAAATGCAGAAATACAGAAAGCTTGTGCAGCCGTAACAGAAGGAATGAGCAACGATTTTAACTCCGCTAAAAGTATTGCGGAGTTATATAATTTATTGAAAAGCATAAACTCTATTAAAGCTGGAATAATTTCCATTTCAGAATTAAAAGAAGAAACCTTCCAATTACTTAACTCAACTTTTATCAATTTCAATGAAGAGGTATTAGGCATTTCGGATGTAAACATAAATAACGATGAGCTTTTTATTCCGATGGTAGAAGCTTGGATGGAAACGTATAGAGAGGCCAGAGCCGAAAAGAATTTTGCGATGGTAGATTTAATACGTGCGAAATTTAAAGCGATGAATTTGATAATTAAGGATTCGAAGGTGGGGTCTGAGTGGGGGTACCAGGAGTAGTTCGTGTGCTAGTATGCTCGTGAGTTAGTATGCTCATAAAGCAAAGGAATATTAATTTGGAAGGTTATGAGGTATTTAAAATATATATTTTTAGTAGCGTTGGCTTTTTTTGTGATTGCTTGTGGTAATGATGGGAATAACCAAGCTAATACTAAAAAAGAAGAAGTAAAGAAAATAGTGGTGCCGAGTTTTAATGAGGACAGTGCTTTTATGTTTGTGAAAAAGCAAGTTGAATTTGGTCCGCGAGTACCGGGAACCAAAGAGCATGCAAACACTGCAAAATTTTTAGAGAATACACTAAAAAGTTTTGGGGCTAATGTGATTGTTCAAAATGGAAAAGTAAAAACTTTTGATGGTAAAAGTTTCGATTTAAAAAATATTATTGCAAGCTTCCAGCCAAAAGCTACTAAACGCATTTTACTTGCCGCGCACTGGGATACTCGCCCATTTGCCGACCAAGATGCCAAAGATAAAAACAAAGCGATTGACGGGGCTAATGATGGAGCTAGCGGAGTGGGAGTTTTGCTTGAGCTTGCCAGGCAAATGAATTTAAAAAATCCTGAGTTAGGAGTGGACATTATTCTTTTTGATTTAGAAGATTATGGGCAACCAGAAGACAGTAAGTTCCCAGAGATGCGCGATTCGTATTGTTTAGGTTCTCAATATTGGGCTAAGAATTTACATGTTGCAAATTACCGCCCTATGTATGGAGTGTTGCTAGATATGGTAGGTGGGGAGAATGTATTGTTTACACAAGAAGAAGTGTCGAGAACCTTTGCACCACAAGTATTAGAGTATGTATGGCAAAAAGCAGCGCAAGCTGGTTACTCCTCTAATTTTAGTTATGAGCAAACACCTGCCATAATCGACGATCATTATTATGTTAATAGCATCGCAAACATACCAATGGTAGATTTAATACACAGAGACGCATCGAGCATGTCGGGATTTTGGAAGCATTGGCATACACAGGAAGACAGACTAACAAACATCGACAAAAAAAGTTTAAAAGTTACCGGGCAAGTGTTAATGCAGTTGGTGTATACTGAATAAACTAATGATGTGAAAAATCACATTCTAACATGAATCTAAAATCCTATTTTCTGTTTTTTCTACTTTCTTTTTTCATTTTAATAGCTTGCAAAAAGGAAAAAGAAGAAAATAAAATTACACCCTTACAACAAGATGATTTTTCCTTTTTGCGAGGAGTTGATGTATCCTTTATACCAGAGATTAGAGAAAATAATTTTGTAGCAAAAAATGCAAAATCAGAAAATGAAGACATGCTGTACACCTTACGGAAAGCTGGTGTAAATGTGTTTAGAATTCGCATTTGGGTAAACCCCAACAATAAACATTCGAGCTTTAACGAAGTAAAAGCCTTGGCAGAAGAAATAAAAAGTACCAAAGCAAGAGTATGGCTTACGGTACATTATTCAGACATCTGGGCCGATCCGGGCAATCAACAAAAACCCAGCAGATGGTTAGGTATAAATTTCGAACAGTTAAAAGATAGTGTGTATGAGTACACTAAATATATTGTTACACAAATACAACCAGATTACATTCAAATTGGGAACGAAATAAATAATGGCATATTATGGCCGGAGGGTAGTTATAATTATCTCAATCAATTAAAAGCATTTTTATCTGAAGGCATAAGAGCAGTTCGCGAAAATTCGAGCAGTACAAAAATAATGCTTCATTATGCAGGGCATGAAAATGCTGTGTATTTTTTCAATAATTTTAAAAATTTAGATTTCGATATAATCGCCATTTCTTATTACCCAAAATGGCACGGTAAAAATCTAGACAGTCTTCAAACTAATTTAAACTTATTAAGCAGTATTTATAATAAACAGGTACTAATTGCAGAAACATCGTACCCCTTTACATTTTCTTGGAACGATTGGACCAACAATGTTGTAGGTTCGCAAGAAGAAATACTCCCTAATTATTTAGCTACAGAACTCGGGCAGAAATATTATTTACAAAAAATTAAAGAGATTGCAGAAAACACAAACAAAGGCATTGGCTTTTGTTATTGGGGAGCAGAGTGGGTATCCTTTAAAGGCAATACCGCCAACAACGGTTCTTCTTATGAGAACCAGGCATTTTGGGATTTTAGCGGGAAGGCTTTACCTGTAATGGAGGTGTATGAAAAGTAGATAAAAAATGCAATACATAAAATATAATTAAACTAGTTATATTTTATGTATTGCATTATTAAAAATGATAGCGTTTACTTATTAGCGTTTATTACAATCACTTTTTCTTGTGAAACTTTATACTTCTCGTATAGTTTTATAAGATAAACACCATTTGCCCAGTCAAAAGTATGAATGTTTAGAATTTGATCATCTAGTTTGTTTGTACCATATATTAATTGACCTTTAGTATCATAAACCTCTATCTTAATTATCTCATCACCCTGAATAAAGAAGTTTCCATAGTTAGGATTAGGATAAATTTTATATCCTTTAAATCCTCCTTCGAATGGTACACTTAAATTTCTTTCAACTGAATCAACAGTAAAACACAATTGTCTATTAAAGTTATTACTAAAAACTTTTTCAGGACCTTCAAGTTTGTCTGGACTATTATCATCAAATATCATTTCATCATAAGAATCATAATTTACTAAATAACTATAACTATCAGGATGAACATTTGTACAAATACGATCTAGTAAATCGTTGTCTTTTATAATTACTCGTTCATAATTAAAATTATCTCTACCAGCTGCCACTGCATAAATATAATCACCATATAAATCAGAATTTTCTGGATAATAAGCTAATGGGAAAAGTTTTAAATAATCTCTAAAGTAATCGCCGATATTATTAGCTAGGTACCAATCTGCATTTAATGGGAATATTGTTACAGTATCTGCTATAAATGTTGCTTTGTCTATTTTATAAATAAACAAGGAACCTGTATCAGTAAAATTCGAATCGAGTTTATTATCTATTAAACCAGTTACATAATAAAATGATTCGTCTTCTTTTATATTATAGGCATAAGCATTCTCAATTTTGTTATTAATTATAATATCATAATTAAATGCGTTGGTAATACCACCTCCATTATCAAATTCAACTAAACTGAAGTTTCTATCTTTACTATTATTTTCTATAACTACAAGACCTTCTGCTCTATTAATTCCTCTTAACCCAACATTCCATTCCGCATTTCCACCTAATGAATGTTTATTCTCCCAAATTAAACTACCATCATTAACATTTAATTTCAATAATTGAGCCTTAAGTTTATTACAGTGAAAAATTGAATCTACTAGGTCATAATTTGAATTGCCTATTAAATACAATTCATCAGGATTACCAAATGCAATATGATTTAATGCATCGAAATCTGTAGCACAAACACTTGAATCAGGATGAACACCGCTATTGAATTTTTTAGCCCAAATTAAATCTGCATTATAGTTAATTCTCATTGCAAAACTCTCTTTACTACTGGTACTATCTACTATATAATCGGGCGACATTAATCCAGTGATGTATAAATCTTGGTTATACGGTGAAACTTCAATATTTAAGCCATACACATTATTTTCGCTAAAATTTTGAAACATGTGCGATTTTATAATTGACCCATTACCTGCATCTATCCACCATAATGTTAATCTTTTTATATTTCGGTTTGCTGTTGTATCTAAGCTATCTTTTGAATAGCCAGAAACTACAATCTCAAAATTATCTCCGTTTAGAATTTCTACAAAACTGAAAAATCGAGAATTGGAATTTCGTAACCCAGGGTAATCCTTAGACCATACTATAGCGCCTCCATCTGTAATTCTTTTTAAACGCATTATTTCAGTATTAGAATAATATATGGTGGAACCTACTATAAATTCTGAATCAGATTCAATAGCTTTCATAATACTTAAATCTTTCTCTTTACTATTTATTCCGACTTCATTTAGTCGAAATTCAAATAATTGAGCATAACTAGCACTGCCCAGTAAACACATGGTTAGCATAAACATAAAAGGCATGTAAATTTGTTGAAGTTGTTTTTTCATAGTGTTTGATTTTTTATTTGATATATTTATTTGAATAATGAATTTATATTAAATGAACATTTTGTTTAAACTATCAATTGTTTTAGAGGAATAAATACCATGCAGCATTTCTATATCTTTCGGATAAGAAAAACTAGCATGCGAAATGTTAATAGAGAGTGTAAAAATTAATAGAGAGTGTAAAAATTGATAAAGCTAATTTAAGCTTCAATATTCAATCTATCAATACGTAGAACTACGTATTTTTCAAATAATTTAGGAAATTTTCTTGACACTATTATTTTATATTGTATTTGGCAAAAAGCTTCATAAATAGTTATTTTATAACAACAATATATAATATAGTAGGATATACACTTAAGAAACTTCCTAACCTAAGATCATAAATCCCAGCCCCAAAGTCTATATTGTTCCCTTCACCTTGTTATCGTTCTCTTTACAATTATAGCCGAAACGGTAGCGCATCGTGCGAGTTCTTAAAATTCCACGTTTAGATATTGCAATATGTACAGTTTCTGCTTTCAAGTGCTAAAAATTCTATTCCTAAAATAACAAAATCATTTCAATTATTGATACTTCAAAAAATATAATCGCAAACAACTTTCTAACATTTCTTTACTTCTTGTAAAACAA
>CALRUR010000021.1:0-39762 GCA_943371425.1 Sphingobacterium thalpophilum
TACAATGTATTCTTTACTACTTCTAACCCACCGTGTAAAACACCGGAGGAAACCTTTACCATTAAATTTAAAATTATACCGAATACAGATTTAACGAATCCGCTGCCAAATGTGTTTACACCAAACGGCGATAATAAAAACGATACGTATAGAATAGATAAACAATACTTAGTGTATTGCGACCCTGGCTTTAAGTTTACCATCTTTAACAGATGGGGTAAAATAGTATTCGAATCGGCAGATCCAAACTTTGAGTGGAAAGCAGATGGCTTAGGTTCTGGAACGTATTTTTATACTTTAGAATCGAAAGTGAGATCGCAAAGTGGAACGATAGACATTATAAAATAATTGTGAGTTGTGAATTGTGAGTTGTGAATTACCTGCCCCGAATGAAGTGTAGTGAAATTGAGGGCTGAGTTAGGGGAAAAAATAAGATAAAGACCTATTTCTGTAATAAGGGATAGGTCTTTATCCATTTAATATTATTGTATACAAAATCATTCAATTTGGCTACTTCGGGGCGAAATATTACTTTCAAACTGTTAGAGTCATGTTCTGATGGATATAAATACTGTGCATTTTCAAAATTTATATAAAAACTTCTATTCTTTATATTATCAATAAAATAACCAGAATAAGCTGAAGGTTCAATGTTTACTAATGTTTGGACTTTTTGCTCAACGAGTAAATTATATAAACTATCTACTTGAGCTTTATTGAGAATTGCATAACTTTTATAAGTAAATCTTGCATGCCTAAAATATGTTCTAGTTGCTAAAAAACAGTCATTAACTTTTCTGAATACAAACGTTTGATAAGCCCACAAGTCGGCGTTGGGCCCAAATTGAAAAGCTAACAAAACATCTTTTTTTTCTTGGTAATTATTGATAAAGTCGAGCTGAGAAGCACGGTAATTATTGGATGAATAGTCGTTCCATAAAGGTGTATATTTTGTTTTGAAAGGACTTTCGATTTCTGTATACCAGAGTAATTTATTTTCGGTACCAGAAAGAGAATTAAACTTTTTGAAATTAAATTTATTTATTTTTTCATTTCTAATAATTTTTTCTGCAGCTATTTTATCACAACAGCAATTGCTTTCGATAACCTGACTGAAAGTATACCCAACGTTCAATACAAGAGATATCACAGTTGCTATTATAATCGATGGTTTCATAAAAACGATGCTTAATTTAATATAAGAAGATATATTTTGAAAATAAAGAAAAGATATAAGATTGGAGGTGTAAATTATGAATAATGAATTTAGAAACTTAATACAAAACTAATTAATTCAAAAAAAAGTAAAAATGTAATTTTTAAACAAAAAATATATTTAGCTAATAAAAAAGCTTATTTTTAAATAAATACAAAAAGGAAATTTATGTATATCAAATCATTCTTAAACCAATTATCTGATATTGAACTTATGTATTTTTACCAATATAGGTACGATGAATTCATGCCTACTACTCAAGAAATTATCGACAAAGAACTACAACATCGGAATATTGATAAAATTCTAATCACTGAAACTATAAAAAAACATTTCTTTAAATTAGAAAATAAAAATACCCTATGTCCTAAATGTGGTTCAAATAAATTTAAAATAGAAGATTATACAAAATTTCTATATGGCAAAGGGTTCACAGCTGAAGTAATTAAACAAAAATTTGTTTGTTTAGTATGTAATTATCAAGCAAAATATAATTTTATTTTTGATTATTTGAAATTACTAATTAGACTAAAAAAAACAATAAGAAATTATTTATTTAAGAGTTAGTTATTAATACTTCAAAATCGAATCATTTTTATTTAAATAGATAATAAATTAAGCTATTGTAATAAGTTTACCTGACAAATTGCATTAATACATCTAAAATTAAATACGCAAAACTTACCAATTACAAATATTAGTACATGCAGTATAAATATTTTGGAGGCAAGAAAACTGTTGCGACTGTATTTCTAGCTTGATAATTTTGCGCTCTTTGCTCCCTGCTCCAATCTCTTTGCACCTTTGCTCCTCTGCTTCATTGCGTGAAACAAAACACATTAGCAAACTAAAACTTAAGATGCTTCACCGTAAGTCCGTTGTTGATTAACTGCTCCAAAGACTTTATTCCGATATCCAAGTGTTTAGAAACAAACATTGAACTAACTTTCTTATCGCTATCGGCTGTTTTAACGCCTTCTGGGATCATTGGTTGGTCGGATACAAGTAATAGTGCTCCGGTAGGTATTTCGTTCTTAAAACCAGTTACAAAGATGGTTGCCGTTTCCATGTCAATGGCCATGGCACGTATTTTTTGAAGGTATTCTTTAAATTCTTCGTCGTGTTCCCAAATTCTTCTGTTGGTAGTGTACACAGTACCTGTCCAGTAATCTTCGTTATTATCTCTAATAGTGGTTGATATAGCTTTTTGTAAAGCAAAAGAAGGCAATGCCGGCACCTCAGCTGGGAAGTAATCGTTAGAGGTTCCTTCGCCTCTAATGGCTGCAATTGGTAAAATTAAATCGCCAATTTCATTCTTCTTTTTTAAGCCACCACATTTACCTAAAAACAATACTGCTTTTGGATTTATAGCACTTAATAAATCCATAACGGTTGCAGCCATAGCGCTGCCCATACCGAAATTTAATAAGGTGATTCCATTTGCCGAAACAGATTGCATGGGTTTATCTTTCCCAATAATTTCTGCATCGTATTTCTCAGCGAACAAGGTTAAATAGTTCGAGAAATTGGTTAATAAAATATATTCTGTAAAATCTTTTAACTCTCTACCTGTATATCGTGGCAACCAGTTTTCTACTATTTCTTCTTTTGTTTTCATGGATTCATGTGCTAGTTTGCTCGTATGCTCATTTGCTCATAAGTTATTATGCTCAGAAATGAGTTATGAGCATACGAACACATGAGCACACGAGCATACGAACTACGCGACTTTTAATTTTCTAATTTCAGATTTATTGAATTTTTCTTGAGCGTACTCCAATGATACGTTCAACTTTTTAATTTTATCGTTAGATGGAAGTTCGAACATGGCATCAATCATAATGGCTTCCATTATAGATCTTAAACCACGTGCACCTAATTTATATTCCATTGCACGATCTACCATAAATTCCAATACCTCTTTCTCTACACTTAGTTGAATATCTTCATACTCAAATAATTTTTGGTATTGTTTTATGATGGAATTTTTAGGTTCCGTTAAAATGCTGATAAGCGTTTCTCTATCTAATGGATTTAAATGTGTAAGCACTGGCAAACGACCAATTAATTCGGGTATTAATCCGAAGCTTTTTAAATCTTGCGGGCTAACGTATTTCAATAAATTATCTTGATCAATTTTTTCGTGTTTACGATCCATTTGATATCCGATAGATTGAGTTTGCAACCTACGAGCAATTTTTTTATCGATGCCATCAAAAGCACCACCACATATAAACAAAATGTTTTGTGTATTAATGGCAATCATTTTTTGCTCCGGATGTTTACGTCCGCCTTGCGGTGGAACATTAACAATGGTGCCTTCTAAAATTTTCAATAATGCTTGTTGTACCCCTTCACCAGAAACGTCGCGGGTGATAGATGGATTATCGCTCTTGCGAGCAATTTTATCAATCTCATCTATATAAACAATGCCACGCTCTGCAGAAGCTACATCGTAATCTGCTGCTTGCAGTAAGCGTGTTAAAATACTTTCTACATCTTCTCCAACATAACCTGCTTCTGTTAATACCGTAGCATCAACTATACAAAAAGGAACATGTAATACTTTAGCAATTGTTTTTGCTAATAGCGTTTTACCCGTACCCGTTTCTCCTACCAACACAATATTCGATTTTTCTATCTCTACTTCATCATCCCCTTTTTGTTGCGCTAAACGTTTGTAATGGTTATACACCGCTACAGATAATATTTTTTTTGCATCGTCCTGACCAATTACATATTGGTCTAGATGCGTTTTGATATCCTTTGGTTTTGCAACATTTAAAGAGCTGCTCAGAATTTTTGCGTTTTGCTGCGACGATTCTTCGGTTAATATATTATTAGCCTGTTGAATGCATTTATCGCAAATATGCGCATCTATTCCAGCAATAAGCACGAGTGTATCTTGCTTACCTGCTCCGCAAAAAGAGCAATGGATATCGCGGTTTTGTTTTGCCATTTTTATTTTTCTGTTTTTGGCGAGCCTACTAAAATCTCATCTATCATTCCGAACTCTTTAGCCTCGTGTGCAATCATCCAATAATCACGATCAGAACTTTCCCATACTTTTTCGTACGATTGGCCTGAGTGTTTAGCAATGATTTCGTATAATTCTTTTTTCAATTTACCAATTTCACGAGCAGTAATTTCAATATCTGAAGCTTGTCCTTCTGCCCCACCCAATGGTTGGTGTATCATTACTCTCGAATGAGTTAAGGCTGCACGTTTGCCTTCTGTACCTGCACACAATAATACAGCTGCCATACTTGCTGCCATACCAGTACAAATAGTTGCTACATCTGGAGAAATAAATTGCATGGTATCATAAATACCTAAACCTGCATATACAGAACCTCCTGGTGAGTTAATGTATATTTGGATGTCTTTCTTTGAATCTGTTGATTGCAAAAATAGCAATTGTGCTTGGATAATGTTCGCTACACTGTCGTAAATGGCATCACCCATAAAAATGATACGATCCATCATTAAACGTGAGAAAACGTCCATTTGAGCAACATTTAACTGTCTTTCTTCTATAATATAAGGGGTAACGTTACCCGGAACCATTCTATTTTCTACACGAGAAATGAAATTATCTACCTGAATACTATTGATTCTGTGATGCTTAACTGCGTAATTGCGAAATTCTTTTTTATCTATTTTCATATCTTAAAATTATCTTCTTATAACGAACCAATTTAGGGAAAGTTTTTAAATTCACAAATGCGTAAATGTGCAAATACGAAAATGTGCAAATGTGCAAATGCGAATAGAATTGAGTGCTAGAATGAAGTTATTCCCGTAAGTTAGGTCTAATCAAATAAATAAAGCGCCCGAGAGCGCTTTATTAACTAATATCCGACCATTTGCACATTTACGCATTTGCACATTTGCACATTGGCGAATTTGCAAATTTACTTCAGTTCAAGGAACTTGTTATAGTCAATCTCCTTCTCATCCAAAGTAACAATGGTTTTTAACAAATCGAATACTTTTTGGCTTCTAACTTCTTCGTACAAACGGTTTGCTTGTTCGCGGTTTTGTAAAAAGTTCATTGCATACGAACTCAATTGCTCTTCTGTTAATGGTTGTGGGCTGTACATTTTGAATTGAGCATCAATTCTTTTCTTAGCTAATTCCACCACTTCTTCTGGAGCAATTTCCATTTTGTTCTCTGAAATAATTTTGTTGGCAATTAACGTCCATTTAAGGTTCTTTGCAAAATCATCATACTGCTCTGCAATTTGTGCATCGTCTAAATTATTTTCGTTGGTTGCTTTTAACCATCTCTTTAAGAAATCGTTTGGCAAATCCATGTTAAATTTAGCCACACCGTACTCATAAATATCTTGTTGAAGTTTACGATCGGCATTGTCTTGCATTATACCAATTAATTCTGCTTTCATTTTTTCAATAAATTCTGCTTCGGTAGTAACCCCACCTTCGCCATAAATCTTATCGAAAAATTCTTGGTTCATGTCTGCTTCTTCAATTCTGTTAACATTTTTAACAGTTAATTTGAAGTTAGATTTTAAATCTTTTGCAATTTCTTCGTCGATGTTTAATAAATGAGCAATTCTGTGTGCATCATTTTTATATGCTTTTTGTAAATCTAAATCGATTGTCGAATCTTTTTTCAAACCGATTAATGATTTCTTAATTTTTTCGTCAACAACTAAATCTAAACGTACAGAAGCTGTGTGAGAAATACCACCTTCGAATATCGAACCATCTGGAGATAATTGAACTAGTTCACCGTAAATAACATCGTCGTTTAATTCTACCGCTTCAGGATTAGTCATTTTACCATAACTTCTGCGGATGTTTTTTAAACGGCTGTTCAACGTTTCATCGTCGATGCGAACTTTGTAATACACTAATTTATCTTTCGCGCTGAACGATTCTTTGATCTCAGGTGCAAGTCCCATTTCGAATGAAAACTCGAACTCATCTGTAAAATCCCATTTCGGCTCGTAAGCATCGTCTGTTTTTGGAAGAGGCTGACCTAATACGTTTAATTCTTGTTCGGTGATGTATTTGTTTAATGAATCCGATAGTAAACGGTTAATTTCATCAACTAAAATACTCTTACCATATAATTTTTTGATGTGAGAAGCTGGCACCATACCTGGACGGAAACCTGGCATACGTACTTTTTTGCTTTGATCTTTAATTGCTTTTTCTACTTGATCTAAATAATCTGAAGGAGCTAATTTAATTTTAACTACTGCGTTTAGTTGATCGATGTTTTCTTTTGTGATATTCATGTTAACCTATTTTTCAGTTTAAAAAAAATAAAGCCTTGTGTGTGCAAGGCTTTTATTTTGTGCGGAAGAAGGGACTCGAACCCCCACGCCGTGAAGCGCCAGATCCTAAGTCTGGTGCGGCTACCAATTACGCCACTTCCGCGTACCCACAACAGAAAGAGTTAACTCCTTCCATCGAATTGGATTGCAAAGGTAAAATTATTTAAAGAAAAATGGAAATATATTTTCGATTGATTATTGAATGGGTTTAACAGCGATCATTTTAAAGAAACTACTACCAATCAGTTACTTATCAATTCTTGCATATAGGCAGCTGTGTATTTGAGCCTAGAACCGTACCAAGAAAACATCTCTCCATCAACCAATTGAATGATTGCATTGGGGCAAATGGCTTTTAATTCATCTATGTGTTTGCTTTTAAAGGGGTATGGCTCCGAGGAGAGGTAAATGAGATTAGGTTGGAGTACTTTCAACATTTCTTCGTCGATTTCGGGATATCGACTCTTATTTACTAAGTCTGTCGAAATATTTATTAAACCCATTTTGGTTAATAAATGGTTAATGAAAGTGTTCTCCCCTGCTAACATGTACGGGCCTCGCCAAATAAAATAGGCTACTTTTTTAGGTTCTCTGGTAGGGTTAAACGCTAAGAAGTTGGTTTGAATCATCTTCACAAGCTCCTCTGCTTCGGTGCTTTTATCAAATAGTTTACCCAAACTTTGCATCATTTGGTAAGCATCCTCCAGAGTGTAAATATCACTTATCCAAACAGACACGTGTTTCATTAATTCTTCAATCTGACTTTGTTCGTTTTCCTCTTTATTGGCAATAACGATATCAGCTTGTAAGTCGATAATTTTTTGAATGTTTATGTTTTTGGTACCACCAACAATGCTTTTATGCTTAACAGCTTCTGCTGGGTGAATGCAAAATTTTGTAATGCCTACAATATTTTCAGCCAATCCAATATCAAATAGAAATTCTGTTTGTGAAGGAACAATGGAAACAATTCGCAAGTGTTTCTTCCCAACATTGAGTGTTATTTCTCTACCTAACTGGTCGGTATACATCATTACAAAGCAGCTCTTTCAAAAACAAGGTTATCTTTTTCGAATTTTATTAATTGATGTGGGAATTTTTGATCGAAATAATAAACATTCTTTTTAGCATCATCAAACTTAACTAAAACCTTGTAAACACTAGTATTATCGAGTTCTTCTGCAATTACACTTACATTGGTATTATACAATTTAAATGTTCCAATACCATCTATTAATTGCGACTCTAATACTTCCACCTTAAACTTTGTAGAATCGTTGAAATGAAGTGATCGCAATACTATCGGCAACTGATCTTCAAAAAGTACATCTTTCGGAAACACTTTATCGCCAATACCTTGCTTATCTAAATAAGAATCGTACTTAAGGGTAATTACACTTTTATTATTGAAAAAAGATTTATGTGTAATGCCCCATGCATGAGCAGTGTTGCTGGTCATTTTGTGCAATACCAAAGGGTTCATGCAAAGCGTGGACATTTGTGCTACATAAGTTGTATCTGTATTGCTGTTGTACTTTTCGATGGAAGTGTTTAGTACTTTATACAAATCCGGACGTGCGGTATTTATAGTTTTAACATTGTATTGGTCGTTAAAGGTTTCTTTACGAGTGGTATATGTAAAACTGTATACTTTATCATTTTGCATTGCTTTGTATACAGCCTTTTCAATCTTCACACTGTCCCAATATGCATTGTTTGCCCAGTCTTTATTAAAATGTTGATGGATCTCATTAAAATAAGTTTGTCTACTATCAAACTCCTTTTTGGTCTTGCTTTTAGCGAATTGTATAGAGAACCAAATAGCAAATAAAATAGCAATACCGCCTAAAATGGCAGTAATACGCACAGCATTATCGAGTACTCTTTTTGGTTTTTCGTGTCGGTCTGTCATGCGGGCAAATATACAGATGAATTATGAATGATGAATTATGAATTATGAATTATGAGTTGTGAATTGGGAGAAAGATTGCAAATTGGAAAAATTAATAATTAATACTTAGCCCTATACCATAGCCCATATCGGAATCATAATGGGTGCTAATGGCGAAAGATTTATTTACTATGTATTTCAATCCAGCCATGTATTCGTGGTCGGAATTATACATGGCCGAAAGTCTAATTCTTTTGGAAATAGAAATATCTTCTCGCATAACTTGCATACGAACATCGCCAGTTTGATCTATTCTGATATCAGCATTTATTAGCATTGGCAAAGTATATTGCAGGCCTAGGCATAGCACATTTCGTAAATCTTTTGTATTGGTATTTCCAAAAATGTTTTTATCGAGGTTTAGGTTTTCATTAGCTCTATAACGAGCGTCTAATCCAACATATGGAAATAACCATTGCATTTTACCAATATATCTACCAATATGAGCTTCAGTTTCATATCCATGCATATCATTATAACCTAAACGCCATTCTGTTTGGAATTTCCAACGAGTATTCTGAAGCATTGCTTCTCCATCTAATCCATTGGAAGCGAAATCATTTTCAATCATGAAATGAAATTCCTTATCATCCTTATATAATTTTTTTAATGCCTTTTCTTTATTTGGTAATTGAGGATTTGGTGGGGAATTTTCATATGAAAAAATTCTTCCCATACCACTCATCATATGGTATAGTATATGGCAATGAAAAAACCAATCACCCGTTTCATTCGCATAAAACTCGATAGTATCGGTTTCCATTGGCATAATATCCATTACATTTTTTAATGGAGCATAATCGCCATTACCGTTAAGCACTCTAAAAAAATGACCATGCAAATGCATAGGGTGACGCATCATAGAATTATTATAAAGTATAATGCGTACGTTTTCCCCTTTTTTTATCAGAATTTTATCTGTTTCGGAAACTGTTTTGTTATTAATGCTCCAAACATACCTATTCATGTTGCCGGTAAGTTCGAAATATAAAACTTTTGTATTTACAGTTGGTAAGCTGGTTTTGGTAGGTGATTTTAACATGGCATAATTCAAAGTTTTTTTTGTTGAGCCTTCTGGATACATTACTATATTCATATCCATTTGCTGCAAACTCATTTGCATATCCATGTCATCTAAATCGCCATTAAGCTTCATCATATCGTTCATCATTTTCATACCCGAAAAATATTTTAATGGTTTTAATGGTTCAGCATATGTTTTAATCCCATTACCAATCCATAATGAAGCTGCACCAATTCTATCTTCTGAAGTAGCTCTAAATTCAAACAAAGAGGTATCTGTTGGTACTGTAATTTCTACATCATAAATTTCGGAAACTGCAATAATTAAACGATCAACCTCTACAGGTTCTACGTCTATACCATCTGTAGCTATTACTTTAAATTTACCTCCTGCAAAATTTAACCAAAAGTAAGTAGATGCACTACCGTTTATAATTCTTAACCTTAGTTTATCTCCAGCTTTTATGTTTTTAAACTCTTGAGTTGGCTTTCCATTTATTAGAAATTTATCATAATACACATCACTTACATCCATGGCTAACATGCGTTTCCATTCATTCTGCAATTTTATGGTAAAACTTTTTTGTTGAATGGCATCTGCATAACTTTGTACAGCCCCTTTTTGAATATCTGCTTTTTTTATTGCCGACCAATCGTTTGCATTGTGCAATCGTCTATGTACTTCAAAAGGTTTCATATTTGTCCAGTCGCTGAGTATCATTGTATACTCTTGCTCTTCAATAGCTACTCTTTTATGTATAATAAATGCACCGTACATTCCACTTTGCTCTTGGAGTTTAGTGTGTGAGTGATACCAATAGGTTCCATTTTGCACTATCGGAAATTTATACAAATGCGTGGTATGTGCCTTTATAGGAGCAGTAGTTAAATACGGAACACCGTCTTGTTCATTAGGTAAAATTAAGCCATGCCAATGTAAAGATGTTTCTGTGTTTAACTGGTTATGCACATAAATTTCTGCAGTATCGCCTTCGGTAAAATGTAGTTCAGGCATAGGTATTTGACCATTTACAGCATATGCCTTTACTTCTTTATTTGCAAAATTTACAAGAGTATCTCTCACATACAAATCATACCTAATTGTTTTTTGTGCAATAGTACTATTTGTAAAAAAAACTATTGAGATAAATAAAACTAAAAAGATGTTTTTCATAGGTTTCTATTTATTTTATTGTTTCAATGGTTTTACCACAGCTAAGCATTTGCGAGCCATAATACGGATTTTTAATAGTGCTCTCTTTGCTTAACCATATAGCCCCTTTTCCATTATTATACATTGGGCAACGTTGCAAATAAATGTTCCCACCTTTGCTCGTAATCTTAGCTAAATCTGTTATTACTACAGAAAGTTGCATAAATGCTTTACGTTGTTTTTCTATGTTATTAGATTTTGAAATACTCATCAAAGATTCATTAACTGATTTCATATTCTTCATCCAAATAGTATGTTGTTCAACCGACATGTTATTCATATCAATTTTTGATGATAAATTAAACATGTTTGTAGCTTCAACTTGTGCTTTTTTATCATCCGAGGCTACTAATGCATCTTTCAATAAAAAATAATTTTCTAAAAATTTGGGAAGTGAATTTGTTGCTTGCGCTTGTGTGTTTCTACCAGATATTATCACTACCGATAATACCATGAGTATTGTTAAATTAAGTGTTTTCATAATTATATCTTTTAAATTTCTTCAATTTTAAACCCTACTGTTCCAACTGCTTTTTCTAAAGCTTCTATTACCTTTTCGGTATCGACTTCCTTGGTATTAATGGTTAGTGTTTTTTCGGGTGTATAAATATCTACTTCCCAATTTTCTAACATGGGTTCAGCATTTAAAATAGGGCTAACTTTTGCTAAGCAGCCAGTACATTTAATGTTCGATTTAAATTTTAATGTTGTCATTTTATTATGTTTAATTATTTATGATTAATTAGTTAAGATTTTAATTTTAATAATAAACTATTCCCTACTACACTTACACTGCTTAAAGCCATGGCAGCACCAGCAATCATTGGGTCTAATAGAAAACCATTTACTGGATATAAAATACCTGCAGCTATCGGAATACCGATTACATTATAAATAAAGGCCCAAAATAAATTTTGCTTTATGGTACTTACTGTATTTTTTGAAAGCTTTATGGCATGTACAATTTTTGTTAAATCATTAGAGATGATGGTCATTTTTGCTACATCCATGGCTATGTCGCTTCCCTTCCCCATAGCAATGCTCACATCTGCTTGTGCAAGTGCTGCACTATCATTTATACCATCACCTACCATGGCCACTATTTTATTTTGGGATTGCAAAAATTTTATATAATCAGATTTATCCGATGGCAATACATTAGAATTATAATTATCAATTCCTACCTGTGAAGCAACATGTTTAGCAGTTTGTTCATTATCGCCTGTAAGCATGTACACTTCAATTCCTTCTGCTTTTAAGCTTTCAATGGCTGCTATAGAACTTTGTTTAATTTTATCGCTAATAGTAATGGCAGCTAATACTTTTTCTGTATTACTAAAAAGTACTAATGAATTAATATTATTTTTAGAATCGTTAATCCAATTGATAACTTTATCGCTTAAAATAATTTTCAATTCATTCATCAATTTTAAATTACCAACGTAGTAATTAATTGATTTATATTTGCCAACAATTCCCTTTCCAGTAATAGAATCAACATTCATTGAAGGTATTAATACAGAATTAACTTCTAATGCTTTTACAATGGCATCTGCCAATGGATGTTCCGATAATTTCTCTATGCTATATAAAATATTTTGTAATTCATTTGTTTTCTCTTCAAACCAAAACAGTTCACTTACTTGAGGTTTACCTTCGGTTATGGTTCCTGTTTTATCGAGCACAATTGCATTTACTTTTTTAGCTAATTCTAAGCTTTCCGCATCTTTAATTAATATTCCATTTTCAGCTGCTTTTCCTACACCTACCATAATAGCTGTGGGCGTTGCCAAACCTAATGCACATGGACATGCAATCACTAATACGGTTACCATTGCCAGTAATCCTTGTGTAAATCCGTTTTCGCCACCAAATACTACCCATATAATTAAACTTAACAATGCTATTCCCATTACTATTGGCACAAAAATACCAGCAATTTTATCGACTAGTTTTTGTACAGGAGCTTTACTTCCTTGCGCCTCTTGCACCATATGTATAATTTGCGATAACAAAGTATCTGCACCTACCTTTTCTGCCCTAAATTGGAAACTACCTTTTTGATTGATGGTACCGGCAAATACTTTATCGTTTATAGTTTTTTCTACCGGAATTGGTTCCCCAGAAATCATGCTTTCATCAACAAAAGAATTACCTTTAAGTAAGGTGCCATCCAATGCAATTTTTTCACCGGGCTTCACTACCATTACATCTCCTACTTTTACTTTCTCAATATCTGTTAATACCAATTCGCCATTATCTGCTAATACATTAACAGATTTTGCTTGTAGTCCAATTAATTTTTTGAGGGCACTACTAGTGTTTCCTTTTGCTTTTTCTTCTAATAATTTACCTAATAAAATAAAAGTGATTACTACAGCACTTGCCTCAAAATATACATGAGCATGTAATCCTTTTTCATGCCAATAATCTGGAAACAGTGTATTAAATACACTGAAAATATAAGCAACTCCTGTACTTAAGGCCACCAAAGTATCCATGTTTGCCGATAAATGTTTTGCTTGTTTAAATGCACCCACAAAAAATTGTTTGCCAAACCAAATTACTACAGGACTCGCTAATACCCACATTAGATAATTAGCAATAGGCATGTTCATTAAACTAGGTGTCATTCCTATAATTACTAAGGGTATGGTAAATACTGATGCCCAAATGGTACTATTCTTTAATTTTTTGTACTGATTTTCTTTCAGCTCCTCTAGCGCTTCTGTACTATTTTCTTGCTCATCTATTAACATATCATAGCCAATAGATTGCAAGGCAACTTTTAATAATTGAGGATTGGTAATTGAAGGATTATATTCTACCTGAGCTATGTTATTTGCATAGTTTACACTTGCGTATAGAACTCCTTCTTGCATTTGTAAAATACCCTCTGTACTATTTGCACATGAGGCACATGTCATGTTTAATACAGGGAAGGATTTTTTTACCGATTTTTGTTGAACTGTTTCCATAGTGTTGAATTAACAACACAAAGGTGGATAAGATCTGTATTATAAGTTTATACTATTGTGGAAAGGATTTACATCGTATTGCTAAATTTCATCAAGGTGCTTACGAAGGCTTATACCTTGTTGTTTGAATTGGGAAGGTGTTAAACCGATGTTTTTCTTAAATTGTGAGGATAAGTGAGCCACGCTACTATAGCCCAATTTATTGGCTATTTCACTTAAGGTCATTTCATTATAAACTAATAATTCTTTTGCCTTTTCTATTTTTTGTAAAATGATGAATTGCTCAATGGTGATACCTTCTGTACTCGAAAAGAGTTTGCTCAATGCTGAATATTCTTTATTTAATTGATCTGCTAATACATCAGAAAACACAAACTTTGCATTATCAAGTTGATGAATATGATCGATTATTATGGATTTAATTCTTACAATGAGTTGTTTCTTACTATCATCGAGTAATTCGAAGCCTAGCGCTGTTAGCTTGTCTGCAAATTCCAATTGTTGTGCTTCGCTTAATTCAGCAGACAATTTTATCTCTCCAAGACTTACATTTAATGGTTCAATACCCATATTATTCAATGTTAGCTCTACTGCGGAGATACAACGAGGGCAAACCATATTTTTTACGAATAATAGCATAATTTGAATTGTGAATTATGAGTTGTGAGTTGTGAATTATAGTGCTAGGATTATAATGTTTGCAACGATTAGTTCAAAGCTAAAGATATTTTCGAATATTCTATTTCTATATTCTTTTAAATTTTAAAAGATTTGATTATTTTTTTTCAATACTATAAATTTATAAATAAAAAAGCTATTTACTTTATCTTTTCTATTGAATGAATGCTACGGATTTTATTATTTGCCTTACAGTTATTTTTCGCAGCATTTTATTTCTAAATTTACAGTATTGATGGAAAGAAGCTTAGTAGGGATATAAATTGTGAGTTGTGAATTGTGAATTATGAATTGGGGGAAAGATTGTAAATTGGAGAGTTATTTAGCTTGGTAACCATCAATTGGTTGAATTTAAAAAGCCAAAGGTGCAACTCATTAATTAGAATTTTGTCTGTTTAATCCGTAGCAACAAGTATATAGAAATCAGGCTTTGACTAGCTTTTGGATTTCAAAATTCAACCAATTGGAGAAAAAAGAAATAAATAAGAAAAAAAGAAAAAGTTAATTAGAGCAATGAAACACAAACCCTACTCCAAAAACGTTTTCGATAGTTATACTTGGGTCATCTTTTAAATATTTTCTGATTTTAGTAATAAATACATCTAAACTACGGCCGTAGAAATAATTGTTTTCGCCCCAAAGCGCTAACAGCATCTCTTCACGTTTTATGATTTTATTTTTATGTTGATATAAATAATTGAGTATTTCAAACTCTCGTTCGGTTAATCTTTTCTGAACCCCATTTAATATAAGCGATTGGTAATTTACACTCAATAAATAGGTGCCAATTTCAACATCCACTAAATTAATTGGCAATTTCGCAGAATTAGTTCTTCTGGTTAGGGCTAAAATTTTGCATTTCAGCTCCTCTTCATCAAATGGTTTAAGAATATAATCGTCGGCACCAATTTCGTAGCCTTTTAATTTATCTTCTTTTAAAGATTTTGCTGTAATAAAAACAATTGGTATTTCTTGGTTTAGTATCCTTATTTCTTTTGCTAAGGTAAAACCATCCATTATAGGCATCATTACATCTAATAAACACAAGTCGAATTGCTTGGTGACAAAAGTTTGTAAGGCTATCTCTCCATTGTTACATAAGCTAACTTCAAAGCCTTCTGAACTTAAATAATCTTCTAATAAAAAACCCAAATTCGAATCGTCTTCGGCTAGTAAAATATTAATAGCAGCTTTATTCATTTCTAAATTTAATAATAAAAGTTGTACCCTGCCCTATTTTACTTTGCATTTCTATACTTGCGTGATGTAGTTCTATAATTTTTTGAACATAGGCCAAGCCTAATCCAAATCCTTTAACATTATGTAGGTTACCTGTAGGTATTCTATAAAACTTATCGAATATTTTAGATTGATGTTCTTTGTCGATTCCAATTCCTGCATCAGAAATTTTTAACTGCAAAAAATTATCGTATGTACTTGTTTCAATCCTGATGTTCAATACCTCATCCGAATATTTAATTGCATTATCGATTAAATTACATAAAGCGTTTAACAAATGTGTTTTATCTGCGGTAATAAAAGCATTGCTCGCATTTAATGCTAGGTCAACACTACCGTTCTTATTTTCTATTTGCACACTCATGCATTTAAGCATATCCTTAATTAAATCGTGCAGATTAATTACAGAAGTGTGTAAGGGTATTTCACCTCTTTCTAAGGCCGTCATTCCTAATACTTGCTCCACTTGCTTACTAAGCTTATCATTTTCTGATAGAATGATTTCTGAATAATGTTGCAACTTTGTATTTGTGGAAATGCTTTCCTCTTTCAACATCATTTTACTAGCTAAGGCAATATTAGTTAGGGGTGTTTTAAATTCATGCGTCATGTTATTTAAAAACTCCGTAGTATGTTCCGATATTTTTTTTTCTTTTAACAGTGATAAGATGGTGCGCCAAAATAAAACAAGTACAATTAAAATTAGCACCACTGATGAAATAAACATGGTACCCATTTCTGCCATAATAAATTGCTTTTTTGTTGGCAAAATAAGTTTCAACTCTAAGCCATTCATTCCCGTTTCTTCGTCCATCGTTTTACAAAAATGATTATTCATAAAGGCTTTTGAATTTTGTTGAGCTTTTGTTTCTTGTTTTGCTACTACAAATGTATAGTCTATATGAAAATTATAATAGTTCATAAAATAATTAAACAGCGAGTCTATTTTTTTCTGATCGACGTCTGCAAGTCGTGTGGTAAGTTGATTAGCACTATCTGCTTCTATGCAGGAACTAATGCGCTCGCAAGCTTCCATATCGGCACACAGCTCTTCTGTAGTTCTGGTGAGTACCATATTCGCCTTCTCATTAAACATGCTTTCTTTAATTTTAGCAGTTTCTAAAATCCAATTTACCTGTATAATTAATACCAGTAACAAGGCTATAGAAGAGATGGTAATAAATAAATATGTTTTGTTTACTTTCATTTGATGCTACAAAATTAGGTAAAATGAATGGGAATACATCGGCATTAACAAGTTGTTAACAAAGCAATAACTACTCAATAACAAAATAAAGGATTAATTGACTCTACTTTTGAATTGTATTAAAAAAAATAACATTATGAAAAAATTAATCTTAACATCAACCGCAATTATATTTATTGCATTTACAAGTTCGGCAAATGATAAATGTACAACTAAGGAAAAGAAAAATTGTGCAACAAAAAAAGAGTGCAAAACAGATAACAAAGCTGCATGTACTTTTTCTCCAGATAAAAAATGTAGCACAACAGATGCAAAATGCAAAACTGCAGAGGCAAAAAAAACATCAACAAAAATTGAAGATTTAAAAAACTAAGACCATGAAAAACTCAATAAAGCTTGTATTAGTACTAATGATAGGCGTTCTTACTAATACAGAAATTTACGGAAGTATAGTTAGTATTAATACAGGCGGAATTGATGGTGGTGGAAGTAAGATAGAAAATAAGAAATCAGAAAAAAGAGAAAGTAAGTTGGCGAAGGCAAAGATTACCATACCCAGCTATTCGAGCATACGTTGTATTTACGAAGATGGGAATAATAATATTTGGATAGGTACGGATGGCGATGGTATATTAAAGTTTGATGGTAAGAAATTCCAGAAATTTACCATGAAAGAAGGCTTAAGTGCAAACCATGTGCGCAGTATAATACAAGATAATGTGGGCAATTTTTGGATCAGTACGATTGAAGGATTAGATATTTACAATGGAATGTTTTTCAAAAATGTATTATCTAATAAATCTACAGGATTTAAATATGCTAATTGCAGTTTTAAAGATAAAGAGGGCACACTTTGGTTTGGTGCCAATGATGGTGTTTATAAAATCAACAATTTCAACATAGAATACATATCGATTGCTGGAGAGGCAGGTGATAAAAAAACGAATCGCACCTACTCAGTTCACAGCATTGTACAAGATAAAAATGGAATCTTTTGGTTCGGTACTGAATTTAATGGTTTATGCAGATACGATGGGAAACAAATAAGTTTCATAAAAGAAAAAGGTACCAGCGAAGATGCCATCAGAAGTATTATAATTGATAAGCAAGGTATGATATGGTTTGGTAATAGTAAGGGTTTGTTTACCTATAATGGTAAGGTATTAAAAAGCATCAGCGAAAATATTAAAGCAAAAAACCTCACAAGAGTATGGTCTATTAAAGAAGATGCAATGGGTAAAATTTGGATTGGTACATTTGATAACGGGGTATGGACCATTGATGGAAATGCCACTAAAAATTTGGATAAAAACGAAGGCTTAACTACTGAAGGCATTAGAACAATATATATTGATAAGAAAAACAAAATGTGGTTTGGTGGAGAGAACGGTGCAATATTCGATTTTAAAAGAAGTTTATTTGAAGAAGTGTTTTTGAGAGATAACTGTTAAAGACGCGGAGGCGTAAAGAAGGCAGAGGCGCAGAGGAGGCAGAGACGCAGAGGGAGAAGTGGAATTTTAAATTATTCAATATGAAAAAAATGTTCTTAATAGTGATTCTACCGATTGTTGTAATTAGTGGAGTATTATTTGCAAAGAGTGAACATAAAACCGAACCTACTGAAACTGCAAAGCCTAAGATCATTTCTGTTGCAGAAAAGAAAGCAGCCATGAAAAAATGGGAGGCTACACCAGAAGGAATTCTTTTTAAGAAATGGGAAGCTTCGCCTGAAGGTAAGAAAGTTCAAGTAGCTGCTGATAAAATAAGAAAGTCTGTAAAAGATTTTAGCATCATGGAAGGCGTGGTAACTTCGCTTACGTTACCGACGGGTTCAAGATTAGGCTTCGGAATAATGGTAAAGATAAATAACGAGGAATATATTCTCGCTTTTGGACCAGAAAACATAAGTAAGAATAAAACGAACACAAACAATGAATTTGAGCAATTACATAATCTTAAAGTAAACGACAAAATTAGTATCAAAAGCCATCATGTATCCAAAGCACCCAAGTACACATATCCAATAGTAGCAGGCGACTATGTAGAGCATAAAGGTAAACTTATTTATAAACGAATAATTCGCAAAGTTGCTTGCTAAAAAATAGAATACTATAAATCTTTGTCAGCCATTTAAAAAACTACTAGTGTAAAATGACAACTAATTACCTTATGGCTCTAATTCTACTAAGACTTACAGGGGTAATGCCCAAATAGGAAGCGATAAATTTTAAGGGTACACGTTTTATAACATCTGGAGCTTCCTGTAATAGCGATGTATAACGTTCTTCTGCTGAATGAAACTGGATACTCTCTACACGATTAATGGTATCTACCAAAGCAGCCTCAATAATTTTGCGAAAGAGCGTTTCTATTTCAGGATGTGTTGTAAAAAGGAATGTTAGTTCATCTGATTTGATGCTTATTAATTCTGAATCTTCTAATACTTGTATTGCTTTTTTTGATGGGCGACCACTAAACAAGCTTTCATACCTGAGCACTAAATTATTTTCGAAAGAAAAACTTTCGGTAATTTCTATTTCATCTTTAAAATAATAAATACGTGCTAAGCCCTTTTCTAAAAAATAAATCGTTTTACAAGTTTGTCCAATAGATTGCAGCTCCGTATTCTTTTTAATGTGTATACTCTTTGAAATGCTTGCAATTGCTTGCTCCGCATCAGTAGAGAGGGGGTGGATTCTTTTTAGAAAAGAAATTAATGTATCCTGAATCATATTTTTTTGAGGTCACAATTAAACCAAGTACACACAAAGGTACACAGAAAAAAACATTGTGCTACTTAGTGTGTCCTTTATAACTCATAAAGAATTTTATCTCCCCTCCTTCCATGATATCCTCGTATTTCAAAAAATTAACTGGTAATACTTTTCCATTTAATTCAATTCTTTTAACGTATATATTTTTATTAGACTGATTTATCACAGTAATTTTAAAAACTTTCCCATTTTCTAATTTAATTTCTGCATTATTAATTATAGGCGAACCAATAGCATATTCATTGGCTCCGGGTGCTACCGGATAAAATCCTAATGCAGAAAATATATACCAAGCACTCATTTGTCCGCAGTCATCATTACCCCCAAGCCCATCGGGTGAAGGTTTGTATTGCATGTTCATAATTCTACGCACTTGTGCTTGTGTTTTCCAAGCTTGTTCGGCATAGTTATACAAATAAGCCACGTGGTGTGCTGGTTCGTTGCCATGCACATAGCCTCCAATTATCCCTTCGCGAGTAATGTCTTCTGTATGTGCAAAAAACTCATCGGGTAAATGCATCGTGAATAATGTGTCTAAACGTGATGCAAATTTCTTTTGTCCTCCCATTATTTCTACTAATGCTTTCGGATTATGTGGTACGAAAAAACTATAGTTCCAACTGTTGCCTTCTATAAAACCTTGGTCGTGGGTTTGCAAAGCATCAAACTTGCTTTTAAATGTTCCATCGCTTAATTTAGGTTGCATAAAACCTGTGCTTGCGTTGTAATTATTTCGCCAATTTTCCGATCGTTTACTAAACTCCTCAAATACGTCCGTACGATTTAATTTTTTCGCTAGTTGTGCAATACACCAATCATCATATGCATACTCTAAAGTATTAGATACTGATACTCCACTTTTTTCCGAAGGAATAAAACCTTTCTCCATGTACTCTCCAATGCCTTCGTAATTTCTATGTTTAGCAGTTTCGATGCAAGCATTTAAGGCTTCATTCTCATCACCGGTATAAACTCCTTTCATAATGGCATCGGCTATTACAGATACACTATGGTAGCCGCTCATGCACCAGTTTTCATTTGCGTAATGCGACCAAATAGGCAACATGTGTAGGGTACTTTGATTATAATGTGCCATCATAGAATGGATCATATCGTTATTCCTACTAGGTTGTATAATGTTGAATAATGGATGCAAGGCGCGGTAAGTATCCCACAAGGAGAAGGTACTGTAATTGGTAAATCCTGTTGCCTTATGTGTATTTTGATCTAAGCCTTTGTACTCTCCATTTACATCTGTATAAATTATAGGATTAATAAAAGTGTGATACATGGCCGTGTAGAAATTTGTTTTTATTTCTTCAGTTGCTTCAATTTTTATTTTACTTAATTCTGTATTCCATAATGTTTGTGTTTCGCCTTTTACTTTTTCAAAATCCCAACCCTTTATTTCGGAATGCATATTTTCTAAAGCGTTTTGCTGACTAACAGATGATATTGCAAATTTTATTTTTATTTTTTCAGATTCTTCTGTGTTAAAATTGAAATACATCCTGATTTTTTTACCAGCAATTTCGGGGAAGTTTTTTGTTTGATCGAACTTGCGCCAAAAGCCACGGTATACTTGTTTGTTATCGAAATACTTGTGCCCATATTCTTTAAAAGGTTTAGAAAAGGACATCGCAAAATAAACTGTTCTCGTTCTTGCCCAACCGTTGGTTTGACGGTATCCTGTAATAAGTGTATCGTTTATTACACGCACAAATGTCCAAACCGTTTTATCATCATAATTATAAATACCGGCCATTAAATCTAAGATAATATGGCTATCGTCTGATTTAGTAAAAGTATATTGATGCATGCCTACTCTTGTAGTAGCCGTAAGTTCTGCAGTTATATTATGATCATCTAATTTTACTTTATAATAACCTGCTTCTGCTTTTTCATTCTGATGAGAGTACGCTGAGCGAAAGCCAGTAGTAGGGTCGGTAGCAATGCCTGGGTTTAATTGTAATTTACCTTGAGTAGGCATTATTAAAAAATCACCTAAATCTGAATGGCCAGTACCGTTGAAGTGTGTATGACTAAAGCCAACGATGGTTTTATCTTCATACTTATATCCTGCACAATATTTATATACGTCGCCGTTGTATTTTCCATTTACTTCGTATGGGATGGTATCGGTATCGGGGCTTAGTTGCACTGCGCCAAAAGGTACAGTTGCACCAGGGTAAGTATGTCCCATTTTTTCGGTACCAATGAGTGGGTTCACGTATTTTATAGGGTTTTGTTGAGCAAAGGCATTGCAGAACAAAAATGAAAGGGCTAGCGATAAATAGATTCTCATAGATTAAAGATAAGATTTTATTTCACGCAAAGATGCAAAGGAGCAAAGGCTCTGTGAAATCAGAATCTCTGTGTCTCTGTGTTTAGGAAAAACGAAATAGCGAATTAGCGAGGTTACGATTTTTCAGATTTTCGGCCTTTTTAATATAGCTCACAGAGTTTCACAATGTACGCACAGAGTTTCACAAAGTGTTTCATTGTGTGCCTTTGTGAGTACTTCGAGTACTTTGTGACCCATTAATTGATTTGCTACTAGCAATACCCCTCAACTCCGCTTTGCTTCGTTCGGGGACCGCGCATTTTATTAAATGAAGGAAGGTACATTTTCAGGTTAGGAAATTAATTGCATTGATGAGATTTTTATTTCACGCAAAGATGCAAAGGAGCAAAGACACAGAGAGTACAGAGAATGAAAATATCGGGGACTTGCTAGTTCGCTAATTCGTTGATTCGAAATTTCACAAAAAAAAAGGAAGCAATTGCTTCCTTTTTTTGTACCCAGCGCCGGAGTCGAACCGGCACGGTTTCCCACAGGTGTTTGAGACCAGCGCGTCTACCAATTCCGCCAGCTGGGCATTGATTTTTCTTAAATCAGTGTGCAAACTTATTCAAACTATCTCTAATTCGCAACAAATATTTTTTTCTATACCAAAGGTCCTTTATTTTCAAGAGTATATCTTCTTCCACTCGCTCATCATACTGCTTGGCAAAGCCTTGTATCTCTTGCTCTATAGCAAGCTCTATGCTCTCCGTTTTTTTCTTCAAACTATTTATCTTATCTGTATCTGGGTCGAAACTCAAATCCATAATCTCCTCGTTTATCTCCATCATCTCCATTAAAAAATCTGGAGGCAATGCATATTTCTCCTCTTCTACCAACACTCCTTTTGTTTTTAATAAATACTCTAAACGTGTATTAAATGATTTGAGTACAAAAAAAGATTTGTTGTTGAGGGTCGAGAGCTCCAACATTTTTTGTTGCTCCTCCTCCGATTTTAAGGCATGAAAATCTGGATGGAAATCTTTGCTATACTGATAGAACATCTTCTTCAGATTTTCTTCATCAATATAAAACGATGGATTAATTTTATAAAATTCGAAATAGTTCATCATCAATAGAAAAACTACTTAACAAACAATTTCCATAAATCGTTTCCAAACGCAAATACCATTAAGCCAATTAAAATAAAGAAGCCTACCATTTGTGCACGTTCCATAAACTTATCGCTCAACGGTCTGCCAATGGCCATCTCTATTAATAAAAATACTGCATGACCACCATCCAATGCTGGTATCGGCAATATATTCATAAAGGCAAGTATCATCGATAAAATACCTGTTAAGGTCCAGAACTTATACCAATCAAACGTTGCACCGTAAATGGATGCAATGCCTATAGGGCCTTGTATCGCTTTAGTAGCATTTACTTCTCCTTTAACTACTTTACCTAATCCTTTTACGTTATCGCTTAAGGTCGTCCATGCTTTCTTTATTCCAATTGGCAATGCGCCAAAGAATGAATGTTCTATTTTCTTTAATTCGAAATCAATTTTTGGTGCAAACCCAATGGTTCCTTCAGCAGAAACTTTGGTGTTAAGTATTAGGGTATCAGCATTTCTTAGTACTGCAATTTTAACTTCTTTACCTTTGTTATTTGCTAAAGCAGGGCGCAATAAATCCATATACAAAACCGAAGTATCATTAAGACTTAACAATTGATCGCCTTTTTTCAATCCTGCTTCTTCTGCGGTTTTACCTGGCAAAATGCTATCTATAACCGCTAAAGTTCTAGGTAAATCGTCGATATAATTACTGCGTCCTTTGTCTGATATTTTTTCTACAAAATCTGATGGTACACGTATGTGTATGGTTTCGTTGTCTCTAAACACATCTAACACTCCAGAGCCTAAAATAATTTCAGAACTCCATAAATCCGAATATCTTTCTAATGGTTTGCCATTAATGGCCAAAACTTTATCTCCCGATTTTAATCCGATTTCTTGAGCCAATTCGTAAGCTACAATACCATGTTTTGCTTCGGCATTGGGAATGTACGATTCACCGTAGCTGAACACCAACATCCAGAATATGAAAATACCAAGTATCACATTTACGGTTACCCCGCCTAACATTACAATTAAACGTTGCCAAGCTGGTTTAGAACGAAATTCCCATTCTTGTGCTGGTTGTTTCATTTGCTCTACATCCATCGACTCATCAATCATGCCTGCAATTTTCACATAACCACCTAATGGTAACCATCCCACACCGTATTCTGTATCGCCAATTTTAAAGCTGAATAATTTAAATCCCCAAGCATCAAAAAATAAGTAGAATTTTTCTACTTTAATTCCAAAAGCACGTGCTGCCAAAAAATGCCCAAGCTCGTGTAAAATCACCAAAATCGATAAGCCCGCGATAAGTTGGGCTGCCATTATTAATCCGTTCATATTTTTTTAGATATTAGTAGTTAGTCTTTAGTCCTTAGACAATCAAACGAATACTAATTTTATAATTATTCTTAATTTTTCACTCCTTTTCCCCTCTAAGGACTAAAGACTAATGACTAAAGACTTATAAGAGAGGTTGCGAATATACGTGTTTCTTCATCAGTATTAACGTAATCTGTGTAATTTGGATTTGCGATGTGTGTAATTTTTTGCATACATTTTTCTATCAAATCCGACATTTCTAAGAAGCCAATTTTGTCTTTTAAAAATGCATCAACCGCTATTTCATTGGCTGCGTTGAGTATACAGGCCATGTTCCCTCCTTTTTCTAAAGCATAAAATGCAAAAGATAAATTCCTGAACGTATCTAAGTTTGCTTTTTCGAAAGTTAAACTTGGGTAATCCACAAAATTAAAGCGTGGGAAGTCTGATGTTATTCTGTGTGGGTATGCTAAAGCATATTGAATTGGCAGTTTCATATCTGGCAATCCCATTTGTGCCTTCATAGATCCATCGGTAAACTGAACTATGGAGTGGATAATAGATTGAGGATGTACAATTACATCTATTTGCGAAGGAGCTAAATTAAACAACCATTTTGCTTCTATTACCTCCAAGCCTTTGTTCATAAGACTTGCAGAATCGATGGTTATTTTGGCACCCATTACCCAATTAGGGTGTTTTAAAGCTTGTGCTCGGGTAACAGTTCTCAGCTCCTCGGTTGTTTTTCCTCTAAATGGCCCACCAGAAGCTGTTAAAACTATTTTCTCTATCGGGTTAGTCCATTCGCCTGCCAAGCATTGAAAAATTGCTGAGTGCTCCGAATCTACGGGTAAAATATGTACATCATTTTCTTCAGCGAGTTTGGTTATTAAATCGCCTGCTACTACTAAGGTTTCTTTGTTGGCTAAGGCAATTGTTTTTTTTGCCTTTATAGCACTAATGGTTGGTTTTAAACCGGCATAACCAACAAGTGCGGTAAGTACAAGGTGTATAGAATCATACGTAACTACATCTGCTAAGGCTTGCTCTCCACAAAATACTTTTATATCGGTATGTGCGAGTAAGTCTTTTAATGCAGGGTATTTTGATTCTTCTTGTATTACTACTGTGTTAACATCAAACTCAATGGCTTGTGCAGCTAACAATTCTATATTTGAGTGAGCTGTTAACACTTCTACTTTAAACTTATCGGCGTTTGCTTTTACCACCTCTAATGCTTGTGTACCAATAGAACCAGTAGAACCTAATATGGCTATGTTCTTCATTTAATCATTCCTCCCTTCAAAAACTCATCGGCAATTTTACGATCGTTTGCCAAACGTGGTACTTTATTTTGACCACCTAATTTACCTTGCGAGCGCATGTAATCTATAAATGCATTTTTTTTGAGCGTTCTTATTTCTAAGGGTCGTAAAATATTTCCCTCTATTAAATCGAAATAATATATATTTTTTTGTTGAAGATAAGTATCTACTTTTTTCCTAAAGGCTTCCATATTTTGTGGTTCACTTGCAAACTCTACAAACCACTCGTGGTATGGCAAGCCGCCTTCGGGTGGTGTTACTTGTGGAGCAACTGTAAACTCTATAATCTCTAAGTTTTCTTCCTTGGCTGCAGTCATTAATGCGTACTCCACTTCTTCGGCAATTACATGTTCGCCAAAAGCAGAGATGTAATGTTTAATTCGCCCTGTTACTACAATTTTATACGGATCTTTTGAAACAAATTTTATGGTATCGCCAATGCTATATCCCCAAAGGCCAGCATTCGTATTTAAAATAATGGCGTAATTTTTTTCGAGCTCAACTTCTGCAATACTTAATCTGCTTGGTTTTTCATTAAAATACTCATCCACTGGAATAAATTCGAAAAAGATACCAGCATCAATATTTAACAACAAACCTGGTATGGTTTGCGAATCTTGGAACGCAATAAATCCTTCGCTCGCAGGATACGTTTCTATGGTATCTATCTTCTCTCCTATGCTTTGTTCTATTTTAGCTCGGTAAGGTTCAAAATTTACACCACCGTATACAAAGAGTTTGAAATTTTTAAAGATGTCTTTTATCTTTTTACCATTTGCTTTTTCTGTCAGCTTATCAAAATACATTTGCACCCAAGGTGGAATTCCAGAAATGAGTGTCATGTTTTGATGAAAAGTTTCTTCTACAATGGCATCAACTTTTTCTTCCCAATCATCAATACAATTAGTATCGTAAGAAGGCAATCTGTTTTTTTGCAAGTAAGAGGGTACGTGGTGTACAACTATGCCCGATAACCTTCCTGTTGGTATGCCAGCTTTATCATCTAGTACAGGACTGCCTTGTAAGAAAATCATTTTGCCATTTACAAAATCAGTTTTACCAGTTTCGTGTATGTAGCAGAGTAAAGCCATTTTTGCTGCATCAATATGCGCAGGCATCGACTCTTTAGAAATGGGAATGTATTTTACACCAGAGGTGGTGCCCGATGTTTTCGAAAAATACATGGGTTTACCAGGCCATAAAATATTTTCTTTGCCTTTGGTGAGTTCGTTTATATATGGTTCTCGAAGTTCTTCGTAATCGCGAACTGGAATTTGTTTCTTAAAATCATCATACGTTTTTATGGTATTGAACGAATGATTTTTTCCGAATAGTGTATCCTTTGCTTTATCAATTAACTCAGCACGTACACGTTCTTGTATTTGTATAGCATTCGTTTCCCAACTTGCCAATTTTTTTATTTGCCAAGCAGCATAATATTTACTGATGAATGCCTTTAAACCCATTATTCGTTGGTACTAATTTCAATAGTATCTTCTTCGTAATTTTGTTCTAAGTTTCTGTATAACAATATCAGTATTAAAAGCGACATTGGCATGGTAAACAATAGACCCACAAAGAACATCAATAAGCCAATAATGTTTAGTAATATAATACAAAACACGGCAAGTACTATGTAAAATAAATATCCTTTGGTAATTCGTGCACTACGCATTACAGCGGTAAAAGCAGTTTCGTTTTCTTTATCAATTACAATATAATTTGCAAACTGTAATCGGAAGTATAATATAATAGCCGGAATAGCTAATAAAAACAAGACTCCTATGCCATATATTATTTCTTGTGATGAATATTTAGAAGCATTTTCTGCGTTTAAAAATATATCGGAAAGCATACTTGTAATGTTTGTATTTATTACACCTATTGAGCCCATTAAAAAAATAGTAGCCATAAATACCACTAAAAATATCAATGCAATAAGTAAGCCCGATGAAAAGTATTTTAATATTTCTGAGAAGCGAGGTTTAATGTCCGAAAATTCTGGCTCTCTCCCATCTACTATGGCAAATACCAGCTTCAACAAAGCAACTCCTAAATATAATTGGCATGCCACTGAAACAATATTCGCTAAAGCATTTAAAAAAGGAATGGAAACAAAAGCACTGGTAATAAAACCAATGATCATAGAGATTACAAAAATACTCAAGATTGCACCAATTAAAATTAATGCGTGTTTTTTTGTTAATGCAAATGCATTTTTAATTATGTCTATCATATTTTAATTATTTAAGATTGCTTTCGCGTAATTTTCCCAGCTTAATTTTGATGCGGTTTCTGCCACGTTCTCTCTATTTATTGGGTGTTCAATCATTCTATTCATTTCTTCGGCCATCGATGTAACATCTCTATCCTCTGCTAAATAACCATTGTACCCGTGTATAATAGTTTCAGGGAAATGCCCCACTTTTGTTGCTAATACAGGCAATTTGAAATTGTATGAAATAGATTCAACACCAGAGGGGGTAGCGGTTAAATAATATAACAAAATAGCATCCGATAATTGGAAATACCGATGCACTTCTTCATTTGGTACAAACTCATTCATTACATACACCTTGTCTTTCAAATTTAATTGATCGATTAATTCCAGTGGCTTGTAATTTTGTTCGTTTTCTGAGTTTTTTAAGAATATAGATTTTGCTGTTTTAAATAATACATTTTTTACGCGAGTAGAAAATTTTCCTTGATCGAGTGTGTTCCAAAAAGATTCGCCAACCACTAATAAAGACACATCGTTTCTTTTATCAGCTAATAGTTTAAACGCTTCTATGGTTTGGTGTAAACCCTTGTATTTACGTATAAATCCGAAGAACAAGAATACATGTTTTTTCAATCCTAGTGCTGCTTTTTCAGCTTCTACGTCGAATGCCGGATTGGGTTTAAACATATCGTAAATTGGGTGATATAATTTTATCACGTTACGATCTTTTTTATCAGTAGATCGTTTACCATCTTCCGTTACAGAATATTGTAATTCAGGAAAAGTTTCTTTTAATTCATCAACAGTTTTATAAGCATGCGCGATATAAGTATCGGCAACTTTTAAACCATAATTACTTAAATATTTATCGATAGAACTTGCTTCTTTTTGTACTACCAAATGTAAATCGATAATTACTTCAGCATTGGTTTTCTTTTTTAATTTCCGGCAGATGTAGCCAATTGGCAAGCCTTGTACGGCAATGGCCCATTGAAAAATTACTTTATCGGCACCTAAGTCTTTAATAAAACTTACGGTTTCATTCCATGTGGCAGGGTTATTATAATTAGTGATGTAAGTAACTTTAATATTGGTTCCTTCTAATTGATCGGCTTTACTTTTTCTGTCGATAAAATCTCTAGGAATAATAGCTGGGTACTGTTGTGTCCATGATACAATGTGTACCTCATGCCCAAGCTTATCAAGCGCTTTAGCCAATGAGGTATTGTAATTGGCAATACCACCTTTAAACTGTGGACCAGGACCAAATAGTACTATTTTCTGCGCCGCCATACACTTATCTTTTACAATAGCTCTTGCTATTTATTTTTTTGAATTTTCTACTGCTTTATTATACACTCTTCTCATTCCTTCTTCTAAAGAAATTTTCGGTTTCCAACCGTATTTTTCCAAAACATAGGTCATGTCTGAGTGGCGAGCATGCACTCCAACTGGCTTGTCTAATAATGGTTTGATGGTTGGTTGGTAACCTGCAAATTTTGTAAATAAATCTATAATCTCTAAGAACGAAAATAATCTTCCGGCACCAATGTTAATGGCAGTACCATCAGTAATATTATCCATGGCTAAAAATATAGCATCAATGCAATCATCAATATGTACAAAATCTCTACCTTGTTTACCAGAACCCCATACTTCAAATGGATCTTCTTTTTTTGCTGCACGTGCTGCAATTGCAGGTACTGGGTAAGTTAAATCTTGATCTTCGCCATAACCAGAAAAGGGACGAACACATGCAACCGAAATGCCATAATATTTTGCAGCAATACGTGCTAAGTATTCGCCGGTAAGTTTAGACCAACCGTAAGTCATGTCGGGCTTACCTAAATTATGCTCGAAATCAATATCGCTTTCTTTTAAGGCAACGAAATCTGTATCCGATTGTAAATCGATTGGATAAGCAGCAGATGAACTTGGGTACATAACCCTAGCTGGTTTATGGTTACAAACCCAATAGAAAAACTCTGCATCTATAGCCAAATCAATTGCCACCATCATAGGGTCGCCGTCAATTTTTGCACGTCCGCCAACAATAGCAGCGAAGTGAAACACATCCGTAAATTTATCAAATGCTAAGTCGTATGTTTTTTGTAAGTATTGCTGATCTTCGGTCATTGCATTTAACAGCTTTCTAAAATCGCCGTTAAAAAACAACACTCTCCCATTTTCAAATACTTCTAAGTCTTTTATATTTTCTGTTTGGTTTGTTAACCATTTAGATGGATGTATACCAGTCGATAAATTATCTACAATAATTACTCGATCTGTATTCATTGATAAGATTCTTTTTACTAGGTTTCTTCCTACAAAACCGCATGCCCCGGATACTAGATGATACTTCATTTTGAATTGTGAATTGTGAATTGTGAATGTTGGTTATTAGCTAATGTTGTATAATTATGTTATTGAGTTATTATGTTAATGAGTTATTGAGTTATTAATTGATGAGCTGAATACATTGCGAAATTCGTAATTAGAAATTCGTAATTCGTAATTTTAACTCACATTTTATCTTCAATTTTATAATGATTACGTTCTGGCGAGTTCCTTCCTACCATTTCTGCTAAGAAACCTGTAAGAAACAACTGTGTTCCGATAATAGTCATTACTAAAGCGATGTAAAACAAAGGCTGGTCGGTAACATCGCGGCCCATGTGTTTACCTTCGTAAATTCTGTATAATTTTTCGCCAATAATAAATATTGAAATTATAAAACCCGTTAAGAATGAAAGTGTACCAATGGTTCCAAAGAAGTGCATTGGGCGTTTCTGAAATTTACCTACGAAGAAAATCGATAATAAATCTAAGAAGCCATTCACAAATCTGCTTAAACCAAATTTAGTTACTCCGTATTTACGAGCTCTGTGTTCTACTACTTGTTCTTCAATTTTTTTGAAGCCTGCCCATTTTGCAATTACAGGAATGTAGCGATGCATCTCACCGTACACTTCAATGTTTTTTACTACTGCAGAGCGGTACGCTTTTAAGCCACAATTAAAATCGTGGAGGTTATTAATTCCCGACATTTTACGTGTAGCCCAATTGAATAATTTCGTAGGGATGGTTTTAGTGATGGGATCGTAACGCTTCTTTTTCCAACCCGAAATAATATCGAGTTTCTCTTCTTTCATGCGTTTGTACAATACCGGAATTTCATCGGGGCTGTCTTGCAAATCGGCATCCATGGTAATTACAATGTCGCCTTGAGTGGCTTCAAAACCAACGTTTAAGCCAGCAGATTTACCGTAGTTTCTGCGGAACTTAATTCCATGCACACAATTGTTTTTTTCTTTGAGCGATTGTATTACTTCCCAAGAACGGTCGGTACTACCATCGTCAACAAAAATAATTTCGTACGAATAGTTGTTCGCTTCCATTACACGCTTTATCCAATCGTGTAATTCTGGCAAACTTTCGTCTTCGTTATATAAGGGTATTACTATTGATATATCCATTTATTATTGTTCGAATACAGGGCGTTTTTTCTTTAAAATTAAGGCGATGATAAACGCTATGATGAAACCAAAAGCAGAACCTTTTAAGAAATTCCAGAACAAATTACTTGCCGAACCTAAGTCCATATCTTTATCCATTTGCTCTAGCACTTTATTAATATCTGCCTCCGAGCCCCCAAATTTTTGCATCATTTCTACAGTAGTTTCAATTGCCTTCTCCTTTAATAAAATTGGCAAATTGGGATCTATCCAATTAAAAAGTACATAATTAAATGCAGAGTTTAAGAAAGAAGCAATTACATAAATCAGAAATGCTGTAAACAATGCTTCAGACAGAGAAATAAAACCTTCTTGTGCAGTTCTTACTTCTTTTACTCCCATCACTAATACTAAAATTAATACCACAAGACCTAATAATGCAGCCCAAGTGCTTACTAATAATGAAGAGTCTATTACATATAAAATAATAGAGTAGATTATAATCGCAGCTGATCCAATTGCTCCCCATTTTACAGAGCTGGCTCTGAAATTAGAAACCGCTTTTTTTTCGCTTAATTCGGTGTTTTCCATGACAATATTTTTGTTTGCAATTTAGAAATTTTTTGGAAATATGGCAGTTCCGTGGTAATAGCCATATATTCCGGCTAAGGCAGCGGCATCATAAGCTGGGTTTTTACTGAGTTTAACATACTCGTTAAACTCCTGCTCATCAAATATTGGGTTAGCAAAAAAGCTCATTAATGGGTAAAAAACAGGCTTTATCTCATCATTTTCGGGTATACTTTCGTAAACACGTGCAATTTCTGAGGTTTCTGCTTCTACCAACATTTGGTTTGCTATTACTTGCTCATAAATCTCATATTCGTCTTGGAACTCGTCTTCATCTATCAATAAAAACTCTTTTAAGAAATGCCCCAATTCCGGCTCTTCTTCGTCTTCATTACATTCTCTTAAATATAAAAGCAAGTTCAATAATTCTGTACCTCTTTCTATAGTTTCATCCTCAATTTTCTCCCATTCCGGCGAATCCAAATAATCTTCCTCTAAACGTTGAGCATCTGTACTAAAAAAATGGATGAACAACATGTCTACTAATATTTCGCGTATCGATTCTGCATACGGGTAATCGTCCATTACCTCGTCTAACTTTTTCAATTTCTTAATAAAGTCTGGCTCTCCTTCGTAAGCTTGCACAACTTTCGTGTATAATTCGTTGGCATTATAACTTGCCTTTTGCGATTCTGTTGAACCTTTCCAACATCCACCAACTATGGCTTCTATTGCTTGCGATACTTGAACTTCCATTATACTTGAATTAGTTGATTGTTGTTAATTATTATTTTCACTTTTCCCTTTAATTCTTGTCCGTATAAATTTGAATTTTGCGATTTAGATTTATTCGTTTTTTCATCAAACTTCCAAGTTTCGTTTTCATTATAAATACATAAACAAGCGTTTGTATTTGGTTCGATGTTTGCGCTCGGCAAGCCCAAAGCCTTACGTGGCCTTGTACTCAGCGCCTCCACCATGTCTGCCCATTCTAAATTTTTAGAGGCAATACGCAATAATTGTGGAAGGGCGGTTTGCAAACTCAACATGCCTGCTTCGGCAATTTCAAACTCTACTTCTTTATGTTCTTTTTCTATGGCTTTATGTGCGGTAGATATGGCGTCAAGGGTTCCATCCTTTAAACCTTGTCTTAAAGCCTTAATGTCTAGGGCAGTTCTAAGCGGCGGACTCAATTTAAAATTAGAATCAAATCCTTCTAAAACTGTTTCATCATAAGCCAAGTGGTGTACAGAAACATCTGCGCTTACTTGCACTCCTTTTTTCTTAGCAGCTTTTATCAATTCTACACTTTTTGCCGAACTAATATTAGTGAAATGTATTTTGGCCTCTTGGTATTCTGCCAAAAACAAATCGCGTTGTACCATTAATTCTTCGGCTAAACTTGGGTTACCTTTCATACCTAAAATGGTACTCATTACGCCTTCGTTAATTTTTGCTTTACCAGCTATGTTTTTATCTTCTGCAAAATTTATCACAAAAGATTCTATTCCTTTTGCATACAACATGGCTCTGCTCATTAAGCCTGCATCTTGTATAGAACGGTCGGCATCAGAAAATGCAATGGCTCCAGAGCGTTTCATATCGTACATCTCCGTCATTTCCTTACCATCTCTATTTACACTTAAGGCTCCAACACATAGCGCAGTAACCAAATGTTTTTCAGATTTATTGAGTAAATATTCTACGTCTGCTTTGTTTTGTATACTTGGATTGGAATTCGGCATTAACAAAACATGTGTAAAACCTCCTGCCATTGCAGCATTTAGAGTAGTTTGTATATCATCGCGGTGCTCAAAGCCTGGCTCTGTAAGGCTACAGTTCATATCCACAAATCCTGGCGATACAGAACATCCTTTTAAATCGTAGGCTTTAACTCCTTCAGCTTTTATCGATTTACCAATTTTCTGAATTTTACCATCCACAATTAATAAGTCGACAGTTTGTTGGTGCCAAGTAGATTGCTTGTCGATTACTTTTAGCGATTTGAGTAAGGCCTTCATTCTAAGGATTTTATTTTTTCTGTTGTAAATATCGGTCTCCGTATCGTATGAGGAGGATTTCCAAGCCTATGAAAAACAGTGCCAAAATAACACATATTTTCCATAATCTACTCCCAAAACTGTCGTCGTTTATAAACTTACTAATAGAGGCATCTCCTGGTTTCCAAATCTTAGCTTGCTCGCCAATCTTTTCTTCGAGTTCCGTTTGGCTCAAAGCCAACATATCCGACTCTTTCCTGTCTGCGTTAAAGGCAAATTTAGCACTCAGCTTTCCATCCACATTATACTCATAAACACCAGGTTCTTTTATTTGATCGGCCACAAACATTTTGTAACTGCCGTTTACATTTCTAATTTCTGGAAGTATAGCATAGTCACCTTTTCGTAATTCTTTTTTCGCTTTTTCTGAAGTATTTGCATTACGCAAACTTAAAGCATTATTGGTACCAATGGTATGTGCAATTTGATCTGAACTGTGGTGCATTGTGCCAATGCGCAATAACATAGGTACTATTAATGCGTGCTTCGGCAACTCTGAGAAATTGGGTTTTAATGGGAACGCAAATTGATACACCATGCCTTGGTAAATCGCATATCTGTTTAATAGTGATTGTGAATTCGCCAATTGCATTAATACTTCTGGCGTGGTACCTTGTTTATCAAATGCTAAGTATGCTTGCACATTAGGCAAATCAAAACGTGTGTTTTTTTGTCCTAAGAAAATATCTTTAAACAAATCGCTGTTTTGATTGATCTTTTCAATGCGCTCATTAATTTTTTGTACCGATGTGTTTTTTGCTAATCCAAAACGTGTATTAAAATCGTTTACCTTTAAATTAGTTTTAGTTGATGGGAATGAAACGATTACTTTTCCGGCCTTTAATTGTTTTTCTAATTCTGATAATAATCCGGTGCTAAATTCATCAACCTCATCTAAAATTAATACATCACAAGTATTTAAATAAGTATAATCAACTTGTAAATAGTTAAACGTTTTTAGCTTGAAAAACGATTCTGTTTTATATACTGCTTCTGCATAGCCTGCTGCCTCCGAACCCTTAATAATTGCTATGTTTCTGCTACTTTCTATAGGGTAAGTAAAATAATACTGATTATCAAAACTCAGCGATTGATCTTTTAATCGTATAAGGCCCGCTTGATAACCGGTATCTTTGTTTTTAAATATAAAAGTATCGATGGTATATGACTCTGCCTCTATTGAAACATTTCCTACTCCAATAACCTGATCATTGAGTACAATTTCATAAGGAATATCTGCCACATCTGTACTCGAGTGGTTCTTAATTTTTATCAATAAATTTTCTTGAGAGCCTGGGAAATGCAAAGGCGAGTAAAACCAAACAGAGTCTACCGAAATGTTTTCATTGCGTTTGCTTTCTAACACTATAAATTGCCAATTTATGAGTGTATCTAAATTGTTGGTATTGCTACTGTTTATAAACGATTGCTGAAAGTCTGAAATTATAAATGCACTTGCTTGGTTGTTTGCTTTTTCTTTTAATAAAGAACTTTGGCGAGCACTTACTTCTTGTAGTGTACGCACTTCTGGTCTAATTTTTAATTCAGCTAAATTTTGCAAAAAATTCTCGAGCGTTACCCATCTTTGTTGGTTACCCGAAAACTCATTACTCAGCAATTGGAATTCATCATTTATACTGTACGTTAAGGCTATTTCTTTGGCCTTTCTTTTAGCATCGTTCAACAAAGTTCCTTCGGTGGTTTGGCGCTCCATGCTGTAAGAATTATCAACATAAACCGACACATATTTTTTACCTACTACTGCTTGTTTGTTGTTTTTAGGGATAAAAGGTTGAGCAAAGGCCAATACTAAAAAGAGGATGCTTAAAATACGAGCCAATAAAACGAGTAAATGCTTTAGTTTATTGGTGTTTCGTTGCTGCTCTTCTATAGAATGTAAGAAACTAACATTAGAAAAATAGATCTTTTTATACTTTCTCAGCTGTATTAAATGGATAATAATGGGTATTGCAATAGCTGAAAGGGCGAACAGAAATCCGGGATATACAAAACTCATTGTTTCAAAAATACGTAAGGGAAACGACATTTTAAGGTATTTCTGATAAGTTTTTAAAGATTTTTGGGTATTAACGATAAAAATTGCGAAATTTAAACCCACCCTAAGAAATTAACAACAACAAAAAAAGAAAGAAATGTATATAATTCCCGCAATTGATTTATTGGATAGAAAAGTGGTACGATTAACAGGCGGTAAATACGATTCTGTGGTCGAATATGATGTTCAGTTAGAAGACCTCTTAACACAATTAAATTCTAACGGTACAGACTTTGTACAAATAATAGACCTTAACGGTGCAAAAGGCGACTTCTCTCAGCAAGAATATTTATTAGAAATATTAAAAAAATCGCCATTAAAAATACAATATGGTGGTGGAGTGCGCAGCATCGAAAAAGTGAAAGAGCTTATAGATACTGGTTTCCACAGAATTATTATTGGAACCAAGGCTATTACTGATGAAGGATTTCTGAAAGAATTGAGTGAAGAAATTTGCGGAAAAAATTCGTGTTCAGACCAAGTGGTAATTGCAGTAGACACTTTAAAAGGTGGGCTTATGTACAGTGGTTGGGAAAAAACATCAGACATTAAACCTATTGATTTTATTGATAAATGCGTTAGCCTAGGTTACTTCCGTTTTTTATGTACAGATATTGGCAACGATGGTAAAATGACGGGGTCGGATGTTGAACTTTATAAAAGTTTTAAATCGCAATTTCCATTCATAAAACTTATTGCACAAGGTGGTATTACTACACTTACTGATATTAAGGCATTGCAAGATGCAGGCTTAGAATCGGTAGTATTAGGCAAAGCTATTTATGAAAATAAAATTAGCATTGAAGAAGTAAAGAATTGGAACTTACAAGCATTGGTTAGTTTTTAATGGTAAAGCTTGCATTACATGGAGTTTTAGAAGGGCATGAACACCCAATTTACGCTTTGTGTAGTTCATCCAAAGAACACATACTATTTTCTGGTGGTGGTGAGGGTGCAGTGGTAGAATGGAGTTTAAAAACCATGAAGCCCATTAAAATAATGTTTAAAACGCGCGCCAGTATTTACAGCATACATTGCCCCAATGCCTTGCCCCTATTAGTTTCTGGAGATAGAGAAGGTAAAATTAGTGTCTTTAATTTTGTTGATCAGCAATTGGTTTTTCAAAAACAATTGAGCAATTCGGGTATATTCGGAATGTTGAGTATTGGTTATATACTTTACTTTACTTCAGAAGACGGATCTTTGCGAGCGCTTGATTTAACAAGCTTTGAGCTCTGTTTAGAACAGCCTATTTCTGAACAGGCCTTGCGATGCATTACTTATAATGCCGACGATGAAATGATTTACGTATCGGGAAAAGACAATAAAATACATCATTATTCAATCATCCAAAAAAGAGTAGTTCGTTCGGAAGAAGAGCATACTTTACCTGTATTTTCATTGGCCTATGATGCAACAAATAAACAACTTTTATCTGGAGCACGCGATGCACAAATTAAAGCATGGCGCATTAGCGATACTATAAATTTGGCAGCACACATGTTTGCCGTAAATAACATACAGTTAATTCCTAGTCACAATTTATTTGCCAGTGCAAGCATGGATAAAAGCATTAAGCTTTGGGACGCCACAAGCTTAAAATTAAAGGGCATTGCCGACCCAACTAAAAATGATGGCCACCACAAATCTGTAAACACATTATGTTTTACACCTTATGAGAACTTACTTGCTTCGGCGGGAGATGATAGGGTGATAAGAGTATGGAAGATTGAATTATGAATTATGAATTATGAATTGGTGCTAATAGGTTCGTGACTTGCTTAATTAGTTATAGGGTTATTAGGTTATTTAGTAATTAAGAAACTAAAATGCGATAATTCATAATTCATAATTCATAATTTAAAAAAGTCTCTTTATTATCCTCAACTTATGCGAGTACTTCTTCGTATCTATATTAAAGATCCCTTGGTGGTCCAGTCGATCGATGCGGACTTGGCCCGAAGCATGTATGATGGTTTGTTTATCGAGCACAATGCCTACGTGTATGATTCGTTCTTCGTCGTTATCAAAAAAAGCAAGATCGCCAGTTTGTGCTTCTTCAATAAAATTAATAAGGCTGCCTTGTTCTGCTTGCTGGTAAGCATCGCGATGTAAGTGGATGCCATACATTTTAAACACGTTTTGGCTAAAGCCTGAGCAATCGATGCCAAACACAGATCGGCCGCCCCACAAGTATGGGGTATGCAACCAAATCTTTGCCAATTTTTCAACATCATCTATTCCTTTAGAACCCATTTCTATACTACGGCCAGTATATCTATATTTTAGATTCGAATATTTTTGAATGATTTCTGTAGATTGTGTGCTGCCAATAGAAAGTAGTGCTGAGCTTTGATCTATTTCTAATTCAGCAATTTTATCGGCTACGATGGTGCAATGATTGGTAGAGAGTGCTTCGTTTTCGGTAATGCCAATTAACAGTTGTTTCGTATCTGCCCATCCCTCGTACTCATCCCAAGTGCATTTAATTTTCGTCCACTTATCTTGTTTTTCTAATACAGAAAAAGTTTCGCCATAAAGTAACTGAGAAATCATTTCAGATTTATCCGATGCTTCAGCTCTTATTGGTACTACCGATAATATACAAATTCCGTATTCTATGTTTATCATACTGCTAATTAACGTGTTTGGGCATTGAAACCAAACAGCAAACTCATTCTTAATCCGTTTGTAGAAGGTACTACTGCTAAGTTAACCGGAAAATTTAAGGCTCCAACTTTATAGGTATGGCCTGCTGCAAACACAAAGCCTGCACCGGTAAGGGATACGTTAGGACCAAATGCAAATTCTGCACCTTTAGCACCACGTACGCCAATTAATAAACTTCCGCTTGGTAAAAATTTACCTTGCTCTAAACCGCCTATTAATCCTATAAACTCCACTAAGCCCGCCACTCCATTATCTAATGCAAAATACTGATGTTCGAACTGCCATCCAAATTGTGTAAAAGTGGGCGTCATGCCTAAATCATCTTTTAATGCATCGGCAGTTTTACCTGGAAACACAGTGGTAATACCCACACGAGGGCCCGAAAGTTGAACTGGAGTTATCACTTTGCCTCCTGTACTTATTTCTTGTGCAAATAAGGTATTTATAAAAAACAAAGAAAATACAAATAAAATGCTAATTACTTTTTTCATATAGGTTTTAAATAGATGCAGGCAAAATAGAGCATAATTAGTTTTTTGCCAAATTATTATATGAATTTAAGCAATTTTTACCAAAAAAAATAGGGACAATTGTCCCCATTTTATATTATTCTTCTAAGTGTAACCACTTTTTCTTTTCAAGTAGTTCTTCGCGAGTTTCTCTCACATTTTCATCATCAATACAACAATCTACGGGGCATACTGCCGCACATTGAGGCTCATCATGGAAACCTACACATTCTGTACACTTATCGGGTACTATGTAGTAAACTTCGTCTGATATCGCTTGTTGAGCAGATTCAGCATCCATTGTATTCCCATCGCCAAAATCTATAATTCCTTTTAATCCTGTGCCTTCAGAAAATTTCCAAGCAGCACCTGCATCGTATATTGCATTGTTTGGGCATTCTGGTTCACAAGCCCCACAATTTATGCACTCATCTGTAATTATTATTGCCATTGTAATTTTTTAATCAATATTTTTGCGTGTGCAAATATAACACTTAAACCATTTTTTGGTTTAAAAAATGTAAATATGATTAAAGAAAACATCCATGCCTTTGATTTATTGGGTAAACACCTAC
>CALRUR010000022.1:0-35664 GCA_943371425.1 Sphingobacterium thalpophilum
TATCGATGTTTGTTTACGGAGACGGGGAGCTTTAAGCGATCTAGCATTATTAAGTAGCTGGGAGCTGGGAGTATGGAGCAGGGAGTACGTACTACCTGCTCCAAGCTCATTGCTCCATGCTCCATGCTAAAAAAACTACTTGATAACTAAATAATTAAGTAAATGTTAACATTTTTTTATGGCTTGCATTTGTATTGTATGATATTTCTTGTACATTTGCAGACCTTTTAAGGAAGGAAAATGATTTCGTAGCTCAGCTGGTAGAGCATAACACTTTTAATGTTGGGGTCCTGGGTTCGAGTCCCAGCGGGATCACAAGAAACCACTCAGAAATGAGTGGTTTTTGTCGTTTATAAGGGTTTCGGTAGCAAGAGTGTTAGCAAAAAAGAGCTTTCTAAATAAATTAAATCTAGAATTGTTTTCGATTATATTTGTACTAAATGAAAACATTCTTAATGAGTTTCTTCATCTTAATTTGTTATTCTGCATGTCACAAATGTGAGATGGAAATTGTTTATTGTGATGGTTTATCAAACAATAATCTTCAACTAGTGGAATACGATTCCCAAGCGAGAAAGACTAATTTAGGTGAAAACGTAGATTCTATTAAATTGTATTCTGAAAATATTATCAAATACCTTGAGGTTGATGGAAGCGGGATGTATTCTAAAAGGGATTCTATACTTGAAATTAACACTTTAGATTTTGGAATTGAATTTAGGATAATATTCTATCAAAGGAATTCTATTGTAGATACACTGTACTTTGGTAACATCAGTTCTAAAATTGAGGACAATAAAAACGGCTGCGACCCAAAGAGAACGTCCACCTACCCTACTTTTCATTCTAATTCCATTCAATTAATAAAATCGTATAAGGCTGATTGCAATAATTACGTATTCGAAATAAGGCGATAAGAAATAGTAATTGGTAGCTAGTAACTTGTATTTCGTAATTCGTAGCTCGTAACTCGACAATCATTTATATTTATTCAAAAATGATTATCTTCAACTATTGTTTTAATAAATGCTGAGATTCAATAATATCTTCATTCAGTTTATTGGTGCTTTAGTAAGATGGTTTATATCTACACCTATAAGATTTATTCTTGGAATGGAAACCTTCGATTTTAGTGTGTATTGGAAAGGTCCAGAAAATCCAGTGAATTGGGAGGATAGTCAAAACCATCGATTCGCAAATTTTATGACGTTTATTTTATTGATTATTTTGATGATATTCATATTTAATTAGGACAACGCAATTACAATCTTCCTATACCATTTTTTCTGACATTAAAATGCAACTGAAAATCAAACAAAAGAAAATCACCTTTCTTGTCAATAAATATGAAATATTTGAAAACGATAAACTGATTTATACAGCAAAATCTATACTTTTTTCATTTCCCAAAAGAATTATTGTACTCAATACAAATCAAAAAGAGGTAGTAGAATTAACCAAATCCATTACTTTTATTCATCCAGAATTTGTTATAAATTTCTTAAATGGAAACAACATTAGATTAATAGGAAAATCTTGGATGTATGAATATTTTGTTATCAAAGTTCCAGAAGGTGAATTCGAAATACATCATCAAAAAGGCCTAAAACTTTCCATTTTTTTGAACCATGAACAGGTTGCAGAAATTTCAAAGAATAGTATAAAATATTTTAAAGGTGATGAGTTCGAAATTAATGCAAACTCAACTATTTCCAAAGAGTTACTAATAGGGATATGCCTGGCATGGGAATTAAATGATTTTGATGATGATTCTAATACTATTACGTTAGATATAGGCAATGTTGGACCAGTAAAGAAAAAAGGAGAATTGAATTGGAAACCAAAAGATTAATATTTGTTCCAGCACCTATACACAATAAACATTTCAAAAAAAGAAAGTATATTGAATTATGAAATGGATTAACTTTTCAAGAATCTCAACCCTAATCATTGGGTTAAGTATATTCCTTTTATACTTTTCGGGAATCATCAGACATGATAAGAAATAATTCAATAAATTTGGTAGTGCAATGCCCATAGAATTAGAATACCTAGCAACGGGTGGGATTGCGGGGGAGGATTATTTAGGTTTAAAAAAAATAAATGGGAACTCATAGGAATATGTGCAAGTGCAAGAACAGATATGGGTAGCTTTTTATCAGATGGATATTATGGCGGTACTATGGGTTGGACAAGAGTTTCATTGTATACCCAATAGATAAATGAGGTAATTAAAAATTAATAAAATCAGCTTTAGTTTATACAAAACAATATTATTTAAAACATCAAAATTCTCCTATTCCTACATATAGACTTTCATATCAAAAATATACCCCCTTTCAAAACCGACTAATCACCATCCCCGAATGCCCATACATTACCTGCCTATAGCCATTTCTTACATACGAGTATTCAATACCAAGTATCACAAATAATTTTCCTTTTACCTCTTGGTTTAAATTAAATTCTAAATCGAAATTGACTTGATTATTTTCATTCATAGCTCGAATACTAGACTTAGATTCTAAGGCCAGGTATTCCGAATAAGCAAAATCAACACTGTATGTTTGTTCTTCAAAATCAATTTTAGCAACACTTGCCATTAATCTGCAACTGTTCGTGTTTTTGGTGGTGTTTTTACTTTTACTAAAATGAACATCCCTAAAACTTATATAGTAACTTCCGATTTCTTCATTAAAATGATAATCGATGTTGCCAATAAAAGCGTTAGAAAAGGAACATCCCTTTTCTGCCAATTCTAATCTATTCAATTCAGAAAAATCGCTGTTGTAAGCCCTTCTGTTTCCCACTTCGTTAATAGTATCCTTTTTTAACATCTGCAAAAATTTACCATTAAGCTTTCCATGTAAATTTTTACAGCCAATTTTATCCAAAATATCTATAAAAGTTACTCTAAATAACTTACTGTCTTTTACAGTATTTGCAAACTCCGTATTAAGCTTGCGTGCTTGGCTGTATCTCGGAGAATTTGCTCTAGCCTCGGCAGAAAATACCGGCAACTTTCGTATTAGGTATTCACCATTATATTTATACCCCACAGTATCTCCGAGTTTACCCGTATACTTCATAAAGCTAATTTGCTTTGCCATACTTTATAAATTAATTTATAAGTGGAAAAATAATTAGATTATCATTTATATTGTATTCCTAAGCCCAATTCTACTAGCATATTCATCATAAGAAAAGCAATTCATTAATCAAATGTAAAACCAACATACTTTATCTCATTACTGTATTAGCACCCTGCCTTTTCCGTGCTTCTGCCGTGCTTGTACCGTGCTTCTGCCGTGCTCTACTAGGTTATTCTAAGTATCCACATAGGTCCAACCTAGTATAAACCTAGTACCAACCTAGTATAAACCCTATATCAAACTAATAGAAATAATTTGTAACTTGTACTTGAAAGCAGAAATGTCGAAAGGTCGAAAAGTCGAATAGTCGATAGGTCGTATAATCGTATTGTCGTAAAGTCGTGTAAACAAAATGAAACACCCCCTCCTACTCCTATTAATCAGCATAATGTGCATTGCAAACACCAATGCACAAAGCCCTACCGATTTCCCAGATTCTAATTATTACTTTAATGAAGATCGATGGAAAAGTTTATTTGAATTGGTTGAACCCGATGAATTTGATTATACCATTTATTACAAAAAAGATACGCTACTAAATAGTAAAAAATATGCGCTTCTATTTATGAAATATAGCATCTTATTTAAAGATGGACCGGGCCAACCTGAAGGTACTTATGCGCATGGCGACATTCCTATTGCTTACTTAGATAATGATAAAGCGAACAAAAGAGTTTACATTAAACGGTTAGGATTTTATAAAGGATTTTTCAGCATTCCATTTGATAGTACTTTCCAATTGTTATATGATTATAATCTAAAGCTAGGTGATGTATATCCTATTACAACTTCTAATCTACAACTCGACACAACTCTTCGGGTGATAAAAGTTGATACACTTACAGATCCTAATAATGTTAGAAGAGCGTATTATGTTATTGGAAGTGATTTATTACCTTCTTTTTTAAATGGATTTGTGATAGAAGGTCTCTGTGGTAGAAATGGTATTTTAGGTTCTATTTTTGCTCGTTGGGATAATACCTATCAAGAACAATTTTATTGTTATTCCATCGGAAACAAAAGTTATTACCCTACTTTTTTAGATACCACTGCCTATATATTTGAGAATTTAGGGCAAACATGTAAAAAACATGTTTATTTATCTACCTCCAGTCAGAAAAAATCAGAAATATCCATCTATCCTAACCCCTTTCAGGAAAAATTATACATCAACACAAATGGCAACCATATTCAATATCTAGAAATATATAATACCCTGGGAAATATCGTTTATAAAAACATCCATAATTCTAATGAACCTATAAACCTTTCGTTTTTGGAAAAAGGGTTTTACATTTTAAAAATAAAATTGAATAATGAAGAAATAACCCATAAAATAATGGCAAAATAATATGCAGCTAATATTTCAATAAAATGTTAAAATTCATATTAAGTAGCCTTTTCATTATTTACAGCATTGCACTACAAGCCCAGTCGTATATAGATGTTTTAAAACTAAATGCTAATACTACTTCGCTAAATTCATTCGACAGTAGCTCCTCCTCTACTCGCGTAAATGAGCTTAGTTTAGATTTGAGTTTACCTATTAAATTAAACGACAGAAGTGCCCTTATCACTGGGCTTATTTATGAGAATATAAACACTAAACTTTTCGAAAATGATGGCTACTACAATTTTGGTTCTGTAGGATTAAAACTTGGGATCAACAAAATAATGAACGAAACTTGGACGTATTCAATTGTTTTGCTACCTAAACTAACGTCCGACTTTGGTACCCTCCAATCTAAAGATTTTCAAATGGGTGGCATCGGAATATTGAAGTATACTAAAAACGAAAACTTTAATTATAAAATGGCATTGTATGCCAATAACGATTTATTCGGATCCTTTTTTGTACCAATGTTCGGTTTCTATTATATAAGTAGCAATCATAAATGGGAGACCAATGTAATGGCTCCATTACAAGCCGATGTAAATTACAAAGCAACATCAAACTTAACAGTAGGCATTAACTATAACGGGCAAATACGATCCTACCATTTAAACAACAATTTACCTGCCGCGGGCAACTATTATGTGGCAAAAGCCAGCAACGAACTATGCAGTTATGTAAAGTATCATATCAATAAAAACATTAGCCTACAAACAAAAATTGGGTACTACATTGGCCGCATTTATAGAGTGTATACAGAAAACGACAAAGTAAATTTTGCAATGCCTTTGTATTACGCCAATGATAAGCGACAACAATTAAACAGCGATTTCGCTGATGGCTTTTTGTTGCAGTTTAGTTTGATTTATAGAGTGATGAAATAGCGAGCTGGCGAATTAATGATCTTGGAATGGAATCAATTTTACACAGCTTTTTAAACTCCATAAGTACATGCAATTTATCGAAATGCATTCAAAAGGAAATTATTTAATCTCTGTGAAACTCTGTGCTCTCTGAGTCTCTGTGTTTAAGAAAAAAAATAAAAACCTTTACACAGAGACTCAGAGAGCACAGAGTTTCACAGAGATGTACTTATCGTAAATTCGATTACAGTTTCACAAACCTTCCCACATACTCACCTGCCTTTACCACATAAGTTCCTTGCGGCAACTCCTCGATGTTAACTTTTGTGCTCATCGGATTTTTTACATGCATTACCAACTTGCCTTGTGCATTGTAAATTTTCAAATCGTTTACTAAACCAACGTCATCCATACTAATAAAAGTATTAGCCGGATTTGGGTAAATAAGCACTTGTGGCTTGTTGTTTTTTCTTTTTGCTATTCCGGTACTAAAACTGCTAAAGTTAGTTTTATAGGCTTCTATTAAGGTGTCGGTACTTAAGCGCAATTTTGCTAAAGATGTTAGGTGTGTACCGGGCGTATCACGTGCCCAAACATAGGCTAACTCAATAGTCATTCTTTCACCCGGCGCAAAGCTACGTGGTTGCACGGTTACAATACCGCGTCTATCTCCCGGAGGCGCTGCTTCTGTCCAATTAGGTCGACCTTGCAAATCTGTAGTTCCTGGGAACATAAACTTACAGGGGTCTGTACCTCCTCTTCCTGTTGCAGTGCCATAAGTCATTACTTGTCCGTCTGGCCACAAACCTTGCATATACCTATTTAATTCTATAGCATCTCTAGGATCAGAATCTACCCCTGGTACTCCAGAATTTGATATTGATACAAAACTATTCATTTCTAAAGTAGTTCCATTACTAGCTTTTCCGGGGTTTAAAAATGATATTCCGAAAGCTGGTGGTGCCAGTCCATATCCTCTGGAACTTCCATCTCCATCATTATCAGTCGAATTATAAACGAAAAATAAATTACGTTTTGAGGCATTTGTATTGGTAGATAAATCGCATCCAACATAATCGTCATTCGCATTACCTAAATCAAAATCACAAAATTTACCGAATCTAAATTCAGTGTAACTATTGCTAGATTTATTGGTAATTACGAACCTGTAAATGGTAGAGTTATTTATTACATCAGAAGTATTACTGGTATAAGCACTAGCGGTAGCTTGAATTTCTATTCCAATAGCATTTGCTCCCGGATAAGCGGTGTGCACATTACCTTTATCATTGAACACCCAAGAAATCATTTGAGCAGGTAAAATGGTTGGGTTATTTACATCATACACTGGGTAATCGCCAATGGTGGGATCGTAAATTCCATCCGCATTTTTATCAAAAAATGGAAAATCAGAATTTCCCCATCTATTCATGTTATAAGAAATTCCTTTCCCTAATTTTGCGTTGATAATTTCTGTACCGTAAACATTAAACATCTTATCTGCATCTTTACAATCTACAGAATCTATCTCTCCCATTGCATTTAATGCACCTGGCCAAAAATCTAATCCTCTTTGTCGGTATGTTTGCCCAGCAGTATATAAATTACTTCCTGCATCAATGGCCGAGAAAAAAACAGAGGCCGTAAAAGCCGAATGCTTACCAGAATTTTTCGGAATTTCATAACTCGAATTTCTATTTCCAAAAATATCCCAAAACATATCGCCACCATTTAATAATTTTGCACGTACATTGTTTACGTCTAAATCTATGGCGGCTGTTGGTGGGGCACAAGGTACAGTAGCGGCATTGCTACTGTTCATACCTGCAAATGCTAGCATTACAAGTAAAGCTATTTTATTTTGTATCATTAATTTCATGATTTCTATATTAAAGATTAGAATGAACGTACCGCTTGTACATAATAGCGTTGGGTTTTATTGGCAAGTCTTGCTTTTCTTGCAGATACATAATAGGCTTGAGTTTTAGAGGCCTCCGTAGAACTCCAAGTAGGACCAGAAGAGAACCCTGCATTAGCCATTAATATTACTTCGTGGAAACTTGGTAAATACCAATCGTCGTATCCTGCTTGAACCAAGTCGCTACAAATTTTTGCAGGATAGTTGCCAGCGCCTAATACGTTCACAATTTTTTGTGTGTTGACTTTACCGCTTAGTATAGTAGAATCGGTTGCTCCTATTAAAGTATCAATGCCATTATTCCAAGCTATAGTTAATCCAATTCTTTTGGTAGCTATTAAGCCATGAAATTCACCTTCTACATATCCCACATCACCAGGTTTAAACATATAAAATAAATCGCCACCTAAAATGTTCATTCCTAATCGTGCAGAATCAGTCGCAAAAGTTCGTTGTGCACCGTATACCACCCCAGCAGAAGTTTCTACAAAAGCACGTATATAATATCCAGTTTTAGGCGACAACGTATTTATCACACACGTAAAAGAGTCATTGGTTCCTACTCTTAATTGTTTAGGATCGTTCACCGTAGGTAAAGGATTTTTACTCCAACAAACACCGGCACTTATAATGGGGTCGGAATTAGTATAGGTAATATTCCCACCACATGTTGCCGTAATAATACCAACATATTTTACCTTATTGGTGCTAATACTGATAGCCGCGTTTGGGTTTGCTGCATTTGCATAATAGGCAAATGAGAGATTTGTAATAACGAATAAGGTTAGTACAAAGCATAAGGATCTTTTGTTCATATTATGTTCTTAATTAAAAACAAGATACAGAATAAAATATCGAATTCGATTAAAGTTTCACAAACCTTCCCACATACTCACCTGCCTTTACCACATAAGTTCCCTGCGGCAACTCCTCGATGTTAACTTTCGTGCTCATCGGGTTTTTAACATGCATTACCAATTTGCCTTGTGAATTGTAAATTTTCAAATCGTTTACCAAACCAACACCTTCCATACTAATAAAAGTATTTGCCGGATTAGGGTAAATAAGCACTTGTGGCTTGTTATTTTTTGTTTTTACTATACCAGTGCTAAAACTATTAAAGTTTGTTTTATAGGCCTCAATTAAAGTATCGGTACTTAAGCGCAATTTTGCTAATGAGGTTAAGTTGGTTCCAGGCGTATCTCGTGCCCAAATAAAAGCGAGCTCAACTGTCATTTGTTCGCCGGGAGCCAATGTTCTTGGTTCTATGGTTATAATCGAACGACGGTCACTAGGAGGCAAACTCTCTACCCAATTTGGCCTACCCTGCGGATCAGTGTCGCCAGGAAATACAAATTTAGTAGGATCCGCACCTCCTCTAGCACTTGGTATACCATAAGTAATTGGTTGAACATCTGCCCAAAAGCCTTTTAAATAATTTTGTAATTGTGCTTTATCTATCGGATCTGATGTTGAACCTTGTTGACCTGTACTTGTAAGAAAAATAAAACTATTCATTTCTAAAGGAGTCCCATTATTCTTTGTACTTGTATTTAAAAATGTAACTCCAAATGCAGGTGGAGCATCACCATAGCCTTTAGTTCCAGAATTTTCATCAAAATTATCAGCATTGTAAACATAAAACAAATTGCGTTTTTCAGCATTTTTATTGGTGGATAAGTCGCAACCAACGTAATCATCTGAGAAATTACCCAATTCAAAATCGATAAATTTACCCATTCTAAACTCGGTATAACTAACATTAGATTTATTGATGATTCTATATTTATAAATTGTTGAATTGTTTACTATCTCTGAAGTATTAGAAAGAAATGCTACAGCGGTGGTAATAATTTCAATTCCTAAATCGCCAGGTCCCGCAAATACGGTATGAGTTCCTCCTTTATCGTTTATAACCCATGAAATTAATTGTGCAGGAATCACATTCGGATTATTTAAATCATATACGGGGTAATCGCCAAAACTAGGATCGTAAATGCCATCGTTGTTTTTATCATAAAATTGGAAATTAGAATTTCCCCATCTACTCATGTTATACGATATACCTTTACCAGCTCGGGCATTATTTATTTCGTGTCCGTAAACTGTATACATGTAGTCTGCATCATCGCAATCAATTTTAGAGATTTCGCCCATATCTGATAAATGCCCAGGCCAAAAATCTAAGCCTCTTTGTCGGTATGTTTGTCCTGCTGTGTACAAATTATTCCCTGCATCAATTCCAGAGAAAAATAAAGAGGCAGTAAAGGTGGAATGTTTTCCCGAATTCTTTGGTATCTCATAAGCCGCAGAACTTGAACCAAAAATATCCCAAAACATATCTCCCCCATTGAGCAATTTTGCTCTCACATTGTTAATGTCTAAATCGATAGTGGCACTAGGAGGATCACAACCTGCAGCCTCTGAGGTATTAGTAAATATAATACTTGTGGCAATTACTATTAACAAAAACTTGATCATCTTTTTCATTCTTTCGCTTAAAACATTCTTATTGCCACAAACCTATACTTGGAAGATTTAGGGCTCACCACTGATTTTCGATTTCTATATACTTTTGCATGTGTTTTTGAATATTCTGAAGAACTCCAACACATTGAACTTTGTAATCTAGATGGAAAATCATCTATCGACATTAATTCTGAAATACTAGGCAAAAACCAATCATCATAGCCTTCGTATAAAAGATCAAAACAAATTTTTGCTGGATAATTCCCATTGCCTAATTTATTTACAATTTTTTCTGTGTTTAAGTTACCTGTAAACATTGCCGAATCTAAGGCATCTACAAGTGTATCCACACCATTGTCCCAAACTAAAGAACTCATCGGTAAATAAACTCCTACCAATCCGTGAAATTCCCCTTCCACATAATTTGGATCACCAGGTTTCGACACATAAAACAATCTTCCTCCATGCATCAACTCGCCATATTCTAGTTTATCAGTGGCAAATATTTGTTGGGTTCCATAAGTAATTCCTGAAGATGTTTCTACGAAGGCCCTCACATAATATCCTGTTTGAGGTAATAATTTATTTATTATACAAGTAAAAGTATCCGAGCTTAGGTTTACGTAGATTTTTAAATCGTTTACCGTTGGGAAAGGATTTTTACTGTAACAAAGTCCTGCCTTAATTATCGTTTCATTTAATGGATTTAGTATTATTCCAGCTCCCAAAGCAGTATCAACTCCTACATACCTTACTTTGCTGGTGTAAATTTGTATCGAAGAATTCAATTGATTTGAATTCGAAATAGGACTAATAAATGAAGTAATTACTATTAATAATAGAGTAAAAAAAATACTTGTAAATACTGTATTCATAGTAAGTTAGTTTAAAACTAAAATAATGATTTAAATTCAACATTTTCATTCTCAAGTTAATTAACTTATACTTTTACACTAAGCTGACGAAAGTAATTATTGGCGAATTTTCGAAGAAGTATACAATATTAACAAAGTACACATAACAGCAGCAAAGCAAAACTTAGCGTTTTTTGCCTACTTTTTGCGCGCTTTGCGTTTAATTTTCTTAATTTAGTTTTGTGACCTTTTAAATAAATTATTGAAATACTTCTACCTAATTTTATTTTTATTAATACCGCAAATAAACAGCTTTGCACAAATAACCATTATGGGGCAAATAAAACAAGCGCCCGACTCTACCGAAGTATTGATTACTTATTGGAACAACCCTGTAGAAAATATTTCAATGGTTATTGGAAATGGTTTAGTTGATGAAGCAGGATACTTTTCTTATACCTACGATTTGAAGGAGAAACAATTCGGGCAGTTTATCGTTGGCGAATATTATTTAGATTTCTACTTTTCACCAGGTGATACAATTATAGTGGATGCAGAATACCACGATTATTGGAATACCCTAAAATTTAAAAGCAAAGTAAAAGCTGAGCTGGAGTATTTATTAGATGATCAAAATCATAATTTCAGAGAGAAGGTTAAAAAATTATCAGAGTATCCGAATGCATTTGTTTATAAAAATTATGTTGACTCTGTTGAAATGCAACATCTAAAACTGTACTATAAACATTCCAAAAAATTTAAAGACCCCTATTTTATTGAGATGTCTCGTCAAAACATCAAGTACATCTACATGTATAAGCGATTTTATTTTGGGATAAAAGATTTTCATTCAGAAATTCCTATGTCGTATTATTCATTCGTCGATTCATTAGATTTCACAGATGCAAGGCTACTCGTTACCGACAGGTATAAGAATTGCCTTACAGCCTATACTCAATTTAAATGCAGAAGAAATGCCGGTAATCTTTATTTTGCATATGAAAATTCTATTAAAGACAAAAAAACCTTACTTCTATATATTTACAACTTTATTAAAACTAATTACCATTCGGATGTTAGAGATTATTTATTGAGTGATTTTGTACATTACGAAGTTTATGATGTAAGAGCAGATACCGCCTTTGTAAATAATTTAATTACAGATTATTTACAAGTATGCAATAACCCTACTTATAAAAAATACATCAAAGATTTTTACAATAAGCGTAAGAACATAACTAATACTACTATCCCCAACTTCGAACTAAAAAATATATACAATGAAAAAATAAGTTTACATTCTTTAAAAGGCAAGTATATTTATATTGATTTTTGGGCAACTTGGTGCTATCCTTGTATTATGAGCATGAAAGACTACCCTGCACTTTTAGAAAAGAATGCTCAAAGAAAAGACATTGAATATGTATTTATAAATGTAATGGACGATGAAGTAAAATGGTCGACCTTTATATTGAACAACCCAAAACATGGTCTGCAATTATTTGCAGATAAAACCACCACCAAAAAAATAAGCGATTATTTAGAACTCAATGCTGTGCCGAGGTATTTACTAATAGATAAAAATCTTAAGCTCTTAGATGCCGATGCAGAATTTCCGAATAAAATGGAGTTCCCGAAGTAGCGGAGTTTCGAATTTTCGAAGTTTCGAATTGTCGAATAGTCGAATAGTCGAATAAAAATGCTATATTTACAATAACGACAATAACAACAACCTTTTACGCTCATGTTTTGTATCCCCCACTTCAAAATCTGGAAGCGCGTTTTTGTGCTTTTATTAATTTGTGTTTTTTTAATTAACATTCGAAGCTCAGCTCAACTGCTGCCCTATCAATACAACAAAACAGAAATTAAACTACAAGCAGACTTTATTGCTTACGGACAACATCCTAGAGCGGTAAATCAAACCGCTAAACAAAGTGTTCTACAAGAATTCTTAAGCCTTAATGCTCAAGAAGAAGTTTATGTGTTACTCGATTATCCTACAAGCTTAAACCAATACCTATCTGCAAACACTACCGATTTTAAATCTGTAGAAAAAGAACTTTATTTGCATTATCAATCTAATTCATACATCGAATTACAACTCCAAAAAATTAAAGGCATAGTTGAGCTAACTCAAAAGCATCCTGCTGCTACTATTAAATGTGTGGGTGCTAATATTAATTCCAAAAATTACGACTCTCTGCTTTATATCAATATAAAAAATACAATTAGCTCTAATTTTAAAAAAACCTTTTACATCGGTAACCCATTAAACACCATAAAATACTACTATCCAGAAGAATATTTTAGTGGAAATAAATTCTCAAGTATTTCGATGCTTAATACCGATACCCTCTTCCACGATAAAACAATTATTAGTATTTCTGAAGCTGCCAAGTTTATTGAAAACATGAATAATGAAGGATTAATAAAATCGATTGCTTATATCGGATTAAGAAATTATCAGCGAGATCGAGTAAACTTAATACCATTTAAAAACGAGAATTTTATATGCGTAGATTTATGGGAATATTTAGCGGAGAATAATTTAACCTTCGATTATTTGATCCTTTTTAACGAAATGCACTACAATAAATAATTAGCAAAACCCTCTTTTTAGCTAAATTTCGAATATTTTATTTATAATGAATCTAAATGTACAATTAAGTGTATAGTTTACACTTAATGACTTATATTTATTTTTACCATAAGTCAAATATTACTTAAATAATTCGTATAAACTAAATATTCATTATGAAAAGAATTTTTACCATTTTACTAATGTTATGTACTAGCATAGCATTTTCACAAAATGCTCCTATTACTTTTGAAACCGGAGCAAATGGCAATACATGGACCTGGACAACATTCGAAAATGGCACTAATCCGCCTCCTGCGCAAGTGGTTGCAAATCCTAGTGCCACAGGTATAAACACCTCGGCAACCGTGTTAATGATGACGATGCAAACTACTGGTCAGCCTTGGGCTGGTGTAGAAAGTTCACATGGTGCAGGCATCGGTTCATTTACATTAAGCGCATCGAATGCGATTGTTAAAATTATGGTTTACAAGCCAGTTATTAGTGATGTAGCCATTAAGTTTGCTACTCCAAGTGGCGGGTCTACGGGCGAATTAAAAGTTGCTAATACCCTAATTAATCAATGGGAAGAATTAACGTTTAATTTTTCTTCTAAAATTGGTGAAGTAAATGATCAGATCATTATCTTTTTGGATTTTCAAGCAAGAACTACTACTAATGTTTGTTATTTCGACAACATTACATTTTCTGCTGCTACATCTAGCACAGATCCTACAGTAGCTGCTCCTACTCCAACTAAAGCGGCAAACCAAGTAATATCTATGTTTAGCAATGCTTACACAAATGTAACGGTTGATACTTGGAGAACTTCATGGTCTAACGCTACTTTAACAGATTTACAAATAGTTGGTAACGATACTAAAAAATATTCGGCATTGGATTTTGTTGGAATTGAAACTGTGGTTAACCAAATTAATGCGGATACTATGCAAAATTTTAATATTGATGTTTGGACGACAAACGTTACAACCTTTAAAATTAAATTAGTTGATTTTGGTGCGAATGCAGCATTTGGCGGTGGCGATGATAAAGAGCATGAATTAACCTTTACTCCTGTACTAAATCAATGGAATACTTTTAGCATTCCACTTAGTAACTTTATTAACCTTACTACAAGAGGACATATTGCACAAATCATATTGGTTGGCCAGCCAACTGGAACTGGAACTGTATTTATTGACAATGTTTATTTCAGTAAATCTGCACCTGTAGTTATAGCACCAACAGTTGCAGCTCCAACTCCAATTAAAGCTGCAAATCAAGTTATTTCTATGTTCAGTAATGCTTATACAAACGTAACGGTTGATACCTGGAGAACTTCATGGTCTAATGCAACATTATTAGATACTACCATAGTTGGAAACGATACTAAAAAATATTCGGCTTTAGATTTTGTTGGGATTGAAACAGTGGTTAACCAAATTAATGCTGATTCGATGCAACACTTTAATATTGATGTATGGACAACAAATGTTACCACCTTTAAAGTTAAAATAGTAGACTTTGGTGCCAATGCAGCATTTGGTGGTGGAGATGATAAAGAACACGAATTATCTTTTACACCAACCTTAAACCAATGGAATACATTCAGTATTCCTTTAGTTGATTTCACCAATCTTACTACAAGAGGACATATAGCACAACTAATTTTAGTTGGGCAGCCAACAGCAACTGGTACTGTATTTATAGACAATGTTTATTTCAGCAAATCAAACATTGCACCAATAACGGCTCCAACGGTTGCAGCGCCTACGCCTACTAAACCTGCTGTTGATGTGAAATCGATGTTTAGCAATGCCTATACAAACGTAACCGTTGATACATGGAGAACTTCATGGTCTAACGCAACCCTAACCGATACAACTATACAAGGAAACGATACCAAAAAATATTCTGCTTTAGATTTTGTAGGAATAGAAACAGTTGGTGCAAATTTAATTAATGCAGATTCTATGCAAACATTGAACATAGACATGTGGACTGCAAATCTTACAACCTTTAAAGTAAAGTTGGTTGATTTTGGTGCCGATGCAGCTTTTGGTGGTGGAGATGATAAAGAGCATGAACTAAGTTTTACTCCTACCTTAAACCAGTGGAATACCTTAACCATTCCATTAACAGATTTTGTAAATCTTACTACAAGAGCACACATAGCACAAATGATTTTAGTTGGACAGCCAACTGGAACAGGAACTGTTTATATAGACAATGTTTACTTTAGTAGAGTAAGTAATCCTGTGGTAGTTATACCTACTACTCCAGCACCAACTCCAACAAAACCAAGCACAGATGTAATTTCTATGTACAGCAATGCATATACAAACGTAACGGTTGATACTTGGAGAACATCATGGTCTAATGCAATTTTAGTTGATACCACTATACAAGGAAACGATACTAAGAAATATGCAAACTTAGATTTTGTAGGTATTGAAACTACTGGAGCAAACATGATTAATGCAACAGACATGACAAGTTTCCATATGAATGTATGGACTAACAATGCAACCACTTTCAGAATTAAATTAGTAGATTTTGGAACAGATGGAGCATTTGGTGGTGGCGATGATTCGGAGCACGAATTAGCCTTTACTCCTGCATTAAACACTTGGAACTCTTACGATATATTATTAACTGATTTTGTAAACCTAACAGGAAAAGCACACATAGCACAATTAATATTATCGGCAATACCAGCAGGTTCGGCACATGTATTTATTGATAATGTTTACTTCAGCAAAGCAGCGGTAGTGTTAGAACCTACTACAGCAGCTCCAAACCCAGGCTCAGCAGCTATAAACGTAATTTCTATGTTTAGTAATAAATATACAAATGTGGCGGTTGATACTTGGAGAACTTCATGGTCTAACGCTGTGTTAACAGAAATGCAAATACAAGGAAATGATACTAAAAAGTACACTTCATTAGATTTTGTAGGTGTTGAAAGTACCGGTGCTAATTTAATTAATGCAACTAGTATGGATACTATACACCTAGATATGTGGACACCAAACATTACTACCTTTAGAATTAAAGTGGTTGACTTTGGTGCCGATGCATCATTTGGTGGTGGAGACGATACGGAACACGAATTAGCATTTACGCCTGTACAAAATGAGTGGAATACTTTACACATCCCCTTCTCAGATTTCACTAATTTAACTTCAAGAGCTCATATTGCACAATTAATATTCTCGGCTTTGCCTACAGGATTAGGTACTGTTTATATTGATAATGTGTATTGCAGTAAAAAACCATTAGTAGGGGTAAACAATAAGGAGAATGCGAACATCAGCATATACCCTAACCCAAGTTCAGATGTTTTACATTTTGAAGGTTTTAACGTAAACGAAACTAACCAAGTAAGTATTTTTGACTTACAAGGTAAATTAGTAGAACGTTATGAGTTAAACGGAAATGGAAGCATTAACATTCAAAACTTAAACAAAGGCATGTACCTAGTTAAAGTAGCGAACCAAGTAACTCGCATTGTTAAAATGTAAATAAGAAATATTTAAATATTGAAAAGCTGGACTAAAAATATAGTCCAGCTTTTTTTTTGAGCAATTTTGAACTAATACTTAAATTCTTTTTGAACTTCCATACAATACTTTATATATTGTGAAGTCTAACGACTAAATTCTAAATACTAAAGACTAAATTCTAACATGCATACAAAAGAAACCAACAATAACGGCGCCTTAAGCACCCTAGTTACCGTATTTTTTTTCTGGGGATTTATTGCTGCAGGAAACGGAGTATTTATTCCCTTCTGTAAAGATTATTTCCAATTAGATCAGTTTCAGAGTCAGTTGGTTGATTATGCATTTTACATTGCCTATTACATTGGAGCCTTACTCCTATTTATAGTTGGCAGTTCGCAAGGAAAAGATTTAGTGGGATCTTGGGGTTATAAAAAGAGTATTGTTTACGGATTATTGTTTAGTGCAATTGGAGCAGTAGCCATGATTATTGCTGTAAATGCCAATACCTTTTCGGGAATGTTGGTAGGCTTATTTATGGTGGCTTTAGGTTTCAGTTTACAACAAACCGCTGCCCAACCATTTGCTATTAGTTTAGGAGATCCAAGAACGGCCGCAGGCAGAGTAAATTTGGGTGGAGGTATAAATAGTTTTGGAACCATGATTGGCCCCATCGTAGTATCCTTATTATTATTCGGAACCGTTGCCGCCACAGAAGAACAAACCAAAAGTTTGGGATTAGACAATGTGAGTTTTATGTATGCAGGTGTAGGCGCATTATTTATTGCAGCAGCCCTACTGTTTTGGTTTAGTAAAAAAGTACCCTCAGGCATTAACACAGAGAAAGTAGAATCGGCAAGCAAGGCCTTAAATACATTATTGGTAATTACAGGCCTACTAATTTTTATGTTTATTCCTGTTTTTAAAAGTTACATAGGCTTATCAGAAAACATGACTGAAATAGAAAAGCATGGCTTAGAAATTTATAGAATGAAATGGCTTATTGGTTCTATGGCCGTAATTATTTTAGGCTTATTATTTGCGTACCAAAGTGCCAAGAAAAAAGCCGAAGGTTGGGGAGCAATGCAGTATCCACAATTGGTGTTGGGCATGCTTGCCATTTTTGCCTATGTAGGTGTTGAAGTAAGTATACAAAGTAATTTAGGAGAATTATTAAAACAAGCGGATATGGGCGGTCTAATGTCGTCGCAGATATCACCTTACATTAGTATGTATTGGGGAAGTATGATGATTGGTAGATGGGCTGGCAGCATAACCGTTTTTAACCTCAGCAGCGCTACTAAAAGAATTTTAACACTCATTGTGCCACTTGTAGCATTCGGCATCATTATAGGCGTTAATACCCTTGCTCAAAAAGATATGTCGCCATTATACTCATATGTCATTTGTGTAGCAGTGTTAATTGTAGCCTTTTATATGAGTCAAGATAAACCTGCCAGAACCTTATTCATATTTGGTACATTGGGATTAATAGCCATGTTAATTGGTTTATTTACAACAGGGCAAATTGCTGTTTATGCTTTTATGAGTGGCGGTTTATGGTGCAGTATTATGTGGCCAAGTATTTTTAGTTTGAGTGTAGCTGGCTTAGGTAAATACACAATACAAGGTTCGGCTTTTTTAATTATGATGATATTAGGCGGTGGTATTATCCCACCCTTACAAGGTAAATTGGCCGATATCATAGGCATACACGAGTCGTATTGGATACCTGTAATGTGTTTTGCCTACTTAATATTCTTTGCGGTACTAGTAAAAAACATTCTGGCTAAACAAGGAATTAATTATGAGGCTACAGTGGGAAGTCACTAGTTAATGTGCAAATTAGTAAATGTGCAAATGTGCAAATGAAACGAGTTATGAGCATATGAGCAAACGAGCAAATGAAGTTACGAAACAGTTACCGTTTGCTTGTTATACTCAACAGTCATACCAGGCTTGATTTTATTGCGTCGGCGAGTTTCTGTTACACCATCAACTTTAACTAATCCATTATCGATTACATCGTTTGCCATAGCTCCATCATTAACCCAGGCCATTACTTTTAACAATTGGTTTAGTTGTATAAACTCTCCTTTTATTTTCATTATTTTATATTAGTAAGTAGTTAGTATTTAGATATTAGAATTTAGAATTTATTTTTCAATGTTATTGAATAATGTTTACAACTTTTAGTTCTGTTCTTCTATTTATTTGATGTTGTTCTTCAGTACACTCAACTTCGTTGGCGCAATTATTTAATAATATAGTTTCACCAAAACCTTTTCCAACAATTCGATTTTTAGAAATACCTTTTGAGGTAATATATCTTACCGAGTTATTTGCTCGGCGTTGAGAAATACTCATGTTCACCTTATCTGTTCCTCTAGAATCTGTATGCGAATATAGTTCTACAATTACCTCTGGATTTTCTTTCATAAACCTTACTATTTTATCTAATTCCAGAGCTGCATCTCTGCGAATATTCGATTTATTAAAATCAAAATATATACCATCTATTTTTACAGTACTGCCAGAAATTAATTTAAAATCTTGTGTAAAATCGTATGAATTATTTACAGGATTACAGGTGCTCAATGTTTTTATATTTTTAGACGATTGGAAATAACCTGGCAACTCAATATTAAGTATATAATTTGATGATTTAGTTAAGCCATTTATTGCATAATACCCCTGGCTATTAGTATATACAATATATAAATCTGATGAGTCCTTTTCATTCACAATAGTAATTTTAGCATTGTTTAATCCTTCAGAAGTAGAATTATTTAGTACTTTACCTCGTAAACTACAGCCATCTTTTAGTCGTATTAAACGCATTTCATATAAAGTGTCTATTCTATTTACCAACACTTCTAAGTTTAACGATTCATAATTTGGAGCCTCTGCAGTAAATACAAACTTTTTCCCGGGTTCTACATTTTCAAAAAGCTTATTTCCTCTAATATTATCATATAATTTCTTTACCGAATCGCTTTGTACAGTAAGTTTAGCATTTTCAATTTCAGAATTTGTTCCTGCATCAACAATATCCACTCGGAAATTTTTAGTAGTTGGTTTTAATCTATTGAAAGTATATACATCACTCTCTACACCGTTACTAGCACGTGAAGAATTAAAATAGCCTTTGTCTGATGATGCATATTTTACAAATCCGTAATCATTAGCATTTGAATTAAATGGTGCACCTAAATTCTCTGTAATAGCGTTTGGATTGTTTAAATCATTGGTAAAAATATCGAAGCCACCTAAGCCACCTTTACCATTACTCGCAAAATGTAGTAAACTGGTTTGGTCTACAAAGGGATACATTTCGTCACCAGCACTATTAATTACAGCCCCTAAATTTATTGGCTTTGCCCAAATAGAATCTTTCCACTCGCAAACATAAATATCAAACCCGCCAAAACCACCTGGCATATTAGAACTAAAGTAAAACTTACTACCTTCGGCATTTACGAAGGGTGTAGTATTAGAGTAATTAGGAGAATTGTATGGAAACACATTTCCTTTAACCCATGTATTATTACTGAAATTAAATTTAGCAGTATAAATATTGATGTCTTTATCGGAAGAATTACTTTTCTTGGGATTCAAGTTTACTGTATAATAAATAGTTCTAGATTTTGAATGATAGCTTGCATTGCCATAATTGCCTTTCATTTTTAAATTAGTAGCAATTGGTTTTACATTTTTGAAACCATTCTCAGAACTACTAAAATACAATCCTACTATTTGTTTATTTGATTTTGTTTTTTTTGATTTAAAAACTCCATTTGATATCCTATTACTCGAAAAAAGAATACCATTTTGGAAAATACTTGGGCTAAAATCACTGTTTGCATTGTTGAAGATTAATTTAGCAATACGTATATTCCCAGTATCTAAGGTAGTTAGTTGATTTAAATTATTTAAAGTGTTTACGATACTTTTAAGCTGATTGCTGTTTTTGAGCATTAGCTCGGGTTTCGATTTTAAATAGGTATTTAATTGATCATACTTCTTATTCTTCATCAACATATCTGCATAAGATAAGACGTCCGAAAAAGAAGAATCTAAAATAGTTAGTTTAGCAAATGTTTGTTCGGCTAATATTGATTGATTTGATTTTTGATAAGCATTTGCAAGTTTCCGAATAACCTCAATATTGTATTGGTTTTCATTGTCATTCAAATACCTTTTATAACTTTTTGCAGCGCCTCTGTAATTAGTGATTTTATACTTAAAATCACCAAACTTAACACTCATTTGTGCCATTGAATCGAAACAAAAAAGTCCAATTAAAATCAATAATGTTATTTTTTTCATAATTAAATGTATAACGACATGCACAAAAAAATTGCACAAATCTTTATGTAGATGTATGTGTTAATTATTGAAAAAATAATAAAAGCTCCAAACGAAAATAAAAAAAATATCGAATTTATAGATATTTAAATAAAAATTAGGAAAGCAAGGCTTCTTTTAAGCGCTCTAAATCAATAGGTTTAAGCAAAAAATCATCAAAATTATGTTTACTGTCTGATTGATCTGCTGTAATATCGGCGGTTAAAGCAAAAATTGGAGTTTTAATGTTAGGATTTACAGTGTTTCTAATAATTTCGCAAGCTCCATATCCATCTAGGTTTGGCATATGTATATCCATTAAAATAAAATCATATTTGGTTACAGCCGTTTTCTCAATGGCAATTAAACCATCTTCGGCATAATCAGATTCGAGCCCCCATCTGTCTATAATTCTTTTAGCCACCAAGGCATTAATTGAATTATCATCCACAATTAAAATTCTCTTGCCTTTTAATCTGGTAATATCTCTATTTGTTTCTACCATAGAAATATTAGTTTGATTTAACCAAACATCAAAAGAAAATGTCGATCCTTTGTTAAGTTCACTCTGAACTTTTATTTCTGAATCAAATAAGGAAACCAATTTTTTCACAATGGCTAAGCCTAAGCCAGTACCACCCTGGGTTCGCGTTGTAACTGAAGTAGGTTGAGAAAAAGAATCGAAGATATCAATTAAGTTTTGAGGGGCAATGCCAACACCAGTATCAACAACGGCAAATCTGATGTGGTCTTGTTGAGCTATATTTGATAGCAACGAAACATTTATACTCACCGAACCCTCATTTGTATATTTAATACTATTAGAAATTAGGTTCCCTAAAATTTGTGTAAACTTTGTTGAATCTATTAAATAATTGGATGATAAATTATCATCGAAGTTCAAAATTAGTGCTATGTTTTTTTCGGCGGCTAATTGTGAAAATGTATTTCGAATATTTTCTAATAATTGTTTTAAATTCTGAGGCTTATATTCATTAAGAGCTTTACCCGAATCTAGTTTTGTGAAATCTAAAATATCATTAATAATTCTAAGTAAATTTTGGGAAGCAAAATTTAAGGAAGAAATTAACTGATTGTTTCGTTCGTCTGAATTATCTTTTAATAAGTGTGCAATACTAATTACTGCATGTAAAGGAGTTCTAATTTCATGACTCATCGTCGACAAGAAATCTTGTTTTACTTTTGCAAGTTGCTCTGCACGTTCTGTTTTCGCAAGTATCTCTGCTCTTTCCCTTTGCAGTTCGGTTTCTCTTTGTAATGCCTCCATCGCCTTTATAAGCTCATAGTTTTCTATAATCTTCAGCGTTTTTGCATTCACTACTTGTTCTTTTTCAAACAAATATTTTTCCAAATTTTCGAGTGCAAGCGTTAGGTTATTTTCGTTTTTATGATATTGATAAAGTATAGAAAAACATTTATACTTTATCATTTTAATATTGTAAGTATTGCTTATTTCTAAGGCAAGTTCAATATTTTCTAAAAGCTCTTTTGGTTTATTGGTATGTAAATATAGCTGCGCAAGTTTGTAGTACGCCATGCCTATTCCCAAACGTTCTTTCATTTCAAAATGAATACGAATAGCTTCTTTAAAATCTAATTCAGCTTTTTCTAAATCATTTAATTTAAAGTAAACTTTTCCACGCCCGTACAATGCAAAGGCTAACCCTCTAACATCACCAGTTTCTCGTTTTATCGTTACCGATTTTCTGATGAGTTCATATGCTTTTTGAACATCTTGTTGATCTAAATAGATTCCAGACAAAGGGTTGTAAGCATTCGACTCTAAATTTCTATCAGAAATTATTAAGGCTGAAGCAATAGAATCTTCGTATGCTTTTATCGCATTTTTTTCATCTCCAAAATATTCATAAATGGTACCAATGCTTTTTTGAGTTCTTGCTATATTAAAGTAATCATCGTGTTTTTTATAAATTGTTAAACAATCAATTAGGTTAATTAATCCTAATTGATAATTATCTGTTTTATAGTATACACTGGCAATAGAATATTTTGCATCCGCAATTCCTATTTCATGATTTAGCTCTTTGAAAATTTGCATTGCCTGCTCAGATAATTGCAAGCAAATTTGATGGTTACCTTGTATCATATGATACAAAGCCAATTGGTTTAAACTCTTGCCAATTAATTCTTGATCATTTAGCTCTCTGCTAAGCTTTAACGACTCTGAAGCTAATTCAATGCTCTTGTTCAAATCAGACACACGAACTTCATTCGATTGCCTTAGTAATTCAATAATATAATCAGTCTTAGGTGTCAACTTTATTCTATATTCTGAAAATTATAAAAAATTCGCGTAAAATGGGCTGTTTTGAAGATATATTTTTTAAATTCAATAATAAATCTAGAATATTTATTCTTTGGCACAAAATGTGCTATGGTATAGTTGAAAAACAATTTTAATACTATACCTATGATTTCAAAAACTACGAAAAGGCTTTTCGTAGGAATATTAATTTTATTCCAAAACATTAATATTTACGCTCAAACTTATTACTTCGAAGCCAACAGACAATTTGATAAAAAGAATTATCAGAATGCTATTCCTCTGTTTATAAAAGCATTAAATGAAGAAGACTCTGCAGAGTTATTAGAAAAACTAGCTTATTGTTATTTTGTATTAGATGATTTTCAGAATGCAGAAATCAACTATCAAAAGGCATTAAGCAAAAAAAATTATAGCCCTAATGCCCATCGTTTTTACGCTGAAGTTCTACACAAAAACGAACGATTTGAGGAAGCTATTACGCATTATCAGCAATTTCAGAAAATAAGTCCTCACTTGAATTCCATACTTACTTTAAAAATTTCTAAGTGCAAACAAGCTATTCTTTGGAAAAACTCTTACAAAAATGATGTACTGATAGAGAACTTACGAGTATTAAACTCAGAGCTCGACGAATCTGGAATTAGCATTGGGAATAACATTGTTTATTTTGGATCGAGCAGGCAGATAAATACAGTTAATAACGAAGCAAAGGATAAAAAAGTGGAAGTAAATAATTTCAGAATTTTCGCTTCGAAATACACACAATTAAACGATTTAAGAAGCTTTAAATCGCCCAATTTAATAATGGTAGACAATATAAATGTAAACAACGACCTTGCACACCCAACTATTAATAAAGACGAAAATATTTTTTTTTATACAAAATCCTACTCTTATACTTTTGGAAAAAATAAATTCCAAAATCATGAGGATGAAACTTATACCGAGATATTCATTTATCAATCAACTAAAAACAAAAATAAATGGACAGAACCTATCCCGACTATAAATATTGAAAACATTAACTACAACATGTTACATCCATGTTTAAGTGAAAATGGAAATAGATTATATTTTGCATCCAATTATAGCGGAGGTTACGGTTCTTATGATATCTATTTTATAGAAAAAGACCCAAACGGATTGTGGTCTAAACCCGTCAACTTAGGTAATATTATCAATTCAAAAGAGCAAGAATTATACCCAAGCTATGCCAATGATTCAGTTCTATATTTTGCATCAGATGGACATATTGGTGTTGGTGACTTAGATGTTTTTAAAGCAAAACTACAAAACGGAAAAGTAATTTCTATTGAGAATGTTGGATATCCATTAAACTCAACATTTAACGACTACTCTTTTGTACCAAATGCAAGCTTTACAGCAGGTTTGTTTTGTTCAAATCGCCCAGGAGGATTAGGGTATAGCGATATCTATTATTTTAGGATGTTGAAACAATAGCGCTTTTACAAAGAAATATGCAGTATTTGGTTTGCATTTTTTAATTAACTTTGTAAGCAACAACAACAATATCTTCAATATGCTCCTAAGGAAAGTAGTTTTCGGACTATTCATCTTAAACCTTTGCCATGTAAATCCTCTTATTGCTCAAGAAGCAAGATTTATGAGCATACCTTCCATTGCTAACAACGATTCAGTGTTAATTGGAAAAAATCAAGTTGTTTTAATTGATGTTTTAAATAATGATTCGGACCCCGATGGCGATATAAACTTAAATACTATTCAAGTTGTGGGAACTCCACAAATAGGTATTTTCTCTATCATCAATAATAAAATACAATACACACCTAGTACTAATATTTGCGGGTTTGATAGTATTAAATACAGACTTCAGGATGCGAATTTAGAGCTTTCTAACATTGCTACTATCTATATTGAAATTACCTGTTTTAACTTGGCACCAATAACATTTGATGATAATTTGGTTATAAATGAAGATCAAACAGATAGTATAAATGCTTTTGATAATGACCGATTTACGGACGGACCAAACATTAACATGAGTATAAGTAGCTTACCCCAAAACGGAACTGCAAGCATTACTAAAGAAGGAATGTTAACTTATACACCTAATTTAAATTTCGATGGTAAGGATACTTTACAATATTCATTTTGTGATGATGATCCTACGAACCCACTATGTGATACAGCATATGTATACATCCACATAAATCCAATTAACGATGCTCCTATTGCCATAAATGATACTTTATTTATTTATGTATTAAAATCTGCAAACATTAATTTAGGACTAAACGATACCAGTATTGATGGACCAGTAATGAATTACCAATTATTGCAAAGTCCAAATCTAGGAAGCAGCCTCGTACAAGCAACTGGCATTTGCAGCTATACGGCAAATGCAAGCACTGGAAAAGATTCTTTACTTTACCAAGTATGTGATGTGGCAAGCCCTGGATTGTGCGACAGTGCATGGTTGTATATTTTTATTAATCCGGTTTTTGAAAAACCAACAACAAACAATGACACCTTAAGAGTAAGAAAGAATAGTAGTAATGCTATTAATATTTTAATTAATGATATACTTCCAAATGGATTAAATGCCGATAGTGTTTTTTTTACTGAGCTGGGTTCTATTATTAGCGGTGTCTTTAATTATAATGATAGCATCATAAACTTTACGCCAGCCCTCGATTATATTGGAACTTACATCCTTCCTTATTTTGTTAAAGACCCCTTAGATTCCATTTCAAATATTTCATACATCGTATTATATGTGAATGAATTGCCTAGTTCTATTAATTTGTGTGAGCTACAAACCATCAGTAATCAAACACTTAGTATCAACCTGTTTCAATTTGCAAGTGCTAATATTGTACCTGTAGATAAAAGAAGATTAAGCATAGTACGTTCGCCCAATAATGGAACCTTATCTGCCTATAATATTATAACAGAAAGAATTAATTACATACCCGATAATGGATTTATAGGTAAAGACAGTTTCGAATTTAAAATTTATGATAATGTAGGTTTCGAGTCGGAACCCATACTTGTGTGTATAGACGTGGCCGATGATATTCCAGTAAAAGCTGTACCGGTTATAAGTTTAAATGGTGATGGTATTAATGATTATTTAACTTTTGAAAACATAAACGATTATCCAAACAATGAAGTAATTGTATTTGATAGATATTGGAACGAAGTTTTTCATACTTCTGGGTATTCGAGCTCAAATTATTGGGATGCAGGCAATGTAAATAGTGGCACTTATTTTTATGTTACAACCATTAGATTAAATGGAGTAGAGAAAATAATTAAGGGATATATCAATATTATAAAATGAGAAAACTATTTTTTTTATGGATGATGTTGTTTTCGAATACTATTTATTCGCAAAACGAACCTGTCTATTCTCATTACATGTTTAATAGCATCAGTTTTAATCCTGCCTTTACCGGTAATTATGATAAACTACATTTACAAAGTACCTACAGAATGCAGTGGTTAGGAATTGATGGAGCACCAAGAACATTGCAGGCAAGTGTAGATGCCCCAATTTACAAGCAAATGTCGGCAGGTATTGAAGTGTTACAAGATAAAATTGGCGATTTTTCTAACTCTAAATTGTATGGTAATTATGCGTACCGAATAAATATTAATGATAAAAGCAGGGTTTCATTTGGTTTGGCAATGGGTCTAGAAATTATGCAATTTCAAAAAACTGAGTTAATAAACCTAGATCCAATTTTCAATAATACTCAACTAAACAGCAATCGTTTTAATGCCAGAGCAGGAGTCCATTATAGTAATAGTAATTTCTACATAGGTTTATCAAGCACATCACTCATTCAACAAGAAAATTATTTCTTAAAAAATAAGGTATTATCTAATAGAAACTATTTTCTAACTACAGGATATTTATTGAAAATAGCAGAGGAGCTAGTTATATACCCAAGTTTGTTATATAAAGAAGATTTTAACAATGCCTCTTACTTTAATTTTACAACGATGTTTGGCTATAAATCAACTATTTGGGCAGGCTTAAGTGTTAGAAAGGGTTTCGATTTATTTACCAATACGAATAACAGTTTCGGCAATAATACATCAGAGGTTATGGGCATATTGATAGATTACGAACTGAACGATTTATTTAGAATTGGTTATAATTTCGATTACAGTTTATCTTACTTAAATCAAATTGAAAATGGATCGCATGAATTTAGTATTTCCTATTTTTTAAATAGTAAAAAAAGTATAAGAATGTTAAACCCAAGGTATTTATAAACCATGAAAAATACAGGGCTAAAAATAATAATATTGATTGTAATGCTTTTGCATATAAGCATGGTTACTATGGCACAAAAGGAATATTTGAAAGCCAAAAAGCATTATGATAATTTCGAATATCAACTGGCCATTCCTCTTTATAAACAAGCATTACAGAACGATACTACTTTAGAAAGTGTGGAGCAATTGGCAGATTGTTACCGTAAAACTCATCAATATAAAGAAGCATTAAAATACTATAAAATTGCACTCGACGTACCCTATTATAATTCAATTTCTGTTTTTTATTATGCTGAAATGCTTTTAAAAACAGGTAATTATTTAGAAGCAGAAGAACAATTTTTGTTTTATTTAAATTACGATCCAAGCAATAGTAGTTATGTAAATAAACAAATAGAATCTTGCAGGTATGCTAAACAAATGCGAAATAAGCCTTTAAATATTAGCATCGAAAACGTTAAGGAAATAAATACAAAGTTTGCTGAAACCGGAATTACATTTGCTAATAATGCATTGTACTTTAGTTCAGATAGGAAAGTTGGAAACATGAATTTTGTTGATGGTTGGACTGGCAATTCATATTACAGAATATTTACCATACCTATTAAAGAAATTAATAAAAACATAAGCTTACAAAGAGCTAAACTATTCGACCAAAACATTAATAAAGGATACCATGTATTTTTGCCGAGTTTCAACATGGAGTATAACAAAATGTATTACACAAGTACTGAAATTGAAAAAACACCATCAAAAAAATATCAAATAAAAGCTAAGGATTTTGTAAACAGGATGAATATTTATGAAGCTGAATTAATTAATAAACGGTGGCAGAGAAAAGAAAAAATAAAATCAGATTCAGAGTATCATTATTCAATATTACATCCATTTATAAATGCTTCTGGCGATAAACTATATTTTGCATCGGATATGCCGGGTGGATATGGTTCTTACGATTTATATTATTGTACTATTGATTCTGGAACACTATCTAAACCAATAAATTTAGGTGCCGAAATTAATTCGGAGGGAATGGAATTATACCCAAGCATTGGTAAAGATGCTGAGCTCTATTTTTCATCTACAGGGCACATAGGATTTGGAGGATTAGACCTTTACAAGGTTAATCTTGCTGAAACAAACTCAAAAACAGTTCAAAACCTTGGTTTCCCGATAAATAGCTCGTTCGACGACTTTTCTTTTCTAATTCTAGAAAAATATAATATGGCTTATTTTTGTTCAGATCGTGAAGGAGGCAAAGGCAAAGACGATATATATAAAATTATATGGTTAAAATAAGTTATATTGCTATTTATTGAACTGATTATTAAAATCATAAAAGGATTATAAAACTAAATTGAACTATATGTTATAAGCTACGTAGAACAAATATTAATTATAAACAACAACACAACAACAACACCTAATGCCGAGATTTACTTTCGTAGTTCTTCTATTGCTATTTTTTTGCAGTACCCAAGTTCATGGGCAAACACGAATATGTCCGAATAACGTTCCTTTCGAAATTGCAAACTTAACCGGTAGTCCGGATAGTATTTGGATTAGTTCATCACAATCGAGAGACAATCATTGTTGCGGTGCCTCAAATCCAGATCGCTGTATTGAATTCATTATTACATTAGATCCAGGAGCTCAAGGAATTCGGTTTGACATTGAATCTGGTGCACCACCGTCTGGCTCTTTATTCTATCAAATAAATTGTGGGCCACCTGTTGCCGTTGGTCAAGAAATATGCTTAAATGGAGTTGGTCCGCATAACATTACTTTTTGCAAACCAGGAAATAATCCGAACTCATATAGAATTACATCTATAGCCAAACCTAGTGTTTCGCCACCCACAGTAGTAAGTGATGGATGTACTGGTTCTATTTTCGCATCAGGTTATATTGAAAGTACTATAACTTGGAGATCTGTACCTAATAATCCAGTACACGATGCTTATTTATCTGCTACTTCTGGTCAAGACTCCGTAACTGCAACCTTTGTTGCAGGGGCTCCAGCTTTTGTAAATTACGAAGTTTGTGGAACACCAACAGGTGGCTGTGTTGGAACAATTATTTGCGATACAGTACAAGTAAGTTTTGTATCTACTTTAGATGCAGACATTCAGCCAAAAAATGCAACGATATGTTTTGGTTCTGTAGGAACTACTCTAACAGCTAATGGAGTTGGGGGATTAGCGCCTTATACATATTTATGGAATACAGGAGCCACTACACAAAGCATTGTTGCTGCAACTGCCGGTACATACTCAGTAATAATTGACGATGCAACTAGTTGCCCTATTGCCTTTGATACGGTAGTAGTAACTGATTTCCCATCTACCATTGTAGCAAACGCAGGACCAGATCGAATTGATTGTAACAGTAGTTCACCTTTTTCTGTGGCTTTAAACGGATCGGTACAAGCAGCAAGTGGTGGAGTGTGGACAAGCACTGGCAGCGGAACATTTTCACCAAATAACACCACACTTAATGCAAGTTATTTGCCAAGTGCAGCAGAAATAACGGCAGGCCAAGTATTGTTAACTTTAACAACTACCGGCAATGGAACATGCCCTGCAGATACCGACCAAGTATACATTAGAATTTCCAATGCTCCGGTTGTAGATGCCGGCAACCCCATATCTGTTTGTGCTAATAATGCAAGTGTTAGTTTAAATGGAAGTGTAAGCGGCCTTACAACTACTGGTGTTTGGAGCACTTCGGGTACTGGATCATTTACCAATATAAACACTTTGAGCACTACTTATAATCCAAGTGCTGCTGATATTGCTACAGGCAACGTTACCATAACCCTTACCTCTACCAATAATGGAGTATGCACCGCAGTAACAGATAATGTCTCGATTTCCATAACTGCTGCACCATTGGTTATTGCTAATGCAGATGTAAGTGTATGTGCTAATAATCCAAATGTATTGTTGAGCGTAAGTGTAACTGGAGCTACCACAACTGGCATATGGACTACAAATGGAACAGGAACATTTAGTCCGAATAACACCACTTTAAATGCAACATATATACCTAGTGCAGCTGATATAACAGCAGGTCTTATTCAATTAAGATTAACCTCTACCAATAATAATAATTGTAATGCGGTTTTTGATGTTGTAAATGTTACTATAACGCCTGCTCCTATTGTAAATGCAGGTGTAAATATAAGCCGATGCAGAAATAACCTAGGTACCATAACTTTAAACGGAAGTATTACTGGCGGTGCAAGTACAGGTATATGGACTACCATAAACGGAACGGGTAGTTTTTCACCAAATAATACTACACTTAATGCAAATTATATTCCAAGTGTAAACGATTTAAACAATGGAAGTATAACCATGGTGTTAAGTTCTACTGGTAATACTGGTGGTACATGTTTGGTAGTTAGAGATACCATGGTAATAAGTATTACGCCCGCACCTATTGTAAATGCTGGTGCCGACCAAACAGCCTGCGCAAATAACATTACTTTTAATTTAATTGGAAACATTAGTGCTGGTGCAAGTACAGGCACATGGGCTAGTTCTGGAACAGGAAGTTTTAATCCTAATAATACAAGCTTAACTACAAGTTATGTACCAAGCAATGCCGATATTTTAGCTGGTAATCCTATTCGAATTATTTTAACCTCTACAGGTAATACATTGGGTACATGTAATGCATTAAGTGATACCTTATTTTTAAACATTACTCCATCGCCAATTGTAAATGCAGGTGCAAACTTTACAGTTTGCGCAAGTAACCCTAGTATAAATTTAAGTGGAACTGTAAGCGCAGGAGCTAGTACAGGAACATGGAGCACCATAAGCGGAACAGGAACATTTGCACCAAATGCAAATACCTTAAACCCTGTTTATACACCAAGTGCAGCAGACATTACGGCGGGTAGCGTTTCATTTATTTTAAGTTCTACAGGTAATACTGGCGGCACATGTTTAATTGTAAGTGACACGGTATTGGTTAGCATAAGCCCTAGGCCTGTGGTAAATGCTGGTGCAAATATTACACGTTGTAGAAATAATATTGGCACTATAAGTTTAGTGGGTACGGTAAGTGGTGGTGCAAGCACAGGTAGCTGGACTACTAATGGCTCTGGAGTTTTTACAGCTGCAAACAATTTAACAACAAATTATACACCTAGTAATGCAGACATTGCATCGGTAAGTCCGATACAAATTATACTTAGTTCTACTGGAAATACAGGTGGCCTATGTGATGTGGTACGGGATACTTTATTGTTACAATTTACAGCAGCACCCAGTATTTCTGCAGGAGCTAATCAATCAATATGTGCAAATAATATTGGTTCAGGCGTAGTATTAAATGGAAGTATTAGTGGTGGAGCAAGTGCTGGTATATGGACAAGTTCGGGCACTGGAACATTTAGTCCGAACAGTACCAACCCAAATGCAACCTACTTGCCAAGTGCAGGAGATATTAGTGTTGGAACCGTAAGTTTAAAATACAAAACAAGCAACCATGGGATAACTTCATGTACGGCAGATTCGTCGATAATGATTATTACCATTCACCCAGCACCAGTTGTTAGCGCAGGTACTAACCAAAGTATTTGTGCAAACGCAGCAAATAGCATTTTACTAAATGGAACAGTTACAGGTGGTGCAAGTACCGGAACATGGACTACAAACGGTACAGGTTTATTTACCAATGCAAACAGTTTAAACACAACCTATACTCTAAGTGCAGCCGATAAATTATTAAACAGTTTGAATTTCAATTTAACTTCTACTGGTAATAGTAATGGAACTTGTATAGCAGTAAGCAATAGCATTACTTTAAGCATTACACCTGCGCCAATTGTAAATGCAGGTGCAAACCAAACAGTTTGTAAAAATAATGCATTGGTTAGTTTAGCTGGTACTGTAAATGCAGGTGCAACCACTGGTAATTGGAGCACACCAAACGGTACAGGTGTTTTTGCCAATAGCACTAATTTAACTACCACTTATACACCCAGCATTGCCGATAGAAATAATGGAAGCGCGCTAATTATTTTAACTAGTACTGGCAATACAGGTGGAACTTGTTTTGCAGTAAGTGATACATTGTTGGTAAACTTTACTCCAGAACCAGTGGTTAATGCAGGTGCTAACCAAACAGTATGCGCAAACAATGCAATAATAAATTTAGCAGGAATTATCTCTGGAGGAGCTAATACTGGAACATGGACTACCAACGGTACAAATGCAATAGCTTCTGCAAATAGTTTAACTACCACCTATACTCCATCTGCTGCAGATATTTTAGCGGGCAGTGTAAGATTTATTTTAACATCTACCGGAAATACTGGTGGTACTTGTATTGCAGTAAGTGATACTATGTTTGTAACCATTACGCCTGCGCCAATTGTAAACGCAGGAGCAGATATAACAAGGTGTAATAATAATTTAGGCATTATAAACTTATCTGGAACCATATCTGTAGGTGCAACTACAGGTATTTGGAGTACTACAGGTACTGGAGTGTTTACTCCGAGCAATACTTCTCTCAACGCAATTTATACTCCGAGTAATGCAGATATTACAAGTGGATCTGTAACCCTTACCCTTACCTCAACAGGTAATACAAATGGAACTTGTACTGCAGTTGCCGATAATTTGATATTAACTATTACACCTCGCCCCATTGTAAATGCAGGAAATAATATAACAGTGTGCGCCAATAACTCTTCCATTATTGCCTTAAATGGTACCGTTAGTGGCGGAGCAACAACAGGTATTTGGAGTAGCTCCGGTACTGGAAGTTTTGCAAATAATACAAACTTAATTACAACTTATACCTTAAGTGTTGCTGATAAAGCTGCAGGAAGTGTAATTATAAAATTAATTTCTACTGGCAATACTGCCGGTACTTGTAGAGCCGACTCTTCCACTTTTACCATTACCATTTTACCTGCACCAATTGTAAATGCTGGAATAGATAGATCGGTGTGTTCATCTAATTCGAATATAGTGTTAAACGGCACTGTAATTGGCGGGGCAAATACAGGAATATGGACAAGCAGTGGCTCTGGAACTTTTCTACCAAATAATACAACCTTAAACGCAATTTACCAACCAAGCGCTGCCGATATTTTAGCAGGCACTGTAAATCTTACTTTAACAAGTTCTGGTAATAGCGGAAACTTATGTACAGCAGTTGCAGATATAATGGTATTAACCATCACACAATCGGCAAATGTAAATGCCGGACCCGACATTCCAGTTTGTAGAATCCAAGCTAGCATTACCCTAAACGGAAATGTAGGTGGAAGTACTACCACTGGTGTTTGGACCACCAATGGAACAGGAACCTTTACGCCAAATGCAAATACAAAAAATGCAGTGTATACATTAAGTGCTACAGATACCACTTTAGCAGGATTAACTTTTATTTTAACTTCTACTAATAACGGTTTATGCGGCGGTGATGACGATACGTTACAAGTAATATTTAGCAACAGCGACGATCCTAGTTTTACCTATACTTCCGGAACCTATTGCTTTGATGACCCAGCAAATAAAACTCCGGTTATTCCCATACTTGCCTCAGGTTCATCGGGTACTTTTACAAGTACACCAGCAGGATTAAGTTTGAATAGTAACACTGGTAGTGTAAATGTATCATTAAGTGCAATTGGAAATTATACTATAAAATTTGTTACCAACGGACCTTGCCCAGATAGTAGTACCGTTTTACTAACCATTACTAATGCACCGAATGCAAATTTTTCTTACCCCGGAACTTTTTGTAAAGGCAATGTCAATGCATTTCCAGTTTTTGTGGCAGGCGCTAGTGCTGGTTTCTTTACTTCGAATGCAATCCCTTCTTCCAACTTAAAATTTATAAATCAGAATACCGGAGAAATAGATGTGTACAACAGTGTGCCCGGAACATATACCGTTACTAACACAATACCTGCATCGGGAACATGCCCAGCTGTTTCTGCTAATAATACCATAACCATTGATAATTGGGTTCGAGTAAGTTCAACTCCGAACTCAAAAACTGTTTGTGCAAATAATGCAAATGTACAAGTATCGGCTACCATAAATGCAGGTCCAGTTAGCACTGGTACTTGGAAAACTAATGGAGATGGTACTTTCATAGATTCTTCATTACTCACAACTACTTATATACCGGGTAATAACGATAAAACTTTAGGCACGGTAACCGTGCGCTTTGTTTCTGCAAATCCAGCAGGAGTTTGTGATGCAGATTCTGTAAACGTGCAAATAAATATTAGTCCCGCTCCTATTGTTGATGCAGGTATTAGTGATACAATTTGTGCAGCTAACGGATTAATTCCTTTAAACGGCTCGGTTATAAATGGTGCTACCAAAGGCCGTTGGACAAGTACAGGAACTGGTACTTTTAGTCCGAATGACAGCGCACTTAATGCAAATTATATATACTCTGCACAAGATAGAACGAACGGTTCTGTGAAATTATATTTAACGTCAATTGGCAATACAAATAATACCTGTTTAGCAGTAGTAGATTCGGTACTTTATCATTTAATACTCGACCCAATAATTGATGCCGGAAATAATACTACAATTTGTTTTAATATAGATACCATTTCTTTAAACGGTAGCATTGTAGGCTCTGTAAATACTGGCATATGGTCTAGTTCTGGTACCGGATTTTTTATACCAAACAATACTACTAATAATGCAAAATATATTTTAAGTAATGCTGATAAAACAGCAGGTTCAGTTCGACTAAGTTTAAATTCTAATGCAGCTACTTCCATTTGCGCATTTGTTTCTGATACTATTACTATTACTATTCTGCAAGAAACTATTGTAAATGCTGGAGCAAATACTACAGTTTGTGCAAACAATGATAGTATTGTTTTAAATGGAACCGTTACGGGTTCTACCACTACTGGACTTTGGCAAACTGGAGGCGATGGAAGCTTTATAGCAGCAACAACTACTTTAAATAACACTTACATACCTGGCCTAAATGATAGAATTAACGG
>CALRUR010000023.1:0-34642 GCA_943371425.1 Sphingobacterium thalpophilum
TACGTATCGTTTTTATTATCGCCGTTTGGTGTAAACACATTTGGCAGCGGATTCGTTAAATCTGTATTCGGTATAATTTTAAATTTAATGGTAAAGGTTTCCTCCGGTGTTTTACACGGTGGGTTAGAAGTAGTAAAGAATACATTGTATGTACTGTCTCTAATTTGATCGCATCCTGTTTCCCAATAGAAGGTTGCATTACCCTCGCCTTGTACTTGTGTTTGCTCAAAGATGGCGAAGTTGCCAGAGATACCTCCGTATACTTCACTTGTAGAAGCGATTAAAATAGAATCGCCCGGCAGGTTACTTCTAGAGTTTAGGTCTAAGGTAAATTTCTCACCCGCTACCAACTCTATAGTTGTATCGTTTCCGCTTGCAAATCTTGGGAACAACTCTGGGTTTGGTAATACGTAAATTATGAAATCATGTCGTGCAGAGTCTTGTGGATTTCTACAAGCACCGTCCCACGAGGCTACCTTAATATGGTAAGGTTCGTTTCTAATTAAGCTACAATCTATAAACCATGAGAGGGTTGATTTAACCGTATCGGCACCTAAGCCAATGGCTCTGTTTACAATTGGTTTGGGTTGGTTAAATGGAACGTTGGTATAAACCGTATCCAGTGTAATGGTTTCTCCTGTGGTGGTATCTACCGAAGTTAAATTAACCACATAGGTTTCTCCTGCATACACCGTATCAATGGTTTGGTTAGTGGATGCAAAGGTAAACTGTGGAATAAAGTTCGGCCTCTCTCTAACCGTAATGTTAAAGAACAAGGTATTTATTTCTGGGAACACACACTCATTATCTTTTGCAATTACTTTTGCCAAGTATGGTGTGGTTCTAATATCAGCACAAGTGGTAGTCCATACCAGTTCTGTTCTTGCAGAGTCTTTACCTTCTGCAGGTATTACATATGCAATGTTACTTACGATGGTAGGATCGGCAATGTCTGAAGTTTGATCTAAAGAAATAAATACCGAATCAAATCGTTGATTCGTATCTACTGCGTATAAATTAAACCTAAACACATCGCCTCCATAAATAGTAGTATCTACAATGTTATACGTTACTCCATCTGGGTCTCTAAATTCTGGAGCAGAGTTAAACGGACCTAAGGCATATACATACAGCGTATCATACGCACTAATGGTTGGGCAACCTTCATCGGCGGTACGTAAATACAATCGGTAAGGCTCTTGTCTTACATTCGCACAATTAGGTGTCCAGGTAAAGGTAACTTTTAAACTGTCTGCGCTTTGTAGCGTAGTATAAGTTGGCATGGTTCCTCCCAATACGGCAGCTGCTGCAAACTCTGATAAATCTGGGAACAACTCTATGTTTTTATATTTGTTTATTTCGTTATTCGAAACGGTATCATAAATAGATACGGTAAATACATCGGTTAATCCTTCCGGAATTTTTACCGTGTCTTCGTTATAATGTGCGTAAATAGGTTTTTTATTGGGCTGATCTTTAATGTAAAGTTCGATCGAAAATTCAACAGAATCTGGTTTCAAACAATCGTTATCAAAGGCCAAAAATGTAACTTTAACCGGCTGATCTAATTTATCGGCACAAGTAGTTTCCCATCTAAAAATAGCAGTTGAGTTTATTTGTCCTGGATTGGCGCTGAACACAAATTTGGCATTTATAGGATCTCCATTTATGTCTAATCCGTTTGCAGGGTCAGGTATCATTAGGATATTAACCGTTTGAGTAGAGTCTCTGTCATACGTCCTGATCATAGAATCGGCCGCCAGTTGGAAGGTTTCTCCTGCTTTTATGTAATATCTTTTTACTTTCTTGTTGGATGGCGACGATACTTTTACGGTATCTGGCTGGCCTAAATATTTGTTCGCAAAAAGAGGAGCAATGTTATCTTTCTTACGTACGTATAAAGTCACAAAAGTGGAATCGTAGAATGGTGAAGGACACGTTTTGTCGCGAACCACCACCGTAAAATTGTACGGTTTCTCTCTTACCTGATTACATTTAGGTTTCCATTTAAATTGACCTTGTACTAAGCCTTGGCCTTCTATCACTAAATTTTGCGCATCTACACCACCTGTTAAAAATCCAATTTCTCCCCATTTACCTTCATACGTATTAGGGTCTAACAGATTTTCGCCAGGCGCAATGTTTGGCAAAATGTACATAAATATAGAGTCTGTTGGCGAATCTCTAGAAGTAAAGGTTACCGTATAATCTTCAGTTAAATTAATGGTATCCACAATTACTTTTTTCTGGTTGTTATTATCTTCTGTTACCGGAGGTGCCTCTGGGCACAAAACGGTTTCTAATTGGTACTCTCTGCGGATCTCCCCAATTTTTGTCCACACGTTGGCAATCTTTCGGTACTCTTCTACTTTAAAAGCAACTATATATTTACCAGTACGAGTAGGAATAAAATTAATGATACCAGTTCTAGAATTAATTGTTAAATCTGGCACTCCATCTAAAATATTGTAATATAAATTATAGCCAGCTGCGTAAGGTATTGGTGCGAAAGCTGGTTTAGTAGGGCCACCGTCTAATGGTTGCGCTAAAGAATATACCAATGAGTCTTTATCAGGGTCTACTATATCCCAATTTAAAGTATAAGGTTTACCCACACAGAAAAACGCTAATGGAACTTTGCGAAACTCTGGTGATGAGTTGTATTGAGTTTGCGTTCCCGTATTCAAACGAGGAATATCCATAGTCATTAATATCGAGTAACCATCTGAATTTCCAAGCACATTTACAACTCCGGGGTTTCTAGCATTATGGCTGCAAGTAACGTAATATCCTGCGGGTTGATTTAATAAAGTTTGGTAATTAGACATTACCGGACTTTCATAAACTCCGTATTCAACACGCAATTGAGCTTGTGCTGGTGGGCACTCTTCTGGCGGATAGGTTAAAATTGTTTGAGGATTAATTTTGGAAACTGTAAAGTTCCCACCTGCTACAGCTGCATGGTTATCATTTCTGAACATAGCGAAGTTAAAACTACCGGGTATGGCAATTCCTGTAACATCACGAAAGAATTTTAATCTCCATTTATACGTATTGGTAGGATTACCGTTTGCATCTTTTATGTTTATAAGAGCCATGTCATAACCAATCACATGGGATGCGTAGGTAGAGGTTCCTAGCGATAAAATGAACAGAATGATTAAGTATTTAATTGCTTTCATTGTTGTGTTTTTTTACATTCAAATTACATAGCCAATAATTATGCCAAAGTTGTTAATGTGCTAATGTGCTAATATGCTAGTGTGCTAATGTAGGCAAATGTGTGCAATAGTGTAGGATTGTCTTATAATGATTGATATACAAGTTTTTGAATCATCTAGTAGGTTTTGCCTTACATTAGCATATTAGCACACTAGCACATTAGCTAATTAGCTAATTAATCTCTACTTTTGCAGAAATTTCAATATACATGATTTCTGTTTCTAATTTATCGCTGAAATACGGCAAACGAGTTCTTTTTGAAGATGTGAACGTAAAATTCACCCCTGGCAACTGCTATGGGGTTATTGGTGCCAACGGTGCTGGTAAATCTACCTTCTTAAAAATATTATCTGGGGAGATTGAATCTACTACAGGGCATGTTTCTATAACACCCGGCGACCGTTTAGCGGTATTAAAACAAAATCACTTTGAATTCGACCAAAGTCAGGTATTACAAACCGTTATAATGGGACATAAGAAGTTATGGGACATTATGGAGGAAAAAGAAAAATTATATGCTAAGCCAGATTTTAACGATGCCGATGGCGAACGTGTATCTGAATTAGAAGGCCATTTTGCCGAAATGAATGGTTGGAACGTGGAAAGTGATGCTGCTTCTTTATTAAGCGGATTAGGCATTAAAGAAGATCTTCATTATAAATTAATGAACGAACTTTCGGGTAACGAAAAAGTACGTGTATTATTAGCGCAAGCATTGTTTGGCAATCCTGATATTTTATTGTTGGATGAGCCTACCAACGATTTGGATATAGAAACCATTTCTTGGTTAGAAAACTTTTTAGCAGATTTCCCGAACACGGTAATTGTAGTATCCCATGACCGTCACTTTTTAGACACCGTGTGTACACATATTGCCGATATTGATTTTAGTAAATTAAATATCTACTCGGGTAACTATTCGTATTGGTATGAAAGTTCTCAGTTGGCATTAAAACAAAGGTCGGATCAGAATAAAAAGACAGAAGAGAAACGTAAAGAATTGCAAGAATTTATCGAGAGGTTTTCTGCCAACGCTTCTAAATCTAAACAAGCAACTTCACGTAAAAAATTATTAGAGAAATTAAATGTTGATGAAATAAAACCATCAAGCAGAAAATACCCTGCCATTATATTTAAACCAGAACGCGAAGCGGGCGATCAGTTATTAACCGTAGAAAATTTAGCATCCTACACAGATGAAGGGGTGTGTTTATTTAAAGACATCAGCTTTACTTTAAACAAAGGAGATAAAACCGTTATACTTTCTAAAGACAGTATTGCAGCCGATGTGTTTTATGAAATGTTGATGGGTAATATAGAAACCAAAATAGGGGAGATTAAATGGGGTGTTACCATTACTAAATCTTATTTACCATCAAATAACTATGAATTCTTTAACGAAGACATTAACCTTATCGATTGGTTACGCCAATTTTCAATAGATAAAGATGAAACATTTATCCGCGGATTTTTAGGTCGTATGTTATTCTCTGGCGAAGAAACACTAAAAAGCTGTAAAGTATTATCCGGTGGAGAGAAAGTTCGTTGTATGATTTCTAGAATGATGTTAATGAATGGTAATGTTTTGTTATTAAACGAACCAACCAACCACCTCGACTTAGAATCTATTACAGCGTTTAACAACTCCTTAAAAGATTTTAAAGGTACCGCCATTTTCAGTTCGCATGACCACGAGTTCATCCAAACAGTAGCTACTCGTGTTATAGAAATTACTCCAAACGGTATTATCGATAAAGTAATGAGTTATGATGAGTACATTAACGACGCTGCCTTAAAGCAAAAGCGTGAGGAAATGTACCTAATCAATGTGTAAATGCGTAAATATGCAAATGTGCAAATGAGAGCCACCCATTTGCACATTTGCACATTTTCTAATTTGCACATTTACCATTTGCACATTTGCAAGCTGTAGGAGAAGGATTCGAACCTCCACAGGGCGGTTAGCTAATTAAAGTTTTTCCTGGTATCCCCACCCTCGAGACAAGAGGGCATGTCTGCCTGTTTCATCACCCCACAGTAGTATGCTTTCGCATATTCAAATCTAATAATACGTATTATTATTGCAAATTATTTAATATTTTATTTTAAAATATAGATTTTGTATAGTATTTTAGAATATTATTAGTTTTTATCTAAAATTGTACAAAAAATGAGTGCTTTATTGAATATAGACGAATTAGATTTAAAATTAATTCAGTTATTAATGAGCAATGCCGATAAATCTTATGCAGAATTAGGCGAAGAATTGTTTGTTTCTGCCGGTACTATACATGTTCGGGTAAAAAAACTAACAGAATTAGGAGTAATCAAACATAAAATCATTGAGGTTGATTTAAAAAAAGTAGGGTTTGATGTGGTGGCTTTTATAGGAGTTTACCTCGAGAAAAGTTCTTTGTACGATTCGGTTGCGAAACAATTAAAGAAAATTCCACAAGTAGTACGTATTAATTATACTACTGGCAGTTACAGCATGTTTATAGAAATAGTTTGCAAAGACATTGAACAATTACGCAAAGTATTGCATGATGATTTACAAAAAGTACAAGGCATAGAACGCACCGAAACACTTATCTCTCTAGAAGAGAGCTTAAAAAGAGCACCTTTACTGATTATTAGAACTTAGTCACTAGTCTTTAGTCTTTAGTACAAAGGAAACTGCATTGCCGTAATTCACAATTCATAACTCACAATTCATAATTCATTTGAATTAACTTATATTTACTATTACAACAACAACTAATTACCTTATGGATTTCAAGAAAGTAAAAAACTTTTTTTACTCTGATAATTCAAATTTGGATAATACAATTCAGCATTCAGAAAACTATTCTGAATTTGATGCATTATTTAATAATGAATTGCAGAGTATATTAATTGTTGATACGGATGCTAGGATTCTAAAAATGAATAAAAAGTTTCTAGAATCATTAAATGATTTACGAAATACTAAAGTAGAAATTGGAAGCTCCGTATTAGAAATAATTTCTAAGGAAAATAAAGAACGCTTTACACAAGACTTTAACATCGCACTTTCTGGAAAAAAAGCGATACAAGAACGTTGGTTAAAAGATGTAAATGGAAACGATTTCTGTTTCATTTATGAATATACTCCCATTAAAAAAAATGGTAATGTAACTTCTGTATTAATGTCGATTTTAGACATTACTAGCATACGTGCTACCAACAAAATAATTAATAGCCATGAGCAGCAATACCTCGCATTAGTAGACGGCCACCATGCAGCTTTATTTATTACCAAGCCAGACGGCTCTATTGTAAATGCAAATGATTCTGCTGTAGAAATGTTTGGGTATACCAAAGAAGAGTTCATGAAAATTACCCGTCATGTTTTTATAGATCATGATGATCCACGTTTAGAAGGATATTTGAAAAAGCGTTCAGAAACTGGGATGGTACAAGGGGAATTAATTGGAATTAAAAAAAATGGCACTCGTTTTCCAATAGAATTCTCATCGGTGTTATTTAACAATTCTATAACTGGCGAATTGCAAACTAGTACTTTGATAAATGATATATCGGATAAAAAACGTGATGAAAAAATTTCAAAAGAAACCAATAGGGTAGCTAAGATTGGAGGCTGGGAATGTGATTTAGTAAACAATAGTTTATTCTGGACAGATGAAACCAAAGAAATACATGAAGTAGATTTTGATTTTATGCCTGATTTTAATACAGCTGTAAGTTTTTACATGGAAGGCGAACACAGAACCACTATTACAAAAGTATTAGAAGAAGCTATACATACTGGAGAACCATACGAAGGTGATTTTAAAATTATTACGGCAAAGGGCAATGAAAAATGGGTTCGTACTAAAGCAATGGTGGAGATGCATGGTGGTAAAGCGGTGCGTTTGTATGGTACTTTTCAAGATATTGACGAGCAGAAGAGAACAAATTTAATGTTCGAAAAATCATTGAATGAATTACAACATCAACGTTTTGCATTGGATCAGCATGCCTTGGTAAATGTTACGAATAACAAAGGCGAAATAATTTATGTGAACGATAAGTTTGCGGAATTATCTGGTTACACTAAAGAGCAATTATTAGGCAATACACATCGTTTATTAAAATCAAACGTACACGATGCAGCTTTTTTTAAAGTATTTAACGAAACAATTTACGCAGGTAAAGTTTGGTCTGGCGACATTTGTAATAGAAAACGAAATGGAGAGTTATATTGGTTACGAATGACGGTCGTACCTTTTAAAGACCACATCACAAATGAAATAATTCAGTTTATTAGTATCTGTACGGATATAACAGCTAAAAGAGAAGAAGAAACAAGATTAAAACTATTAGAGTCGGTAATTACCAATGCTAAAGATGGAGTAGTAATTACCGAGGCCGAACCACTTGATAAACCTGGCCCGCGCATCTTATATGTAAACGATGCTTTTACAAAAATGACTGGCTATACGAAAGATGAAGTAATTGGCTTAAGTCCGCGGATATTACAAGGCCCCTTGTCTGATAAAAATGAATTAGCGAAATTGAGTGTGGCATTAAAAAATTGGCAACCCATAGATATTGAAATAATAAATTACCATAAAAATGGAGAACATTTTTGGGTGAATTTTTCGGTCGTTCCTATTGCCGATGAAAAAGGTTGGTATACCCATTGGATTTCTATACAAAGAGATACCACCAATCGTAAAAAATACGAGGCCGAACGTCAGCATTTAATAGATGAACTAAGTAATAGTATAAATGAGTTGAAACAATTTACCTACATAACTTCGCACAACATGCGTGCACCTGTTACTAATTTGCTTGGTATCTTTAATATTTTAGATACAGCAAATATTAAAGATGAGTTTACATTAAAATTAATTGATGGACTAAGAAGATCAACTCATAATTTGAATGAAACGTTAAATGATTTAATTAAAATATTAATCATTAAAGAAAATACTAATCAAACATTAACAGAGGTTGACTTTTTGGAATCCTTAGAAAATGTGAAACGATCTATTGCATCCATATTAGACAATAACGATGCAACCATTTATGCAGATTTTAAAAATGCAAAATCATTATTATTTAACAAGAGTTATTTAGAAAGTATTTTTTTAAATTTAATTACGAATTCCGTTCGTTATGCTTACCCAGGAAGGAGAGTGTTAATTGATATAGAAACGAAAGTAGAAGAGGATAGTATTAAATTAATTTATAAAGATAATGGATTGGGTATGGACATGGAAAAAGTGCGCGGACAAATTTTCGGCTTATACAAACGCTTCCATAATCACCCAGAAAGTAAAGGGGTAGGCTTGTATTTAGTACATTCTCAGGTTACCTCATTGGGTGGTATTATTGAAGTAGATAGTAAAGTAAACATTGGTACAACTTTTACGATTAGCTTTAAAAAGTAAGATGATAAATTCTATAATGTGTATCGACGATGATCCTATTGCTTTACTAGTAATAGGTTCGTGTATTAAAAAAGCTGGAATAGCTAATGAAGTAATTAAAATGGAAAGCGCAGAAAATGCACTTAACTATTTCAGAACTTTACACGATGACGTAAATATTCCATCGCTAATATTTTTAGATTTAAACATGCCTGTAATGGATGGATGGGATTTTCTAAATGTATTTACAGCAGAGTTCCCAAGCTTATTTACTAAAACTAAAGTAGTAATACTTTCTTCGAGCGTAGACCCCGACGATAAATTGTTGTCGGAAGAAAATGATTGGGTCCTAAAATTTATACCTAAACCTATTAGTGTGGAAGTGTTGAAGGAATTGGTAACTAGTCGTTAGTATTTAGTCTTTAGACGTGATAACGTAACTCCTCTAAAGACTAACGACTAATGTCTAACGACTAGTGCTTCGCAGCCAAGTACCTCTCTGCATCCAACGCTGCCATGCAACCAGAACCTGCAGAAGTAACTGCTTGGCGATAAATTTTATCTTGCACATCGCCTGCTGCAAATACTCCTTGTATATTAGTTTTGGTACTACCCGGAATGGTTTTAATATAACCAGCTTCATCTAAATCTAACCACTCAGCAAATACATCTGTGTTTGGTTTATGACCGATGGCTACAAAAAATCCAGATACATCTAAAGTTCTTTCTTCTTGAGTTTGATTATTTACTACTCTTACTGCATTTACAGTTTGTCCGTTGCCCAATATCTCTTGAGTTTCTGTATGGTATAATACTTCTATGTTTGCTGTATTTTCTACTCTGTGTATCATTGCTTTTGAGGCACGGAATTCACCTTTTCTCACAATCATGTACACCTTGTTACAAAGCTTTGCTAAATACGTAGCTTCTTCTGCTGCAGTATCACCCGCACCCACAATAGCTACATCCATTCCCTTAAAGAAAAAACCATCGCATACTGCACATGCCGATACTCCAAAGCCATTGTATTTCTGTTCCGATTCTAAGCCTAACCATTTAGCCGATGCACCCGTTGCAATAATTACTGTATCAGCCGTAATAGTTTTAGTTTCGTCAACCGTAACTATATGTTTGTCTCCAGAAAAATCAACTTTATTTACATATCCAAATCTAATGTCGGTTCCAAAACGCTCTGCTTGCTTACGGAAATCTTCCATCATTTCTGGGCCTTGCGTTCCTTCTGGGTAACCTGGGTAGTTCTCTACTTCGGTAGTGGTGGTTAATTGTCCACCCATTTGTATACCTGTTATCATTACAGGTTTTAAATCAGCTCTCGCTGCATAAATCGCTGCTGTATAGCCTGCTGGCCCCGATCCTATTATTAAGCACTCTACGTGCTCTGCTGCTGTTGTCATGATGTATATTGTATTTTGTATATTGTATTTTGTACTAAGTATATTGTATATAGTATTAAGTATTAGGAAACCAAGTTCAGCTCTAAAGACTAATGACTAATGACTAAAGACTAAACACAAAAGTATATTTTTTCCATTAAAAACTGTGCAACAAAAATCACATAACTCACAATTCACAACTCACCATTTATTTCGGTATTATAATCGTATCCACCGTAGCTCCATAACTGGCCCAAATGCCTATGGCACCTTCATCGCCTTTAATATTACTTTTAATAACTACCGTAGGAGAGAAGGGGTTGCCGAAACTTCCGCTTTGCGATTCGAAGGTATTCCAGAAATCGTATTGTGCTTTATCTATACTTGCCCATTTTACATAAACCGTATCGCCTCTTTTAAAATATCCATACTCCCTAAAATCTGCAGTATCATTATTTTGTAGAGTTTGCTTGCCTCCAAATACGGTAAAAGATATTTGCTTTCCATTAATTAAAAAGTCGTTAAAAACAGAATTGAAAGATACATCAAAGAAAAAATCAGAATTTCTTTTGGTTAACATTCTAGAGTATTGGTCTTTCTCTGCAGGGTCGGTGTACCATGCAGTTAGTTCAACTAAAGAGTCTATAGTTCCTCTATCACCAGGTGCTTGTTCGTACACCAAACTATCTAATGGTTTTGGTGCTAAAATAATAGTACTCGCCGTAAAAACTTTTCCATCTACTTCTACACGCAAATCGTATTTCTTACCTACTTCACCTGTAATGTTTGGGCTGGTATATATAGTTGCTCCTCCTATGTTTATAGCGCTCAAGGCTTGCGGCGCTCCACCATCTACCGAAATAAAAACATTGGCATTGGTTACAAATAAATTATTAAAATCGTCGCTGCTAATAGATTTTAAAAAGGATACACCTCTTGAAATACTAACTAATGGGATGGTTCCATTTTCCATGTACCCTTCAATAACATAAGGCAACTCTCCTGGTGGAAAATCTACATCGATGTCTTTTTCACATGCAACGAATCCTAAAGCCAGAAGAAAAATAAATAATATTGATTTAGTTTTTTTCATTGTTTAAAATTTAAAGTTCCAAGTAACAGATGGTATAAATGGGAAAACGGTAATTTGTTTTGGCTGCACTTTTAATCCTCCGTTCGGATCTAGTACATTTCCTTGCACATCTAAATAAATGATATACTGATTTAATCTGTTGTAAACATTATAAATACTGAAGTTCCAAACCGATTCAAATTTGTCTGTTTTCTTTTGAGTATAGGTAGCCGATAAATCTAAACGATGGTAAGGTATTAAACGGTATTTATTTCTATAATCATTTTCGAAATACAAACCTTGTGTTCCGCTAAAAAACACTAAGTGTGTTGGTAAATTAAAGGCCGATCCACTACCGTAAACAAACACAGCACCGAAAGTCCATTTTTTTGTATGTGTATAAGATAATACTACCGAAGCATCGTGTCTTCTATCATACCTTGCGTAAAAGGTACGCCCGCCTTGTAACTCGGGGAAGGTACGTTCTGCATAAGATAAGGTATACCCAATCCATCCGTTAAATTTGCCTTGTGCTTTTTTAATAAAAAATTCGGCACCGTAAGATTTTCCTGTACCAAATGTTAAATCGTTTTCAATGTTAGGACTTAATTCGCCGGTGCTATTTTCTTTAAACTCTACTTGGTTGGTTAAATCTTTATAATATAATTCGATGGATGTTTCATACACATCATCTTTAAAATTCTTAAAATAACCAACTGCATATTGGGTACAACGTTGCGGGCGAACTAATGATGAACTCGGTATCCACAAATCGGTAGGCAAGGTGCTGCCAGATAAAGAAGCCAAGTGTATGTATTGGTTGGTAATGGTGTACGATGCTTTTAAACTCGATGTTCTATTAAGCGTGTAACGTAAGGCTAGCCTAGGTTCTAGGCCGTTGTAAAATTTTATATTTTCTAATGTTGAATAAGAAAGTGTATCAATAATTTGTCCGTTACCATTAGCTACATACCGATCATACGGCCCCACTTGTTGAAACAATGAATAACGTAAACCTGCATTTAATCTTAACTGATCGGTTATATCAAAATCGTTAGAAAAATAAAGTGCAGCTTCATTAGCGTATTGTCTGTTTATTTTTTCTGGTGAAATGCTTACCTCTCCAATTGTACCAGTGGCAGTAGTAGGAGTGAAGCGGTGGAAGGTATAGAGCGCTCCAAATTTCATTTGATTTCGAACGTTCGGAAAAAAATCGAAATCTACTTTGGCTGTATAATCTCTAACACCCGAAAATAATTCGAAATCAAAATTACTTTGTGAAGCACCTAATCTAAAAACATAATCGCTAAAAATAGCGGTGGTATTTACAAAAAGTTTATCGTTGAACAAATGGTTCCATCGTAGCGTAGCTGTTGAGTTGCCCCAAGGGAAACGGATTCCGAAACGATCGCCTTGGAAGGTAAATACATCTTTGCCAAAATATCCACTTAAAAAAACACGGTCTTTATCAGAAAACTGATAGTTCAACTTCATATTTAAATCGTAAAAATAATAACCCGAATTCTTTAAACGCTCATTATCTCCTGCAAAGGGTTTAGTAAGTACATCAATATATGTTCTGCGCCCTGCCACCATAAATGAACTTTTGTTTTTTTGTATCGGTCCTTCTAAAGTTAAGCGCGAAGAAATTAATCCTACACCACCCGTTGCATGAAATTTTTGGTTATTACCTTCTTTCATGTTTACATTCACTACAGATGATAATCGCCCGCCGTACTCTGCCGGTATACCCCCTTTTATAATGCTTGTATTATTAATGGCATCCGAATTAAATACCGAAAAGAAACCAAATAAATGCCCTGTATTGTAAACAACAGCTTCGTCTAATAACACTAAATTTTGGTCGGGGCCACCGCCGCGTACATAAAACCCACTGTTGCCTTCGCCTGCAGATTGTACGCCGGGTAAGAGTTGTAGAGTTTTTAAAATATCCACTTCGCCTAAAATAACGGGCAGAGTTTTCACTTTTTCCATCTCCAAGGTTTGAGTACTCATTTGTGTACTCTTAATATTTTCATCGGCTCGCTTAGAACTTATAGTCACCTCGGCACTTTGAATTGCTTTGCTGCTTAAGTTTACATTGAAACGGTAGTTTTTGGTTAAGTTGATGGAATCTATTTTAGAATTGAATCCTAAATAACTTGCAATAATGGTGTATTTACCTTGTGGTACTGTAATAGAATAAAAGCCATACTCATTACTTTGTACGCCTTTATTTATTTCTTTTATGGTGATGCTCGCACCTAGCAAGCTTTCGCCAGAGGAGGCATCTTTTATATATCCACTAATGGTGTATCTGTTCTGGGCATTTGTTTTTTGTTGAAAAAGGGCAATTACAACAAAAAAAATCAATACTATTTTTTTCACTATTCTCTAATAAATACTTGTTTATAAGCGTCGTTTTCGCTCGATAGTGATATAATATAAAAACCCCTAGAAATGTTTGCAGGAAGTTCAATACCCATCAATAAATCGATGGTATTAAACGGCTGAGCGTACAAAATCTTGCCCAACATATCACTTATTTGTAAGTTCCAAGTGGTATTATTCCCGCTTTTTACTTTTACGTAAAGTGTACCATTATTTGGATTTGGGTATATATTGTAGTCTACACTAGGGCTGGTATCAACAGATGCATTCAATAATAATTTAGAACCATCTGGTATACCGTATCCATATTCATTATCTGGTTGGTTTGCTCTATCAGCATATTGTTTAATCCAAGCCTTCACTTGTGCAGGCGTTGAATTCGGATGGTTAACTTTGTATAGTTCCCATGCACAAGCACTAAAGCCTGCTATAATGGGTCCAGAAAAAGAAGTGCCACTACCAGTTCCAAAACCACCACTAGAGCGGGCGATATAAGCCGGTGCTCCTTGCGCAGAAACATCTGGTTTTATACGTTGGTCGCTGCTTGGTCCGCGAGATGAGAATCCTGCAATGCCACGGTCTGATTGTACCGCACCAATGCTAAACACTTCTTCGGCATCTGCCGGTGCTCCAATATGGAACCATGCATCGTTGCCAGAATTTCCTGCAGAGTTTACCACTAATACTCCCTTGCTGCTCGCTTTTTTTGCTGCTAAGGTTACTACCGCAGTATTTCCATTCATGTCTGCATACGTATGGTTTTGCGAGGGAGCGTCGAACTCTGTATATCCTAAAGAGGAGTTTATAATATCTGCTCCCACACTGTCTGCGTATTCTGCAGCAGCTGCCCAATTGTATTCTTCTACTTCGTATTCTGTAGCTTCTTCTTCAGAACGTAATAAATAAAAGCTCGCGTGTGGAGCCGTACCGATCATAGTATCGGGTACATTGGCTGCAATACAAGATAGCACACTGGTTCCGTGGTTACTGTAATCGTACACAAATGCATTGTTTTTAGAAAAATCCCATGTACCTAAAATTTTATTATTTGCACGAATCGAGTCGAATGCTGTATGTGTTTCTGTATTGTTAAAACCTGCATCAATTACTGCAATTACCATATTTTTTCCGGTGTAACCTGCATTATGCAATAAGTCTGCATTTAACATTTGAGTTTGGTTGCCTGCACCACCATAGCCTCCAAGAGCCTTGTTTTTATTGGCACTTCCGTTTTCTGCCTTTACCTCGTCGAACTTAGGGCCAATTTTAGTTTTTTGTAAATTTGCACCAAATACTTTAATGTAAGAGTGTACATAATTTAAGGCACCTACTGCAATAATTTGTGTTGTATCTGCTTGTACAATGGTAGAATTAAACCATCGAGAGCTGTTTAGAATTTTGGCACCTTTACTGGCAACGCCGCTCAAATAGCTAGCATTTACAGGGATGTCTGCACTATCAATAGCAATACCCATACGCACTCTGCGATCTATTGCTCGCTGTGTTAAATAAGCTGATGGGTTGTTTAGTTGATAGGGACTGTTTGCTTTATCTTTAAAAAATACTACGTATCTATCTTGTGCAATTGCATTTATTACACTTACTAAAAGTAATAAACCAAAAAATACTTTTTTCATAACCTATTGTTTGTGTGCTAATATAACAATACTTCCCGATTTTATTTCGCCTGTGCTAATCTCTTTGTTTATCGATTTATAATACCCATAAACCATCCCAATTCCCTCTGCATAATGCTCTTCTTTTTTGTATTCTTCAATCAGGTTTATTTCATCAAGTTGTATCACCTTTACTGTTGTTCTGCTACCATTTGCATAATTTACAGTACCAATGTTATCAATATAATATTCTTGATAAATGCCTAATTGGTATTGGTTGCCATTCCACTTGCTATCTTTTGTAAATACATACGGTAACAAATAATTATTCCGTAGCTCTTCATTTTTAAGTATGCCAACAGATTTGTTTTTGTTTAGGCTATAATTTTTAAGATACACGTATTCAATATTATCATACGAAATAAAACGTTCGAACTGGTAAACGGTTTGCTCGCCAAGGCTATCTATACTAAGCAGCGAATCTTTATACATAAATTTTACAGTATCTACACTGTTATTAAAATCGTTGTAAATAATAGAATCGCCTTGGTAGTGTAAGGTGGTATTTAAGGCATAGCTAAAATACTTATTCGCATTGTTGGCAGGTTCGGCATTGCCCACACTATTGTCTTTACAAGCAAGAGCAAATAGTAAGACCGAATAAAAAAAACTAAGCTTTACAAACTTTTTCATTTAGGCTTTAGAGATGATGCCACCACCAATTAAATCGTTTCCATCATAAAACACAGCCGATTGGCCTGGGGCTAATCCGGAAACTGGTTCTAAAAACTCAACAAGAATCTTGCCATCCTTTTCATGTATTAAACTCATGGTGCCTTTGTCTTTATACCTAATTTTGGTAAGGGCTACAATGGGTTCTGTAATACTCGGGTATTTTACCAAATTATATCCACTAACAATGGCTTGTGTTCTTTGTAATTCTTCTAATCTACCGAGCACTACTTTGTTTTCTTCGGCTTGTATTTCTAGTACAAACATGGGTTCGCCCAAGGCAATTTCTAAGCCTTTACGTTGCCCAACCGTATAAAATGGGTAGCCTTTATGTTTGCCAATTACAGTACCATCAGTAAGTACAAAATCTCCACCATCTACTTCTTTTTCGAGTGTTGGTACTTGGTGTTTTAAAAATGCACGGTAATCGTTATCGGGTACGAAACAAATTTCATAGCTCTCGCTTTTAGCTGCCAATTCTTTTTGGCCCATGTCTATGGCCATTTGTTTAATTTCCGATTTATGGAATTTACCCAATGGCAACATGGTACGCGCTAAGTTAGCTTGAGATACTCCCCAAAGCACATAACTCTGGTCTTTGCTCTCATCTTTACCTTTGGAAATTACATATCGATTGTTTTCATTGCGTATGTTAGCATAATGGCCAGTAGCAATAAATTCACATTCTAATAAATTTGCTCGTTTAATTAATGCTTCCCATTTAATATGGGTATTGCACAATACACAAGGGTTGGGAGTTCTACCGGCCAGGTATTCTTCCACAAAATTGTCGATTACAAAATTGCCGAACTCTTCTCGTATATCTAAAATATAATGTGGAAATCCGTATTGCACTGCCAATGCTCTGGCATCGTTTATTGAATCTAAACTGCAACAACCGGTTTCTTTAGAGCTACTGCCAGAACTGGCATAGTCCCAGGTTTTCATGGTAATACCTATTACCTCATATCCTTGTTCATGTAGCATTACAGCCGCTACCGAGCTATCAACGCCGCCACTCATGGCAACGAGTACTCTTCCTTTTTTGTTCATTTTCTTAAATTGCCGAAGGTTCAAAGCCTTGGAAATATTTCCAGAGGCAAAGATAGGGAAAAGAGGTGAAATTTCGAATTGTCGAACTAGCGAATTTACGAACTAGCGAACTAGCAACTAATTAAGCTAACCATGTGCCTCCACGAGCACACGAGCACACTAACTCACTAACTCCGTGCCCTAGACGAGATTCGAACTCGTAAGCCTTGCAGCGCCACCCCCTCAAGATGGTATGTCTACCAATTTCACCACTAGGGCAATAAAAAAACCGCTCCTTTTTTGAAGCGGTCACAAATCTAAAAAAATATTTTCAATATGTATTTTTATTTAACAATCTCGGTTATGCTGTTTTTTGCATTGGCACTAAAATACCCAACCGCTTTCTTTCTGCTTGCATCCACATTTCTAATATTGGTTCTTACATTGGCCGGCGGACTAGCAAAAATTCCTCCATTGTTTACTTGCCTTGCCAACTCAACAAAAAAGTAATACTGATCTTTGCTCATCGTAAACATTTCAACTTTAATTGTATCTCCAACCTCAAAAACTTCTGGTGTTAAATCTACATTGCCAATGTAATTTCCATCTACTAAATCATCACTCGCAAAATAAATTTCTGAAGGCTTGTTGTACTCCTTACCGTTTCTATGTATTCTGAACAAATAGTTGTCGCCAATACCCGGTAATTCTGGTCCGAAATAAAAGGCTCTCCAACCTGTAAGTTCAGGAACACTATAGGTTTCATACCTAAATACCAAAGAATCTATAGGAGGGATGCGCTGCATGGTAGAGTTTGCCACAAATGTTTCTCCCATTGCATTTACCGTTAACTCATACCTGTTGCCAATTGCTCCAGCAGTAATTTTTGTTGTAAAATACTCACCAGTATTAGGCACTGTTTCTATTAAGGTATCTGTAGTAAGCAATGCATTACTTGCATCGTATTCTTTAATTACTACTAATGCTCCAGAAACAGTAGGTGTTTTTTTATTATCAAAATAAGCGGCAGTACTACTTAGTTTAACTTTCTGTGCTTTGTTCTCATTGGTAAGTATAGATTCCACTACCAAAAGAGTTTCGCCTTGGTCGAGTTCTACATTTATTACATCTTCGCAAGCACTAAATCCAATTGCACTTAATGCTAAAATTGTGATATATATTCTTTTCATTTTATTCTATCTAAAAAATTAAAACTTAAAATTATAGGTTATCGATGGTAGTATCGAACCGAAAACTGCTAAGCGCAAAGCTTCTGTTTTCAGGTTGTTTGGGTCTTCTGTATTTTGGCGGAAGTATACAGAGTAAGCATTTCTGCGTGCATATAAATTGTAAATACTAAACACCCATTCGCTGCTGTATTTTTTTCCTTCTTTTTGTTTGTTGCGCAATGTTGCTGCAATATCTAATCGGTGGTAAGCAGGCACCCTATAATTATTTCTGCTGTTGTTAGAATTATGCGGAACCACTACGCCATTATATTCATACCTCGAATTTGGAAAGGTTGTAGCAACACCAGTGCTGTAATTAAAGTTAGCCGATAAGCTTAATCGTTTAGTTGCCTCATAAGTACCAACAATAGATAGGATATGAGTCTTGTCATATTTTGCATCATAATATTCATTATTATTTATACCGTTAATCTTTCTTTCACTTTTAGACAAGGTGTAGCTCGTAAACCCTGTAAAACGTCCGGTATTTTTTTTCAAAAACAATTCAATACCATACGCCCTACCATCACCATAAATTAAATCGGCCTCCAAACTTTTATTCAACAACAATTCTGCACCATCCACATAATCTATTTGGTTAGTCATGGTTTTATAAAATACTTCTGCCGATGCTTCAATGGTATTGTCTTTAAAATTTCTGAAATACCCTAATGCTACTTGGTCTGCTAATTCTGGTTCAATGTTTTTAGTACTCGGTGTCCATACATCTGTAGGCGAGGCAGCAGTGGTACCAGATATTAAGTGGATGTATTGCGCCATTCTATTGTATGAAAATTTTAAAGATGAAAATTCATCTAAACTATATTTAGTAGAGAACCTTGGTTCTATGTTTGGGTAAAATGCGATAGACTCACCTCTGTCGAAGAATCTAGCATTTACAGCGGTTTTACGCTCTCCGTCTTCACCTACATAATCATACACCGTTTGGCGACCTAAATAATCGAATGCAGAAAATCTAATTCCATATTTAAAGCTTAATACAGAACTTACGGTATATTCATCATCAATATAAATTGCATATTCGTTACCGCGCTGGCGATCTAACTGAAAGGCACTGAAAATAGATTGATCGTTGCCTGGAGTAACCGTTCCAGGATTAAAATCGTAGAATATAGTAGAGGCACCAAAATTAATAGTGTGTTTATTATTTAAGTAATAACCAAAATCAACTTTAGGGCTGTAATTAATAATGTTCGATTTCCAATCAAAAGATTGTGCACCCGTTGGTATGCCCAAAGAATAATCGTAATTACTATAAATTAGGGTTAGGTTTGCAAATAGTTTTTCAGAGAACAAATGGTTCCAACGTACCGTTCCTGTTGCGTTTCCCCAGCTCATCTTAAAAAAATCGTCGAACTTAAATACATCTCTGCCAAAATATCCCGACACAAAAATTCTATTGTTTTTATTAATGGTTTGGTTGTATTTTGCACTTAAATCATAAAAGTAAGCAGTGTTATTATTGATGGCTTCATCTGGCGAAAGTTTTAAAAATAAATCGCCATAGGTTCTACGCCCTGCAATTATAAACGAACTTTTATCCTTTTGTACCGGGCCTTCTAGCGTTAACCTCGAAGAAATTAAACCGATACCTCCATTACCATGGAACTCATTCGCATTCCCGTCTTTCATGCGTACATCAAGTAATGAGGATAAACGACCACCAAATTGTGCAGGTATGCCTCCCTTTAAAAGGGTGATGTCTTTTACTGCATCTGGGTTAAACACCGAGAAAAATCCTAATAAATGCGATGAGTTGTAAACAGGAGCTTCATCCAATAAAATTAAATTCTGATCAACACCACCGCCGCGTACATTAAAACCTGTTGCGCCTTCGCCCACTGTGCTTACACCTGGCAATGTTTGTATACTCCTTATTACATCTACCTCTCCTAATAAAGCGGGCATCGATTTAATTTCTTTGATGTCCATTTTATTCATACTCATGGTAACTTCTTCTACATTTTCGTTTTTCTTGGTAGAGGATACCGTAACTTCATTAATTGCTCTTCCTTTTATTTGAAGCAATAAATCTATACGTTCATTTTTTGTTAAGTTAAGGTTACGCGTTGTAGTTTCATATCCCAAGTAGTTATAAACTATGGTATATTCTCCTGGTGCAAGTGTTAAGGAATAAAAGCCATATGGGTTAGTTGCTACGGCTATCGACTGGCCTTTTACACTTACTGTAGAGCCAAATAGTACTTCACCACTCTCTTTGTCTTTTACATACCCGCTAATCGTAAATTTACTTTGTGCATTTACCTGTATGCTGCCAATTAGCATAAGCAGCAGCATAACTGTTAGTTGTTTTATATTTTTCATAATGTTGTAATAGCGTATTCAAAATTTCGTCGCAAACGTATAAATTATTGTGTTAGTTTTGATTTATGTAACGTGATGATTGCGTAACAAATTAAATACCTATATTGATAACAGTTTTTAGTCTTACTAACCCTACTGTTTGTCGTAAAAAAAATGCAATTCGTCGGAAAAAGTAGGGGAGAGAGTATTACTGAATTATTTTTGTTACAAATACGAAAATTATGTTTTTTGATTCTTTTTTTGAGAAGTACATACACAACAAATGGCTAAGGTTAAATTTCCAGGCCATTATAGTTGGTTTATTAATAGGAGGTATACTAAATGTATTAACCTATATTTTAAGTAACGGTTGGAGAACTGAAAGAGTAATTATTACTTTTTTGGTGAGTTACATGATTACCATGAGCATAACCAATACCATTGCGCTCTCTCAAGCCATTACCCACAAAAAGTTTAAGAAAAAGTGGAACGAGCCAGCTATCTATTACCTAGCCTTATTGGTAGGAATGTTAATTGGTACTGAATTAACATTTTTCTTTATTTCATTATTATACAACCAGCCTTTTCAGCTTTTTACCCATATAAACGATTTAAAGTTTAATTTATTTATGGCTGTAATAGTTGGAACCATTGTATATGTAAACAGTGTGCAAAAAGATAAATACGAGTTAGAACTAAAAGATTCGGAATTTAAATTGGCTAAATTAAATCAATTAAAAACGAATGCCGAACTACAAGCTTTACAATCTAAAATTAATCCACATTTTTTATACAATGCCTTAAACTCTATTACCAGTTTAATACATGATAAGCCAAATGAGGCGGAAGAAATGACTATTAAGCTCTCCAAATTATTTAGGTATAGCTTAAACACACAAGAAGTAAATTTTGCCACCTTAGCCGAAGAAATAGAAATTGTAAAATTGTATTTAGATATTGAGAAAATTAGGTTTCAACATAAACTACTTATAAACATTGATGTTCCCACAGATTTACATGCTATTAAAATTCCTCGTTTTTTAATACAACCACTAATAGAAAATGCGATTAAGCACGGTATTAATAAACTGAAAGAAGGAGGCGAAATAAGTTTAACGTGTAAGTTAATAGAAGATAAACTGCATATTTCTATACATGATAACGGACCTAAATTTGATACAGAATACCAAGCGGGCTATGGATTGCAAAGCACTTTCGATAAATTGAATTTACTTTATGCAGATAAGTTTGAAGTAAATATAAACAACGGAACATACAAAGAAGTATTAATTATTTTACCCTTAAATAATGAAGTTTAAAACCATTTTAGTAGATGATGAATTGTTGGCTCGCCAACGTTTAACTCGACTCTTACAAAATTATACTGATATAATAGAAATTATTGCAGAGGCAAGTAATGGCGAAGAAGCTGTGCAATTAATAGAAGAACATAACCCTGATTTAGTTTTTTTAGACATTGAAATGCCCGTGTACAATGGCTTAGAGGTATTACAGAAAATTACTACAGACCCATTGGTAGTATTTACAACCGCTTATGAGAATTACGCCATTAAAGCCTTCGAAAATAATTCTGTTGATTATTTGTTAAAACCAATAGAAAAGGAACGCTTGCTGGTATGTATGGAAAAACTTAGAAAACAAACCGTACATAAAATAAACAAAGAGAAATTATTGAGCGATATAGAAACTGTAAACCAAGAAGTAACTTCCAAACCACAATCTATACCAGTTAAAATTGGCGATAAAACAATTTTAGTAAGGTACGAGGATGTATTGTATTTTGAGGCAAACGATAAATATGTGGAGTTAAACACCATCCACAATCAAAAACATATTTTAGAATATTCCTTAACACAATTAAGTTTAAAATTACCCGCTAATTTTTTGCGTGTACACCGAGCTTTTTTAGTGAACATGAACAGTGTAAAAGAATTCAGAAAAGGATTTAACGGTGCTGCTATTTTAGTGATGAATAATAAAGAAGAAACTAAAATACATACAGGCAGAACCTATATAGAAGCCGTAAAAAAGTGGATAGAATGGTAATTCATTCGTCTGCTAAATACAAACATTGGTCAGAGTTTTAAATTCACTCATCAGATAAACCCTCGCTAAACACCCTTCTATAAATACTTTTGGATATGAATTAATTCATATGAAAAAGTATCTAACAATTATCATCTTATTTCTTACTGTGCAGGCAAATGCACAGAGCAACTTAAAAGGAAAAATAACTTCCGGGAAAGAATTATTAGTAGGCGCAAATGTATTTATTAAAAATACATATGATGGTGGTAGCACCAACAGCGGCGGCGAATTTAAGTTTAGCACCACAGAAAAAGGAGTAGTGGTATTGGTAGTAACTTGCATAGGTTACGAGTTGTTTGAGAAACAGGTTGATTTAAATGCGAAAGAAATTACAGTCGATGTTTCTTTAATAGAAAAGGCGAACGAATTAAACACCGTAACCATTACGGCAGGTACATTCGAATCTGGAGCCGACATTAAAAAAGCAATGATCTTATCGTCGTTAGACATTGCTACAACAGCGGGAGCAGAAGCTGATATCTACTCGGCTATACAAACCTTGCCAGGAGCACAAGCAGCCAACCAAGAAGAAGGATTATTTGTAAGAGGCGGAGCTGCATCAGAAACCAAAACATTGTTCGATGGACTTTGGGTACAAAAACCATTTATGAATGATATGCCAAACGTATCTCAACGCGGAAGATTTTCTGCCTTCGAGTTTAAGGGTACCACGTTTAGTTCTGGAGCATACTCTGCACAATATGGCCAAGCACTCTCATCCGTTTTAATTCTAGACAGTAAAGATTTAGCCGATAAAACTACCTCAGACATCGGGATAATGAGCGCAGGTTTAACAGCGGGGCACACCAAACGGTTTAAAAATAGCTCGATGAATGTAAATGCCTCGTACTTCAATTTAAAACCATCAAACGCTGTGGTTCCTCAAAATTTAGATTGGTTAGAAGACCCAAATTCTATTTCATTGGGGGGTAATTACAGAGTAAAAACTTCTGAAACTGGAATCTTAAAAATTTTCAATTCTACAACTCAAAATAAAATGAAATTGAGAAGAGAAAACTTGGATCCTATTAATACCAAAATGTTAATAGATAATGATGATAGAACATCGTACACAAACATTACTTACCAAGAGTATTTAACAGACGATTGGAAATTGAATGTAGGCTATGCAATGAATTTGCAAGAAAATATTTTCAAGCTAGACACCAATGTATTAAAAAGAAACGATTACTTACACCAAGTGAGAGTAGGGCTTAACGGATACATCAACAAAAAATTACAAGCAAAAATTGGAGTAGAAAGTTTGAACCAATGGAAAGAAGAAAGTTATAATGCATTTAGAAACAGATTTGAAGAAAACCTTATTGCAGGTTATACAGAGTTCGATTATTATTTCACTCATAAAGTTGTGTTAAGAGCGGGCACAAGAGCAGAGTACTCACAAAAATTAAATGAGTTTGCAATGGTGCCACGCATTTCTGTGGCCTATAAGCAAAATAAACTACACCAGTATTCGCTTGCCTACGGTAAGTTCGTACAAAGCCCTGTAGACGGCTATATGATGCTGTCGAACAATATTAAGTTCGAGCAAGCAGAACATTATTTAGCGAACTATCAATTTCAAACCGAAAAATATATTTTAAGAGTAGAAGCTTACAGAAAAAACTATACAAATTTAGTAAGAGAAAACACTCTCAACAATACATACACAAACAATGGAAATGGCTATGCACAAGGGTTTGATGTTTTTTGGAGAGATAGAAAAACAATTAAACGTGGCGATTATTGGATTAGCTATTCGTACTTAGATACTAAAAGAATATTTAGAGATTACCCAACCCTTGCACGCCCAACATTTGCAGCTACCCATACTTTTAACATTGTGTACAAAGAGTACATCCCAAAAATACAAACACAAATTGCAGCTACGTATACCTATGCTAGCGGCAGAACTTACAGAAATCCAAATGCTACAGAGTTCTTAAATAATTACACCAAAGCTTACCATAACCTTAGCATTAATGCATCGTATTTAACCAGCATAAAAAGTCATTTTACGGTAGTATTTCTTTCGATGGGTAATGTATTCGGTATAAAAAATGAATTCGGATATGAATATTCAAATGATGGTAGCAGACGCAGAGCAATTGAACCCAATGCACCACGCACCGTTTTCATTGGCGTATTTATATCTATTGGTGATGATAACGTATTAAATTAAAATTAAAAAATATAAACCTAAAAAATAAGAAAATGAAAAAGCTAGTATTATTAATTTGTTTAGTGTTAAGTGTTGGTACAACCATGGCACAAAGTAATTTCGAAAAAGGAATGACAAAAGGAATGGAAATGTTAAAAGCATCAAAAACGGCCGAAGATTTTGTGGCGGCGGCAAACCATTTTGAACGTATTGCAAGTGTAGAAACCAATAACTGGGTACCTGTGTATTGGAATGCCTACACATATTTAATTGCTGGTATGAATGTGAAAAAAGAAAGTCAGCAAGACGAGATGTATGATAAAGCAATGTTACTTTTAGAAAGCATCGAAACTTCTAAAATAGAGCGCAGCGAGTATTTAACCTTGAAAGGATACATTATGTTGATGAAAATTTCTGTGAGCCCAATGTCGCGTGCACCACAAGGTACACCGGCAGCTATGGCGGTATTAACAGAAGCACAAAATGTGAATCCTAAAAACCCACGTCCGTTTTATGTAATGGGTCAAAACACTTTTTACACTCCATCTTTTTTTGGTGGAGGAAAAGACAAAGCAAAACCTATGTTAGCAAATGCAGTAGACTTGTATAAAGCAGAGAGTGCTTCAGATAGTTTTATGCCAAGATGGGGTAAGGGCAGAGCAGAATCTTTGTTAAAAGAATGCGAATAATGAATTGCTAAAACAAAAAAAGGTCCCGTAATTATACGGGACCTTTTTTGTTTAATATGTTTAGAAAACTAAATGGTTTCTTCAGATTTTTTCTTGCGTAAAGTTTTAACTCCATACGCTACACCAGCAGCGGCAAGCAATGCAATGCCACCATCAATTGGAGCATCTGGGTCACCTCCTGGATCTGGTCCTGGATCTTGAGCCATTGCAGAAATGCTGCATACTAAAAATAAACCGGTTGCTATTAATGAGAGTTTAAATCCTTTTTTCATCTTTATTATTCTTTAATGAATTTACTTGTAAATGATTTTCCTGTTTTAACTGAAATGCTTTGTACCAAATATAAGCCTTTTTCTAAATTACTTATATCAATATTATTCATTTCTTGCGAAGCTTGCTCAAATTGTAATACTAATTTACCACTTAAATCAAATATCGACACTAAATTTTGCTCCTCTGTATCTGTAAAAATAGTAATGTTGGTGCTATTGTTTGCCGGATTAGGGAATACTGCAATTTTATTTTCAGAATCAAATTGTGTATTGGTATTCGATACTATTTTTTGCGCATTTGCACTGGTTTTAGGGTTGTAATAAACCGCAATTATTTCTGGGTAAACTTTTCTAACACCATTAGAATCTACCATTACTACTCTGTAATAATTGTACCCTTTAGTAGGGTTTAAATCGTTTATAGAATATTCGTTGTAGCTACTGTTATTATTATTTGCAACAATTTCTTTTGGTTTTAACGTAGTATACGTACGTTGGTTTAAACTTTTTTCAACAGTGTAATGCGAAATATTGCGTTCTGTATTGGTATTCCAAGTTAGCGCAATGCGTTTAGCAATTACATTTGCATTAAAACTGTTGATGCGTGTTACAGTACTTGTATCTGGTCTTAAAATTAATTTAAAACGATCGTTACCTGCAGAAGCAACATTGGCATCTAAGTTAAACACATAGGTTTGCGCTTCTTTTAAATTCACTAATTGGTTTGCGTAATTATCTAATAAAAGCACATCTAAATTATTAGGTAAACGAAGTAATTCATCTACTTTAATTGAGTAGGTTCCTAATGCTTTTACACCATCTACAAAACTAAAAAATGATAAAGAAATGGTATCGCTACCAGTTGGTACTGGGTAGTAGTTAATGGCTAAATTTGTTAATTGCGGTGTTCTCGAATAAAAATTCAAGTTGTTATCGTTAAAAAACTTTGCAGCATCAGATCTATCAGTAGCAGCAACATGCGCAGTATCACCTAATACAATTACTAATTCGTCCATGTTTACATTATCGCGCACAGCACGTAATCTTATTTTAGGGTGCAGAGTAGTTTTAAATGTTTTGAAAAAATCTGGAGCAGCCGAACTTGTTTTTGCTCCTTCTTTAAATACTATTGAAGGAGAAGCGGCAGTGGTGCGCACAAAAAAACCTTGCGACGATTCGATGTACCTAGAACCACCATTTACACCAGTTAAAGTACCTACATCAAAAGTTGCATAAGCCCCAGTGCTTGGGTTAATAATATAAATTACATCGCCAATATTTGTTTTGGTAATTTCGTTTGACATCCAATCTATTTGAGACATGTATGGGTTACCAATTAAGTTAAAACCATCGGCAGTTGGAGCACCAGTATTGGTATAAGTTAAAACAGAATTTATGTTGATGTCGCCTTGATTTAATTCACCTGTAAAATCAACCGTTACATCGTCTGGTGTTCCCCAGGTTATAAAGGGGTCTATGGTATTTCTACTTCCGCGTACAAATACAGAAACGCCTCTACCTACAGGTATATTGGTGTTTAAAACAGCAGGGTTATTCCATCCGTTTGAGGAAGCACCCGTAACGGTTTCGTTGTAGGTTCTTGCAGACGAACTGTTGTTCGGTGAGTTATCAAAACCATTTGCTGCACCACCTGCACCCGTAACGAGTATATCGTCTATAAATTGATAGTAATTATAATTGCCAGAAATATTTACCGGCGATGAGAAAAATCTCCAACGTCTGCGACTGTCGCCACCCGGAACAAATCTTTGTGCAATAACTTTACCGCTAACGGTACCAGATGCTAAACTTGCAACGCGTGCATTTGAACTAGCAGTAGAAACTAAAATTAATTTATTATTGGTAGCAAACGTTGCACTGTTAGTAATGGTTAAAATGCCAACCATTTCTACGGTGTCTGCAAGGTTTGCACCGTTAGAGCGAGATAAATTAATGTTGTTTAAGGTACGCGTGCTTGAGGAGGTTTGATCTATTTTTAAAGTAACATTTCCGCCGCCTCCAGCAATGGCAAGATCAGAAGTGTTACCACCTCTAATTACGCCGGCATTGTTTACTACATCGCCATTTAATGCTAAAATATTATCACCTATACTTATGGTTCCAGCAGTTAACGTAAAGGTATTGTTTACCGTTACATCGCCACTTAAAGATTTAATTCCAGATCCAGAAATAGTAAGGTTATTGTAAGTAGTATTTTTGATGGTTTGGTTACCATTATTATCATAGTTTATAGTACCATTGTCTTCAATTATATTTCCGTTGCCAGTAATGGTTCCTTTAATATTTAAAGTGCCAGTACCAGTAAAATCTAAAGCGTTTTCGTTTGATGCACCTTCAAAAATAAAATCACCATCGAGAGTAAGCGTTCCATTACCAATATCTACTAAAACATCACGACTAGAGCCACTCGTGTTTGCTAAAATTAAATTGCCACCAACTAGTAAAGTGCCGTTGGCAATATCAATTTTTTTTACACGATCATTAGCTGAAGGAGTTTCAATTTCTACATTTTCATCAACTGTTAATTGGTTACTACTAGAAATAAATACAGTAGAGTTTCTATTACCTGAAATAAGGGTTAAAGATTTACAATGTGCATTTGCAATGTTAACTGTACAAGTTCTGTTATTTGCAATTACTGCATCTTTAGTAGCATCAGGTATACCATTAGACCAATTACCTGCATCGTTCCAATTGCCATTATCTGTAAAAGTGGTAGTTTGAGCGAGTGCAAGGGTAGAGGTAAGGGTAACAAAAAGTAAGAGTGAGAGAATCTTTTTCATGTGTATGTTTTTCTGATACAAATTTACGATATTATTAAGAGATTAGATTGATTTATCATGTATAAACAAAAACTATACCTAATAGATTTCTTAATAAAAGTTTAAAAAAAGAAATACCCCGAATTAACGGGGTATTTCAGAGAGAGCTCAATTAAATTAACAACAACGCATACCTTATTTCAATGTATGTGCCAAAACAAAAAATATTGCTTTAAACGTTTTAAAGGCAGTTTTCAGGAATTTAGTATTTTCATTTTTTCCGCACTTGGGGTATATATTCCCAATTCGGGACAGTCATTTTTAATGTTAATTGTAGTAAATAGGCGATAAATAGGGGGATAAAAGGATAATAGTTAAAACAATGACTGTTGAATTATAGGTAGTGTAACTCAATAAAGAGGAATTTATAGAATATTTTATGAAGGTTAAGGCAAAAAAAAATCTCAAATTCATAGAACTCGAGATTGTTTTTTAAGTCGGGGTGGCAAGATTCGAACTTGCGACCTTCTGGTCCCAAACCAGACGCGATAACCGGGCTACGCTACACCCCGAACTTTAAGGGTTTGCAAAAATAGTAAAAAAAACCACTTTTGCGTATTAAATTTCAAATTAATCATTATCTACTGATTTCAAACAGATTAATTTTGCGGTGAGGGAGGGATTCGAACCCTCGGTACCCTTTTGGGGTACGACGGTTTAGCAAACCGTTCCTTTCGGCCTCTCAGGCACCTCACCAATGGGAGGGCAAATATAGTGTTTCGAGGATATTATGCAAAAAAAATATGGAAGCCAGTACCATCTATCTGAATTTCAATGCTAAAAAAATATTATGTGGTTTAAGTAACTAAATAACGCGAAACATTTGCATAATTCAGCTTAAACTTGTTTATTTGCGCCCTAATTGGTTCGGTAGCTCAGCTGGATAGAGCAACGGTTTTCTAAACCGTAGGTCATAGGTTCGAATCCTATCCGGACTACAAAAAGCTCAACTACGGTTGGGCTTTTTTTTGTACAATCTTTATACAATTTTCACCCTAAATTCATATTGCACACTTAGTGCTTTTCTTTTTTTTATCTTTTATCAACAAAATAATACACTCTATTTACCTCATTTTTAAGGTAAAAATGTGCTAATTTCCCCCAATTCAGTATTCTTTTCCACACTGAACTACTATTGTAACGAATTTGTTCTATTTGGCACTAGTTTTGCATACATTAGCTGTCCAAAACAAAACTTCTTATGAAGAAATCTATTATCAGACTAGTAATTGTATGTTTTACAATTTTAATGAGTGTTAATTTTCATGCAGAAGCCTCTCATTTAAGAGGTGGTGAAATTACATGGAAATGTGAAATTGAAGGTGGAAAAAGCAAATACAGGTTCAAAGTGGTTATTTATAGAAACTGCAGAGGCTGCGAAGGTTGCCTCGGTCCATTGGATGTAATTGCAGTTTGTGGTATGAATGGTGTACTTAGTCAGTCACTAAATGCTGCTAATTTACCTAACACCACTACCAAATTAATTACTGCCGATGGTGATATCAATATTCAAAGAGTGGATGTTAAAGACGTTTCACCTGCTTGTAGTTTCCCAACAGTTGATCCACTAGTTTGTAGATCTCCAGCCAATTTATCGGATGAAGGAGCTTTAGAAAAACACACTTATATATCTGGATTAATTGATTTTACTGGAGTTTTACCTCCAACAGACCCAAACTCTCCAATTTCTTTTACATTCGATCAAAATGCACGTGATGGTGCGAATAATTTACAAAATGCAGTTGGTGGTGGTAACATGGTACTTGTAGCAAAAATGTTTCCTTTTTATCCAAATGGTTCTACTTCTGCGCAATCTATACAAGATTGTTATGACAGTGCTCCCGATTTTACCGAGGCACCTGCTGCCATTTTATACACCTCTGGTTTAGATTTCGTGTTTAATAATAATGCCAACGATTTAGATTTAGATAATTTATACTACGAATTAGGTACGCCTTATTCTACACTAGATGACGATGGTTGCGGTATATTGTTGCCACCCTCAGAAACATGGCAAAATTACCCTTTTTATAATGTCGATAATCCATTTGGTTTAGCTTCAAATCAATATGGTTTTAATAATTTTACTGGTGAGTTTACATTTAAACCATTGGTTGCCGGAGACTATGTTTCTGTTATTAAAGTAAGTTCATATAAATGTGATCAGAAAGTTTCTGAAGTTTTTAGAGATTTTAAAGTTAGAATTCTTATTCCTGATCAAAATCAAAATACAAATAGATACCCTACTTATACACAACCATTTAAAGATGCAAATAATTTACCTTCTAATACATTTAATGTAGTTGCTGGTAAAAATGTACTTGTACCAATTGTGGTTAGAGATTCGTTAGCAGGTGTAAATCAAGGAATCAGTCCGCAAGAACTAGAGTTTACCGTTAATGGTATTGCTTTAGGTACCAATAATGGCGATACACTTGCCGGTTGCCCTTTTCCTCCTTGCGCAATGTTATCCAGAAATAAAACAAATTACACCTATTCACCATTTAATCCTGCGCCTGTTGCAATTCAAAATGTACCAGGTGAAGTGTTCGGTTACGGATATCAGTTAGGCGCAGCCTATGGTACAGGTAGTACATTAAATGATACCATTTGGATGTATTGGCCAACTTCTTGCTCTAACCTTAATAAAAAAGACAATTGTAATGGATTAGAATCTAGTAGGTATAATTTTGTGGTGGCAGTAAAAGATAATTTTTGTAGAGTTCCAGGAAAAACCATCCGTACATTTTCTATTAACGTATTACCTCCAGATTTTTATTTATCTCCTCCCATTAGATGTATAACGTATGATCAGGTTACTCGCCAAGTAACCATGGATTGGGGCGTTGCCAAAGGAGATACCAATACCTTTGTTCGTTATGAAATTTACAGAAACAATACTTTATTGTTCTCTACCACTAATAGAAAAATTTATAATTATGTAGATTTTAGTGCAGGTGCTAGTCCAGATTCAACCTATTACGTAAGGTCAATTAATTTATGTGGTGTTGAAGATGAAATTTCTCCTGTAAAACCTATAAAATTAGAAGCTACATTTTTCAGATCAAACCAAGCTCGTTTAGTTTGGAACCCAATTCGTAGCCCGAAATTAAGCACTTCACCAAGTTATGTGGTTTACAGAAGCCAAACAGAAAACCCTTTTAATTGGGTAGCAGTAACGGATGCCGATGGCGATAATACCAACGAATCTGCAATTGATAATTTCGATTTATGTAGCGATACTACTTATTATAGAGTAGAAATATACGATAGTTTAGGTTGTACTTCTTATTCAACCATTGATACCATATTCCATCCTTTATTATTTGCAGATGTACATGCAGATACTGTGTGTATGAATACTCCTACAAGATTTATTTTAGATAACTTAAGTGGTGGTTTGCCTCCTTACAATACAGTAAGGTGGGTAGGCGACGAAGGATTTAGTGCAGGTAATGAAGACACGGTGTTTTACACCTACCCAACATACGGTATGAAATATTATACCTTTACCGTAATAGATTCTAAAGGATGTAGGTTTGACGTAACAGACTCTGTGTACGTTCGTCAGTTACCAGAATTTGTAATGTTAAAAGACTCTGCCTGTCCAGGTGCAATCATCAACATGGGTATACAAGTAAATACAACTGTACCTATCGATTCTGTATTCTGGCAAGGTGATTGGGATCCTGTTACGAATACTTATTTATTTCAAAAAGCAGGCCCTTATTTCGACCCATTCTTTTCTGCACCTAAATGGATATTTATTGGTACGAATGGTGGTTCTGGCAAATTCCCGGTAACATTAACCTTAAAAGATATGTTCGGCTGTACCACTACTATTGTGGATACTATAAGAACAGGCGAACCTAGAATTGATATTATTAACGACCCGAGTTTGTGTTACGATACCAAATTAGACAGTATACGTATTATTCCAAGATATTTAACCAAGCCTTACAATACTGTACAATGGATAGATAATAATACAGGACAAGTTATATACCAAGCAAATGATGGTAAAGACGCTATGCCTTTATCTGTGGTGGCGGGTAGAAGATATTTGAACTTGCGTGTAATTATAGAAGATGCTAAAGGCTGTAAAGGCGAAGCATTCCAGAACTTCACTCTATCACCATGGTTAGATTTTAAACCAGATTCTTTATGTATTGGTGATGTTGCTAATTTAAGAATTGTACACAAACCAATTAGTGATACAGTTAACTATTCTTACTTATGGGAATTAGATGCTAATACAGTAGCTACCGTTAGAGAACCCTTACATACCTATACAAGTAACGGACCTAAAATTATTACACTCCTAGTAACAGATAATGTTACCGGTTGTACTACTTTTATTAGAGATACCTTAACCGTTCGCGATCCGATGGATTTCTTTATTACAGTAGATCCTAATTGCGCAGGTGAAATCACCACTTTTAGAAGAGAAGTAGTGGCACCAACTACAGAGTCGGATGTAGAGTGGGAGTGGACTGTAGATGAGTTCCCGAATGTTATTCCAAACAATACAATTACCTATACTGGTGGAAATGTGTTCCAAGTATTATTACCTCCGAGTGATGGTAAGTTCAGAGTAACCCTTAAAATGAGAGATGGTTTAACAGGATGTTATACAACAAAAGACACCGTGTTAAAAGTATTTAACCAACCAGACATCGACTTTGATGTGGACTCTTTAAACTGTGCAGGTAATGTAACTCAATTTATTTCTAGAGTTATTGGAAACAGTGGCCCGTATTTATACAGTTGGGTTGGTGAAGATAACTTTATAGATACCGTACGTAACCCAACACATACTTACCCAGAAGATGGTGATGAGTATTATTTGGTGAGTTTATCTGTAACTAACAATGCCGGTTGTGTGGTAACTAAAACTAAAAATGTTAGAGTATGTAGTGACGATAGAACATTTGTACAAGTACCACAAGTATTCTCTCCTGGTAGAGAAAAAAATAATAACCTAAGTGTAAATTATACTAACGTTGAAGATTTTGAAATTACTGTATATAATAGGTGGGGAATTGAAGTGTTTAAATCTACCGATCCAGATTTTGTTTGGGATGGAAAAGATTTAAGTGGCGAATATTTGTTAACAGGAACCTATGTATATATAATAAAAGCAAATGGTTCTGGTAAACGTAATTATTTAAATAAAGGAACTATAGCTGTTTTAAGATAACCTATTTTCAAATTGGCATAATTATTGGCTTTGTCAACCGAGTGTAAAAATTAAACAATGAAAGCAATTAAATACATCATCATTCTATTTATACTAACAGTAAGTTCTCAATCTTTTGCATCTCACTTTATCGGTTATGATTTATGTTTGATCAATATAAAAGACGGTTCAGGAAATCCAACCGATACCTATAAATGGAGATTGAGATTTTACAGAGATGTAACCGGTGCAGGAATTCCTACACAGTTTACATTTACCGTTTTCAAAAACAATGATCATGCAAGTGTAGGTAGTTTTGTAGTAAACAAAATTAACCCTCAAACAATTTTAACCTACCCGCCAGAAGAGTGCCCACCAGCACAAGCACAATTACGTGTAGAGCTAGGTTTGTATGAAAGTGCGGTTATTAACTATGCAGCCTTAAACAACGTTACTGGTTATTATATTACAGGTAGTTTATGTTGTAGAAATACAGGTATTGTAAATGTACAAGGAGAATCTTCTAGTTACTCTGGTTTAATGACGATGGATTTCCCAAGGTTAAATGCAGGAACTCAAACAAGATATAATTCATCACCAGAATTCAGAAAAAATCCATTAGCGTTTTTCTGTGTGGGTAAACCTTATACCTTAAACTGGGATATTACAGATCCAGATGGCGACTCATTGGTATATTCTTTAGCGCAACCATTAGACGGTGGCCCTACTAAACCAGCTTTCGCACCAATACCTTACGCAGCTGGCTATAATTTATATTACAATATTTTAGATGGAGTGCCAGATTTAACTATTAACTCTAAAACAGGTATTATCAATTTTATTCCTACCAGAACTGGTAAATACTTAGTTGCTTTTAAAGTAGAAGAGTACCGAAAAATTGCCAACGTGTGGACAAAAATTGGGGAGATCCGCAGAGAGTACCAATTAGAAACCGTTTTGTGCCCAGAGGCTCCTCCGGT
>CALRUR010000024.1:0-33726 GCA_943371425.1 Sphingobacterium thalpophilum
TTGTATAGAGTAATACAAGAGTCGGTAAACAATGTGATAAAACACTCTAATGCAAGCAGGCTCGATATACAAATAAACAAAGATGATGATGGCATTAGTGTAAGTATAGAAGATAATGGAAAGGGCTTTGATACCACTAAAGCCGAAAAGTTTGAAGGCATCGGCTTGAAAAACATCATCACCAGAGTGCAGTTAATTAAGGGTTTTGTGGAGTGGGATTCTAGTCCGGATAATGGTACCCTTGTATCTATTTTTATACCCAATACCAACATAAACCCAAACGGGCTTCCGAGCTAGTACGGATATAAAATTGCCCAATAGTGGGTATGTTTAGAGTTTACTTAGATAGGTAGTTTTAGTTTTCCTAAGAACCCTAAATGAGAACTAAACTAATTTTACTTTGCTTTTTTATTTTTACTCAGCTACACACAAACGCTCAAGACAAAAAATTAATTGACAGTTTAGAAGTATTAGTAAAAACTACCACTAACGATTCGGTAAAACTAATTGCATACGGCGATTTATGTTGGAACTATGGTTTTTTGGATTTCAATAAGGCATTGTATTATGGAAAAGAGGAGCTGGCAATGGCTCAGAAGCTAAACAATACAAAAGCAATAGCATTAGCTTACTCAGACATTGGTAATTGTTATACACGTATTAACCAACTAAACGAAGCACTCGTTTATCATACAAAAGCCTATCAACTAAGATTGCAGTTGGGGATGGATTTAAAAGCGGCAGGCTCTCTCAACAACATCTCTATTATATTCAAACAACAAGGCAAATTTAAACAAGCAGCCGAGTACTTAATGAAAGCATTGTGTATATACGAAAACAAAAACGATTCGGTAATGCAAGCATTAGTGAAAGGAAACTTAGGTAATTTGTATTTAAATATGAACAAGCTTAGCATTGCAAAAAAATACATCGACGAAAGTTATGTAATTGCAAATAACAGGCAAGTGAAATCTATATTAAGTACAGCCTACTCTAGTTATACAGAATATTATTTACTTACTAAGAAATACGATTTAGCATTAAAGTATGCTTTTTTATCGCAAGAATTAGTAGAGAAGCAAAATAAAAAATCAGACTTAGCTTTAATTTACAATACCATTGGGCAAATTTATTTAGAGAAAAAATTATACTCTAAAGCAATGGAGTATTACAACAAATCCTTGAACATTAGATCAGAATTAGGAGATGATTTAGGCATTGGTTCTTGCTACAAAAACATAGCGTATTGCCAACAATTGCAATTAAACTACGCCGAGTCTGAAGCTAATTATAAATTGGCAATGCAGTATTTTAAAAAAATAGATGCAAGAGAGTATTTAAATGATTGCAATAAATTATTAGCACAATTGTATGAGAAACAAAACATGTTTGATAAGGCTTTGTATTATTTAAAAGAAGGAAAGAAAATAGAAGACAGTGTTTATAATAAAGATGCAGAAACAAAACTAAGTGAGCTGTATGTTCAATATGATACGGAAAAGAAAGAGCAGCAAATAAAAATTCAGTCGCTCGAATTATCAAAACGAAACACGTATTTATTTATCGCAATGGCTTTAATTTTATTGAGCATCGTTATAGCCTACTTAATCATCAGTAGAAATAAAATTAAAGAATCGAATAGATTACAGAAAGAAATATTAAAGCAACAAGACCTATCAACCAAAGCAATTATAGAAGCAGAAGAAAGAGAACGTAAACGTATTGCGGGCGATTTACACGACGGTATTGGGCAAATGTTTTCGGCAGTGCGAATGAACCTTTCGAGCATTAGTGATGGTTTGCAATTTACGAAAGATGATAAAAAAGTATTGTTTGATAAAACCATTGATTTGGTAGACGAATCATGCAAAGAAGTGAGAGCAATTTCACATAACATGATGCCAAATGTTTTATTGAAATCTGGCTTGGCAAGTGCCGTTAGAGATTTTATAGGTAAAATTGACGATTCACTTATTAAAGTAAACTTAGTAACCTACGGGTTAAACGAACGTTTAGAAGCAAACATAGAAACGGTATTGTACCGCGTTATACAAGAATCGGTAAACAACGTAATTAAACATTCGCAAGCAAACCAACTCGATATACAAATTAGCATTGAGGACAAAGAAATTACCGTTACCATAGAAGATAACGGGAAAGGTTTCGACGTAAGTAATAAAGATAATTTTGATGGCATTGGGCTTAAAAATATTATTACGCGTATAGAGTTTTTAAAGGGTACAGTAGAGTGGGATTCGAGCCCTGGCAATGGCACCTTGGTGGCTATTCACATACCGGTTAGTCAGTAAATCATCATAAAATAAGCTGTTTTTTATAAGCGTATTTTTTGTAATTTCGCAGCAAATAAAATGTTTTATGGCTGAAATAGATATTAATAAATCGTGGGATAAACTTAAAATCAAAGTAAAACGCAAATACAGAGATTTAAGCGACGAAGATTTGGCTTATACTGCAGGGCAAGAAGAAGACTTAATCAACAGATTAATGAAAGCAATACATAAAGACAGAACTTATGTAGTGTTTATGTTGAAAAAGATGTTGCTTAACATGGAAAACAACCGTTTATAATTTCTTAAAACAGTTTACGAGTTTCGGCAACGTAGGTTAAAAAGTCTAAAGGATGGTTATTGTCCTTGTCTTTATCGCGCTTATGTCCTAGCCTCACAACAATCATATTATTGGTAGGGTCTACAATTATGTATTGCCCTAAAATACCTCTGCAATAATAGATATCATTGTACACCCACCACTGCAAACCGTATTGGTTAGTAGCCACCCCATTTTCTGGTAAACCGTGTGGCGTGGTACTATTTTTTACCCATTCTGATGAGAGCACTTGGGTACTGTCCCACCTTCCGTTTTGCAAATACAATTTCCCAATTCTTGCAAAGTCTCTTGCGTTAGAGTAAAAACAGCAATATGCTTTTTCATCGCCCCCTTCTTTATCTAAGCTCCAATGTGCAGGATTTTCGGCTCCAATTTTCGACCATAATTTTTCTGATGCATAAGCCGACATTGATTTTCCGGTAGCTGCTTTTAATACAAATTCTAAGACTTGAGTATCGCCGCTTCGGTAATAAAATTCGGTGCCAGGTTCCGTTTCTACTTTTAAAGAGTAAATGAGTTTACGTAAATCTTTACCATAATAAGCATCGGTAGTATGGTTAAATGGGGTAGAGTACGATTCTTGGAAATTCAAGCCAGATGCCATTTTCAGCACATCTATAATTTTTACTTTTTGTAAATCGCCCACATTATATTCGGGTAGATATTTTCCTACAGGGTCGTTTACACTTTCTATTTTTCCTTCGTCGATAGCAATACCAATAAGGGTTGATACAATACTTTTTGCAACCGAAAATGAATTGGAATAAGCGTTTTCATTCCATCCGCCCCAATACTCTTCATATTGTATAGAGTCGTTTTTTATTACTAAAAAAGCAACCGTTTCATATCGCTCTAGTACATTACGTAAACTATCGCTCAGTTTTACTTTATTTTTTGTTGATGAAATTTTCCATGGATCCTTTTTCCCAGTGTTTTCAATGGTTGTATAAGGGAATATCTCTAAATCATCAATACCCGGTTGCTGGTAAACCAAGGCTTTGTATATATAGGTAGTATCGCTTGCCCAAATGGCTACATTAGCAATTACAATTACCAACAAAAAAATATAGAGTATACGTTTAAATAAGTTCTTTTTCATTTGTAATAAAGTTCATATCAAACAAGATAGCAATTTCATTTTTTAAAATCGATTTTACTTCTTCCATATCCAGTTTATAACCAAGTTCACGTTCCATAGAAGTAACGTCTTTATCGTCGATTCCACAAGGTATAATATTGTTAAAATAGTTTAAATCAGAATTTACATTAAAAGCAAAACCGTGCATCGTAACCCAACGGCTACATCGTACACCCATTGCACAAATTTTGCGAGCTTTACTCATATCATCTATATCTAACCAAACGCCTGTTAAACCGGGTATTCTGCCCGATTCAATGTTGTATTTTTTTAAGGTATTGATGATGGCATCTTCCAACAAACGAAGGTATTTATGGATGTCGGTAAAAAAATAATCGAGGTCTATAATTGGGTAGCCCACCAATTGCCCTGGCCCGTGGTAGGTTATATCGCCGCCCCTGTTAATTTTGTAATAGGTGGCTTCTGCATTTTTTAACCCTTCTTCATCTAACAATAAATTTTCTTGCTTACCACTTTTGCCTAGGGTATACACATGTGGGTGTTCACAAAAAATCAGGAAATGTTCTGTAGGAATATTGGTATTATTGGTTCTGTTATCCGATTTTATTTTTAAGGTAGCCGCAAAGTACGACTCTTGTTTGTCCCAAGCTTCCTTGTAATCAATCATTCCCCAGTCTTGAAATTGAACGTTGGGCATAAAAAAAGTTTAATATATTAAGGATGATAAATAAACCTGCATATATGCAGTTGAGTTTACGAAACAAAGGTACGATTTTTACAAGATCAAAAGGAGAGGGAAATATGGCAGAGCACATAGATTTTGGAAAACGAGGCGAGCAATTGGCAAAAGAGTACTTGCAAAAAAAGGGGTATAAAATCCTGAAATCCAATTACAGAGTAGGCAACGCGGAGGTAGACCTCATAGCCGAGCATAATAATCAAACCGTTTTTATTGAAGTAAAAACACGGATGCAATCTAAATTTGGCAACCCCGAAATGGCGGTGACCCAAGAAAAGCGGCGCAATATGAAACGCGTTGCCAGGGCATACATACAATACAATAAACTGCAAGGCGAGGTAAGGTTCGACATCATAAGCATTACATTCAGCAACAAAAATGATTATGAGCTAATGCATTTTGATGATGCTTTTTTTTTACGGTAAAAGCCAATGTGCAAATTTTCCAATGTGCAAATGTGCAAATGCGAAAATGTGCAAATGGGGGAACATCATCAAACTAGAACAGCGCCTCAACTACGCTTTTCTGTACGTATGGGATTCAGAGACTTCTGCATGGAGAAATAAAAAAGGGAAAGGAGTCAAGTTATCACCGCCCCTCAACTACGTTGTCCCGTAAGTATGGGATTTTGAGACTCCTGTATGGGAAATCAAAAAGGGAATCGAGTCAAGTTAGCACCGCCCCTCAACTACGCTGCGCTTCGTTCGGGGACCCCTGCGTAGGGAAAACAAAGGAAGGTACAGTATCGGGTTAGGAAGGGAAATGTGAGAATTAATTAATTATTAATTATAATCAAATTATGACCGCCCCTCAACTTCGCTACGCTGCGTTCGGGGACCCCTGTATGAGGAAAGCAGAGGAAGGTACAGTATCAGGTTAGGAAGGGATTTGTGAGAATTATTTTAAGTAACAATTAGAGTCAAGTAAGCACCGCCCCTCAACTCCGCTACGCTTCGTTCGGGGACCCCTGCGTAGGGAAAACAAAGGAAGGTACAGTATCAGGTTAGGAAGGGAAATGTGAGAATTAAAATTTTAAAAAAATAGTGTTTAAGAACAAAGTTTTTTAGTGGATTGGAATTTTAATGTTTATTAAAAATTGGAGGAATAGTGATGGCTTGGGTTTATATTTTAAAGTGTATTGATGATTCTTACTACACAGGAAGCACAAAAGATTTAGGTAGAAGAATTGAAGAACATCAATTAGGTATAGGAGCTAATTATACTCAAAAAAGATTACCAATAAAATTAGTTTATTGCGAAGAACATAAAAGAATTGACGATGCATTTAGCAGAGAAAAACAAATTCAAAATTGGAGTCGAAAAAAGAAAGAGGCACTAATTAACGGAGGAGGAAAATCATCTCTAAAAAAAGCAACCAAAGAATCCAATAAAAAATAAATAAAAGGGGAATGATGTTTCGCCTTCGGCGAAACATCATTCCCCTTTCCCCTGAAGCAACAACGAGGGGTCCCCGAACGAAGCGGAACGCGTAGTTGAGGGGCGGTGCTAGCTTGATTTTATTTTTTTAAAATTCTCACAATTCCCTTCCTAATCTGATACTGTACCTTCCTGTGGTTTCCCTACGCAGGGGTCCCCGAACGAAGCGGAACGCGTAGTTGAGGGGCGGTGATAATTTGATAAAGGTCCCTGAATCCAGCACGTAACGAAGTGAAGTTAAGAGGCGGTTCTTTTCAATGTGCCAATGTGCAAATGAATTGCACCCCATTTGCACATTTGCATATTTACGCATTTGCACATTTACGCATATTTACTCATTTACGCATTTTTAATTACATTTGCCGCATGACAACCGACCAAATAAAAGATTTGAGGGAACGTTTAGATTCCCTGAGGAGGCATCTTTGACATCGACAATCGTTTAACACAGATTGAAGAGGAGCAAGCAAAAACTACCGAACCCGGTTTCTGGGACGAGCCTAAGGAGGCCGAAAAATTATTGCATTCTATAAAACAGAAAAAAGTATGGACCGATGCTTATGCCGTGGTGAAAGCCATAGTAGAAGATACCGTAGTGCTTTTTGATTTTTATAAAGAGGGTGATGTGAGCGAACCAGAAATGTTGGCCCAAATGAAAGTGGTATTGAAAGCACTCGATGAACTCGAATTTAAAAACATGTTAAGTGGCGAGGAAGATCAGCTAAACGCCGTGCTTACCATTAACGCTGGTGCCGGTGGTACCGAGAGTTGTGATTGGGCAGCCATGCTCATGCGTATGTACATAATGTGGGGTGAGAAACACGGATATGCTATTCGCGAAATAGATTACCAAGCCGGTGAAGGTGCCGGTATAAAATCATGTACCCTAGAGTTCGAAGGGGAATTTACGTACGGTTATTTAAAAGGCGAAAATGGAGTACATCGATTGGTGCGTATTTCTCCTTTTGATGCCAATGCCCGCAGGCACACCTCTTTTGCTTCTGTGTATGTGTACCCATTGGTAGATGATTCTATTCAAATTGAAATTAATTTAGCCGATGTATCTTGGGATACCTACCGCGCAGGTGGTAAAGGTGGACAGAACGTGAACAAGGTGGAAACCGCCGTTCGTTTAAAACACGCACCATCAGGAATTATTATAGAATGCCAACAAGAACGTTCGCAAAACCAAAACAAAGAGAAGGCTTTAAAAATGTTGAAGTCGCAGCTTTATGAATTAGAGCTACGTAAGAAAAACGAAGCCAAGCAAGCGGTAGAGAGCACGAAGAAGAAAATTGAGTGGGGCTCGCAGATTCGTAATTACGTACTCCACCCTTATAAATTGGTTAAAGATTTACGTACCAATTTAGAAACTTCGAATGCGCAAGGGGTTTTAGACGGGGAACTCGATGAGTTTATTAAGGCATACTTAATGGAATTTTAAGATTATATGCCGAAAATTGAATCAATATCTTATTTTTATCAAAAATTATAAAATAATAAAGTCTTGAAGATCTGTGTACCAAAAGAAACGAAGGAACGCGAAAATCGTGTTGCTTTAACGCCAACAGTTGTAAAACAATTGGTTCAGGCAGGATACGAAGTCTGCATTGAACAATCGGCAGGAATGAAATCTTATTTTGACGATGCGGATTATACCACTGCCGGAGCTAGTATTATTGCTGATAAAGCAAAAGTATATGCCGATGCAGATGTAGTCTTAAAAGTAAACGCACCTAATGCCGATGAAATTGGCATGATGAAAAAAGATGCCGTTTTAATATCCTTTATGTTTGCTGCTACCAACAAAGAATTGGTGGAAGCATGTGCAAAAGCAGGCATCTCCGCATTTTCTATGGATGCAGTTCCTCGTATTTCGAGAGCACAAAAAATGGATGCTTTAAGTTCTCAAGCAAACTTAGCAGGTTACAAAGCAGTATTAATGGCGGCAAATGAAATTGGTAAAATTTTACCAATGATGACTACCGCTGCTGGTACCATAAGACCAACTAAAGTAGTAATATTTGGAGCAGGGGTAGCAGGTTTGCAAGCCATTGCAACGGCTAAACGTTTGGGCGCTGTGGTAGAAGTATCAGACATTCGCCCAGAAACCAAAGAGCAAGTAGAATCTTTAGGGGGTAAGTTTATAGAAATGAAAGGCGATGATAGTGTGAAGATGGAAGGTGGATACGTGAAAGGTGTGTCTGATGAGTTCTTAAAGAAACAACAAGAGCTTGTAGGCAAACATGTAAAAGAAGCCGACATTGTAATTACTACCGCATTAATACCTGGGCGCAAAGCACCTCTATTAGTAACCGAAGACATGGTAAAAAGCATGCGCTTTGGTTCTGTAATTTTAGACATGGCTGTAGAATCGGGCGGAAACGTAGTAGGTAGCGAACTCAATAAAACCATAGTAAAAGATGGTGTTACTATTATAGGTGAGAGTAACATACCAAGTTTATTGCCAATGAATGCATCAGATTTATACGCAAAAAACATACAAACATTATTGTTGCACCTTGCAGATAAAGATGCTTTTAAATGGGAGATGGAAGAAGATATTACCAAAGGCTCCTTAATTGTGCATCAAGGTAAAGCAGTTCACCCAAGTGTATTAACTAACTAAAAAAAATTAATCATGGATCAATTTTTCGATTTTATCATAAACAACAAAGAAATTCTTTACTTCATAATACTTGCAGTGTTTGTAGGTATTGAAGTAATTGGTGGAGTACCATCTGTATTACACACACCATTAATGTCGGGTGCAAATGCTATACACGGTGTAGTAATTGTAGGTGCCATTATTGTAATGTTAGATACCGATCCAGAAAACATGCTCGGTTTAGCATTAGGATTTCTGGCTGTAATTTTAGGAACACTCAACGTAGTAGGTGGTTTCGTAGTAACCGACAGGATGCTGGAAATGTTCAAAAAGAAATAGAAAACAGAAAAAAGAAATTAGAAAATAGTTACTCGACTTTCGATACTCAATTCTCGATACTTAATTCTTAATACTCGATTGTTAATACTCGATACTCGATACTTAATACTCAATACAAACTAAAGAAATTATGAACAGCAGTTTAGGTTTATTAGAAATATCATACTTAATCGGATCGGTAACATTTGTTGTTGGTTTAAAGATGATGGGAAATCCAAAGTCGGCTCGTAAGGGTAATCTTTATGCGGCTATCGGCATGACCTTAGCAATTTTAGGCACCATCTTTTTATACGAGAAGAAATCGCCAACGGGAGAAATTTTAACTTCTCGCGAAGGAATTAAAATGGCTCTTATTTTTGGTGGTATTGCCATCGGTACTATTATCGGTTGGTTAACAGCGAAAAAAGTACAAATGACCAAGATGCCCGAGTTGGTATCTATGTTTAACGGTATGGGTGGGGCTTGTGCTGCCTTAATTGGATTAACAGAATACGAACATTATGTTGGCCAAGTTGGTCCGCTTTCATTCATTATCGCAGGATTAATTATTGGTAGCGTTTCATTCTCAGGTTCAATTATCGCTTACCTAAAATTAAACGGAGCAATGAGCAAGCCAATCCGTTTGCCACAATACAACATCATTAACACCATTGTACTTATTGCATTAGCAGTGTTTGGTATATGGATGGTAGCAGCGGGTGTAGATAGTATGACCATTGTGTATTTGTTGTTCTTAGCCTCTTTAATTTATGGTGTGTTATTTGTAATTCCAATTGGAGGTGCAGACATGCCAGTTGTAATTTCTTTATTAAATTCTTTCACAGGTTTAGCTGCTGCTTTCGGTGGTTTCTTGTACGATAATAAGGTAATGCTTACAGGTGGTATTTTAGTAGGTTCTGCCGGAACATTACTTACCATTGTAATGTGTAATGCAATGAACCGTTCGTTGTTCAGCGTAATATTTGGAGCCTTTGGAGCCTCAGCAACAGCAGGTGCTGCAGAAGATCCTAAAGGTTCTATAAAAGACATAAGTTGTACAGATCTTGCAGTGTTAATGAACTACTCTAAGAAAGTAGTAATTGTACCAGGTTACGGATTAGCAGTGGCACAAGCACAACACGTAATACACGAATTAGAAATGTTGTTAGAAGAACGTGGTGTAGAAGTGAAATATGCAATCCATCCAGTAGCAGGTCGTATGCCAGGCCATATGAACGTGTTACTTGCCGAGTCGAATGTTGATTATGGTAAGTTAATAGAGATGGAAGAAATTAATCCAGAATTCGATCAAACAGATGTGGTATTAGTAGTAGGTGCAAACGACGTAGTAAATCCTGCGGCTAAAACAGATCCATCATCACCAATATACGGAATGCCAATTTTAGAAGTAGATAGAGCAAAACACATCATCGTAAACAAACGCTCTATGAGTGCAGGTTATGCTGGTATCGATAACTTATTATTCTACGATCCAAAAACTTCTATGTACTTCGGCGATGCTAAAAAAGCGTTGACGGAGTTGGTTGCAGAGTTGAAAACGATGTAAATGAATTATGAATTACGAATTACGAATTACGAATTGAAGCGACTTCATTCGTAATTCGTAATTCATAATTTGTAATTAGTTGTTTACTATTATCTGTGCTCCCAGCGCCTGCGCTCCTGTTCCACCCACAAATCCTTTTGCAAATACAGTGTAAATTTTACCTGCTGTTAAGGTAATATTTGGCAATGGTAATACCACTGTGGTTGTTCCTGCTAAACGTACTTCTAAATTGTAAGTTCCTGCATCTAATGGTGCAAATGTAGAACCATCTTTAAACTCATAATCGCTCCATATTACACTTCCGCCTGCTAATGCAACATCCACTGCTGGTGCATTTGGAGATAAGTGAATGAAACGAACATGTGCTTTACCTGCTGCAGGTGCTGTTAAATCATCTTCTACTAATACCGCAGAAATTTTCTTTAAACTATCTACTGCAAACAACGAATAGTTTTTACCGGCCACAAATGGAACATCAGCATTAATTACCGAAGTACTAGTACCAGCAGCATTTACTTTAATGTTGCGTGAACCCGCGTTTACACTCAAGTATGCAGTGCTACCTAAAAATTCTAATGCAGCAGTGTTTACTTTTGTATTATCCACTAATAAATCAACACCCGGAGCATCTGGAGATGCATGTGTTACTTGCACTTTTGCAGTAGTGTTGGTTGGAGTTGGAGTAGTTTCTTCATCATCACTACAAGCGGTAAAACCTACAGAAATGGTACCTAAAAGTAAACTGTACGCAGCTAACTTTTTTAAATTCAATAATGTTTTAATGTTCATAATTGTTCGTTTAATGTTTAACTTTGTTTTTAGAATATAAACCACTTAACACGCTGATGTTGTTTAGGTTTTAAGAAATCATTAAAATTTTATAAATACTAATTTTGCTAAAACAATCCTATATATTTCGTGTTTTTGCTCCTTGCTCCTATTGCATGTTGGTATGTTTTATGTTGATGAATACAACATTTGTACATGCTCAACAAACGCGTCCGTTTTTCTCAGATACCTTACGCAGTGTAACCATCGATTCTACTTTAACTATTACCGCAAAACGTGGATTAAGCATGAGCGATTTTGTGGAGGTGATGATTGCTGATACCGCCTTTTACAAAGCTTTTCAAAACCTTCGCCTGTTTTCGTTTACTGCTAATAATGTAATTAAAACCTACAACGATGAGGAGAAAACACTTTCGAAAATTGTTAGAAAAATAAAACACGATAATAGCAGCATCAATTACAAACAAACAGAATTGTATAAAACAGACAGCGGTAAAATTTACAAACGCAACGGTGATTATGATTTGTATACCGTAAAAATGTTTTCGTATATTTTTATGAATGATAAGAATACCGATTTTACCGAAACGAAAAAAGTTGGCAAAAAACAAAACGATGAAGAAGGCTATAAACAAAAATTAAAAACGCTCATCTTCAATCCTGGTAAGCCAGTGAGCGGGGTGCCTTTAATTAGTGATAAAACAGAAATTTTCGGAAAAGAGCTAAGTAAATATTATACGTTCACCTTTTATTATGCTACGTACCAAGATACACTTCCGGTATATTATTTTAAATGCAAAGTAAAAGATGGACTCTCTTGGTGGAACGAAGACGATACAATGATCAAGGAACTCACTACTATTTTTGATGCACGCAACCTTACTATTTTAGGTAGGTTTATAGACATGAGATATAGTTCTGTACCTTTTGATTTTAATGTAAAAATGAACATCGAACTAAGTTATATAACCGAAGAATTATTAGTGCCTACTCATATTTCGTATGATGGCGATTGGGACATACCACTAAAGAAAAAGGAAATTTGTACATTTGATATTCACCATACAGGCTTTAAACCTGGCTTTAGTATTGTTAAATGATTCACAAAGAAAGCATAGACCGCATAATGGATGCCGCTCAAATAGAGGAGGTAGTGGGCGACTTTGTGAATTTAAAAAGAAGAGGTTCTAGCCTATTAGGTTTATGCCCTTTCCATAATGAAAAATCACCATCCTTTAATGTATCCTCGGCCAAAGGAATTTACAAATGTTTTGGTTGTGGCAAAGCAGGTAACTCTGTAAACTTTATAATGGAGCACGAAAAACTTTCGTACCCAGAAGCTTTGCGTTACCTAGCAAAAAAATATAACATAGAAATTGTAGAAGACGAAATTTCTACAGATGAAGATAAAGAAGCTGCGCATAAACGAGAGAGTTTAATGCTTGTTTCTGATTGGGCTAAAAAAGTTTTTGTTGAAAATTTGTGGGAACATGAAATGGGTAAAGCCATAGGCTTAAGCTATTTCAAAGAACGTGGCTTCAGAGAAGACATCATCAAAAAATTTGAACTCGGTTATACGCTTGATGAATGGAGTGCATTAACAGATAGAGCCGAAAAAGAAGGATACCAAAAAGCGTACTTATTAGAAACAGGTTTAAGTATTTTCAACGAAAATAAAAACAGCGTATACGATCGTTTCCGCAACCGCGTAATGTTTCCTATACACAGTGTTTCTGGGCGAGTTATTGCTTTCGGCGGACGTATATTAAAAACAGAACCCAATAGCCCGAAGTATGTAAACTCACCCGAAAGTGAGATATACCACAAGAGCAATATTTTATACGGATTGTATTTTGCCAAAAAAGCAATTCGCGATTTAGATAATTGTTTTTTGGTAGAAGGTTATACAGATGTGGTTAGCCTACATCAATCGGGTATAGAAAATGTGGTAGCATCATCGGGCACCTCGCTTACTACCGAGCAAATAAAACTCATATCACGCTTCAGTAAAAACATTACGATACTTTATGATGGCGACCCTGCCGGTATAAAAGCATCTTTGCGTGGCATCGACATGATTTTGGAAGAAGGCCTCAATGTAAAAGTGGTCCTATTCCCAGATGGGCACGACCCCGACTCGTACGTGCGAGAAGTAGGCAGCACAAGGTTTACAGAGTATGTAGATGCTGCAAAAAAAGATTTCATCGTTTTTAAAACAGATTTATTGTTAAAAGACATTAAAAACGATCCGATTAAAAAAGCAGAATTAATAAAAGATATATTAGACAGTATTGCTAAAATTCCCGATCAAATAAAAGCATCTCTTTTTGTAAAAGAGTGCAGCACTTTATTAGAGATGGAAGAACGAATTCTCTTATCTGAACTTAATAAAATTAAGATCAAAAAAATTAAAAAAGAGAATCAGCAAGAAGACCTAAGCATACATACACCCGAAGAAGAATTAATACACGAGCAACCTCGTGCAGAGCATAACAATGCAAACCAAGAGCGAGAGATCATCAGAATTTTAATGCAATATGCCAATAAAGATTATGTAGACCCCGAGCACGAAATTGATACAAGCATTGCCCAGCATATACTTTCGGAGATAGACAATGCCAGTATTGTATTTTATAACGAACCTTATGCAAGTATGTTAGATTTGTTTAAAAAAGCATTGGATTCTAATTTCATACCAGACGAGAAGTTTTTTACACAACACCCCGATGCAAGTATAAGTGGCGCAGCAGCAGAATTGCTAAGTACGCAATATGTGTTAAGTGAGAAATGGAAAGAGCATGATATACACATCCCGAAAGAAGAAAATATTTTAAAGAAAGTGGTTGATAATGCCATGGCACATTTAATGCTTAAAAAAATGATGTCGGTATTAAAAGAAATTCAAAACCAATTTAAAGAAGTGAGCGATGAACAAATGCAAACAGAATTATTGCAATTGTACCAACAAACAAAAATACAAGTATCGCACCTCGAGAAAAAATTAGGGGTAGTAGTAATGAAATAATTAGCTTACACACCAAGTAAGCATGTACTCGCCAAGGCTAGTATATTCAATAGTATACGAAGCCTTAAAGTTTTCCAACACAATATGAGCAGTAGCAATTCCTTTCTCTTCATACTCAAATTTATCAATAACAATACCTGCTATAAAAGGTAAATTTCCTTTGCCATACAATTTAAACAAAGTCTCTTTTATTCCCCAGCATACGTATAAATGTTTTATTCTATTTTCTATACTGATAAAAGACAACTCTTGCTCAGATAGAAAACGTTTTGCAATGCGTTCAATTTTATCCGACATTTTTTCAACGTCAACTCCCACTGCTTTTTCTTTGTAAATAATTACAGCAGCATAATCGTTGGAGTGGGAGATAGAAATTTCATAAGGGAAATTTACTAAATAAGGTTTATTATTTTGGTCGAGTTGGCAATCTATGTAATCGGTAGTTTTTAAAAGGGTACGCAACAGCACACGGCTGCCGAGCCAATGAATATTACGTTTGCTCGATTGCAGAGAGTCGTAAAATGCTTTTTCGGCATTGTTTAATTGGAGTTTATTGTACAATTCGTCGGCCAGCTCGGTAATATGCCAAACGGCTAATTCGCCATTATCACCAAGTTTTTTCGACCAAATTATCGGCATAGATATTTTTTTTATACTTTAGACAAAAGTAATTAATAGAACGATGATTTTATCAGACCAACGCATTTTAGAAGAAATTGAAAAGGGAACGATTGTAATTGAACCATTTGATAGAAAAAACTTAGGCACGAACTCATACGATGTACATTTGGGCAAATATTTGGCTGTGTACAAAGACCGAGTGTTGGACGCAAAAAAACATAATACTATTGAGCATTTTGAAATACCTGCAGATGGATTTGTATTGCAACCAAACACCTTATACCTCGGGGTAACATTAGAGTATACAGAAACACATGCACACGTGCCTTTTTTAGAAGGCAAGTCGAGCACCGGTAGGTTAGGTATAGATATACATGCAACCGCAGGCAAAGGCGATGTAGGCTTTTGTAATACTTGGACTTTAGAAATATCGAGCACACAACCCGTACGCATTTATGCAGGCATGCCTATTGGGCAATTAATTTATTTTGTAGTAGAAGGAAACATCGAAATAATGTACAATACCAAGGGCAATGCGAAGTACAATGGCAAAACGGTGAAGCCGGTGGAGAGTATGATGTGGAAAAACAATTTTTGATTGTACATTGTACAATGTACTTTGTACAATGTAGGTGCTACATAGTACAGAGTACAAAATACAAAGTACCATAACTAGAAAAATATGAAGCAACTATTTACAATACTCCTGCTACTAAGCAGCATCATCACACAGGCCCAAATAGGCAACTACAACGGCAAGCCACGTTATTCATTTAAAGCGGTGCGCCAAGGCGATACCATTGGTACTTTTGTGGTAGAAATGTACCCGACTATTGCGCCAAAGCATGTGCGTAATTTCGATAGTTTGGTGTTTGCAAAGTTTTACGATTCTTTAGCATTTCATAGAGTGGTACCAGGTTTTGTAATACAAGGTGGCGACCCTAACTCTAAAAAAGGTCCGCGTAGTACTTGGGGCCAAGGCCAATCGTGGCAGCAAGATATACCTGCAGAGTTTAATCCTATTTCGCACCAGCGCTCTATATTTTCGGCAGCACGTGCCGCCGATCCTAACAGTGCTAACTCACAATTTTTTGTTTGTGTAGCAGCAGCTACCAACCTCGATAATAATTATACTGCTTATGGAAAGGCAATAAGCGGAATGAGCGTGGTAGATAATATTGTAGCATCGCCCAGAGATGTAAACGATAACCCACTGCAAAAAATAGAAATGTTTGTTACGCGTATTGCAGACGATACTACCAATATGCCAACGGCAGCAAACATTATACAACCAGCAAACAATGCTACCGGAATTTCTGGAACTTATCAGTTTAAATGGGATGCCTTAGCAGGAGCATTAACATATGAATTAGAAATATCTCGCGATGCAAATTTCGCCACTATCGATACAGTAATTAAAACCAACAAATTATTTGCAGTGGTGCCTAGCTTAGAAGCAGGAGAGTTGCAATATTATTGGAGGTTACAAGCAAACAACGGAGGCTATAAAAAAGCCACAGAAATAAGAGGCTTTACTACGGGTACATTTGCACCAACATTGGTATTGCCAACCAACAACCAAACCTTAACGGTAAACCAGGTAATGTTTACATGGAACAATGTAAACAATGTAACATCTTATAAACTACAAGTAGCTACCAATCCTAATTTTACTTTGGCATCTATTAAACTAGAAGAAGACAGCATTAATGCAACTTCTATTGTAAAAAGTTTAGAACCCAACAAAAAACATTTCTGGAGAGTAGCTTCCGAAATTAATGGAATTGCAGGAGCCTATTCACCAGCCTTTGCATTTACAACTGGTGTAGCGGTAGGAGTAACAACAGAACAACAAAATACAATTTCTATATACCCCAACCCAGCAAGTAGCCAACTATTTGTAGAAGGTCTAGAAAATTTCGATTATGAAATATATGATCGAATTGGAATACTAGTGCTAAAAGGTAAAGCTTCTGAAACTGCTGTAGATATAAGCAATTTGCAAGCTGGAATGTATTTGATTAAAACAGATAAGGGAGTTTCGAGGTTCTTGGTAGAATAGGTTTTTAGGTCACAAAGGGCGCTAAGTGCACACAATGGTAAACGAAGAAATTTGAAACTTCGAAATATTAATATTTCGAAGTTTCAAATGATTTTAATTCAATATGATTTTGTTCACTTTGCTAAACTCACCATTACTTATTTTTAGTAAATAGATTCCTTTTGAATAATTACTTAAATCTAATTGTAGATTTTCAATATTACTTCTGAATTGATTTTCTGGCAATTCAGTATTAATTAATACTCTACCTGCTACATCCATTAAATAAATACTAATTTTTTCTGAAGAAAAATATTTCATTTCAACAAAGATATAATCGGTACTTGGGTTTGGTTTAATGTTGATAATCGGTTCATCAATGTTAATGTTTTCTGGTTTATGATTACTAATTCTTGCTGATGAAAAACTACCGGTGCTGTTTGTACTATTACAGTCTTTCATCATCATCACTCGCGTGCTATCGTCAATTAAATTGTTTTCAATCAAGTCTTCAATTTGAACTAAACATTTTTGCTTTTGTATTGCAAAGTAATTTTTAGTTGAAGGTTCTATATAATTCAATGCATTATCAAACTGATTAATGGCTTGCGTATGCATGTTCTCCGATAAAAATAAATGGGCTTTAATTAAATGAACTTGTACAATTCTGGCAGTATCGTCTTTATTTATTGCACGAGCTAAACGGTTGTTTAAATTAGTACGCAATTTTTGTAAAGCGATAGGTTTTACACTTACATAATTGGGGTCTTTTTTAATTATGTTGTATTGTTTTAACATTAAATGCAATGCACGGTCTTTTATTAAATCTACTTTGGGTTTGTTGCCCGAAAAGTTTACTTTTAATAATGAGTCTAGACTTAAGAACTGTTGTGTGGTGTATAAGTTTAAGGTGTCTCTCCTCATTTCTTTTATAATTTTTTTAAGGTATTTGTTGATGGGTTTGGTATTTATATTCACACTGTTACATTCTGTACAATTATTCAATAAATAAGGGTCTGTAGGGCAATTGTTCGGGTCTTCACAAGGGTCGGCAAATATTCTGCTAGATATTAAACATTCATTGTTATACTCTCCAAAGTCTGCAATAGGGTCAAAATCTATGGTAGTTTTAAAAATTGCAATATCTACATTACCATTACTGTTTGGGAAATCGTGGTCGGCATTTTCAGAAGCGTACCAAAAATTATTTGTGGCATCTATTGTTTGAAAAGTTGGGGTAAGTCCGCCACTAACGAAATAACTTGATGGATTAGGGGAACCATTGTTTGAAACATTTTTCTTTAAAATATTATACCCGTTTTTCATGTATAACTGTGTTGCACTAACTAATTCTATTAATGGGTTTAAATCATTCAACTCTCCTGGTACTTTAGAAATTATATTATTTCCATAAGTACTGGTATTTTCATTACTTATATCGAGTACAGAATTTAGCCCTAAGTAAATTGCCGTTTCTTTGCTATATATTTCGGAACATTTTAATGTTACATTGCAATTTACAGCAGATATTCCTGATATTGAATAATCGTCAGTAGAATTTCCAATAATTATATTATCACAAGAAACAACAGGAATGCTTGAACCATTCAGTAAAATTGCATATTCATAAGCATCATTAATGGTACAATTTTGTATGCTAGAATTCTCTGAGAAGTTCTCGGCGTAAATCCCATAATCGATACCAAATTCAAAGTTTTCAAATAAACAATTATCTATATTAAATGCTCTACCATAGGCTTTAATTCCTGTTGCATTCTTAAACGTAGAATTATATATAGTTGCTGCAATGCCATTGGCACTTGTATAATACAGCTCTAGACCATTAGTGGCACCCTCAAATTCACAATTCTCTATAGTAACAGGAAGGTTTCCAGAGGCAACTAAACCATATCCTGAACCGGCCACTCTTACACCGTCTAAGTTTATTGGTGCTTTAACCACTAGCTTACCGTTTGTAAATTTTATGTATGCATTGTTTACAGTAAATTCTGAACCCGAATACGAAGTAACTTCTACCTGTGAGTTTTCAATTTCTAGTACTTTATCTGTTATACCGGTCCCGGTATAAACAAACTTAGCATTGACATTAAGTTGAAATGCTTGGCTATTGTTGTTTATAAACTTAATATAACCTGTGCCTGTTTTTGTAAAAGTAGCGTTGTTTAATACTTCAATTATGCCATAGTTTTCTATAGTTGCATTTGCACCATCTAAAAACACATTAACTCCCTCTGCTATAAATAACTTTGCACCCGCTTCTATAATCAATTTAGAGTTATTGTTAATTCTTAAATTAGAGTTGGTATTTAAATAAATAGAAGAACCAGATTTAACTCTAAACTCTGCATAATAATTTCCAGAATTATCGCCAATAACCATGTGAGCATTTGAGCCCAGGGTAAAGCGTTTGGAATTACAAAGCTCATAACTCGCCGTTTGATAAATTGGTGGTCTAGTAGTACTATAATTACCCAATTGTATACCAGGAGCTAAATTACTATTTACATACAAAACTCCAGAATTTGATATTGTTAAATGTTGATTCAATTCTTGAACATTTGCTGAGTATGGTAAGTTGTAATTTAAAGATGTTGAATTTATTGATACAAGATTTTCTTTTTGAACATGAGTATATTCATACCTACCTAATTCATTGAATCGTATTGAATCGGGTATGGCGTTGCCTACATAGAAAGAGTCTTTCTCCAAATAAATTATATCAGAATTTATTTGAAGTTGTAAATTATTTACTTCACGAATTATTCTATTTTGGTAAAAACATTTATTTACTTTATCTAACAGCGGGCTACAATCCAATTCCTTAATCAATAATTCGTGGAAACGTTGTATGTCACCAATATAACCTTTGTTTTCTGGAAGTGATTCCGGGTCTCCATTTTTTATAATGGTACAAATTTCTTCGAAAGTTAAACTTATATCATCACGCTCATTTGACGACCAACTACTTGCATCATTATAGGAGGTATCAATAACAGCTGACCTAAATTTATCTGCACCATCCCATAGATCATATAAATTAGTTGCTACATAAAATTCAGATGCATATCCGTTCGTAATTAAATTATTTGAAACGACCCTTCTTTCAAAATCGTTACGATCTTCGTCGAATCTATTTTCTCCGTCCAAGAAATTATAATGGGCATCGCATATTGTCATAAATGCGTTTGCAAAACCTTCAGTCCATGCAATACGACTATTAGAATTTGCATAAATCTTATGGCTAGCAAAAGATCCAGATTTAATATCAATCCAGCATTTATTTTGTAATTGCCACATTAAATAGTGACCAAATTCATGCCACGTGGTGCTCTCAGATAAAACTAGACCCGAACTCAATCGAATGGCTGGAAATGGTACTACTAAATGGCTATAGTAAGGCACTGGTATTCCACAATTTCCATCAGGAAAAAAATAGGTGTCTTTTGTGCCTGATTTAATAATTAAATTATTATCCAATGTTATGCCTGAAAATGTATTAGCATATTCATAAGCTAATACTGCTAAATGTACCGCTTTAATACCTTCATGATAAGCTAGGATATTCCCTAGTTCCAAATCTTTAATGTTGCCATTGTCATATGCCCAATCTACATCTGGCATGTCGTGTTTTTCTACATCAAAATAAAAATCGTTTCGTTTAGAGGCCCAAATTTCATAATACTTGTTTCTTCCTTTTACTCGTACAAAGAGTTTTACATTATTGTTTTCAAAAGCTCTACAAATATCTACCCATACGGCAAAATACCCATCAGAATCTGTACTGGTTTCTCCCAATGTTATATTTATCCAATTGTTATTTACTTCTATTATTTCAATTTCGATTCCTCGTAAAGGAAGGGCTTCATATACTTGTTTTTTTTCATTAAAAAATCTTGCTAGAATTCTACCCCTTATGTTACCTACAAATTTTTTTGATAAAAAACATCCATCTCCACCTCTATTAGCTTGGTTTTTCAAACTATCTGGTATACTAGCCGTATCAACGGCCATCATGGGTATAGAGTAGGCTAAGCCAGGTACATGTACGCTACGGTAATTAGTTTGCCATTCATACTCGGGTGTAAAATTATTGGGGATATCAGAAACTGGGATCGTGTTTGGGTCTACGTATATTCTTGTAGGTTCAATTTCAGATTTTGCATACCATATTCGGTGTTGGCTTTCTAATGCTGCTTCTCCAATTATTTCAGTCGTATTATAAGGAGTAAAATACACCATAAATAGAGCTCTTACTTTTTCTGTACTAGTATTTAGGTGATGTTCTACAAAAAACTCTATGGGGTAAAAAGAAAGAGTATTTGTATTGTTTACAATCGTAAATACAACTTCAATCTCATCACCTTTTGCATATTCTCCACCAAACTCATAATTAATGGTTTGTAATTCCCATTCATCAGGTAATAGAATATTTGGTTGTATGTTTACAATTGTGGTATCATTAAAATGATATTTAGCGGTCACCTCTAATTGGTTGTTTTGATGTTGATGTTCGGCATATAAAACCTCAATGGTAAAAGCAGGTACAACATTTGCCATTGCGCCCATTGAAGCAATCAATAGAAAGCTCATTAGGTAAATTCTTTTCATAATTGTTATTTAGTTAGCTATAAAATATTTTTCGATACTCCATACTCCACCCGTACTGTATCTGCGTTTCACAATACCAATGTTTTTTACATAATATTCTTCTTGAATATAGTCCCCTGCAGATTGTCCTTCATTATACATATGTATTACGTCATAGTACATCGTATTATCTAATAGTATTGAATCGTAAATGTTCAAAACAAATAGTGTATTTCCCAGATTATCAAATCTTTTAAGTGGGTCGTAAAAAAGTCGTATTGCAGATCCCGCATCCCAACTTTGGTCTAATTCATAATAATAGGTATTGTCGTCAACTCTTCTTGGTAATCCAACTTGTGCCAGAATATAATTTCTATTTTGAACCCTAATTATATGATGTTGGAATTTATTATTGGCATACTTTTCATTTACTTCTCTAGTGAAGTTATCTATTATTAAAAATGTATCTCTTTGATTCGAAGCTGAATCCTTATATATCCAATAGGAGTCTTTTGGGAAGTACCAATAAGATAAAAAAGTGGAGTCGTTGGGAATTAATTTCCGGGGTTCTTCATCGTTACAGCTTGCTTGTATAGATAAAAAGTAGGTTAAAATTAATAAAACGTAGATTGATGCTTTCATATATGGCAGTTTATGGCAAATGATAAGCCAAAGCTATGCCATAAATTTGTTAAATCATATACGTAGTTCTACGTATTTTTTGAGGGTGCGAGTTTGGGTTTTTAAGTCACAAAATACGCAAAGTGCACACGATGGTACACAATAAAAATCTTAGTGTTTTTTCTTTTGTATGTTTGCTCTTTGTAATTTTGTTAATTAGCTATAAAATATTTTTCGATACTCCAAACTCCCCCCGTGCTGTATCTGCGTTTCACAATACCAATGTTTTTTACATAATATTCTTCTTCAATATAGTCGCCAGCAGATTGTCCTTCATTATACATATGTATTACGTCATAGTACATTGTATTATCTATTAGTATTGAATCGTAATTGTTTAATATAATTATTGTATTTCCTAAATTATCAAATCTTTTAAGTGGGTCATAAAATAGGCGTATTGCCGATCCCGCATCCCAACTTTGGTCTAATTCATAATAATAGGTCTTGTCATCAACTCTTCTTGGTCGTCCCACTTGGGTATATATTATAGATCTATTGAGAACTCTAAAGACATGAAATTGAAAGGTAACATTCGAGTTTTTTTCGATCTGTTCTTGTATATCGACACTTTCTACTAAAAATGTATCCTTTTGATTCGAAGCCGAATCCTTATATATCCAATAGGAGTCTTTTGGGAAGTACCAATAAGATAAAAATGTGGAATCGTTGGGAATTAATTTGCGGGGTTCTTCATCATTACAACTAGCTTGTATTGATAAAAAGTAGGTTAAAATTAATAAAACGTAGATAGATGCTTTCATAATTAATTTTTTGGGTCACAAAGGACGCTAAGTACACACGATGGTACACAAAGAAATACATTGTGCTCCTTTGTGTGTACTTAGCGTCCTTTGTGACCAATCATTTTCACATTTATTTACTTACTCTTCGCAACCCCGCCTTCGCCTTACTCTCAAAGCTATTCTTATACTCTAGGTTTTTCATTTTTAAACACATCGCATAATACTCTGCGGCTTTTGCTTTTTGCTTGCGAGTCTCGTATATATTACCCAAACGGAAGCAAGAACTTGCCGCGTATTGGTAGCTTAACTCAGCGCCTTTGGCAATGGTTGCGGTATAAAAAATAATTGCTTGGTCGGTGTTGTTTAGCGCTTGTTGTATGGTACCCATGCGGTACAGGTATTCTATTTTATCTTTTAAAAGCGGAATGTTATCTAACCTTTTATCGGTAAGTACATCCAATGCTTTTTTATAATATCCACCATCAAAATAAAAACGTGCTTTTAATAAATTTAATTCGGGAGCATGTGTTTCGGAGGCATGCAACATAGCCGATTTATCTCGCTCAGAAATTGCTTGGCCACGCACTTTGCATAACCCGGCATAAGCATTGTACTTATCTATATTTCCTTTTAATAAATAGTAGTAAGCAATTTTTAAATACGAATCTTTTACATTAAAATTCCCTTCGTAGTTTTTTAAATACGACTCGAAGTATTGCACGGCATCAGCATCAAAACGATATTGTTTGGCGCAAGCGAGCATGTAATCTAAATGGTAAAAACTACAATAGGCCGCAGACTTTGGTCGGTTTACTAAAAGTTCTATGGCTTCCTCGCCATGCCCATATCTTAAGGCCACATTTGCGCAGATGTAAATTTTTAGGAGGTTAGTATTAGGTATGTTTGCAGTGTTTTTGGTAACCACTTCAAACAAGTTCGGATTATTTTCTACACTCAATTGTATAACACTTAAAAAGAAAATAGTTTCTGTTTGGAAGTGTGCATAGGGGGTGCTAGGTAATTTATTTTTTAAACGCTCCAACATCTCTATACCCTCATTTACATTACCTTTTAGGCCAATGGTGCTCATGGCCCATTTGTATTGTTCGGGCACTAATCCTACTAAACCGTAGAGCAGCGCAAAACTTTTTTGGTTAGGTAAAAAGTCGGGGAATTTCTTTTTATTATCTTCTAAAAGTTTGTAAGCTTTTTGCAATTCGTATGCACCAGTAACATACTCTTGGTATTTAAAACGGTTAATGCAGCTTTGTAAATTTACTTCGGCAAGAGAGTATAAATACCAAGGCGAATCTTTTTGTTTATCGCTTTCGATCTTTAAAATATTACTTGTTTTTTTATTTTTAAAATATTCGAAAGAAGCATTGGTTTCGGTGGTGAGTACTTTAAAAAAATCGATGTAATTTTCGAGTAGGGTAACGATGTTATTGTTGGGGTTTATCTTTTTCTCGGCATTAAGTATTGCTTGGCCCTCGTTTAGTTTTAAGCTGATGATGCTTTGGTATGCTTTAATGCAATTATCATTAAATGCGAAATCGGCCAAGCTAACATTGGGCAAGAGTAAAAGCGCAAGTAGATAAAAGCGTATCCGCATAGGCAAAAAAAAAACGATTCCTTGAAGATAGGAATCGTTTTTTATATTGAATAATTATTTTTTTGTAAACTAATTATGCTTCTAATTCTTGAGGCACAAAATTATCGTCTACCAATATACGACCGCAATGCTCGCATACTATAATTTTTTTATGCTGGCGGATGTCTACTTGGCGTTGTGGAGGTATTTGGTTAAAGCAACCACCGCAAGAGTCGCGTTGTATAGTTACCACTGCTAAACCATTTTTAGCGTTTGTTCTAAGTTTGTGGTAAGCAATTAATAAACGTTCTTCAATGTCTTTTTCTGCTTTACCAGCTTTTTTCATTAAGGCGTCTTCGTCTTTTTCTGTTTCCTTGGTAATTTTATCAAGCTCTGCTTTCTTCACATCAAGGTCGCCTTGGCGTTCTACTAGTGCAGTTTGAGCGTTTTCTAACACTTTTGTTTTGCTACCAATTTCAAAAGTATATTCTTTAATTTTCTTTTCAGCAACCTGAATTTCTAATCCTTGTATTTCGATTTCTTTTGTTAAAGCTTCAAACTCACGGTTATTTTTCACGTTGTTTTGTTGCTCTTCGTATTTTTTAATTAAAGCCGTTGCTTGTTTCATCAAAGCTTTTTTGTTTGCGATGTTTTCTTCAAACTCAGCAATCTCTTCTTTAATTTTAGAAATACGTGTTTCTAAACCCGCTACGTCATCTTCCAAATCTGCTACTTCCATTGGCAATTCACCACGAATGGTACGAATCTTATCGATTGAAGTATGGATGGTTTGTAATTCGAATAAGGCTTTGAGTTTTTGTTCTACGGTTGCTTCCATTTTATAAATCTGTTTCTTTATCCATTACATACTGTAAAATACCGGATTGGTATTACATTTTGTAAGGCAGATGGCAAAGGTAGGAAATTTTTTTTGAATTTTTTCTAATAACAAATCCATCGTAAACTGCTCACTTTCATAATGCCCCACGTCGCAAATCAGTATTTTTCCTTCGGCATCAAAAAACTGATGGTACTTATAATCGGCTGTAACAAAGGCATCTGCACCACTTTGCATCGCTTTTTTCAGTAAAAAGCTGCCCGAACCCCCACAAACTGCTACTTTTTTAATCTTTTTATCTAATAAGGCGGTATGTCTTACAACCATAGCTTGTAAACCGTATTTCAGCAGTTCTAAAAAGTCCTTTTCCGTGCTTTCTTCTACTAATTCGCCTATCATCCCCGAACCTACTTCGGTATGGGTATTGCTTATATCAATTACTTCATAGGCCACTTCTTCATAAGGGTGAGCGATAAATAATGCCCTTAATACGGCACTTTTTAACCTGCTCGGAAATATCACTTCAATTTTAGTTTCGGGTTCTGTATGTAATACATGGCGTTCGCCCACATAGGCATTGCTATGTTCGTTACCTTTAAAAGTGCCATAACCCTCGGCATTAAAACTACATTCGCTGTAATTTCCAATATGTCCGGCTCCAGCATCAAATAGGGCATCGCGCACTTCGGCGGCTCTATCATGCGGAACATAGGTTTGCAATTTGCTCAATAAACCAGTTTTAGGTTCTAAAATCTGCACATTTACCAAGCCCAATCGCTCTGCAATTTTTGCATTTACCCCATGCCTCACATTGTCTAAATTGGTATGTATAGCGTAAATGGCAATGTCGTGTTTAATGGCTTTCATCACCACTTTTTCTATATAATTGCTGCCATTAAACTTCTTCAATCCGCTAAATACAATAGGGTGATGAGAGATAATGAGGTTCGCACCTGTTTCAATGGCTTCATCAACCACCGCCTCTATACAATCTAAACTGACGATGGCTTTTTTAATAACCATCTCGCCATTGCCCACAATCAAACCCGAATTATCATACGATTCTTGGTAAGCCAAGGGAGCTATGGATTCGAGGTAGGAGGTTAGCAGTGAGAGTTTCATTTTATGGTATGAATTATGAGTTATGAGCTGTGAGTTATGAGGTGCGCATTTGGCAAAGTAAGTTTTTTTTACTTAAATTTAGAAATTAGTAAAGGAATATACAATTGTTAATTATAAGTTTTAAGTTCAAACCTCATACCTCATAATTCATAACTCAAAAAATGGTTACAATCGCAGTATATAACCTCAAAGGAGGAGTTGGCAAAACCGCTACTTCAGTGAACATGGCTGCTCTTGCAGCATCCGAAGGTGATAGAACCTTGCTGTGGGATTTAGATCCGCAAGCTTCTACCTCTTTCTATTACCGTGTAAAACCAAAAGCGAAAGCCGGCTTGAAGAATATAATTGGTGGTACCGGAGTGTTAGAGGCAGTACGCGAAACCGAATACGAGAATTTAGATTTAATACCTGCAGATTTATCTATTCGTAACATGGATATTCATTTAGGCGATCAAAAATCATCTCGTAAAAAATTAGCAGAATCTATTAAAGAATTGGCCACCGAATACGAGGTTTTATTTATAGATGCGCCTCCAGGAATTTCTGTATTATCCGAAAATTTATTTCATGCTGCCGACATTATTTTAATGCCCATGATTCCTACCGTACTTTCTATACGCAGTTATGAAATGATCATGGAATTTTTTGAAGAAAATAATTTAGATAAAAATAAAATTTGGGCTTTCTTCTCTATGTACGATTCGCGCAAAAACATGCACAACGAAATTGTAGAAGAATACACCAAGAAAAAAAGAATCTTAAAAACAGCCATCCCATACTCTAGCGACGTAGAACGAATGGGCCTATACGAAGCTCCGCTCGTTTCTTACTCTACCTACTCCCGCGCAGCCTTGGCGTATCATGAGCTTTGGGGAGAGTTGAAAAAGAAAATGTGAAAATGAGTAAATATGCAAATGTGCAAATGCGAAAATGTGCAAATGGAGGAAACTTATCAAACTAGCACCCATGAGCATACGAGCATATGAGCAAACGAACTTATGAATCACCGCCCCTCAACTACGCGTTCCGCTTCGTTTGAAGTGTTGAAAATTCATCAGACTAGGACCGCCCCTCAACTCCGCTGCGCTACGTTCGGGGACCCCTGCACTAAGAAATAAAGGGAAGGTACAGTATCGGGTTAGGAAGTGAGTTGTGAGAATTATAATAAAAAATGAATATAAGAATAAAGGAGTTTCGCCGAAGGCGAAACTCCTTTCCCTTTTTCCTTTGAGCAACGAAGAGGGGTCCCCGAACGTAGCGAAGCGAAGTTGAGGGGCGGTGTTCGTGTGCTCATATGTTCATTTGCTCATGTGCTCATTAGGCAAAATCATCAAGCTAGTAAAATTTTGCCGTACTAGTCACCAGTCACTAGTCACCAGTCACCGATTTCCTATTCGCCAAATACACCCCAAACAAAATCGCCCCCATGCCTATAAAGTGTATAAAAGTTATAGGTTCGCCGTCTAATGCGCCCCAGAAAATAGCTACAATCGGAATTAAATACGTAACCGATGAAGCGTAGATTGGGTTAGTGAGTTGCACTAATTTATTGAAGAGTATTAAAGATAATGCAGTGCCGAACAAGGCCAATAAAAACACATAACTCATGGCTACTAATCCGCCATCACTTAACTCTGTGCGCAACATAAAATCAGTGTGCTGAAATAAGTAATATCCGAAAGCTGGGCCAATAAATAGCAAGGCCATAGACGAGATGGTTAAGGCAGGTAAATCGTGTAAATAATTCTTTATCAAATTTACACTCCATGCATAACAAACCGTGGCACCTAAAATGTATAAACCGTAGGTATAGTTCGGGTCTATGCTGCCATTGCTTTTCAACATAATTAAAGCTACTGCACCAAATAAACCTAATACTACGCCCGTTACTTTTTGTAATCCGAATTTTTGTTTAAAAAATACAGCGGCTACAATTAAGGTAAACAAAGGAGTTAAACAATTTAATACACCGGCAGTAGAACTGTTTAATTTTGTTTGTGCCGTTGCAAAAAGTATGGCAGGTATACCGTTGCCCAATAAACCCACGAGGGTTATCATCGCATATTTTTTTAAAGGCACACGCCAAATGTGTCGTAGGGTTAATGGCAGTAAACATAAAAAAGAGAAGAACATACGCATGGTAGCTACCTGCGAAGCGCTGTATACTTTCAATCCGTTTTTCATTAATATAAAGGAGCTTCCCCAAATTAGGGCAAGTAATATTAATAAAATGAGGGGCAAGTATTCTTTCTTCTTCAACATATGCCTGCAAACATACCAAAATCTATTCTGCCCAAATCAATTTATTTACATATAATTTTCTAATTTTAAGGCCATGAGTTTTTTTGATACACCGATAGAATATTTGAAGGGGATTGGTCCGACGAAAGCGGATGTTATCAATAAAGAATTAGGTATTTTTACCTTCGCCGATTTTTTACGCCATTACCCATTTCGCTACATAGATAAAACACAGTTTTATACTATTGCAGATGTGAGCGCAGAACTACCATCTGTACAATTTAAAGCTACCGTACTCTCTAAACAAATTGTAGGCGAACGCCAAGGCAAACGAATGGTGGCCATGGTAGAAGATGCAACCGGAATTATGGAATTGGTTTGGTTCCAAGGCTTGAAATGGGTTGATAAAACAGTGATAGTGGGGCAAGAGTATGTAATTTTTGGTAAGCCCAATGCATACGGAATGAAACTAAATATTGTGCACCCAGAAATGGAATTGCTCAAAGATTTTAAGCCCGAAAATGCAACAGCCTTACAACCTGTTTACCCATCAACAGAAAAGTTAAAAAGTTTCTACCTCGATTCTAAAGGCATCTTAAAATTGCAGAAGCAATTAATGTTGCAAGCCGAAAAAGAAATCAAAGAATTTTTACCAAAAAATATTATTGATAAATATAAAATGATGCCTCGCCTAGAGGCCATTAAAGAAGTACATTTCCCGAGCAATGCCAAGCAATTGCAACGCGCCCAAGCAAGGTTAAAGTTCGAAGAATTATTTCTTATTCAACTTAAATTAGTACAAGCAAACAAAGGCAGGAAATTAAATGCCAAAGGATTTGTTTTTTCTAAAGTAGGCGAAAATTTTAATCAGTTTTACCATCACCAATTACCATTCGAACTTACCGATGCACAAAAAAGAGTAGTTAAAGAAATTCGTGCCGATACCAATACGGGTTTCCAAATGAATCGTTTATTGCAAGGCGATGTAGGCTCCGGAAAAACCATTGTAGCACTGCTCACCATGTTGCTCGCAATTGATAATGGATTCCAAGCTTGCCTTATGGCACCTACCGAAATACTTGCACAGCAACACTTCGCAGGCCTATCAGAATTGTTGAATGGTATGAACATCAACATAAAAATTTTAACTGGCAGCTCTAAATCTAAGGCACGCCGAGAAACACTCGAGCAATTAGCCAACGGTGAAATACATATTTTACTCGGTACCCATGCATTAATAGAAGACCCTGTGGTTTTTAAAAATTTGGGTATGGTTATTATTGATGAGCAACATAGGTTCGGTGTAGAACAGCGCTCTAAACTTTGGAAAAAAAATGTACAAGCACCGCATGTATTGGTAATGACGGCTACTCCTATTCCGCGTACACTTGCCATGACCTTGTACGGAGATTTAGATACATCGGTTATCGACGAATTACCGAAAGGACGTAAGCCCATAGAAACCGTTCATCAGTTCGAATCGCATCGATTAAAATTATTCGGATTTTTAGAAAAAGAAATTGCCAAAGGCAGGCAAGTTTATATTGTGTATCCGCTAATTAAAGAATCGGAAAAATTAGATCTAATAAATTTAGAAGAAGGATACCAAAGCATTTCCAAAGCCTTCCCGATGCCGAAATACCACGTAAGTATTGTGCACGGAAAAATGAAAGCTGCCGATAAAGAATTCGAGATGCAACGTTTTGTAAAAGGCGAAACACAACTCATGGTTGCCACCACCGTAATAGAAGTGGGTGTAAACGTACCCAACGCAAGTGTAATGGTTATAGAGAATTCGGAGCGTTTCGGATTATCGCAACTCCACCAATTACGCGGTCGTGTAGGTAGAGGGGCAGAGCAATCGTATTGTATTTTAATGACCGGAAATAAACTAAGTGCCGATGCACGCACGCGTATTTCTACCATGGTAAAAACCAATAACGGTTTCGAAATTGCAGAAATAGATTTGCAACTCCGAGGTCCCGGCGATTTACAAGGCACCCAACAAAGTGGAGTGCTCGACCTACACATTGCCGACCTCGCCAAAGACCAAAAAATATTACAAGAAGCACGCATCACCGCACAAGAAATTGTAGACAGCGATCCGTATTTAGAACATCCAGGTTACACAGAACTCCGCAAATACATGGCCTCGCAGAGCAAGAGCCGGGAGGCATGGGGGAGGATTAGTTAGTTCGTATGCTCATATGCTCGTGTGCTCATGGGTGCTTTTAGTCCAACCTTTGCGAACTTTGCGAAACCTCCGCGCTCTTTGCGTGAACGAAAGAGGCATATTTATTGCACCCCTACTTGTCCCGATATTTCGGGATTTGCATTCTACATTCAGCACATTTTTGTATATTTGTTATATGAAAGCTGTTGTAATTACTCCAAAAAATAAAGATGAATTTGAGTTTATTAACGACTTGTTAAAAAAACTTGGAATTTCCTCGGCTACTATGTCTGAAGAGGAAATGGAAGATATTGGTCTGTCTAAATTGCTTAAATCTGTAGATAAATCTAAGAAAGCAAGTAAGAAGTCAATATTGCAAAAACTGAAATAATGCAAGTTGAATTTCTAGCTAAATTTTCTAAAGATATTGACCAGATATCGGTTAAATCTGTAAAATCTAATCTTGTAAAATTAATTGAACAATTAGAGGCTGAAGAAAATTTAAATAATATTCCAAATTTAAAAAAACTAGCTGGACACAAATCTGCATATAGAGTACGAATAGGAAATTATAGGGTTGGATTTTTTTATGAAAACAATAAAATAATTTTTGCTAGAATTATACATCGAAAAGATATATACAAAGTATTTCCTTAAACTTTGCGCTCTTCGCGAAACCTCCGCGCTCTTTGCGTGAACGAAAAAGGCATATTTTCCCATTTGCACATTTCCCCTATCTTTGGCCATGAAAAAATTCTTAACCCTTCTCTTACTTTTTGCCAACGCCGCATTCGCTCAACCCAAAACCTTCAGCATGGAAGAAGCCGTGTTCTCTTCTAAAACTGCCGTGCAAACACTCAAAGTTTTGCAATGGTTACCAGATGGAGTTCGTTATTCTTACAACGGAAAAAAGAATGGAGATGATTGTTTAATTATTTCATCGGTAAAAAAATCGACGAACGATACGGTGCTTACTTCGCGAGATATGTATGCGAATAATAAAACCTTTCCGGTGTATACTTGGCTAAGCAACGATGAGCTGTTGTACATCGTAAACAGAAATGTATTGAGTTTTAACATCAAAAATAAAACCGAAAGCAAGCGAATAGAGATGCAAGAGAAATCGGCGAACCACCGTTTCAACAATAATAATTCGGCAATTGCTTATACGGTAAATAATAATTTGTATTACTCTACACCTACCAAAACACTAGCCATTACAAGCGATTCCAACGATGCCATTGTATATGGGCAAGCAGTACACCGTAACGAGTTCGGAATTTTCGACGGAATATTTTGGAGCCCGAACGATGAGAAAATTGCCTTTTACCGTATGGACCAACGCATGGTAAGCGATTACCCATTGGTAGATATTAACAGCAGCCCTGCAAAACTAAATGCCATAAAATACCCAATGGCTGGGCAAGCCTCGCACGAAGTAAGTGTAGGAGTTTACAATGTAAATACGAACAACACTGTTTATTTAAAAATTGAGGGAGCCAAAGATCAATACCTTACCAATATTACTTGGAGCCTAGATGCAAGGTTTGTGTATGTAGCCGTGGTTACACGCTCTTACCAAGATATGAAACTCAACCAATACAACGCAAGCACTGGCGAATTGGTAAAAACATTATTCACCGAGCGCGACGAAAAATATGTAGAGCCCAACAAGCCCATGTATTTTTTAAGCAACGGAAATTTTATTTGGCACAGCGAGCGCGATGGCTTTAAGCATTTGTATTTATATACGGATGAAGGAAAATTAATTCGCCAACTTACAAAAGGTGCTTGGGTAGTTACCGATTTTTATGGAACTGATGAGAGCAATGAATACGCATATTACCAAAGTACAGAGCGCTCTCCGCTCGATAGAGATTTGTATAAAGTAGAATTGAAAAACGGAAAAGTTACGCGCTTAACAAATGCAGATGGTATGCATACTATTTTGTTCAACCATAAAAAAACATTGTACACAGATAATTATAGCAATGTAAAAACACCTTGCATCATCAACATACATAATACAAAAGGCAAATTGCAAAAAGAATTGTTAAACGCGCCAAACCCTATAAAAGACTATGCACTTGGAGCCATAGAAATAAGTACTATTAAAGCAGCCGATGGTAAAACAGATTTGTACACACGCATGTTTAAGCCTATAAATTTTGATGCCAACAAAAAATATCCGGTTATTATTTATGTGTATGCTGGTCCGCATATACAAAACATAAAAAACAATTGGTTGGGCGGTGCAAACCTTTGGTTCCATTTAATGGCACAAAAAGGATACGTAGTGTATACGGTAGATTCGCGTGGATCTATGTTCCGTGGTAAAGAATTTGAGCAAAGCACCTTTAGGCAATTGGGCAAAGTAGAAATGGCCGACCAGCTAAAAGGCGTAGAATATTTAAAGAACCAAACTTTTATAGATACCAACAGAATTGGCATACACGGTTGGAGTTATGGTGGCTTTATGACCACCAGTTTAATGACCAAAACCAATAACATTTTTAAAGTTGGAGTAGCCGGAGGGCCGGTTATAGATTGGAGTTTGTACGAAATTATGTATACCGAGCGCTACATGGATACGCCTGCAGAGAACCCAGAGGGCTATAAAGAAAATAATTTATTGAATTATGTAGAGGGCTTAAAAGGTAGATTATTGATGATACACGGAGCCGACGACGATGTGGTGGTATGGCAACACAGCCTAGCCTATATTAAAAAATGTGTAGATAAAGGGGTGCTAATCGATTATTTTGCCTACCCCGGCCACCAACACAATGTACGCGGAAAAGACCGCATACACCTCATGAACACCATTACCCGCTACTTCGAAGATCATTTGTAA
>CALRUR010000025.1:0-29229 GCA_943371425.1 Sphingobacterium thalpophilum
TTGGATTATGAAAATTTGTTGTATCTTCAAGTATAGAATTGTGTGGAATATATTCGGGATTTAATCCACCCGAACTCCAACCACGCTAAATGTTAGCTGTTATTGTAATAAACACCTCCTACAAATGAATGAACTGAAATTGAAGCAATCGTTTGACAAATATTTTGAAGCACCTATTGAAGTTTGGAAATCATTTTCTGACCTTTGCGAAGAAGTTAGATTCAAGAAAAATGCAACCATAAAATCTGCTGGACAAGATGAAAAAAATGCCTATTTTATTATCGAAGGTGCTTGTGGAGTTTTTTTATGGAATGAAAATAAATTTGTTTGTTTAGACATTGTGTTAGAAAATAATTTTTTTGCCGACCACATGTCTTTGATATCTAAAAAATCTTCGCCACTCGAAACAGTTGCAATTGAAAAAACCATTGCGCTAAAAATTAGTGCAAGTAATATTGCGAAACTTAAAGAAAGCCAATTTGGAAAGATTTTATTTTTATTGGGTGCTGAAAATTCATTTGTCGAAAAACAACAACAACAAATTGACCTACTAACCAAAACGGCTGAACAGCGTTATCAAGAATTGATGAATAAAAATCCTATAATCGTCAATAGAATTGCTCAAAAACATATTGCATCATATTTGGGAATTACAACACAAAGTTTAAGCCGTATTAGAAATAAATTGTAGAAGTTCTTTTATTAACGTATGGTAACTTTTTGTAGATACTTTGAAAATACCTTTGCATTATTATTTAACTAAAAAGAAAAAATATGAGAGCATTTTTTACATTATTAATATGTTTTGGCCTTGGCATAACTGCGATTGGACAAACTTTGCAAGAAATTGAAAGAAAAGGACTTGTTTTTGGAACTTCGATTGGAATTGCAAATTCTAATTTGAATTTCCCGACCAAAAAACAAAATAATACAAATCTTGCTATAAATTGGAAGGTGGGTTATATGTTAAATCCGAAATTTGCATTGTTAGTGAATGGAGCAGTATCTGTGTATGAATATGAACTATCTGACAGAAAAAGACTAAGAGACTTTGGTGGTGTTTTTGCATCTGCTCAATATTTTGCTTCTGACCAAATTTGGGTCTTAGGAGGAATAGGAATAGGAACAGATGCCCCAGTTTTTTATGACCTTAAAACAGAAAACAAGGTTGAAACAGAGTATTATTCAGGTTAAGGTTTAGTTTCAGCCGTTGGTTTTGAAATTTACCGAAGAAAGAATCTAATTTTGGATTTACAAGCTAGAATTAATTATAGTACCGTAAATCTACCTATTGGCAAAACGAATGGATTTAACACTGCTATACTTTTTGGTATTAATTTTTATTAAAATTATATGTATAATATTTCAAAGTACTCGACAAAGATTTTTTTAGGATTACTCTTTTCAGTAATCCTATTTCATATTTGTATTATCATAAAGCTAATTCCTTACAATATTGCCTGGGGAGGCAGACTTTCTAACGACAATGAAATGTATGTTTTTGAAACAATTTCAATTATAATAAATCTATTTTTGGCTTGGATTTTATCAATGAAAAGTAATTTAGTAAAGTCTAAGTTTACAGACAAAACAATAAATACAATTCTGTGGATATTCTTTGGTATTTTCATATTGAACACAGTAGGAAATGTATTTGCAAGGACAACTTTTGAAAAGTTTTTTGCCGTTTTGACAGGACTTTCAGCAATATTAATTTGGAAAATATTAAAACAAAAAAAAACAACGAATCGCTAATTGGGGTTTGACAAAAGTAGACCTTTTGTGCAAAACCCAGTCATTTCATCTACCTTTCACCTAATTTAACTATTCTCCCTATTCCGATATGAAAGTACTTAACCTAATACAGCCACCCAAAAATTGAATTCTCTAAGAATATTGACGCTAATGATATAAATATTAATAATGAAAATCCTAAATTAGTGCTATAGGATAAAAGGGGTACTTACATACGGATACTAAAGACTATTCTCCTAAATTATATTTTATTTTAATATGCATTTTACATTTGAACATATTGTTGAGTCAATTTTAGTATTTAGTTGTCTTGTAATTGTTTTCTATTTACTTAGATTCAATTATTTTAACAGGCTTACAAATAAGTTATTAATTCTGATATTATTTGTACTAAGCACTCATATGGCACTTAATATTTTTTACGATTTAGACCTGTATCAAAGTATAAATTTAACGCCTATAATTGGATTTTTATATTTCCCATTATTTTATTTTTATTTTAATAGTTTAATTTATAGTAAATATAAAGTAGGGTTAGTATCATTATTGCATTTTATTCCATTTCTGGTTTCAATAGTATTTGTTATTTCATTAGATATTAATGTAGCATTGAATATACTTAGATATTTAATCATTATTCAAGAAATGGTTTATTTGGTTTATATTATTTTCAAGTTAACTTATTTCAGGAGAATAATAAAGAATACAAGAGTAAATCATAGCGAAATAAATTTAAAATGGTTATCTAATTTTTTTTTAATAATTGTAATTGTTACCATCTTAGATATTATTACTAATTACTTATTTCAATCAAATATTACTTTTACGAATTCTGTTTTTTTTATTGAAATATTTACAATTGTAATTTCTATTATTTATTTGGTTTATTATAGTTTAAGGCATACTAAAATGTTTGATGGGCTTAACAGCAATGACCTTCAGATAGATATTGATATTAAATCCAAATACAAAAATGATTTGATTCCGGAGAATGAATTAGATCTGAATTACGAGTTATTATTAAATCTGATAGAAACAAAACAGCTTTATCTAAATCCAGATTTGAACATAGAAAGATTATCTAGAAATGTTGGGCTCTCAGCACGATTAATTTCGCAAACAATTAATCGTAAAGCACAAACAAACTTCTCTGACTTTATAAATAATTACAGAGTGAAGTATGCTATATTTTGCCTACAAAATAAAAAATATTCAAAACATACAATTTCCGAAATAATGTATTTATCTGGTTTCAATTCAGCTTCTACATTTTTTAATTGTTTTAAAAAAGCAACCGGTTTAACACCTAAAGATTTTAGAAAGACGATAGAACATGAATTAGGTTACAGTAATTCTGATATAAAAAATTGAATAAACTATTTTAATAAGAAATAGTTTATTCAATTTTTTATAAAATTATTACAATCTTTCAAATTGAGTATAAATCACTCCAATCAGATAAAGATTTTAATTTTATTAAAATATGGGTTAGAATTGCAATTACTTGTGGACAATTTGACCTATAAATAATATAAATGTTCTAAAAAATGAACTTTTATTCTCACCCATTTTTCTTAATTGTAACATGTCTGATTCATTATAATATGTTTGATTTAAATAAACTCCTTTAGGGTTTCTAAGTGTAGATAAATTTTCGATAGGGTTATTATTTACTATAATAAAATCTGCAGTTGAGCCTACTAGTAATTTGCCATATTCTTTCTTTTTGTAAAGTATATTTTTGGGTAAATAGGTTGCTGCTTGTATTATATCAAAATTATCAAAACCTTCGGATTTTAATAGTTCCAATTCATCGTGTAAGCTCAACCCTGGTACAGTTAAACATGGACCTGTATCAGTACCAACCAAAAACGGGACTTTCTTTGTATTATAAATTTTAAGCATTTTGCTTAAATCTTGTCTTTTAATGATAATATGATTTGATAATCCTTTACTGGCATTTACATAATGGCTTAATTGTTTTTTACCCATATATCTAATTAAGGGATTGATTTGTTTCAATGGGATATTATTAATATTAGTATCTTTTTTCACCACTGCATCATAAATATTATCAAATACTTTTAATGTTATAACAATTGGTTTTTTATATGTTACAAAATCATTTGCGATACTATCCACCTGATTGTCATAGAATTCGTATTTTTGAAGTACATTATATACTTGTTCAATATGTTCAAAAGTTTCTAAATCTGAGCTCAGTAGTTTGGTTCTCGATACACTTAAAGGTGGATGACCAACAACAGATAGATTTTGTTCTTTTGCATATTTCATTATTTCATCAAAATGAGCTTCTGTTATACCATTATAAATTTTGATGAAATCATACCCTTTTAACTTCTGTTCTGATATTATTTCTTTTATATTACTTTTACTGTTAAGTCTTAAGTGGGTTATTGGCGCCTTTTTGCCGTAATTTCCATTAATTGTCGGTCCTGCCGTAATAAGGTTTGATCCAATTAATTTCCCTTTTAAAATATTTGATTTCCATCTTAAATGTGCTGGCATGCCCATCATATTCCTTACGGTGGTAACTCCATAAGATAAATAATTTGTTAAATCTGACTTGTCGAAAATATGAGTGTGCATATCTATTAATCCGGGTAAAATGTATTTACCTTTCAAATCAATTACAGTATAGGTTTCTAGGTTCAAATTAGAATGTTTACTAATTTCAACAATTTTGCCATCTTCTATTAATATCCTGTAGTTCTGTAATACATAATTGCTATCCATCGGTAAGATGTTACAATTAATAAAGGCAATTTTTTGTTTTATCTGACCAGTACCACCTCCTGCCTCAGCAAAAGGCGTAAATCCAATTAAAACTAGAAATAGCAAAATAGCATGTTTGTAAATTCTTGTTGTTTGCTTCATATTGTTTTTTTTCTACAAAAAAATGAGATTTCAGTATTCTAAATTCAATAATCATGATCTTGAATAAAAAAATTAAGAGTTATAGTAATTTATTATGGTTAGAAAGGTAATTGTACACAATCAGCAATTAGTGTTTTTCAGCCGCTAGAGTCTAAATTTTTATTGATTTGGTCTTAAATAAACATTTCGAATAGCATTATTAAATCTTTTATTTAATTCAAACAGGCTATTTTCTGTTCGAATTCCTGTTTTAGTACATCTAAATTTTGTACTTATTTTATGTTTGTTAACTAGTTGTCATCTTTTTTATAGCGGAATGAATTTTTGCTTTAATAAGTTTATTGAATAGTATACTTATTAATACTGATTTATACTTTAAAATCTATTATTTTTTAATTGACCCTTTTTATTTTGTCTCATGAAATTACTTAAGTATTTATTTGTATTAACTATTTTAAATAATAGTTCTATTGCATATTCACAAAATGTATTAAATGTTATTGGCTATGACATGAGTATGATTATGGTAAGGGATAATAGCTTGCCAATAAATTTTAATGATGTATACATTTTTAAATTAAATATCTATAGAGAGAAATCAAGTTCTGTAATGCCAAATGAACTTAATTTTAAACCTATGCGTCAGAATGACAATGATATTCCTAGTTACTTTTTTTCATTTAATAAAAAAGGTACTGAAATATTAACATATTATCAAGATGATTGCCTACCACCTGCAGCAAAAAATCGTATTGAAAAAGTTACATATGAAACAGATTCTTTTGCTTTGCATATGTTTGATGTAAGTTTAAATAATCTTTTACCAGAGGTTGGGCACTATTTGAGTTTTATGTACTGTTGCAGAAATTCGGGAATTGCAAACGTTTCAAGCCCTTCATCTCAATTTTCAAATGTTATGACCATGGATTTTCCCCGTTTGACTGCGATTTACGGGCCTTTTAAGGGAAAAACTGCTCGTTTTAATTCTTCTCCGAAATTCAAGAAAGATCCTATGGCATTTTATACCCTTGGTAAAACCTATAATTTAGATTGGAGCGCTGAAGACATAAATGGAGATTCTATAGTTTATAAGTTAGATCAACCATTATCTGGTTATCAATTTAGTAAACCATTTACTCCAATACCATATGCTGCCGGTTATGGTTTAACTACTAATATTTTAGATGGCAATCCAGATCTTACAATCAATTCCCAAACAGGAATCATGAATTTTACCCCGACGAAAAAGGGGAAATATTTGGTAGCGGTTAGAGTAGAGGAGTGGAGGAAATTTGATGGAATACCCGTCAGACTAGGAGTAACAAGGCGAGAAATGCAATTTGAAATAGTGCAAGTTGAAGAATCACCACCCGCAACAGTGGATAATAAGCTTCGAAAAAAAGTAATTGTTGATACAATTAATATTGAGGATGAGTATGTAGCCACCTATACAGCTATAGATTCTCAACTTACGGATTCTTTATTCATGTACGTATTGCCAAATAATGTACCGAGCGAAAATTTACTTGACACTACTTTTTTTGAATCAGAATGGGGGAAAATTGGGCAATTATTGGAAGGTTTGGAAGCTCAAAAGTTGGTTATTCCTGGTATTGGTTTGGTTCAGGGGCAATTTAAATGGAGACCTAAATGTTCTAATCTACGCGAAGAACCGTACAAATTTACAATTGTTGTACGAGATAATACATGTCCAACACCTTTGTATGATACAACCTTTATTTCCCTCTATTTAAAAAAGAAAGAAAATAATGCTCCAATGTTTACCAATAAATATTTAGGTAAAGAGGATACGGTAAAAATTACAACAGCTTTTAATAATCGTATAAAAAAGTATTATATAAAGGCGGGGGACACGTTTCAGTTGGCAGCCGACTCTATTATTAAAACATACGATAAGGATTCTACACAAAAAGTAAGAATAGTAATGGAACCAGATCCTTTGAATGGACAAGACCAAAATGGCAATGATTTTAACAGTAAGTTTTATTTTGCGGCAACAAATTCGAATGTACATTCTACTGCGGTTTTTAGATGGGAAACCGAATGTGCGGATAATGTAAATAAGCCAATTAAGGTTACGTTTAAAGCTATTGATGAGGATTGCATAAAACCAGATACCGTAACATTTAGTATAGAAATTTTTATTAGCGACCAGCCCAATATTAAACCTATATATGCACATAACAATATAGATTCTGCTTATTTTAAAGAAGGAATACTAGATGTTTTTACCATATCCGTTTACGATTCCATATCGAACCTGGAAGTAAATAAATATAAAAACATTCAATTATTTCCGGACTTATCTGATTTTGCAGCTGTAGCAGCTTTTGGTGGAAGTATGCCAACTTATACTTCTTTACAAAATGACGATAGTTTAAAAGTTGTTTTTACTTGGAAGCCAAATTGTGTAAATATTAGAGTTAATCCATATAGATTGTTCCTTCGTACTGCAGATGAAGGTTGCCCAACCATTAGCGCTTATGATACAATTTATATTTATGCAAATGGCCCGTATAACTCTCCCCCCGAATTCAGGGATAAAAATGATTTACGATTAAAAGTTATTGATACGACCATTTATGGAGGCGATATTTTTAAGTTTAATTTATTTGCTGTAGATACTAATCTACGCTTTGATTCCGTATATATTTCACTTGACCAGACATCGGAAATAGCAAACCCAACTATTGTTAACAGTATTGCATATGTTACCCCAGCAGAAGGTAAAGATTCTGCAAAAGCAGAATTAGTTTGGAACACCTTCTGTATAGATAACAGAACTACCCCATATATAGCAAGAGTATTAGCGAGAGACAATAAATGTGTATTCCCAGAAGTGGATACCTTATACTTTATCATTACCGTTAGAGAAAGGCCAAATAATTTGCCAAAATTTACCTTTAGTAATTTCTCACAAACTGTTGATACTGTATACGCAGGTGAAACCTATTTTATAAAATTAAAGGCTATAGATACTAACAATGGTGAAACAATAACCATTGATACTGTAAATACAAATATACCTTCCAACTTACCAAAACCAATAATTAATAGAGTAATAGGCATAGGTATAGATACGGTAAAATCAGACTTAACTTGGAACATTGATTGTAGTTTAATAAGAAATGAACCATATATCATAAACGTTGCTTCGTGGGACGATGCTTGCCGAAACCCACAAGATTCTGCTCGTCATGAATTCATTATATATGTAAAGCCTAATCCAGATTTTTCTCCGAGTTTTAGTTTATTATCGGATACCATCATTGAATTAGTTGCAGGCGAAACATTTAGCTTAGAGCTTAATGCCAAAAGTAATTTACCTGGTGATTCAATCTTAATTTCATCAACAGGCGATGTATATAGTGGGATACCCGGAAATATAGCAAGCTTTGAACAAACACAAGTTATTGGAGAAGGCTATGCTCAATTTATTTGGAAAACAAGTTGTGATCAAATACGTGATAGCACATACAGCGTTTATTTTACAACCTCTAATCCAGCATGCCAAACTAAAGAAGACGCATTCGCAATACGATTTAAAATAATACCAAACACAGACTTAACCAGCACGATACCGAATGTATTTACACCTAATGGTGATAACATAAACGACACCTATAGAATAGATAAACATTATTTGGTTTATTGTGACCCAGGTTTCAAGTTTACCATATTTAATAGATGGGGCAAAATAGTATTTGAATCTAACGATCCTAATTTTGAATGGACTGCAGATGGAATGAGTGCCGGAACCTATTTCTATAGTTTAGAATCAAGAGCTAGGTCACAAACGGGGACTATTGATATTATAAGATAGGCAAATATATTCTTTTTGAATTAATAGAATAATGAAAATTAATAACTCCATTTTGGACTAATGTAAGTTTTAAAGTTTTATTAAATGATGTAATTAAATAAAATATGAAAAAAATTATCTTAAGCTTGGTGGGCTTAGTCATTTGTGTCTTGTCCTGAAATAGCTTTACACTATTTCAAAAAGTATACATAACAAAAAAAAGTCTGATGATTTATAATATTTTACTTATTATTATAAAAGTATAGGAACCATAACTATCAGGTCCAAGCCAAGGATTAGGCTTGGTAATGGAGAAGTTTTATGGCTGGTATAAACAAGTTGGCACTTATTTGAGAAAAATATGAATAACAAAAAAACTTATCTTTTTTTATTAATGACCATTATTTGGTCTTGGACTTTTTGGTTTATTGGATTAAATCTTCTTGCGAATGGAATTAATCAAGAATCAATTGGTAAATTTTTAATATTCTTTTTTACTGGTGTTTATGGACCTTCAATTAGTGCTATTGTAACAACTTTTATCTTTGACGGATTTGCAGGTGTATTGAGTTTACTTAAGAAAATATTTATTTGGAATATTCCATTTAAAAACTATTTATACATAATTCTATTACCTATAATTTTTGTAAACATTGGAATTGGATTTTATTACATATTTATTGGAGATATCGGGGGGGTTGACCTAATGGCTTTTCTTTCGATTCCGACTGTATTATGGGCTGGATTTTATGCTGGACCTTTAGGAGAGGAACTTGGATGGAGAGGTTTTTTATTACCGGAATTACAAAAAAAATATACAAACTTAAAAAGTGCAATCATAATTGGAGTAATATGGTTCATTTGGCATATTCCACTTTGGTGGGCACCATTTGGCACTTTAGTTAGCGGAGAATCAATTTACTTTTTACCCGTAATAACGTATTTTCTGATGCTAATCTGTTTATCAATAATAATCACTTGGTTAGTAATTAATTCTAAAGGAAGTGTTCTAGTTGCAATCTTATTTCACTTATCCATTAATGCTGGAATAGCTTTGCTGTTTTTCCCTGAATTGAATATGGATTTCAAAAAAGTACATTTATTATCCAGCATCGGAATGTTGATATTTACTGGATTTTTAATGGTAAAGAATAAATTAAAAACAAGTGCCAACATTGTATAAGAGCAATAGCGGGTGCAGTTGTAAATTCAAGGTCTGTGCATATATAAAACTTTTGTGGTGGCGGATAGGTAATCGCCTTGAAATCCGTTACTGCTCTTATACTTGACTGTTATATGCCACTTTAGGAAGACTAACAGCTTAAATCTGTAAAGTTTTTTTAGGACGAGACACAATCGGTTTCACCCGTAGTACTTTGCAAAATAATGATTGGGGACCTGAAGAGCGTTTTAGTACAACTTTCCCTGATGCGAATGGTACTTTTATTGAATTAACTGAAGTTTATAATAGTAACAGCGTATGGATGAATAAAGAGAAGTTTAGTGAATTTTACGATGCTAACAATAATGAAGTTGAATATTTGAAAGAAGAATTCAATAATCAAACCAATGTTTGGGAAGTATACAACGGAGAAAAACACTTTTATAAATACGATGCAAACAACAAAAAGATTGAAAAATATAATGAAGAATTACAACCTAGTGGACTTTATGAAAAATCAGTTAAATATGAATACTTTGACTTTATAACTGTTGCATTAGGAGTAAATACGAATAAAAATACAATAGAAGCAAAACTATTTCCAAATCCTAGTACAAATGGTAATGCGAGTATACAAGTTAATCTTTTAGAGGCTTCCTCATTGACTACTAAAGTAAGCGACCTAAAAGGATCTATAATCTATTCTGACAAAAGGCTAGTTGGGAAAGGATTAAATACAATTGAAATAAATAACTTAGAACAAGGTGTTTATGTGGTAGAATTAAGTACAAGATATGGGATAAACAGAACTAAATTAGTTGTTAAATAACATTCTTTAGTTCATTATAATTCGTCACTAGTTGATAGTAGTAAAGCTAACTTCTAGCGACTTTTTGTTTATTTCCATTAGAAAAGAATGAATTAAATAAAATAAATAGTGTAAAAGGTAATAACTTTTGATTTATTTATTTTGAAGAATAAAATTTTCAATATTTTGTACAAACAATTCTTTTTCTTCTATATAACCTTCGTGAGCACTATTTTCAAGAATTACCATATTTTTATTGTTTACCGTTAAGGAATCATAAAATGCTTGGCCAAATTCTAATAAATTAACACCATCATGTTTACCCCAAAGCACTAACGTAGGAGTATTTATTTTACTTACTTCGGTACTTAAATTAAGTTCCAGTATGTTGAAATTTTCATATAAATAGGGTCCATTGAAAAATATCGATAGGCTAAAATATGAATTTAAAATATCTATTAATTTTACATTTCCTCTATCATAATTTTTATTTAAATCTTTTGTATATGCGTTTGTTTTTTTTAAATACTCAACATACTTGAAATAATTCTCTGGAATTTTCATATCGGGTGTGGCATTACACCAATTAAAAACTTGTTTCCAATACTCTGTATCGTTGTTTTCGTTGATCATTTTTTGTGCATAATTTTTTACCCATAAAACAGAACTCGGCAATCCCATTTCTAAATTATGGCCACTATCCATATTTATGAATCCCTTAATATTATTATAATCTTTAAATTCTGCCAAATATGCAGTACCTAATGCGCCACCCCAGCTATGACCAAAAATATAAATAGACGGGTTGTTATACCTTACGTTTATGGTTTTGATTAATAAATCTAAGTCTGCTTTGAACTGGTCTAATGTAAATGTGCTTGTAGCTGGGTTGCCTTGAGACAATCCAGAAGCCCGTTGATCCCAATAAACGATGTTATGGTTTGCTTCTAATTCTTTAAATGCTGGTAAATACGATGCTGTAATAGCATTGCCGCCTGGGCCACCATGTAAAAAAACAATAAATGTGCTCGATTTTTGATTCCCTTTAACAATTACAGACATAGTTGCACCATTATTCTTTATAAAAAAATGATCGTGCTCATATATTTCTTTATTACAACTTATAGAAAATATGGTTAGAAAAAAGAAAAAAATCTTGAAAATATAGATTATATAATTTTTCATAAATTATTTTTGAAAGTTAAACCCTAATCGAAATGCAGCGTTTGGAAGTGATATGCCATTAAAATTATTAATAAGAAAAGCCTCTATACCAAAACGAGTATAAAGCGTATGTTTTTTCAGCTTAATGGTATGTATTCCAAAAGACATGTTTAAATTATAAACTAAATGAGAGGTTCCTGAGTTTTTAGATATAACAGCTTGATTTTCTTTAAACTCATATATGTCACCATGAGGAAAAGAATGTAAGTATCCAAACCCTATTGTATAAATAAAATAGTTTTTCTTTTTTTTGGTTAGGTACATTTTATGGCCTAAGCTGCTTTTTAAGAATAAACTATTGTTATTCCATTTATGATAATAACCACCAAACTCAGCACCTAAGCGTGCAGAATGCATCTTTCTTTTAGAAGTTAATAATGATTTCTCAATTCCAATCGCTAACCCTGGGTGTAAAACAAATTGGCCAAAATAGTGCACGTAATAATCGATATCAACTGAATTGCAATTATTTTGCTTTTTTGTCAGATCAGATATAATACTATCTGCCTTAATATTTAAAATGTCAAACTTTATACCCTTTTCAGTATGTGTGGCATATGAATTCAAAAAACTAAACATTAAGCTAAAACAAATTATTAGCCAGTACTTATATTTCTTCATAATTTATTGATTTGTACATAAAGTTGTTATATATATATTATGCTTCACCCAATAAAAGCTAAAAAATAGCTGACAAATTCTTAAAAGTGTAATTCCTCGTATTATAAAAATAAAGTACAGCTAATATTTAGTTGTTTTAATTCGTGTTTTAATACAAATTAATTGATTCACCGTGGAAATATTGTTAAAGTACAAGTGTTATATATTTGATAATCAATATTTTAATATTTAATTATAATTCCCCAGTTTTTAACGCTTCAAAATCAAGTTTAAGAGTCCTACCGTTTTTTATAAATTCTATTTTTCGATAAATGGCAATGTATGATTCTATTTTTTTAGAAATAATTTATTCGAATACATGTATTAAGACATTATTCATTATTGCTAATAATATGTTTGCGTTTAATGTATTTAAATACACCTAAAAAGCATGTCTAAACATTGTATTCTAAAGCTAATATTATTTTTTGCGCTAGTTTTAATTATTCAAAATAGGGCTGAAGCTGCCAATATTACTTCTATAGCCTCTGGTAATTGGAGTACCAGTTCGTGGCCTAATACCACTAGAACTGGTTTTATAAGTTCAAATGTTAATTCAAAAACCATTTCAGGGGTAAATACATCATTTTTGACTGAGCTTAGTGTAGGCTCGGTAATTAAAAACAGTTCGAACGTAATTATAGGGGTGGTAAGCTCCATTACTAGTGCTACTTCTTTACAATTGGTAAATAATGCAATTTCAACCAATTCTGTTATCCAGTATAAATCTCAGGGTATTGGGCCAGGTGATAATGTTACAATAGCTTCAGGACATACCGTTAAAGTAGATGGTGTTTATACATGTAACACTGTAACAATGGCCACTGCATCCAGTACAAATGTTTTGATAATTAATAAAAATGCAAGCTTATGGGTTAGTGGTTTATTTAGAATGAATAGACCGAATACAAACCAATTTTGCAGGTTAAATGTTAATTCTGGCGAAATATCGGTTGGCTCCCTTACAATGAATGCCACAACAGGAAGTAGAAGAGATAGCATTTCTTTAACAACTGGGACTTTTACGATTAGAGGTTCAGTAATTTCTGGTGGAACAGCGAATGTGTTTACTATAAGTGATACTGGAAGAATTATAATCAGTTCAAGTCCATTTACAAGTACTATTACCTTATCTAATTTGAACGTAAATAGTAAGATTCAATATAATGGTAGTGGTAATCAAACCATCATAAATGCAATTTATGGCGGCTTAATTTTAGGGGGTAGTGGAATTAAATCACTGAACTCTTCAATGGCAACTATAAATGGGGAATTACAAATAAATGAAAATGCAAACGTTACTACAACTCGTGCATTGTTAATTAAGAAAGATTTTTCAATTGAGAGTAACGCTACTATTAATTGGGGCTCATTTAGCCACACTTTTGAGGGTAGTATTTATGTTAACGGAGGTAATTTTAATTCGCAAACCAGTACTGTAATTTTAAATGGGACTAATCAAATAGTTGGCGGCAACACACCTGTAACTTTTAATAATTTAACATTATCTGGTAGTAATAATAAATATTTAGCTAATACTATTACTATTAATGGGAGTTTGAATTTATTAAACGCTAATTTAACATTGAATGATAATCATTTAATATTAAATGGAGGAATTAGCGGTAGTAATAAATTAATAGGCTCATTAAATTCAAGCCTAACAATTTCTTCTTCTATAGCAGCAAATCTTAATTTAAGTTTTTCACAAACCAATAGTGTTTCTAGATCTGTAAAGAACTTTACTTTATCCAGAAATAATGGTGCTACTCTAATAGACACTCTAGAAATAATTGGAACTTTAAATGTATCAAATGGGAACCTCAATACTAATGGAAAATTAATATTAGTTTCTAATAATCTTGGAACTGCAAACGTAAGTACAATTTCATCAGGTTCTGTTATAGGTAATGTTGTTTGGCAAAGGTTTATTCCAGGCGGCTTAAATAAAAGAAAATGGAGATTCTTAGGATTCCCAGTTAATGTTAGCGGCTCAATATCTATAAATCAACTAATAGATGATTTACATATAACAGGTGTTGGTGGTACATCCAACGGATTTGATAATTGTTCAGGATGTTCACCATCTCTTCGATTATACGATGAGACTATTAGTGGTAGCTCAAGTATAGGTTGGGTAAATCCTGATAATATTAACTATAACATCCCAACTGGGAAGGGTTTTGAGTTATTTATTAGAGGTTCCAGAAATGTACAAGACCCATTTTTAAATTGGAGCATACCAGATGACGTTACGATTGATGTAATAGGTACGCTAAATATAGGAAACATCTTAAATAATTTAACATTTACTAATACTAGTAATCCTTTTGCAGATGGATACAACCTCATTTCTAATCCTTATGCATCAACAATAGATTGGGGGAGTGTGGAAGGAATAACACGAACAAATATGCAAAATTACATGTGGGTTTATGATGCAAAAACAGGTACATATGGAGTAATAAGTTCATTTGGAGTTAAATCGGGTAATTTAAATATTAGTAGATATATACCTCCGGGGCAAGCATTTTTTGTGAAAGCAACTGCAAGCAATGCCTCGATTCAATTTAATGAAAATGCTAAAGCAAATGTTAATTCATTTGATTTTTTTCGCAATACTAAGTTGAAGTTGGTTAATGTTTCTGTAATAGATGATAGTCTAAATTCTGATAATGCTGTAATAACATTTGATATTGATAACGCACATAATAATTATGAATTCAACGATGCATCTAAATTATTTAATGATAGATTGAATTTATATTCAATGTCTGATGATAATGTGCCATTAGCTGTAAACTCAAGGATATTATATAAAAAAAATGATACAGTTAAGCTGTCTATTTGGAGTTATTATGGAAATGATATTCAAAAAGGCAATTATAAATTGAGATTTGATAGTTTAGAAAGTTTGGAGAATAGCATAGATATTTATTTAATAGATAATTATTTAAAAACGAAAATACTAGTGAACGATCATGATTATTATGAATTCAAAATAGATGCCGATTTAGCATCTTATGGGAATAGCAGATTTCAGCTTGTATTTGAATTAAAAGCTAATGGTACCCAATCTCGTTCTATTGAGCCATATCTTAAAGTATGGCCTAATCCCACATTTGAGAACATTGATGTTTTTTCTAATTATTCTATAGTATCAATTGAAGTTTTAGATTTTAACGGGAAAATAGTTTTTGTCCAGAATTTTGAGGATTTACCAAATAAAGTATTACTCAACTTAGCTACTATTAATTCTGGATTTTATATTTTAAAAGTTAATACTCAAAGTGGGCAGCGATTTATTAAAGTGTTGAAAAATTGAAAAATGTATCAGTTAAAAATTATACTTAGTAAATTATGAATTTAGATGATTTAAAGTTCTTTGCTAAAATAATTGAAAGCAATTACGATTCGCAGGTTAAAAGGAATTCGGAATTAAGTGATTATTTAAGTCATTCTATAAATAATAATATTGCAAATATTAAAGGATTAATTTATATCATAAATGAGACCGTTCTATATGAAAATGAATTTAGTGTAAAAAACTTATCGTTGTTAAATGATTGCATATTTAGATTGGAGAAAAATATTAGTAAATGTTATAAAATGTTAAATGAAAACAAAAATATAGCACTGGATCCCGTTTCTATAAATTTGTTTTGGTTTATAGAAAATTTCAAATCAGAGAAAAAAATAAATAGTAAAAGATTATTGAATAATATACCAAAGGATACACAATTGGTTTTGTGTCAAAATTATTTATCATTAATCTTGAATATTATTTATGATAAAATACAAAATGTTTTAAGTGCAGAGATAGTTTATGAATCAAGTATTATTAAATTCATATTTCGTGAATGTAATGAAAAGCTAATTAATGTAAATAGTGAGAGTCAAATTGATAAAATTATTAGGTTACACGGTTTTGAAATTAATGAATATTTAATTGCAAATGAATTAGTTGTTGAAATTCTAGTAAAAACAAATTAATACTGATAGAATGAGAATCGATATAATTGATGATGATAAAATATCCAGGTTATACACTAAGTTTGTCCTTAAAAAATTCAAAAAAGATTTAACAATATTTGAATTTGAGAATGCGGAGGAGTATTTAATATTGTTAAAAACACAAATAATAAAAGAGAATAACCTGCCAAATATTATTTTACTTGATTTAAATATGCCAATAATGAGTGGTTGGCAGTTTTTAGAAGAATACTCAAAATTAATAATGGATAAATATGTTAGGCTATACGTTTTGTCATCTGAGTTTAACTTTAAAAAATTAGATAAATATTTAATTGACAAACTAATAATTGATACTTTAAATAAACCTCTATCAATTTCTAAAGCATGTGAAATACTGTACTAATGACAGCATATATTTTTACATATTGGTATAAAAGCGACTCTAATGCTTCTTATAATAGAATAAATAGTTTTTATAACGAGTTTGTTCGTAATGGTTATGCAGTTAAAATAATATGTACTCACAATTCAGATTTTAATAATTATTCCAATGAGAATATTATTTCAATTGAAAGGAATCATTTGTTTTATCAGATATTTATTTATTTAAAGAATAAAAAGATGCACATATTATCAAATTTGATTCATTTTTTCTATTTGACTTTTACCGGTAGAGATATTTATGATTTTTTTAAATTATTCAAAAATTATCAATTAAAAAACAATATTAATTTTTTACCCCAAGATATTATTATTACAACTTCTCCTCCATATTCTTGTTTAGACATTGGTAACTACATAAAAATTAATTTTAAAAGCAAGTGGTTTTGTGATTATAGAGATCCATGGACCTTGGGCTATAACACAATTGGTTATTTTAAGATTTCTGGCTTATTTAGAAAATTAATACAACGAAATAAAGAGCATAAATTTTTGGAAAAGGTAGATGAAATACTAACTATTTCTGAGCCTTTAAAGAAACATTTTGGATCAAAGTTCAAGGAAAAGGTACATATTGTAGAGAATGGTGCATGCATAGAAAAAATTGAATTCAATAAAATTATTGATAAGCCTAAAGAGTTTACCATAATTTACTTGGGTCAGTTGTATGATATACAATTAGAGTCTTGTTATTTTTTCGATATACTTTCAAATTTTATTACTAATAATAATGCAAATGTGAAATTATATTTTATTGGCACATCGATTTCTGAAAAGTTATTAAAAATAATAAATCAGAAAACAATTGGTTTGTCTATTGAGGTAAAACCTTATATGTATAATTATGAGCATTATGAATTAATGTATCAAGCCAATATTTTTCTTCAATTGAAGTATGGTAATAAATCCGAAATTATAACCACGAAACAATACGAGTATCTAGCATTTCAAAAGCCTATTTTATTACCAGAAACAGACGATGGTGAACTATCTAAAAGTATAATACAAAACGATGTGGGTATTGTATGTAATAGTGAAATAGAATTATATCATGCATTAAATTCAGCTTATTTTATGCATTTGCAAGAGAAAAGTTTTCGCATTTTAAAGGATAGCAGTTTTTTGAATGCTATAGATCGTTCTAAAATTTCAAACAAATTGACTTTATTGATAAAAGATAAGTACGAAAAAATTGTAAATGTAAATGAGGTTCAGGAAAAATTAGAATCAGCATATGATAACGCATATAAATTTAAGACAGCTTAGGGAATTAATGGGGGTATCTCAAAATGAAATGGCGAAGTATTTAAATATTTCACAATCTTTTTATTCTAAAATTGAAAATTTTAAGTATGAAACTAAAGAGTCTTATTACTTAAGCATTGCACAAAAATTTAATATTGATGTCGATGAATTACGAGAGAATAGAATAAGTGTTTTTTTTATGATAAAAAACAATTTTAATAGTGTAAATAAAACGCAGGAAGTTTCACATTTAATCAGTAGAATAAATCAATTGCAAAGAACATTATTTAAAAAAACGAAAAAGGAGGAAGAGTAATGAATGTCATATTCATTTCGTTTTAATATGTTTTACTATTATTTTTACAAGAGCATATTTTATTTAATAGTAACTGCTGGGTAATACATTCATATTTAATTTTGAAATACGTTTTACGGATTTGTTGTGTAAATTGCAATTTTTATTGAAGATACGTATCATTAATATTTCTAATTATTTATTTGATTTTGTAAAGTTCTTTAAATTAAAGTATGCACCTTAAAAGGGTTAAAGGGGGTGTTTTACCCCCTTTTTAAGACACTAATGGAATGAAAAGGAAATCTTCATTAATAATATACTTTATTATATTTTTTCTATTCACTCCCCTTTCTTTTTTATATTCTTATTTTCTAATTAATAATATTTGTAATGTACAAAAGCACACTGGTATAATTTCAGCTGCTGAAGTTTATGTTATTCAAACAGACAGATATAAACCTGTTGTTTTCTGTTTTAGTTTTAAAGAACATAATGCTAAATTTGGTATTATTAATTTAAATAGAGATTATGAAATATTTCATAAATCTATATTAAAAGATTCATCTATTACAGTTCTATATAGAGCATCAGAATCTGAAGAGATTAATCTAAATATTAAAAAGATATATAGTGGTAACATTTTAATTTACAATGATCCTTATCTTAATTTATTGGAGTATTTGTTAATACTTGTTATGGTTCTAATTGAGATATCATTGTTTGTTAAACTGTTTAGGGAAATTAAACTTTTTTTTAAATAAGAATATATATAAATAAAATAAATGAATTTTACATTTCGTAAAGTTATTTAATAGAAATGAATGTGATATTCATTTCTATTATGATGTTTATAATACCTAATTTAGTACATACATATTAAAGGTACTAAGAAAATAGAGAGAGCTTATTACATTATATTTTCAATGTTTATTTTGTTTTGCTTTTTGGACCAATTCCAATTGTTGTTGTTGTTGTGCGGAACAAAGTTTATTTTTTGATTAAAAAATGGATAAGTGTTTTCTTGATATTGGCAATATGTATCATTAGGGATTAAAGGGGGCGTAATTGCCCCTTTTTTAAATAAATATACATCGATACCTTGTAAAAAAATACTAAAGTATAGAATTTGAATCAGAAAGTATACTTGTTAACATTAAATTAGCTATATTTATATGAAATTCATTTAACTGAAATTTAATAAACGGATATTTAATATGGTGTCCCTAAATTATACACTTGTTTTTTTATTTATTGAGGTTTATTTAAGTTTTTTCCTATCGATTACGCTTTTTTTATTGCCTAGTCCTAGAAAACAAAGTAATCGATTATTAGGTTTATTTTTTCTATTTGCTGGTTTTCAGATTTTGTTTCATTTAATAAAATTTATTTATGTAAATGAATTTGTTTTTCTGGATTTTTATATAACGCTAATTGCCTTTAATTATGCACCATTAATATACTTATATACTCAATCCTTAATTTTTGCAGATTTTAAGATTGATAGGTTAACTTCTTTACACTTTATCCCCTTTTTTCTTTTTTTATTTTTGCACCTTACTCTTAACTATTCTTTTAATTTCTTAGGTGAATTTCTCCTATATTCAATTACTTTGGTCTATTCTTTTTTGGCTATTTTGAGAATTTGGAAATTTAGAAGTATCATCCGAAATACATCCTCTACAAATCAGATTGTTGATTTATTTTGGTTAGAAGCAATTAATATCTATTTCATATTGGCTATAATAATAGATATTATTAGTTCAACAATTACTGATTTAGTTATTTTTGATCAAATACAAATCAGTCAGTTAATATTTTTTTTAATGATCAATTGGGTATACTATAAATCTATATCATTTCCTTATTTTTTCAAAGGTGTTAAGAGAATTGATTCAAAATTTTTTTCATACGAATTATTCGAAATTGTTAAAAAGAAAACAGAACTATTGGATATAAATATTGAAGATGATGCTGTGACTATTTCTAATTTTATAGTTGAAACGGAGGCATTTACTAACCCAGAATTGACTCTTGAAGAGCTTGCGTCATCATTAGGTTTTAAAGAACGAAGGTTGTCATATGTAATTAATTATCATTTTAAAGTAAATTTCGTGGCGTTTATCAATGATTTTAGAATCAATAAAGCGATTGAAAGATTTAATAAACCTAATGACCCCAATGAAACTATCGCGGAAGTTATGTATGACGTTGGTTTTAATTCTAGGTCCTCCTTTAATGCTGTATTTAAACAAAAAACAGGATTAACACCTAGAGAGTATAAAAGATCGATAACTAGCCTTTAAAATCTTGTAGTGATTTATAATTCCTTACATTTCATACCTAAGAAATAACCTTATTTGTTCGTAATAAATTTAAATAGTTATGAAACAAAAAATCTTAAACTTCAGAAATGTTCTTTTTTTCTTAAGTATTATCGTTATGCCTTCTTTAGGTAAAGCTCAAAGTATTAATCAGTTGGAAAATGCTGAAAAAATGTATAATAAAGGAAATTGGAAGGAAGCCGCGGCAGAATATGAACAAATTACACAAATTAATCCTTCAAATGGGACTTTTTGGTACAATTTAGGTTATTCATATTATAATTTGAAAAGTTATGAGAAATCAATAAGTGCTTATAAAAAATGCATTTTGTTGGGTTATTTGAAGGGATTCGCAATGTACAATATAGCTTGCTGCTATTCCTTAATGAATAAAGAGGAAGAAGCGCTGTATTGGATTAATGAATCAATGGTCACCAAAAAGGGTGTGACTGAAAAGGATTTATTAACTGATACTGATTTTGATAATATAAAGCAAAGTAGTAGCTACAAAGCTTTATTACCAACTCCAAATGCCAGTTTAAATAGAATTGAAAAATGGATAGCGGACATCGAGCGTTTAGATCATAAAATGAGATCAAATCATATTAATATGTTTCATAGTATATCTGAAAAAAAATGGAATGCTGAACTAAATCAAATAAAAACATCATTGCCATTAAAGGATGATATTCATATTATTACCGATTTAATGAAATTAATTGCGAGTATTGGAGATGGGCATACAAGTTTATATCCTGTTTTTCAAGGAAAACATCAGTTTCATATTTTGCCAATTGTACCGTATAATTTTTCTGACGGGAATTATATTATATCCACAGAATCTAAATATGCTAACTTATTAGGAGCTAAAATTATTAGTATAAATGATTTTAATATTGATTCTGTTAAGAAGAAGGTGTCTAAACTTTTACCACAAGATAATGGAAACAATGCATTATCGTCTATGTTTTCTACAACATATTTGGCAATTCCGGAGATACTCTATGGATTAGATATAGTTTCCGATATTAATAACATTAAGATTACATTATTAAGAGATGGAAAAATTGAACATGTTACTTTTAAAAGTACTTATAGTTTACTATATGGTAATGATTTATATTCATATTTAAGACCAGGGCCAAATGAACAGTTAAAGAATATATTGGATAATAAGTCTTTGCCATTATATTTAAAAAATATAACTAAAGCATTTTGGTTTGAATACAATAAAAATATAAATATATTATATTGTCAAATTAATAAAGTTGCCGTTGAAAATGGTATTTCACCTGGTAATTTTGCAAAAGAAATCACAAAAAATATCGATAAACAAAAGAATGTTAAAGCATTAGTTATAGATTTAAGATTCAATAGTGGTGGAAATGGTGCATTAAATCAAGAATTTATTAATGAGATAGTTGCTTGTCAGAAGATAAATAAATATGGTAAACTATATTGTGTTATTGGACCTCATACCTTTTCAGCAGCGATGAATCTAGCGGCTAGCCTTGAAAAAAATACAAATGTGATATTTGTTGGAACACCTACTGGTTCGAGTCCAAATCATTACGGTGACGACAATCCTATTATTTTGCCAAATCAAGAGTTAATAGTTAGTGTTGCAAATGCATATTGGCAATCGAAGTACTCTTATGATAATAGAAAGTGGATTGCACCTCATGCATTAATTCATTCAACTTTCACAGATTACATGAGTCTTAAGGATCCAGTTTGGGATTTTTTAGAGATGAATATTAAGTAATGTATTGTTTTTTTTGTTCGAATTCATGTATTCAAACATTTAAATGGTGTTTAAGGGGCATATTTGATTAAATATAAATATCAAAATTTTAGTCCCTTTTAAACACCATTTTACTAAAACTATATTAAAAATCTCTAATTCCTTAATTATGAAAAAGAAATTACTATTTTTTGCATTTTTTTGCCTATCTGCATTTGTATATGCAAATAACATTAGTGTGTCGAATGTTACACTAACAGGCCAAAACACCACTAGTGATTATACATTAGTGCAATTTGATTTATCATGGGACAATTCCTGGCGAACCTCTTCTCAACAAAGTAATTGGGATGCAGCATGGGTTTTTATTAAATTTAGAAAAAAATCAAGCACCGTTTGGAACCACGGAACTATTAATTCGACCGGACATACAGAAGCTTCAGGCTCATCCATCTCTGTTGGTTCAGATGGAGTAGGAGTATTTATATACAGATCAAGTGTAGGATCAGGTTCCAATACATTTGCCTCAAATAAATTACGCTGGAATTATGGAACTGATGGTTTACTTGATACAGATTCTGTAGAAGTTAATGTAATTGCGATTGAAATGGTTTATGTACCACAAGGTTCTTTTTATATTGGCAGTGGTGGTACAGAAACAGGTGCTTTTTATAAATATCCTAATACTAATACGCCCTATCAAATAACTAGTGAAGGAGCAATTACTGTGGGTACAAGCACAGATAACTTATATTATCCTTTAAGCACATATTCAGGTGATCAAAGTGGGCCAATTCCTGCAGATTTTCCAAAAGGATACAATGCATTTTATTGTATGAAATATTTGATAACACAAGGTCAATATGTTGATTTCTTGAATAAACTAACAAGAACACAGCAAGCTAGTAGAGTAAGAACAAATGTTGCTGCTGGGCAAACTTCCATTACAAATAGATTTGTTTTAGCAAATTCTTCATCCGTTTTAGATCGTAATGGCATTGCATGCAATTCTTCAATACATACTTCCAATCCAATAACGTTTTATTGTGATTTAGACAATGATGGCACTGGAAACGAAAGCAATGATGGTGCGGATATAGCTTGTGGTTATTTATCTTATAAGGATTTAATTGCTTATTTGGACTGGGCAGGATTAAGACCAATTACAGAGTTAGAACATGAAAAAGCATGTCGTGGTACATTAACACCAGTAGCAAACGAATATGTGTGGGGTTCAACTCAAATACAGACATCTGCGTATACGCTTACAAATTCAGGTGAAAATAGCGAAGCAATTGCTACAAATTATAGTACTACTAAAGGAAATATAATCTCTAGTTCAACTATTGGAAGTATTGGGGGGCCACTACGTGCTGGGATTTTTGCTTCTAATGTTGACAACTCTGGTCGTGTAACTTCTGGTGCAACTTATTATGGTATTATGGAAATGGGTGGCATGATATTTAGCAGATTAATTACTGTAGGTAATACAACGGGAAGAGCATATACAGGTGTGCATGGTAACGGCGTGTTAGATAGTAGTGGCGACGCTGATGCAACTTTATGGCCAACAAGTACCGGATCTGGGCATAAGCAAGGAAGTTGGAGGGCAAGTGCTGATTTTGCAAAAATAAGCCAGAGACAAAACGTTACATATAGTGGGGTTGCAGGTGATGCTACTGTTCGTAACGATTATGGTGGTAGAGGTGTCCGTATAGCACCTTAATTTATTATTGTAAATTTTTCTTAAAAAAACTCTTAAGCCATGAATCTTAAATTGAATTTTAAAAACACGAGTAATGAAATGCTGGCATTGCATTATTCTAAATCTATAAATAAAATACTGATATTTTGTTTTCTTCTTTTTTTTGTATCTAAAATAAGTTTTGGCCAATATAACGGAGGCATAGGAGATGGCTTTGCTGTTTCCAACATAGGTTCAAGTGGGAATGAAGTTAATCTATCACCATGGTATAGTCCATTTTTAGGTGGAAATGGCGATGGTTACTCAAATGGTAATTATAAAAGCACAGGAACCGAGGGGCCATTACCAATTATATTATTAGAATTTAAAGGAGAATGCAGTAATTCAAATAAATTGTTGACCTGGTCGTCTGCTCTAGAATTAAATAATGAAAAGTACATTATTACGAAAAGCGTAGATGGTCGGAGTTGGAAAGAAGTTGGTATTGTTTATAGTAAAGGAAATAGCAAGGAAATAACAACATATGTATTTACTGACAACAGTGATAATAATGATGTGATTACTTATTATCAATTGCATCAAGTAGACTTTAACGGTTACCCAAAATTGCTAAAAACAATTTCAGTAAAAAGTTGCAATACATATAATTTAGAATCACTAACATTATATCCAATACCTTCTGAAGATTTCTTAAATGTTAAATTCTCTGGTGATACAGCTGACATATCTGAATTATTAATTTATGATATTAATGGAAACATTGTATATCGAAGTAATAAAATTATTTCAAAAATTGATGTTTCAAATTTTGTTAACGGTTCGTATTCTATTTTAGTTAAATCAGCAAATCAGGAATATACTAAGCAGTTTATTATAATGAGATAGTTTACAGAAAGTATTTTTATTATACATGTATTAGAAATAGCATATTTTTAATTGTTAAATTAAGGCTAAATATGTTTATAGAATTATTCAATATTTTTTCAATATTAGTAGTTGGTATTTCACTTGTTGTAATACTAGCATGTTATTTTTTATTTAAAAAGTATGGCTTCCAATTTTATTTATATTTAGCCTTAATTTTTTTTCCTGGTATAGTTAATTTAAGTTTACTATACATAAAATTTAATCATCAATTATTATTGGATGTAAAATGGAATTATTTTTCTGGCTTACTAAATGGTCCATTATTGTTATTCTTCGTTAGAAGTTTGGCTGTTTCGAAAAGAAAATTTACATTAAAAGATACACTCCATTTTTTGCCATTTATTATTGGGTATTTAATAGCATATGTTTCTTTAAGCTTAAATATAAATATTTCGAAACAAGAGTTATTCGTTTTTAAATACATAAGTGTGATCTCATGGTTAATTTACATTGGCTATTCTTTATTAATTCTTGTTGAATCAAAAAAAATTCTATTGGAGAATAGATCCACAATTGAAATTGAAATTTATGCATTTGTTAAGGCTATTTTACTTTTAGTTTTAAGTGTAATTGTAATTGACTCAATTTCAATATTTATAGTTCAATTAGATATTGATTCCGATTATATTTATTTGTTTGAAATTGGTGGTTTGTTTTTATATTATGTTCTTTTGAATTTTGTCCTGTTTAGATTAATACTTAAACCATTAAATGGTATTCAAATAACTAAAAGAGAAATTCAAATTAGTAACAATAAAATAGATAAGTATAAAAAATCGCCTCTAAATCAAGATGAAAAGTTATTAATTAAGGAGAAGTTAATAACCATAATGGAGGGCGAGATGTTATGGAATAACCCTGAATTAAACATTGAAATAGTATCTCAACATTTAAATCAGAATAGTCGCTTTGTTTCTCAAGTTATCAATGAACTATTCGAAATGAATTTTTATGATTTCGTGAATCACTATAGAGTGAAAAATGCAATAAAAAGAATTGAAGTACCAAAGGATGAAAAGGAAACGATTTCAGAAATTATGTATGAAGTAGGTTTTAATAGTAGATCTTCATTTATTGCAGCCTTTAAAAAAATTACAAAAATGACACCTACTGAATATAAAAATAATTTAAATGTTTAAGGTTTAATTAGAATACCATTATGAAGTTTTGTAGGTTTAATCTAGTTATTTTCGCACTAATTTCGAACTTATTTTATAGTTCACTAGTATTTGGAATTAATGATAACTATATCGTATTAAGGAATGTTAATATAATTACGTTTCAGGGTAATTTATTAAGGAATTATAAATCAAATGTAATACTTAAAGACAATAAAATAATTGATATTATTGATTCTGTTGAAAATTTAAATTTTGATTTTATTGAAATAGATTGTAATGAGAAATTTCTTATACCTGGTTTAATTGATGCACACGTTCACCTCGCAAATGTTTCTGGAATTCAACATTCAGGTTATCGTAAGCATAAAAGTATTATTAAAGAATATTATGGACAATTACCAAGTAGCTATTTATATTTTGGCTTTACTAGTTTGATAGATCTAAACGCCTATAATATTAATTTAATTAATCAACTAAGAATGTCCCCAAAATGTCCTGATATATATACATGTGGCGACCAGGTTCAAATTATGAATGATTTTATGATGGAGATGGAGGAACTTACAGTTGAGGAACGTCAGGCAAGTCCCTATTTATATGATAAGTATAATAAGAATTTTTCTTTAATGTCAGACAGTGCAATACAAAATCATAATGTTGAAGAAATAATTCGAAATATTAGAAAAAAGGAAGGTATTTGCATAAAAACACTTTATGAAGATGAAACATCGGGGATTAGTGTAACGTGGCAACAACCAAGCTTAGACCTCTTTTTGGATCTAAAAAAAGAAGCAGAAAAAACTAGTTTGCCTGTTTTAATTCACGCTACATCTTATAAAGGGCAAAAGTTAGCATTAGATGCAAATTTTGATATTATAGCCCATGGAATGTGGAATACAAAATTGAATCATAGAAGTTTTAATCGCAATACATTAACTATTAAAGAAAAAAGACTTTTAAAATTAATAGCACAGAAAGGTATTGGATATCAATTAACTTTTAGAACAATTGCTGGTGAAAAAGATTTGATAAGTAACGAATTATTATTAGATACAAATTTAAACCATGTTTTACCTCCTGCTTTTCTCGATTTTCTTTATACAAAAGATGGGCAATGGGGTAAAAATAAAATCATGAATGATCGTTTAGTTTTTTTAAAGAATCAGAATCCTAGATTTTATAATTTATTAACTAGCAATAAAACTGATAAGTATGAAATATGGTTTGGTGCATATGCTAGAATACTAAACCGAATGACATTAATTGCAAAGGAACTAGAGAAGAATGATGCCAAATTAATATTTGGTTCCGATTGTCCATCTATGAATATGTATACAAATCCGCCCGGATATAATGGATATTTAGAACTTTTACATTGGTATAACTCTGGACTAAGTCTCAAAACAATCTTTAAAGCTATAACTTATTCGAATGCTATTGCATTTAATTTAGCCAATTACGGCTCTGTTGAAATTGGTAAAGAAGCAAATTTGTTAATATTAAATTCAAATCCATTAGAATCAATCACAGCATACAACGATATCGATAAAATAATATTACACGGTAAATTAATTAATAGGAAAGATCTTTCGGCATTAAAATAATTATTGTAAGTCATAATCAAGTTTAGATGAAAAAAATTTATTTCATAGTTTTGTTACTTTTTGCTTTTATTCAAAAAAGCTTAGCAACGTCTTCTTTATATATTGAAGATATTAATGTTATTACATCACATAAAGGAAGTATTAAGATTAGAGAGCATGTAAATGTTTTAGTAGATAAAGGAAGAATTATTTACATAGGTAAGAAGTCGTTAAATGAGAGCCAGTTTGAGTCAAAGATAAATGGTAACGGTAAATATTTAATTCCTGGATTAATAGATGGCCATGTACATACATCTAGAATGATTGGAATGCTAGATAAACATTTTAGTGATACGCTTAAACTTAAACTAATAAAAGAGTATTTGAGGCAAGAGCCGAAAAATTATTTATATTTTGGATTTACTACACTTGTAGATTTAGGTGAATATAGACCGGATTTAATAAATAAATATTATAACAACAGTTGGGCTCCCAATGTATATGGTGTTGGAAAAACTGTTAGGTACTTTGATGGGTATGGGCATAATTTTTTCCCAAAACCAGAGACCTATACTGAATATTTTTCTAATTGGATATACGATAATCATCAAGTTGAAAAAATCCCAAAAGATATTGATCTCTCTGAGCATAGTATTAACGCAGCATTAAATACCGTATGTAAACATAACGGGATAGCAGTGAAAACATTTTATGAAGATGGTTTTAGTGGTACCATAAAAAATTTAGATCTACCTTCTGATACTTTAATTAGTCATCTTGTAAATTCTAGTCATAAACGTAAATTGCCTGTTGTTTTACATGCTACATCTGTAAATGGTTATAAGGTTGCTATAAAAAATAATATAGATATTCTGGCTCATGGTGTATGGCATTATAAAAATAATGATTTTACAAGTCATATCCCCAATGAAATCCTTGATTCATTGTTTAGTCAAATAAGGGAAAAGAACATATATGTTATGCCTACAAACAGAGTTGTTATGAGTGAGAAGAATATACTTGATTGGGATTTAATAAATGATACAATAGTAATTAATCTAATTTCTACTGATTTGTTAAAGTTCTTTAAATCTAAAGAAGGTAAGTGGGGTAAATATGATTTGATGGAATTCTATCAATCAGTAACAGGTAGCGAAGATATTGAATATTATATTAATGCCATGGTATCAAGAATGGACAAGGTGATGATTTCAATGATAAAGAATAAGGTTCCGATAATTTTAGGCACGGATACACCCACAAGTGATGCAGGGTTTGCTTGCATACCAGGCTTAAATGGTTTTATGGAAATGAAAATGTTGTATAATTCTGGGTACGATTTAGAGAATATTTTTATGGCAAGCACTTCTAGAGTGGCAGAAGCCTACAGGTTAAATGAGATTGGTCAAGTTGAAGAAGGAATGATAGCTAATTTACTAGTTTTAGATTCAAACCCTTTAAAAAGTATTAATGCATATAATGATTTGGATTATATTATAAATAGAGGAATCTTAATTAAAAGAAGTGATTTGAAAATTAATT
>CALRUR010000026.1:0-27473 GCA_943371425.1 Sphingobacterium thalpophilum
CGTATATACTGAATTCCGTTTTGCTTAGCACGTAATGTTACCACCGTATTACCAGAAATTATTTTATTTGCAAAATCAGTAATTCTTAAACTAATCGTATAATTTAAAATATCAACAGTATCCGAACGCGGATCATACGTTTTTGCAAAACTTGCATCCACATGTCCGTGGCGGTACTCGCCTGGTTGAGCAATGCTGTTACTGCCGAGCGCAAGGGTGGTTAGTAGTAAGAGGAGGTTTTTCATATTTGTGAGATTTTAATTATGAATTATGAATTATGAATTATGAATTTAGCAATTAGGTTACAACAATGCTTAATTCATAATTCATAATTCATAATTTACAATTAATTATTTTACTTTCTTCCACGTATCCGTTCTGCCAATCATCGAAATGCCTACATATCCTCTCACTTCTAAGGTATTTTCATCCGTCATTTTTACATTACAGCTATATGTTTTTCCACTTTCAGAATCGTAGATGGTTCCATCTTTCCAGCTTTTACTTCCTGCATATTTAAAGCCAAGCATGTTTACCATGCCTAATATTTGGTTATTTTTTTTGCCAGCATCTGGGTTGTTCTTATCCACTTTCGGTTTGCCTTGTTCATTTAAAGGTTCTTTTAACCAGATAATTTTACCAGCATATTTATCCGCATATTTATAAATTTGGATATGAGCTTTACCGCTTCCTACCAACCAAGTGCCTACAATTTTATCGGCTTCGTTGCTTTGGGCGATACTTAAAAACGGACTGATAATGAATGCTAAAACAGCAATAATAATTCCTTTTTTCATGGTGTTTTTTGATTTTTTGGTTTAGCCTAAAATAAGATTATTTCCTCAAATATCAATTAATAGCTTTTGTCTATAAATATTACATCATTTCTTATATTTAGCCCAAATTATAATATATGAACGTATTCATAGGTACACCTTACACAAAATCGGCGAAGAAGGTAATGATGTTAGGCTCAGGAGAATTGGGCAAAGAGGTAGTTATAGAGTTTCAGCGTTATGGTGTAGAAGTAATAGCAGTTGATAAATATGAGCATGCTCCTGCTATGCAAGTGGCCCATCGTTCGTACGTAATTTCAATGTTAGATGGGGAGGCTTTATCAGAAATAATAAGAAATGAAAAGCCAGATTACGTAGTGCCCGAAGTGGAAGCAATTGCTACGCAAACTTTGGTGGCATTGGAGAAAGAAGGGTTTAACATTATTCCTACCGCCAATGCAACTCTCTTAACCATGAACCGCGAAGGCATTAGAACATTAGCGGCACAAACCTTAGCACTTAAAACCTCCCCCTATAAATTTGCAGGCACTTTTGAAGAGTTCGAAAATGCAGTAATAGAAATTGGTTTCCCATGTGTGGTAAAACCAATAATGAGTTCATCTGGCAAAGGCCAAAGTGTAGTAAAATCTACAAACGATATTAATTATGCTTGGCAATATGCACAAGAAGGTGGAAGAAGTGGTGGCGGACGTGTAATTATAGAGGGCTTTGTTGATTTTGATTTTGAAATTACCTTGCTTACCATCTCTCATATAAACGGAATTAGTTTTTGCGAACCCATTGGCCACAGACAAGAACACGGCGATTACCAAGAGTCGTGGCAACCACAAACCATGGAAACACAAGCCTTGGCAAAGGCTCAAGAAATGGCCAAACAAGTAGTAAGCGCCTTAGGTGGCAGAGGTTTATTTGGGGTGGAGTTTTTTGTAAAAGGTACTGAAGTTTATTTTTCAGAACTATCACCTCGTCCGCACGATACAGGCATGGTGACTATGATTTCACAAGATCTTTCTGAATTTGCTTTACACGTGCGTGCAATACTTGGCTTACCCATTCCTAACATACAATTTAATGGTCCCTCGGCTAGTAAAGTGATTTTAGTAAAAGGTAATTCGAAAGAAATAATTTTTAGTGGTTTAGAGGATGCTTTACAAGAACCCAATACTCAATTAAGATTATTTGGAAAACCAGAGGTGCTAGGTGAACGCAGAATGGGTGTTTGTTTAGCACGTGCTGAAAGTGTTGAAAAAGCTAGAGAAATTGCAAATACAATGCGAGATACAATTACTATTGACTTACAATAATTAAACTTTTAGGATGGAAGATTTTAAAAACAAAGTAGTTTGGATAACAGGAGCCTCTTCGGGTATTGGAGAAGCCTTGGCTTATTCATTTGCTAAAAAAGGAGCATCCTTAATTTTATCTGGTAGAAATAAAGAAGCCTTGGAACATGTACAAAAAAATTGTTTACTGTTTACAGATAAATGTGAAGTATTAAGTTTTGATATGCTCGATATTTCTTCCTTCAAAAACATAGTTGCACAAGCTAATTCTTATTTCGGCAGCATCGATTTTTTATGTAACAATGCAGGCATTAGTCAGCGCTCTTTAATTATAGATACACCATTAGAGATTGATAGAAAAGTAATGGAGTTAGATTATTTTTCGCAAGTAGCAATCACAAAAGAAGTGTTGCCATATTTTCAGAAACAACAATCGGGGCACCTTATTGTAATTAGTAGTGTGGCCGGAAAGTATGGTTTTCATTACCGTTCGGCGTATAGTGCAGCTAAACATGCCTTGGTAGGTTTTTTTGAAACACTCCGCTTAGAGTTAAAAGACATTCCGGTTTATGTAACCTTAGTTTATCCGGGCAGAATACATACCAATATTTCTATTAACGCTATAAAAGCAGATGGCACACAGCATGGTGTAATGGATGAAGCGCAAGAAAAAGGAATCGCTGCAGATTTATGTGCAGAGAAAATAATTAAAGCAGTACAAAAGAAAAAAGTAGAATTATTAATTGGTAGAGAAGAATTAATTCTGGTATATCTAAAAAGATGGTTCCCCTCTCTCTATTATAAATTCGTATTAAAAGTAAAACCTAACTAAACAAAAATATGTTGAGTAAATCAGTTATCATTAGTGGTATACAGCAAGTAGGAATTGGTGTAAAAAATGCCGACGAAGCATTTGCTTGGTATCGTAAACATTTTAGCATGGACATACCAGTATTTAAAAGTGCTGATGTTGCCGATTTAATGTTGCCTTATACAGGAGGTAAGCCACAGGAGCGTTATGCAATTTTAGCCTTAAACATTGCTGGTGGTGGCGGATTTGAGATTTGGCAATACACACAACGCACTCCTGTACCTCCAGATTTTAAAATATTATTAGGAGATTTAGGAATTTTTGCTGCAAAAATAAAATGCAGAAATGTGCCAGAAATGTATACGTATGCTAAAAACAATAAGCTAAGTATTATTACCGAATTAGCTAATGATCCTAAGGGTAAACCGCATTTCTTTTTAAAAGATCCGTATGGTAATTTATTTGAAATTGTACAAGATGATGTTTGGTTTAAGGATAGAAAAGACTTAACAGGTGGAATTGCTGGTTGCATAATAGGAGTAACAGACATGAAAAAATCGATGGATTTTTACAGAGATGTTTTAGGTTACGATGTAGTGTTGTATGATAAAAAAGATACGTTTAAAGATTTAAATGGTATTGATGGGGGCGATGGTTTATTTCACAGGGTTTTGTTGACTCACTCTAAAGAAAGAATCGGAGGGTTTAGTAAATTATTGGGTCCCTCGCAAATAGAATTAGTACAAGTAGAAGGTCGCGCACAGAACAAAATTTACAAAAACAGATTTTGGGGCGATTTAGGTTTTATACATTTATGTTTTGACATAAATGGAATGAAAAACTTAGAGGAGAAATGTGCCGCTTTAAATTATCCTTTCACGGTTAACAGTGCAGAAAGTTTTGACATGGGAGAAGCGGCAGGGCATTTTGCATACATTGAAGACCCGGATGGTACCTTGATAGAATTTGTAGAAACCCACCGAGTGCCAATTATAAAAAAAATAGGCTTTTATTTAGATTTAAGGAAACGTTCGCCTGAAAAATCATTGCCTAATTGGATGATTACGGCACTTTCCTTGGCTAGAGAGAAAAAATAGCTCTTCAGAATAGAATATTCTAAACCTCAATTTATTTTAAATTACTCGTAAATAGGTGTATAGGTTGAGGTTTTTTTGTCGATATTAGAGTATGTTTCTAAATCGACACTTCTTTTTATTTTCGGTAATTACAGCATGTTTATTTATTTCTTGTAAAAACAACTCGATTGTAGTTTTAAAAAAAGAAGTAAAAATGCAGTTGCCCGGTAGGCAAATGACTGCAAAATCTGCACACTATAAAGTTACCTTTATTCCGCAAGTTGGATCCGACCAAATAACCTTTCAAAAAATAATGCTCAATGAAAAGGAGTTGCCACTTTATATGTATGATAATGCAGGGCAACGTTTAACGGCATTTAATCCGGCTGATACCGTGAACCTAGTGTTTAGTAACATCGGCAATGATATAGAATCGTCGAACATTGCAAATGAAAAATTTATTCTGTTTTATTTTGAAAAAAATAAATTGATAAAAACCACCATCGAAAAATTTGAACTTATTAATTCACCAATAAACCAATAACATGAAAAAAGCACTTATACTACTCATTGTTATGTTTCTTTTCAGCTTCCAAAATTCTTGGTCGCAAGAATCGCAACCCTTAACCTGGACCATGATGATGAAAGATCCGAATGTAAATTTTTACGATTTACAGAAAGCATTTTACAAAGCTTGGGAAGGCAAAGAAATTACGAAGGGAAAAGGCTATAAACAATTTAAAAGATACGAGGCCTTTATGGCTCCAAGGGTTTACCCTACGGGTTTTTTGCCAACTGAAACTATTAGCAAAGAATTAAGTGCATTGGTAACTAATTCGCAAAAAAGTGCTGCCGGAAATTGGACGGCAATGGGGCCAACGAACGTACCAGCGAATGGTTTATCGTACCCATCTGCAGGAATTGGTAGAATAAATTGTGTACGATTTGATCCACAGAATAATAATAACATATGGATTGGTACACCGGGTGGTGGCCTTTGGAAAACTACTAATGGAGGAACTTCATGGACAAGCAATACTGATAATTTTGCCACACTTGGAATTTCTGATATTGCAATACATCCAACCAATTCTAACATCATGTATTTAGCTACTGGAGATTTTGATGCTTCGGATACGTATAGCATTGGAGTACTGAAAAGTATTGATGGCGGTGCAACTTGGCAAACAACGGGACTAACGCATGCCACATCCAGCAGAAATAGAATTGGTAGAATTCTTATAAATCCTACAAACCCGGATGTATTATTACTTGCTACCAATTCAGGAATTATGCGCTCTGCAAATGCAGGTACTAGTTGGACAACCATTGTTTCTGGAATTTTTACAGACATGGAATTTAAACCAGGAGATCCGAATGTGGTGTATGCTGCCTCTTATGCAAATACTACAAGTGCGAGAATGTATGTTTCTACAAACGGCGGAACTTCATTTACAGTGGCAACAGGTATTCCAACCTCAGATGCCTTAAGAATTTCGGTAGCAGTTACTGCTGCAAATACTGCAGTGGTATATGCATTAGTATGTAATAATGATGCCGGCTATAAAGGATTATATAAATCAACAAATAGTGGGGCTTCTTATACATTGGTAAATAGTAGCCCAAATATTTTATCGGGAGATGAGTTAGGAGCAGATGCTGGAGGGCAAGGATGGTATGATTTAACCATTGCCGTTTCGCCATTAGATGCAAATTTAATTTATGTGGGTGGAGTAAATGCATGGAAATCTACCAATGGTGGAACATCGTTTAGCATAACAGGGCATTGGTATTCGGGTAATTCTGGAGCATTACCTTTTTTACATGCCGATCAGCATTATTTTGAATTTCAACCCGCATCCTCGACCATTTTTTCTGGTAATGACGGAGGTATTCGAAAATCAACTAATGGTGGTACCACTTGGACCGATTTAAGTAACGGATTACAAATTTCACAATTTTATAGAGTAAGCATTGCAAAAACCAATTCGGAAATTGTATTTGCAGGTGCACAAGATAATGGAACGAATAGATATAATGCTAATGTTTGGCAATCTGTTTTAGGTGGAGATGGTATGCAACCTTTGGTTGATTATAACAATGCAAACATTGTATATTCAGCTATTCAATATGGTGATATTAGAAAATCTACCAACGGAGGTTCGTCTTACACTTCTATTAAACCAGCTGCAGCGCCAGATGGAGCATGGATTACACCTTACGTTTTACATCCTACTACTTCATCAACCATATTTGCTGGTTATAACGAAATTTATAAATCTACCAACAGTGGAAGCTCATGGACTACCATCACTAGTAATTTAAGTAATGGAGATTTATATGAAGTGTTAGCTATTGCAGCAAGCAATGCAAATGTGTTGTATGCAGGTACCAATAATAAATTATTTAAAACTACTAATGGTGGAACAAGTTGGACGAGTATAGTTACAGGCTTGCCAGTTTCGCAAGCATCCATTACAAGCATTGCAATATCTAATACTGATGCAAATAAAATTTGGGTTAGTTTTTCTGGATATGTTGCAAGTGCTAAAGTTTATTTTAGCAGTAATGGAGGTACTAGCTGGACCAATGTTTCTACCGGCCTGCCTAACATTCCTGTAAACACGGTAGAATTTCAAAACGGTAGTGATGATGCCATTTATGTTGGTACCGATGTTGGTGTTTATTATAAAAGCAATACGGTTGCCTGGACATCATTTATGACGGGTTTGCCTAATGTAAAAGTTCAGGATTTAGACATTCATTATGCAACCGGAAAAATTAGAGCAGCAACCTTTGGTAGAGGCTTGTGGCAATCTGATTTATACACTGCACAAGTTGCAGCGCCGGTAGCAAATTTCTCTGCAAATAATACAACTATTACAGAAGGACAAACGGTAAGTTTTTCAGATTTATCTACCAACACTCCTAGTACTTGGGCATGGACCTTTACAGGAGGAACGCCATCAAGTTCAAGTTCACAAAATCCTACTATTACTTATAATACGGCAGGAACTTATGCGGTAAGTTTAACGGCAAGTAATGGAACAGGTTCGGATACACATACAAAAACCAGCTTTATTACAGTTAACAGTGCAGGCGGTGGTGGAGGTTCTGGTTGTAAATCGTGGGCAGAGCAAGCCACTGGTTTTACTACTGCAAATAGAGGTATAGAAAGTATTGAAGTTGTAAATGCAAATGTGGCTTGGGCAGTAGCGTATGATGGAAGTGGAGGAGGAGCAACTATTAGAGATTATACTAAAACAATTGATGGAGGAACCACTTGGACTCCGAGCAGTATAAACGTAGGCTCGGCAAGTTATGGTTTAGCAAATATAACATCGATACATGCCGACACTGCTTGGGCTTCTATATACCCAACCACTGCAACGGTTACAGCACAAGGTATTTACAAAACAGTAAACGGTGGTACTACTTGGACCAAACAAACCACAGCAAGTTATAATACTGCTAGTTCATTTATAAATTTTGTACATTTTTTTAATTCGAATGATGGGGTAGCACAAGGCGACCCAGCAGGAGGTTACTTAGAAATTTACACAACCAATAATGGAGGTACTACTTGGACGCGAGTAAACTCTGCAAACATACCAGCAATATTAGCAGCAGATGAGTATGGAACGGTAGGTTATTTTACCACTAATGGAAATAACATTTGGTTTACTACTACAAAAGGTAGAATATTTAGAAGTACCAATAAAGGTGCAACATGGACAGCAGCAAGCACGCCACTTGGTTTAAATGTTACACTTACCAATTTAGCTTTTAGAGATGCAAACAATGGGTATGTTACAGGATTAAATCCGAGTACACAAGCAGATGTTGGTTTGTATAAAACTACTGATGGTGGAGTAACTTGGACGCTTTCTACCGCAACAACAGCGGGTATTACAGCTAAATCTGCCATAGAATATGTGCCTGGTACAACCAGTACTTATTATATTTCTGGAGCAACTACAGGTGGTTCTGGTACTGCTTATAGTACAGATGATGGTGCAACATGGACCGCTATAGATAATATACAACATACTGCTTTAGGTTTCTTAAACGAAACTACCGGATGGACAGGAGGATTTAATTCGAGCAATACTACAGGTGGTATTTTCAAATTAAGTTTACAAAATGTTACGGCAAGTATTAACCCACCTACTACCACAAGTTTTTGTGTGGGCCAATCGTTACAGTTAAGCGCAAACACAGGTGCTAATTTTATGTACCAATGGTATTTAAATGGGAACATAATTTTAAATGCAAACTTAGCTACTTATAATGCAACAGTTGCAGGAACTTATACGGTGGAAGTAATTGATGGAACTTGTTCTGCAATTTCAACAGGAGTGCAATTAACTAATAACCCTAATCCTACAATACCAACTGTTATAGGGTTTAATAATTTTTGTGAAGGCGATAGCACCACACTACAAACAGCTCCAGGTGCTACTACTTATATATGGTATAAAAATTCAATTCCAATTCAAAATGCTACTTCAAATAATTTAATTGTAAAAGAATCTGGTACGTATAAAGTTAAAATTAGCAATGCTTTTGGTTGCGAAAGTACTTCGAGTGATTTTGTAATTAACGTAACTCCATTACCAACAAAACCTAGCATTGCAAATTCTGGAGGAACAGAATTATGCGTTCCGGAAACAGTAAATTTAACCTCTTCTGTTACGGCTAATATACAATGGTATAAAGATAATGTGGCAATACCGGGAGCTACACAAGCAAGTTTGAGTGTAAACAGTACAGGTAATTATTATGTTAAAGCAAGTACTACTAATGGTTCTTGTTTTATAAATTCTGATGTTACTAGTATTTCAGTTTTTCCGAAACCTGCAAAACCAGTAATTACCAAAGACACTACTTCTTTAACAAGTTCCGAAGCTGCTTTTTACCAATGGTATAAAAACAACGTAATTATTCCATTTGCAAGTGCAAGAACATTTAACGTTACCGAAACAGGATCATACAAAGTAGAGATCACAGATATTAATGGATGTTCTAATATATCTGATACGGTAATTTTAATTTTAACCGGCCTTCAAAATTCGAAAGTATTGAGTGATGCGAGTGTTTATCCTAACCCAACGAGTGGTACATTTACTTTACAATATACTTTAACAGAAAATGCAAAGGTTGATATTAGTTTAATAAACGTACTCGGACAAGAAGTGCAAAAAATTAAGTTCAACGAAATGCAAAACAATGGATTGTATAAAGTAGAACTGAATGAAACTACGCAGGGAATATACCTTATACGATTGAGTACAGAATACGGCACGAAGGAATTGAAGTTAGTCGTTAGTAATTAGTTGTTAGTAATTAGAAAAGAGAAAAAAGAAAATAGAAAAAAGGACTTGGAAACAGGTCCTTTTTTTTGTTTAACACTTTCCTATTGCATAAAATATTTGCAGACCCATAATGAACTACATTACTACTGATATACTCATAACACCCATAGTCTTCAGTTTTTCTGTATGAAATATTATTGTGTCGTTAAATCTGCTTTGGTTCTCTGTCCAATCTAGAAATTCCTTGTCAAGCCAAAATAAAATATCTTTGATGTTCTGATGATTTTCGAATGCTGCTTGTGGATTCCAAAACATAGGCTCATAATGAAAAATTCTGTTTCTAAAATTTCGTGCTTTATTTAATGCAGCACTTACAACATGTCTTTGCTTTTGATCTTTTGGCAGATTGACAAAGATATTACGAAGAGGTTTCCATAACTCCATTTGATATTCAGCATTAAAAAGCTGTACCCAAAATCCTAAGGTAAATTCAGGTATCATTCTAGAAGGAATTATAGTTTTTTTTTGTCTTTTTAAAGTGTTCTTAGCATCTTTTATTTTTGCACTCAAATCTATATATTCTTCATTATCTATCCATTCATCATACCAAGCATCTGTTTCATACATATTCGTTAAAGCTACATGTACTTTATTTCTTAATACAACCTCTAATGCTTGCTGACATACATAAGATGCTTCACTAATTGCTACATTAGCTTCGTAATAAGCTACAGCAGCTATTTCATCTCCATTACATCTATCTAAATAGCTTTTAAACCGCTTTTCTGACACCCATGCCTCTGTTTTATCCCTGCTAATTGCCATGTTTTATTATTTTGCCTTTAAATACTATTATTTCTTTCTATATTTGTATTACCGTCCCGGTACTTCCTCTCTCCCATATAAGGATGATGAAGCCGGGTTTTTTCTTTTTGTACCGCATACAACACAATTTCTAATTACTCAATATAACCATCAATTCAATTTCTTGCTATGATTTGATTTCAGATGGATTCTTCAGGATATTAATTACAATCTTAATTATTATAAACCAAATATGTTTCTAGCTATAAACTAAAGGATGAATTCGTACGAAGAAAGATTATATTAAAACTAAAAAAAAGATGACAATAATTGATAATATTTTGTATTTATCTATTTTTTAAATTTAAAAAGTAATTAGTTGTATAATTAATAGAAACTCATTATTGTCTACAAAAAAAAGGGGCTCTTACTTCCGCAAGGGCCCCTCTAATATCTAAAGTCTAATATCTAATATCTAAATACTAATAATTATTTCTTCATCAATTTAATAACCGTTGGATACTCATCTACCATTACTTTTACCAAGTATAATCCATTGCTAAATTCAGAAATGTTTATTGGTAAATTTAATGAACCGTTAAGTGTTCCATAATTTCTTGAAGCAACTTTAGCACCATTCATGCTATAAATTTCTACAGAAACTTCAGCATCATTATTAAGTGTTAACACGATGTTCGATAAATCTGTACCTGGGTTTGGTGCAATATGAATTGCATCTGGGCCCGATAATTTTTCTAAACCTACAAAGTTACCACCTAATTCTGTACCTGTTTCATAACCGTTTGCTACTGCAGTGCTAATATTAGAAATACTTGCATTTTCTACAGATCCATCTGGTTTCAACATCATACCAATAATGTTCATTTTTTTATCGTTCCATGTAGCTGGTAAAGTATACGTAAATGTGTACGTAACACTTTGACCAACGTTTGTGGTAGAAGCGAATGCGTTAGGGTGACCAGTAAAACTTGGTGTAATAATACGAGCAACGTGATCGTATATCATACGCGCTGCTGGAACTGGGTTAGGCAAGGCTTCGTATCCGCCCATTGCACCGTTTTGTCCGCCTGCATAGGCATTTACTTGGTTATATCCAGAACCTGTTCCTTTTACACTGTCTTGTGTTAATACACATAACATTTTGTAATCGCCAGAGATATTAGCATTTAAAGTAGTTTTTAAAGAAACTTTTAAAGTACGATTTGTTGCATCCCAAGTTGCACCGTTTTGAATAACTGCAGCAGGTGGAATTACAATTTGATTGATAAAGTCACCTTCTAATTGTGATGGATCTATTTCTGGATTTCTATCCACTAAAGCACTAGGGTAACCAGCAATTAAACCTCCAAGCGCAGCATCGTAATCTGTAACTACCATTGGGTCGTTATTGTGTACTGCAATTGGTGCGAAGAAACCTTCGTAATTATGTGTCATGTAATCCATAAACACAGCACCTCTAGGGCACCATTGACACCATGTACCAGTACCTTCTTCGGCAACTACTACTTTGCCTGGTGCAGGATTAATAGTATATACAATAATTGTTTTAGAATCATCACTTGGATCATCATCATTCGCCAAGCCATTGATGTTTGAAATGGCAATAGTAATGGTATCGTTATTTAAAGGCAAAGTAATACCATCAGTTAATTCAATTTTATATTCTGCTAAAGAAGCAATGTTTAAACCAGTGTATGTTTTAGAAATTGAATTTCCTTTATGCGTTAACATTAAATCGAATGAAGTGATAGGAGCAACCCCTAAATTTCTTACCGAGGTTTTTGGTTTTCTTGCAGATCCTACTAAACCATTTGCAATGTCGATATTACCTAAAGATGCATTAACTGCAGGTATGGTGTATGGTGTTAATGAATAAGAAACATCATCAACCCAAAAACTTGCATCCGCATTTGCTGGGTAATAATCAATAGAAGCAATTTTGTTTGTTCCATTTACAAATGAACCTACAGAAACTGAATCAACATAAACAGACCATGTGTTAGTACTTAAGTTTGCAACAACTTTTAATTCAAACCATGCAGCTTGTGGATAGGATGCAGTAATGTATGTTTTGCTTTGATTGTTGATTTGTAAAGAACCATCTGCATTCATGTAACAATCCATTGCCCAAGTTGTACCAGCGGTATTTTCTGCTTGAAAATTGAAATAGCCAGTTTTACCAGTAGGAACTTTAAACCACGATTTAAATTCGAATATACCCGAAGTATAGGGGCCTCCAAATGGAAGAACCACGTCTTGCGGACCGCCGTTTGCGGCAGTTGAACTGAAATAGATAGATTTTGTGCCACTGTGTGCATCCGTTGTAACAACGTTTACATCCTCAGTGCCACCATCGGCAACACTCCACGTAGTCCATTGTGGAGATTGAGGACCAAGTTTGCTTCCAGCAGTATAAGCCTCAAAATCGTCGCTAAACGATTGTGCATTTGCGGCTATACTTCCTGCAGCTAATAAGAGGAGGAGTAAAGATCTTTTTTTCATAATATTATTTAATTGGTTAACAATTAGTAAATATTGGCATTTTTTGATAGAAATCCCAATTAAAATCATCAATATTACAGAATATGATAATCGTCATATTTTTCTAAGCCCCCTATGCTTAGTATTGCCATAGAAATCAAATAAACACTCATCATGAAAACAATTAACATTAAAAAGATTTTAGTACCCATCGATTTCTCAGAGTTATCGACCTATGCGGTAGAGTATGCCATGCAAATTGCACATTTACATACTTCTAAAATTATATTGGTACATGCCATAGAAGACATGCTTAATTTCAGTGTACCAGGCGATTTTGTATTAAGTACAGAAGAATTTATAGAGAAAGAAAAATCAATTCATGCTGTGAAATCAGAACGGATAGAAAAATACACAGAATCTATGCGTGCAAAATATAGTTATGAGTTCGAACATAGAGTAGTGTTTGGAAAGAGCCACAGAGCCATTACAGAGCTCGTAGAAGAAGAAAAAATAGATTTAGTGGTAATGAGCACACACGGTGTAAGCGGATTTAGAGAGTTCGTAATAGGAAGTAATGCGGTAAGAATAATTTCTGAATGCCCTTGCCCTGTATTATCTGTGCAAAGACAAATGCCTAAGTACACCATTAAAAGAATTTTATTGCCGTTTAAAGATGATCCATTTTCTCGTCAAAAAGTAAACATTGCCATACAGTTTGCGAAATGGTTTGATGCCGAAATTTATACTTTGGGAATTGAAACAGAAAGTGAAGAAAGTCATTACATCAAAATACAAAGAGAAGGTAACCAAATTAAAGAATACTTGGATGGTTTTGGAGTAAAAAATAATTTAAAAATTGTGGAGAGCACTAATGTATCGAAAGCAATTTTAGAATATGGAAAAGAGATTGATGCTTGCATGTTATTAGTAATGGCAGACATGGAACGTGAAGATTTTGTAGAATATTTAATGGGGCCTGTTGCACAACAATTGGTAAACCATTCTAAAATACCAGTACTAAGTGTACAACCTACTCGCCACCCAGATACTATTGATTTACATCCGTACGGTTGGTAATAGTTTGGGTAAGCTTTTGCGAATGTTGATTGTAAATGTAAAATTGAAATTTAATAGTAGTTTTACATTTATTCAATCAACATTTTTTATTTATGGATAGATTCGAAATTCAATTAATTGAAACAGTAGCTGCAGTATTAGGGTATGTGTTGCTTTTTTTCTTAGCTAAAAATAGCATCAACAATACGCTCAAAAGAAATTTTCAAATTCAGCGTGCTCGAAGAAAGTTTGTAATTAAAGCATTTCATTTTTTTACTACCATTGCCTTACTCGTAGTGTTAGCAGCTATTTGGGGGCTACAGCAAGATGAGATTGCATTGTTTGCCAGTACAATTATTACTGCTTTAGGTATTGCATTTTTTGCGCAATGGTCCTTGCTTTCTAACATTACCGCTGGGGTATTGCTGTTTTTTTATCACCCAATAAAAATTGGCGACTATATAAAAGTATTAGATAAAGACAATCCTTTTGAAGGGGAAGTAACCGATTTAACTTATTTTTTTGTGTATTTAAAAAACGAGGAGGGTGATATTATTACGATGCCTAACTCCGTAATTTTACAAAAACCATTGTCGGTTGTAAAACCTATTGAATAAAAAAAAGTCCTCACGTAAAACGGAGGACTTTTTTTTAATGTTGATTTTTTTTGAAAAATCGAAAACCGATTACTTGTTAACCACTTTAGCTAACGCAGCACCTGCTTTAAATTTAGCAACTTTCTTAGCAGCAATTTTAATTGCTTTACCAGTTTTTGGGTTACGACCAACACGTGCAGGTCTTTTAGTTACTGAAAAAGTACCGAAACCAACTAACGTTAATTTGTCGCCTTTTTTTAATGCTTTAGTAGTAGCTTCTAAAAATGCATCTAATGCTCTACCTGAATCAGCTTTCGTTAGCTTCGATCCTGAAGCGATTGCTTCGATTAATTCTGCTTTGTTCATAATTGTAAATTAAAAAATTAGTTAATTAATATTTGTTTTTTTATTTGTCGTCTGAAACGCCTTATTTTCTTACATAAAAGAAGAAGTAAATTCTCGTAATAGCAAGCCAATTGAAAAAAAAATTATTCACATTATGTGAAAAATCTTTTTTAAATCCCTTAAAACACTAGTACTTGTATATATAGGCTTCATTTTCAAGGCATTTGTAATGTTTCAACCCTTGGTATATTTTTTAATAAAATGAAATCCAAGTGCTCGTATATCTCGTAATTGTTGAAAAACCTAAACATTTAAACGAATATGAAACGTAAATTTTTAATACGAGGCCTTTACATAACAGGTATTAGTATAGTATTACTACTAGCAACGCTGGTAATACATGTGGCAATGGTTACCAAAGGTAAAAACGACGACAAACGAAATCGACAATTAGCACGTATCGATTTTAAAGAACAAGTAGATTCTATGGATATACGAAAAATTAAGAATTCGGTTTTATCTATGGAGGGTGTAGATGCTGCTTATTTTAATGCAGACGATAACTTGTTGGTATACTCTTATGATCCTGACTTGTTACATTCTGATTTAGTATATAATAAATTGATGAAGGAGAACAACATTAAAGCAGAGAAATTTACGGTGAGTTTAAAAGAAAGCGCAAACGGTTGCCCAGTGATTGATAAATCATCCTTCTCGTATCAGTTTGCGAGCGCAGTAGAAAATATTATGAATTAAATTAATTACAAAAATCAAAATAAATTTTATGAAAAAAACAAACCTATTATTCGGAACATTATTAGTTGCAGGCTCTTTGTTTATGGCCTCTTGCGCTGATGAAAAAGAAAGTACTCCAACACCTCCGAGCCCTACACTCTATGATAAACTTGGTGGTACAACAATGGTTGCAGATCCTGCAAATGCTGGACAAATGATTGAAACTGGCAGATTAGGTTTACGATCTGTGGTGGATAGTACCATTTTAATTATTGCAGGTGATGCAGAATTACAACCTTATTTCCAAGCCTTATTAATGGAAGTAGGATCTGGTAATGTTACAGGATTTACTGCATTGAGTAAAAATTTAACCGACTTTTTTTGTGTGGCTACTGGAGCAAAGAATTTTACGTATAACGGTATAGCTTCTATGGCTGCTGCACACGACCCAGCTCAAAATAATAGAATGGGATTAAAAGCCGACAATGCTGCGTACAATAAATTTGTGGCAGATGTGGTTGCAGGTGCAGCAAAAAATGGAGTAACCGACCAAGCAATTGTTTCAGAACTAGGTGCGGTATTAGAATCGCTGCGTTCAACAATTGTACAAAGATAAATTCTAGAACAGGTGGTTTTAGTTGATTAGGTGGAGTCGTCGTAGTAAAATACGACGACTTATTTACTATACTCTATAACAAACTGCATTAATACTCATCCCAGCACCAACCGAAGCAAGCAGCACTACATCTCCCTTTTCGATTTTATGTCCTTCGATTTTTTCGTTCAATACTAAATCTAACAAAGTAGGAACCGTTGCCACCGAGCTATTGCCTAACTCGTGGATGCTCATTGGCATTATGTTTTCGGGTACCTCTTTAATATTGTATAATTTATAAAATCGTTGAATAATGGCTTCATCCATTTTTTCATTTGCTTGATGGATGAATACTTTTTTCAATTCGCTTATATCAATATTTGCTTTATCTAAGCAGGTTTTCATGGCTAAGGGAACATTGTTTAATGCGAACTCATAAATTTTACGTCCGTGCATTTTAATATACTTAGTTCCTTCTGTATGTCCTTTTTTATAAGATTTGCCGTAGAACAAGAAATAAGCTTCTTCATTGGCAAAAGTTTGGCTGGCTACACTAAGTACACCAGAGGTATTATTTTCTGAATGAGAAATGATGGCAGCGCCTGCTCCATCAGAATAAATCATAGAATCTCTATCAAAAGGATCTACCACTCTCGAAAGGGCTTCGGCACCAATTACCAATACATTTTTAGCATCGCCAGCTAAAATATATTGGCGAGCAAGTATTACTCCTTGCACCCAGCCTGGGCAACCAAAAATGATATCGAATGCAGCACAATTAGGATTCTGAATTCCTAAATCGTGTTTTACACGAGTTGCTAAACATGGCAACATATCTATTTGTGCGGTGTCTTTTGGGATGTTACCAAAATTGTGCGCAAAAATAATGGCATCAATTTCTTCCACATTAATGTTGGCACTTGCTACCGCTCGTTTCGCGGCAATGCTTGCCATTTCAGAATTTAACATAGTATCGTCTGAATACCTACGAGATTCTATGCCAGTAATGTCTTTAAATTTTTTGATAATGGTTTCAGTATGTGGCAAAGCTTCCCCATCTTCCGAATAAAATTCATGTTGAAAAAAATCTTGATTACTTATTTTATTTTCTGGGATAAAACAACCAGTTCCTTTAATAATTACAGACATACTATATAATTTTGGGCAAGGTAAAAATAATTAAGTTAATTAGAAAAGGGGATGAACCACCTGTTCAATCCCCTTACTATACTACAAACACTAAGCGTCTTTGCTAAAAGCCTATGCTTCAAGCATAATTTCTTTATTATCTATTTCGTAGATGTACTGCATTAAATCCACTAATTTATTTGAATAGCCCCATTCATTATCATACCAAGCTACTAACTTTACAAAAGTTGGACTAAGCATAATTCCTGCTTCTGCATCAAAAATGCTTGTTCTTGCATCGCCCATAAAATCACTAGAAACTACAGGGTCTTCGGTATATCCAAGTATGCCTTTCATTCCGTTTTGTGATGCAGCTTTTACAGCATCTTTAATAGCTTCGTAACTAGTAGGTGTTTTTAATTTACAAGTTAAGTCAACCACAGATACGTTTGGTACTGGAACTCTAAAACTCATTCCGGTTAATTTTCCTTTTAGTTCTGGAATAACCAAGCCCACTGCTTTTGCAGCACCAGTGCTAGATGGTATTACGTTCTGATAAGCACCTCTTCCTCCTCTCCAATCTTTAGCCGATGGGCCATCTACTGTTTTTTGAGTGGCTGTTACTGCATGTATAGTGGTCATCAACCCTTCATCAATTCCAAAAGCATCGTTAATTACTTTTGCTAATGGTGCCAGGCAATTTGTGGTGCAGGATGCGTTAGAAATAATATCCATATCAACATGGTAACTTTCGTTATTTACGCCCATTACAAATGTTGGTGTATCGTCTTTAGCCGGTGCAGAAATAATTACTTTTTTTGCCCCTGCTTTTAAATGTAAGGATGCCTTTTCTTTATCGAGAAATAAGCCAGTTGACTCTACTATATAATCTGCGCCAATGTCTGCCCATGCTAGGTTTGCGGGGTCGCGCTCTGCTGTTACTCTAATTCGATTGCCATTTACAACTAAGTCTTTTCCTTCTACAGTAACAGTACCTTTAAATGGTCCATGTGTCGAATCGTATTTCAACATGTAAGCCATGTAATCTGCATCTATTAAATCGTTGATTCCTACAATCTCAATATCTGCTCTATCAACTGCTGCTCTAAACACCAATCTTCCAATTCTACCAAATCCGTTTATTCCTATTTTCATTTTCGTTATTGAGTTAATATGTTATTAAGTTATTCGTTAGTTCGCTTTTTCGCTGATTTGCTAATTCGAATAAACGAATATAGTGAAAGTGTACAACATACACTAACTATTTTTTATTTTTTTTTGAAAAAAAAATATTTGGTGGCATAATATTGGTTATAAAACCTTTTTTTTATAACAAAAACAATACAATGTATATTTATTCAGTTTAGTAGTTTTGCAAACAAATGGACCTATCTATAAAAGACGAAACATTGTTTGCTCAGATGAAAATGCAGGATGCAAAGGCATTTGAGCTATTATTTAAAAGGCATTATAAGCCTTTATGTAGGAGGGTGAACACCATGTTGAACGATGAGGAAGCCACAGAAGACGTGGTTCAAGCCTTGTTTATTAAGATATGGGAAAGCCGAGAAACCATTCAAACACCCGATTCTGTGGCAGCGTATTTATTTACAGCGGCACGTAACAGGGCCTTAAATTATATAAAATCGCAGGCTCGTAAATCTAGTAATGAGGTGCCATTAACCAATTTGCACGACGAGGCAGACAATAGAATGGAAGAGCAGATGGATGCAAAGGAGCTTCAGAAAGCTTTGTATACAGCCATAGATTCCCTGCCAGAGAAACGTAGAGAGGTGTTTGTATTAAGTAGATTCGAAGGAAAAAGTTATAAAGAGATTGCAGAAATTATGCAGATTTCTGTTAAAACAGTAGAGGCGCAAATGGGTAAAGCCCTTTCAACTTTGCGCGAATTCGTTAAAAACAATCATAAACATCCAATAGTAATTGCCTTATTTACCATTTGGTTGGGAGGCGAATAGGGGTAAAGTGTACCCAAAATGTCTGTTTAATATGAAGCGAATTCTAAATACACTTTTTAGCTTACTATTAGGAATACTATTAGTGCACTCTAATCTTGCTGTTGCCCAAAACAATAGCAACGAGGAGTATTCGCAAATTACAATGGAGCGTGCAATTAGTATTATAGAGCAAAAATACAATGTTAGTTTTTCCTTTAGTTCTGATTTAATAAATCTCGACAAGCGAGTGAATCTTAACCTCCAGCAGAAAAAAATAAAAGAGGCAGTAGATCAAATTTGTCAGCAAGCAAACCTCGACCATAAAATAAACGGCAATCAAATAATTTTAATTCCACGCAAAAAAGCAAAACTCGAAAAACAATTGTCATATATACATGGATATGTGCGAGACATACATACAAGAGAGGCCTTGCCAGATATTTTAGTGTATTGTGCAAATAATAAAACCGCTGTATATAGTAATATGTACGGCTATTATGCAATACAAATTCCTGTAAATGCTGATAGTATAGAGTTGCAAGCGCATATAGTTGGGTATAAATACAACAGTAAAGTAATAGCTAGTGGTGCAGAAAAATTAGTGAATTGGGATTTAGAATCGAGTATAAAAATAGAAGATATTGATATTCAAGATCAGCGAATGGAAGATAAAGCGTTTCATAAATCAATTATTTCTGATAATGTAAACGAAGACATCCGCACCTTATCGCCTCGCTTGCTCGGAGAAAAAGATGCATTGGCCGCCACGCGATATTATGCAGGTGTAAACAGAGAAACCGATATTAGTAATGGCTATAATATTAGGGGTGGCCGACCCGATCAAAATTTAATAATGTTGGATGATGCACCTTTGTATCATTCTTTTCATTTATTCGGGCTCTATTCTATTTTTAATGAAGATGCCTTAAAACAAATGAATTTAATAAAGAGCGGATTCCCGGCTAGATACGGTGGCCGACTCTCGTCTGTTGTAGAAATGATTACGAAAGATGGGAATATGCAAAATTTTCAAACAGATATCGGAACAGGAATTATAGCAAGTAGAATAGGCGTAGAAGGACCAATTGTAAAAGACAAATTGGCTTTTTTTGTTTCAGGCCGATCGTCGCATATAAATACCATGTTTTCTATTTTAAATGTTGATTCGGGTTTCGGGTATCAGTTCTATGATGTAAACGCAAAATTGCAATGGAAGGTAAATGATAAACATAAACTTTTTGCTTCTTTTTATTCAGGCAGTGATTTTTTTGATTTGGTTGGAGAAGCAAAATCTAGTTTAACAAGCAATACCTTGGGTTGGGGAAACCAATCTGTTACACTTAGGTGGAACCAATTGCTTTCGCCAAAATGGTTTGCCAATGCTACCTTTATTTATACAAATTATAAGTTTAAATCTGCGCAAGAAGATTCACTCTTTAGCTTAAGCTTTACTACTGGTGTAGAAGATTTTAGTTTTAAATATGATGTTGATTATTTTAAAAATGATAAGCATCATTTTAAATTCGGTTTAATTGCAACAGCACACGAATTTAGCCCAACTAAAGCCATAACTTTTGATACCAATGCGCCAGATAATGCAACGGAGAATTATAAAAATGAAGAGTTTGCACTTTATGCTGAAGATGAAATTAATTTCACGAATAAAATTTCCACAAACATTGGCTTAAGATACAGTGGATTTAAATACAGAGCAACCACTCAATTTTATTTAGAACCTAGATTTTTATTTACCTATTTGTTTAAAAAGAATTATGCGTTAAAAGCATCCTATGGTAGGATGTACCAGTACACCCATTATTTAAATGCTTTTGCGGGTATTGGATTGCCTACAGATTTATGGTTGCCAAGTACCGATAAATTATTGCCAGAACAATCAGACCAATATACATTAGGTGTATATTTTAATAATAAAAAACATTTAAAACTAAATGTGGAAGGTTTTTATAAGTTTCAAAAAGATATTATTTCCTATGCTCCGAACTCTAGTTTTTTCAACACGCTAATAAAAGGTGGAGAGGCAGAGAATTTAAGTTGGGAAGAAAGAACGATGTCTGGCTTAGCAGAAATTTATGGAGTAGAATTCCAAGTAGAATACCATAAATCTAAATACAGAGCTTTATTTGCGTACACTCTTTCATACAGTAAAAATTATTTCGAGGAACTTGAATATGATAAATGGTTTTGGGCTAATAACGACCGTAGGCATAATATCTCTTTAATGAACTCTTACCACATTACAAAAAAATGGAGTGTAATTGCCACATGGATTTATACTACTGGCACACCATTTACTTTGCCCGAAGCTAGTTTTAGTATACAGGGGCATGAGCCAGGAAGCTTATCATCTGGTGGTTTTGGGGGCTATTCTCAATATATGGCCTATGACTATAAGGGTATAAATACTTACAGAATGTCTAGCTATCATAGGTTAGACCTCAACATAAATTATAAAACAAATATTAAAAAGGTTGAGTTTGAATTCCAAGCAGGTGCAATGAATGTATACGATAGAAGAAATACATTGTATTACATGATTGGATATAATGAAAAAAAGGCGGCAAGTGAATTAAAGCGTGTTGCATTTTTGGGTATAGTACCAAACATTACTTTAAATTTTAGATTCTAATGAAAAATTTAATCTGGATATTTATACTGAGTACAATCGTTTTTAGTTCATGCGAAGAACTAGAATCTGATATTGACATTAAGCAAGGTGAATCTAAATTAATATTAAACGGATTTATTTCTCCTTCTGATTCTGAAATAAAGATACAAGTAATGCAAACACAACCATTATTGGGGCCAAGCATAGATATTACGGTTACAAATGCTCAATTAACTTTAAGTGATGGAATACATACTGATACTTTTACATACATAGCAGATCAATCAATTTATTTGATGAACAAAAGAGTTAATTCAGGAACCACTTATACTGTGCGTGCCGAATTGCCCGACGGACGATGGGCAGAAGCAACTTGCACTACTCCAGTAGAAGTGCCATTAGATTTTGCTTATTCGATTGATTCAACTATATACAACGATAAAATAGAATATACTGTTAAAATGAATTGGACAGATTTATCGACAAATGGAAATACCTATTATAGGGCGGATGCAGAAATGTATTATTTAATAATTGATACAGTTAGTCAAACATTTCAGTTTATAACTACAGAATTGATTCCAAATATTTCAGAGATAAACAAGGGTACAGGAATAAACACACAAATGGAAATAGTGTATAAAAGTAATAAAGAAGTTAGGTTTACAGAGAAATATTTAGAGTTACATTTATTAATGATAGATGAGGATTATTATAAATTTGAGCTCGCTAAAAAAAATAATTACTCTGGATTCCCTAATTATGAATACACAAAGTTATATTCGAATGTTAAAAATGGATTTGGCATTGTGGCGAGCTATAATAATTATGTATTAAAACCCCTAAACGTAAATTAAGATGAGCACAGAAAATATTGATGAGTTAATTGCCCTCAAAATTGCAGGTGAAATTAATGCCAGTGATGAGCTTGTTTTGCAAAATTGGTTAGATGCTTCGGTAGAAAACAAATTGCATTTTGAAGAAGTTCAACAAATTTGGAATGCTGGAGAAGTTGAAAGTTCTTTTGAACCAAACGTAGAAATGGCTTGGAAAAAAGTTAGTACTGAGCTGGGTTTAAATGAAAACAAACGCGTTGGAAAAGTGGTAACAATGCCTAGTAGAACAAACCAATTATTATACAAAATTGCCGCAAGCATTGTGATACTTTTAGGTGTTACCTGGATTTACACTAGCAAATTTTCTGAACCAGAAATGTTGAAGTTTGCAACACTTGCTAACGAGCAGAAAGAAATAGTGTTGCCAGATAACAGTAAAGTATTTTTAAATGCGAATACTACCATCACATATCCCGAAGGTTTTAAAGGCAACACACGAGAGATAAGCTTAGAAGGGGAAGCTTTTTTTGAAATAACAAAAGATGCATCGCATCCATTTATAATACATACAGCAAAAGCTTATACAAAAGTATTAGGTACTTCGTTTAACATACTAGCTAGAAAAAATTCGGAAGAAATTGTGGTAAGTGTAAAAACTGGTAAAGTAGAAGTAGGAATTGATGAACAACACAATGTACAACTAGAACCAGGTTATACTGCCAATGTAAATCTAGTAAATAAAGAGGTAGAGAAAGTTATTACTCCATCAGAAAATTACTTAAGTTGGAAAACAAAGGAAATAATATTTACAGATATTACCATTGCAGAAGTAATTAGTTTCATGGAAACTTATTACGATGTAAAAGTGGAAGCAAATACAGAAATTTTAGATTGCCATTTTACAGGCAAATTTAACGATCCAAGTTTAACAGAACTCTTAAATGTATTGGAGTTGAGCAATGGTATTAAATTTGAAATAAAAGAAAAAGAAATTATACTGCAAGGCAACCCATGTATGAATTAAATAAAAAAAGATTCGAAATAGTCTTTTTTTATTTAAGTGGTAGGGGTAAGATTAGTTATCATTGTCATTAGTGTATAAAAACAAAATTGTACACAATGAAAAAAATAGTTTTACTTATTACATCGGTTGTATTATTATCGAGTGCAACAATAGCACAAACAGTACAACTTAAAAACTCAGTAGGGTTAACTACTAAAATGAAAAAAGCTAGCAAAGCTTTTAACACAAACACGTCGAGCAATAATTTAGTAAATGGTAATTTCGAGAACTGGGTAGTAGATTCTATCGAATCTTTTTCTGGCAAAACCATAAGATTTATGAGACCCGATATGTGGGCTCCTGTAAACGGATTGTTTATTGCTTATTTTTTAGATTTAGAAATACCAATTTCGGCAACACTTAATGGTACGAATACCGCTGCTAAAATTGAGATTGCCGACATGGGTTTTGGTGCCGATTTAGCAACAGTAATTCCAACCACTGCACGCCCACATAATTTACAAGGAGAGTTTCAGTTTAATGGAGCAGCAGAAGGGGTAGCTTATTTCGAAGTATTGGCAACAAAATTTAACGTAGCTGCAGACTCTTCAGAAATAATTGGTGCAGGTTTTTTCAAAGCAGATGAAAACACAAACGGTACCTTCGATAATTTCGTAGCACGCATGGATTATGTAAATGGAACAGACATTCCTGATTCTATATATGTTTTCGCAAGTTACTTGGAAGGCGAATTAGGTACTTGGTTTAAATTTGATAACCTCGAATTAAATTATTCACCAACAGGAATACAATCAAACAGATCAAATGAGCTATCGGTATATCCGAACCCATCACACGATCAACTTAAAATTAAATTAGCTAATAATACTGCCTTAGAAAATGCTACAGTAGAAATAAGAGCAATAGATGGAAGTTTAAAATTAAAACTTACTAATTATCAATCAGACCAACAGATTGACATCTCATCGCTAACTTCTGGATTATACATTTTGAATGTACAAGATGCAACAGGAGTGATGAGTAAAAAAATTAATAAGATTTAAGTGTAAATTAAATCCATAAACGATTCCGTGTGCTCCTTTGCGATTGGGGCCACGGTTTTTTCATTTATTATTTAGGTAGTTTTATTTTCCCTTCTTGTATAAACCTATAAATAGTAGACTTTCCGATGTCTAATTTTTTTGCAACCGTTAATACATTTCCATTGTATTTATTTAAAAAGAATTGAATAATTTTTTGGTTGTACTCGTCGAGGGTTAATTCTTCCATTAAAAAATCGTCGGGTTCTGCACTTCGCATAAAGGTAAGATCTTCGAGTTCTATGGTTTCACCTTCAGACATTACTATTGCTAAATCGATTATGGCTTTTAATTCTCTAATGTTTCCTGGGAAAGGGTAAGTTATTAAGCGTTCTTTTGCTTCCGGACTAAGTTGTTTTTGTTTTATTCCATTTTCTTTACAAAAAGTTTGAATAAAATGTTTCGAAATTAACAATGCATCATTATCTCTTTCTCTTAAAGGAGGTAAAAATATAGGCATTCCTATTAAACGATAATACAAATCCTCGCGGAACCTTCCTGCTTTTACTTCTTCGGCTAAGTTTTTATGTGTAGCGGTTATAATTCTTACATCAACAGGAACAATTCCGTTTCCTCCTACTCTAGAAATTTCTCGTTCTTGTAAAACTCTCAATAATTTAGATTGAAGATTTAAATCGAACTCACCTATTTCATCTAAAAATAAAGTTCCTTTATTAGCTTCTTCGAACTTTCCGATTCTTCGTGCGTTAGCACCTGTAAATGCACCCTTCTCATGGCCGAATAATTCACTCTCTATTAGATCTCTTGGTATAGCTGCTACGTTTACAGCTACAAATGGTAATTTATTTCTTTTAGATTGAAAGTGGATTGTTTTCGCAATAAGTTCCTTTCCTGTTCCAGTTTCTCCAGTAATAGAAACATTGATATTGGTAAGGCAAGCTTTTTGTATAAGCGAATAAATTTGTTTAATAGCCGGGCTATTTCCAATTATGCTTTTTTCGTAATCGTATTTTTCAATTACTTCTTCACGTAATAAATTTAACTCTTTTTGTAAGCCAATATTATCGCGTATATGACTAATGATATTGAAGATTCTGTTTTTGGTATTATCATCTTTAGTGATGTAATCATACGCACCGTCTTTTAATAAATTGATGGCGGTTTGAATGTCTTCTTGTCCGGAAATTATAATTACGTTGGTATCTGGCGAAATTGATTTTATTTTTTTCAGAATCTCCGAGCCGTTCATGTCGGGTAAATTATAATCAAGCGTTATAATATCTGGGAGTTCGTGCATAGAGGCTAAAAAGCTTTTAGCATCATTAAACACCTTTACTTCGTATTCTGGGTTGAGAGATAATTGGTGGTTTAGGTATTTGCTATACCATAAATCGTCTTCTACAACGAATATCTTATACAAACTTTTCATGAGAGAGTTGGGTTATTTCCCAAAAGTATAAAAATTCCAATAAAAAGAAAATATTTTTTAAAAAACTATTTTATTAGCTGTTTATCAAGCTTTTGCTTCAATTCCAATTCGTGGATAGGCTTGGATATATAATCATTCATTCCCTTCTCTATGAATGGTTCGGCATCATTTTCTAAGGGGTTTGCAGATATTCCAATGATGGGAATTTGACTCAATTGTGTAATATTACTCGCTCTTATTCTTCGAGTAGTTTCATAGCCACTAATAATTGGCATCTCAATATCCATTAAAATAAGTTCGAATTGCTCTGATTCTAATACTTCTAAGGCCTCAATGCCATTAGATACAATGTATGTATGGTAACCTAAATCGGTCATCATCTTGTTTATTAAAAACTGACTAATATCGTCGTCTTCAACAATTAGAATTCTGTTGGTACGGGTTGGTTGATGTTTTTCGTTCATTATGCATTTTCTACTACGTAATGAACTCCTGAAAGGTTACAATTATTTTTAACTTTCGTTTTGGCTATTGATTTCCTTCCAAAGCATGTCTTTTAGGTTCAATAAACCCATTTGTGCTACAGAGGAGATAAAGGTATAAGGGATGTTAGGTAAATCGAGTTTAATTTCATTCATCAATTCTTCATCGAGCATATCAGATTTGGTGATGGCTAACATCCTTGGTTTATAAAGTAGTTCGGGATTATACAGCTCCAATTCTTTTAGCAAAATTTTATACTCTTGATGTATACCTTTGCTATCTGCAGGTACCATAAATAGTAGCACTGCATTTCTTTCTATGTGGCGCAAAAAGCGAATACCTAATCCTTTGCCTTGAGATGCTCCCTCTATAATTCCTGGGATATCGGCCATTACAAACGATTTGTTATCGCGGTAAGATACAATTCCTAAATTCGGTACTAGGGTAGTAAATGGATAATCGGCAATTTCTGGTTTCGCAGCGCTTAATACTGATAGTAAAGTTGATTTACCTGCATTTGGGAAGCCAACTAAACCTACGTCGGCTAATATTTTCAATTCTAAAATTTTCCAAGATTCTTTACCCTCTTCACCAGGTTGTGCGTAACGTGGGGTTTGGTTGGTAGAAGTTCTAAAATGCCAGTTACCTTGGCCACCTCTTCCTCCTGGTAAAATTATTCTCTCTTGTCCGTCTTCTGTAATTTCAAATTCAATTTCACCTGTTTCGGCATCACGGGCAATGGTTCCTAATGGAACTTCTAGTATTTCATCTTCGCCTTGTTTGCCCGAACGCAAACCGCCTTGTCCGTTTACACCGGCTTCTGCAATTACATGTTTACGGTATTTTAAATGCAATAAGGTCCAGAATTGTTTGTTGCCTCGTAAAATGATGTGTCCACCGCGTCCGCCATCGCCGCCATCAGGACCTCCCATAGCCGTTTTTTTGTCGCGATGCAAATGCATCGATCCTGCCCCACCTGCTCCCGAACGGCAGCAAATCTTTACGTAATCAACAAAATTGGAACCTGCCAT
>CALRUR010000027.1:0-21086 GCA_943371425.1 Sphingobacterium thalpophilum
TCATACTGCAAGTCATAAAGCCTTTTATAAGCTCCATCAAGTTTCAGTAGTTCCTGATGACTTCCTTTTTCAACAATCTCTCCTTTATCTAACACCATTATTTGATCTGCGTTTTGGATGGTAGAGAGGCGGTGTGCGATAACAATAGATGTGCGGCCTTTCATTAGTTTTTGGATGGCCTTTTGTATGAGCAATTCTGTTTCGGTATCAACAGACGACGTTGCTTCGTCGAGTACTAAAATGCGTGGATTAAAAACTAATGCTCTAATGAAGGATATAAGTTGCGCTTGACCAACAGATAAAGTGGCGCCACGTTCCATCACATTATACTCATACCCGCCTGGTAAATTCATGATGAAGTTATGCGCGCCCACTTGTTTGGCTGCATCAATAATTTCTTCACGTGTAATATCTTTATTTTTCATGCGGATGTTTTCTTCAATAGTATCCGAAAACAAAAACACATCTTGCAATACGGTGGCTATTTGCGATCGTAAAAAAGATAATTCATAATTGCGTACATCTACACCATCTACTTTTATTACACCTTCATTAATTTCGTAAAATCTATTTAATAAATTGATGATGCTACTTTTACCTGCACCTGTAGCTCCAACAATAGCAAGGGTTTTGCCTGCCTCCACTTCAAAAGAAATATTATGGAGAACAAACTTATCATCATTATAAGCGAAACTTACTTTCTCAAATTCAATTTTACCATTTATATGAATATCTTTTATGGTGCCAGTGTTTGGAGTTTGCTCATTTGTATCGAGCACGTTAAAAATACGTTCGGAACTTACCATTCCCATTTGTAAAGTATTAAACTTATCGGCCAATTCGCGGATAGGGCGGAAGAGCATGTTCAGGTACATCATAAAAGAAACAATTACCCCTAAACTCAAACTACCATCGAGCACTTCTTTAAATCCGTACCATACTAATAAACCTACACTGGTTGCCGACATTAACTCTACTACCGGGAAGAAAATAGAATAATACCAAACCGATTTTATGTGTGCCTTACGGTGACGGCGATTAATGTTTTTGAATTTTTCCATCTCAGCATCTTCACGTACAAATAATTGGGTGATGCGCATGCCGCTAATGTGTTCTTGTAAAAAAGTATTGAGTTTGGCCACCTCAATTCGTACGTCTTGAAAAGCTTTTTTTGTTCGCTCTTTAAAGATATAGGTTGCAATGAGTAAGAATGGGATGGTAGCTAAACTAATAAGTGTTAAGCGCCAATCAACATAAAGCATTACTCCAACAATTACTACTATTTGCAAAATGTCGCCAATTATAACAATGATACCTTCGGAGAATACATCGGCAATGGTTTCTAAATCGGACACAGCACGGGTAACCAAAGTACCGATAGGGGTATGGTCGAAATATTTTAAGCGTAAGCTAAGTAAATGAGAGAATACTAGTTTGCGCAAATCGAGTATGGCCGATTGGCCCAACCAATTGGTTAGAACGGTATGGTAATACTGTACGAGGGTTTGTATGCCGAGCATAATAAACATAAGCACCACCATGTATAGTAAACCTTGCTGGTCTTGCTCTAATATGTAATGATCTATGGTATACTGCACCATGTATGGGCGAACAGGCGCAATTATTGCCAATAGAATTGTGAGCAAGACACTAATAAAGAACACCTTTTTATAAGGTGCTAGGTATTTATATATTCTTCTAAGTAATCTACTGTCTATGGCTTTACCGCTCACACTGCTCATAACGCTATTCGTTTATATATGGATATTGAATGTTCGTTAAATATAAACCATTTCCGGGAACAGATGTTCCTGCGAGCGAGCGATTTTTATTCAGAATAATTTGACGGAGATCTTGTTCATTAATTTTGCCAATGCCAAAATCGATAAGTGTACCTACAATGGCGCGCACCATGTTGCGTAAAAAGCGATTGGCGGCGATATGAAACACCAAGGAGCCGTCTGTTTGTAATTCCCATTTGGCTTCTGTGATTTTGCAAATGGTAGTAAAAACATCGGTATTGGCTTTGCTAAAACAGGCAAAATCTTCATATTCCATCAGTATTTTGGCGCCTTCGTTCATTAATATATAATCGGGTTTGCGTTGGAAATTAAAGTAATAGCTTAAGTTTTCTTTGAAAGGATCTTTGTTAAAATGCATGAGGTATTGGTACGACCTGCTGGTTGCATCAAAACGGGCATGTGCGGCTGGCGCAACTTCTATAAAACGTTTGGCGGATATATCTTTTGGTAAAATTCCATTCAAATTAGTTATGAGCGCTTGGCTCAATACTTTTTGAGTATCAAAATGCGCATAAAAATCGCGGGCATGCACTCCTGCATCTGTACGTCCGCAACCTAAGGAATACACCGGCTCCCCACAAAGCGTACTAAGCGCTTTATCTAACACCTCTTGCACACTAATGGCGTTCGGCTGTATTTGCCAACCGTGGTAGTTTGTGCCGGAGTAGGAAAGCTGGAGGAAATAACGCATGATGAATTATGAATTACGAATTATGAATTACGAATTATGAATTACGAATTTCGGGAATTAGTTTTATTGTTGGTTAATTAGTTATTAGGTTATTGAGTTATTAGCAAATCAGTGCTCCCAGCTCAGTGCTCCCCGCTCCCTGCTCCTTGCTCTCCGCGCCTCTGCATCTCCTCTAAATAAAAAGGTCCCTTGTTGCACAAAGGACCCTCCATTAGCACATTAGCTAATTAGCACACTAGCTAATTAATCCTGCTTTTTTCAATTCTTCTTGCATTGCCACACCAATTTGTGCAGGCGATTCTACTACACGAATACCACACTCGCGCATGATTTTCATTTTAGCAGCAGCAGTATCATCTGCTCCACCTACAATTGCACCTGCGTGCCCCATTCTACGTCCTGCTGGCGCTGTTTGCCCTGCAATGAATCCAACAACTGGCTTTTTACCATTCGCTTTAATCCAATGTGCAGCTTCTGCTTCCATGCCACCACCAATTTCACCGATCATAATAATACCATCGGTTTCTGGGTCATTCATTAATAATTCTACCGCTTCTTTAGTGGTTGTTCCAATAATAGGGTCGCCACCAATTCCAATTGCAGTAGATTGGCCTAAGCCTAGTCTAGTACATTGGTCAACTGCCTCGTAAGTTAAGGTTCCTGATTTTGAAACGATGCCTACTCTTCCTGGTTTGAAAATGAAACCTGGCATTATACCTACTTTCGCCTCACCAGCCGTCATTACCCCTGGGCAATTTGGCCCGATTAATCGGCAATCTTTATCGCTTAAGTATTCTTTAACCTGGATCATATCCTTCGTAGGAATACCTTCTGTAATACAAATAATTACTTTAATACCTGCTTCTGCTGCTTCCATAATAGCGTCGGCTGCGAATGCTGGAGGTACGAATATAATAGAAACGTTAGCACTGGTTTGGCTTACTGCATCAGCAACTGTGTTAAACACAGGACGATCTAAATGCATGCTACCACCTTTACCTGGGGTAACTCCACCTACCACATTCGTTCCATATTCAATCATCTGACCTGCGTGGAATGAACCTTCGCTGCCTGTAAAACCTTGTACTATTACCTTAGAATCTTTATTTACTAATACGCTCATCTGTTTATTTTTTGATGCAGCGAAATTACGTTTTTTGTTTACAATTCACAATTCAATTAAAACTTAAAGTTTAAGCCCAAATTAATTCGGCTCGTTCTGTTTGTTGAAAACTCTGTACCCACACCAAAATGATCATTTATATAATACCTACAGCCAAAAGTAAAGGGCACAATGGCATTGAGCTGATTTCCGTTGTTGTTTGCTAGAATTACCTCTGGGCTTTCATAACTCCATATTAACAAACTAAACCCGGTACCTAAGTAAGGGTCTATTGCTTTCGTTTTTCTACCCAATAAATGAAACAACATTCTGGCTCCAATTGCTACCCCCGTTCCGTTATAGGTAGTTTGGTTAGCTAAGTTTTCATTTAATACTAAGCTTGCTTTATTAAAGTTAAAAGACCCTCCAAAGCTAATAACAGAGCCCATTGCATAATCAAAATGTAAGCTGTATCCAATGTATTCCTCTGTTTTAACAGTAATGGCAGGGTCGAAAATGTTGAAGTTACTTACCATGGTGTTTCCTAAACTGGCGGTACCAATACCTGCACTAATGTTAAAAGGTGCATCTACCGTTTGTGCAGTTGTTTGTAATGCCAACAATACACCCACCATTATCCATAAAATTTTTATTTTTTTCATCTTTATATTTTTTTGATAAAGATGGTGAAGATGAAATAGGACGGCAATACATCAAATGGAGTATTTGTTTGAATTATGAATTATGAATTATGAATGAAGCACTATGGTGACTAAATTGCTTCATTCATAATTCATAATTCATAATTTATAATTCATATCAGGTTTAATAGCAACTCAAACTCTGCATTTAGCTCCAATAAGCGTTCTTTCATTTGCGTTGGGTTGAGTTCCAAAATTTCAATTTCCTTTGCCATGTCTGCTAATACTTCCATTCCTATGGAACTTGCCATTCCGTACACTTTATGCCCTATATTTTTACAGGTTTGGATGTCGGTGTTTTTTAATTGTTGATTAATTTCGATTTTGTAATTGTTGAGCTCGATGTTTAATTGGGTAAGCAATTCTTCTACCATCTCTTCATTATGATCTACCAAATTGCGAATGGTATTTTTATTAAAATGTACTCGTTCTTCTTCGTTCATGCCAATTAAATCTGCTTTATCCTCTGTAATAATTAACCATTTTTTTAACACCTCATAAATAGAGGCTTGGGTAATGGGTTTAACAATAAAATCATCCATTCCCAATTCAATACATTTTTCTTTTTCGCCTTTTACGTTTCCTGCCGTTAAGGCAATAATAGGGGTGTGTGTTGGTAAACCCAATGCTCGTATAGCTTCAGTGGCTTCGTAGCCGTTCATTAATGGCATTTGTATGTCCATAAATATTAATGCCGGAAATTCTGCTTGGTACTTATCTATTGCTTCTTGCCCGTTTTTAGCTTCTATTATTAAGGCATTCGGAATAGCTTTCTTTATAAGCGTTTTGCTAAGCAACATGTTTACCGAATTGTCTTCGGCCACTAATATTTTTGGGTTACTAATGTTTAAGGTTTTTTCTGCTTCGCTCTCTGTTTTTTTCTTACCATTTTTTGCATTTAAATTATAAAAAGCTTGGTACAAATCATTCATTTTAATTGGTTTTACCAATCTGTAATTTACTTTGTACTCTTCGCAAGCTTTTAGAATCTTATCATCGTCAGACGAGCTGTATAATAAAATGATGGGTTGTAAGTGTTCTGAAGTCTGGAAATTATCTCTAATTTTTTTGATGGTTTCTAATCCATCCATATAAGGCATATGGTAATCCATTATAATTACATCAAAATTATTTTTTTCTGATAAAATTTTAATGGCTTCAATTCCATTTGCCGCTTCTGTTGAAGTAATTTTATTGAGCGACAACATTTGTCGCAAAATCATTCTATTGTTTAAATTATCATCAACAATTAATACGTTTTTTATTTCTGTAACAGTATCCCACACTTCCGAATCGGCGTATTCAACTTTAAGTGTAATATCAAAATAAAAAGTACTGCCTTCTCCTAAAACACTTTGCAGCTGAAGCCTTGAGCCCATTAAGCCTAATAATTTATTAGAAATGGTAAGGCCCAAACCAGTACCTCCATACTTTTTGGTGGTAGAACTATCTTCTTGTGCAAAGGCTTCAAAAATTTTCTCTAGTTTATCCGGATGTATTCCAATACCAGTATCTTTTACTTGTATTCTAAATCGAATATTATTTTCGTCGATTTTTTCTAATGCATTTATTTTTAATTCAATTTCACCACGCTCCGTAAATTTAACTGCATTGCCTAATAGGTTTACAATAATTTGTTTTAAGCGGATGTTATCTGTATACACAAAACGTGGGAGCGAAGTGGATACGTTTAGTAAAACTTCTAGCCCTTTGCTATGTGCTTGATACGTTATAATATCTGTAGCTTGGCTAGCTACTTCAAACAAATCGGTACGTTCAACATCAAGTTCTAATTTGCCTGCTTCAATTTTCGAGAAATCTAAAATATCATTTATTATACCTAGTAATGAATTTGCCGATTGGTTCACAATAGAAATGTATTGCTCTTGTGTTTCGTTCAAATTTGTTTTTAATACTAAATCGGTAAAGCCAATTACACCGTTAAGTGGAGTACGTATTTCATGACTCATATTGGCTAAGAACTCAGATTTTGCAATACTTGCCTGCTCTGCTAATGCTTTGGCTTTCTCTAGCTCATCCAATTGCTTACGCTCCTCTGTTATGTCGTTCGCAATTCCTAGGTATCCAATAATTGTTTCATTTACATCGTAAATAGGTGATACTACCAGCGAAACTAAAATCTTACTTCCATCTTTTCGTTTATAGGTCCATTCTTTTTGGTTAGAGCCATTTAGTGTTGCTTCATAGGTAAACACATCGAACCCTGAAATATTTATATTATATTTTTTTGATAGTTCGTTTGCATAACATATAATCTCTTGCTCGTCGTGTATAATAATAGGGCTCGTTTTGCCTACTACTTCCGATGCTTGGTAACCTAGTATTTCTTCTGCACCTGCATTAAATAAAGTAATGGTTCCATTAATATCTGTAGCTATAATACTTACTTCTACCGCCGACTTTAACACATCATCTAATAATTTTCGTGATTTTGCTAAATCTAATTCGAGGTAATGTAAATCGGTAATATCTATCGAATTTCCGATTACATATTTTTGTCCATTTTCATTTTCTTCCAATACATTACTGTACATCCAAATGCGCGGACTTCCATCTTTGTGTATCGTAATCATTTTGCCACTAGATTTACCTACAGTAGTTACTTCTTTTAGGTAAAGTGTTAATTCTAGGTGTAAGTGTTTCGGAATTATATCTTTTAAATTTTTCTGTAATAATTCTTCTACTGTATATCCAATTAAAGAGGCACCAGATGTGTTTACAGTTAAAAAATTTCCTTCTGCATCATGCGTACACATTAAGCCTTGTGAGTTTTCAAAAAATGCACGAAACTTTGCTTCACTCTGTATAATTCTATCTTCTTTTAATTTTTCTGAAGTAATATCGCGAGCTATTGCAAACAGCAAACCTGTTTCTTTTTCAGGCGAGGCAACCCATTCTAAATAAATATAATTTCCTTTATTGGTTTTAAATCTATTTTTAAAATTGATGGTTGCTTTTCCTTCAGATAAATCTTTTATTTCTTTTAGTGTATTTTCAAAATCATCGGGGTGCACCATTTCTATAAATGGAGTATTTATTAAGTATTCCTCATCGAATCCGAGTTTATTGGCAAATGCCGGATTTATTTTTTTGAAGTATCCATCAACTCCTGCAATACAAACTAAATCGCTCGAGAAATTAAATAGTTTTTCAAAATTATTGAGTTCATAATTTCTTCGTCTATTTATAATAAGCGCCATTATTTCTTCCGACAATATTTTTAAAGCTTCCTCTTGGCTCTTACTTAATTCTCTGGGCTTGCGGTCTATTATACAAATTGTACCTAGTGCATTTCCGTTGGGGTCTATTAATGGGTAACCAGCATAAAAACGTATGTGCGGATCTGAGGTTACTAATGGATTGTGTTTAAAACGATCATCCTTTTGTGCATCGGGTATCGTAAATAAATTTGTATCTAAAATGGCATGTTGGCAAAAAGAAATTTCACGTGCAGTTTCTGTATCCTCAATTCCAACCCTCGATTTAAACCATTGCCTGTTTTCGTCAATTAAGGTTATGGTTGAAATGGGCACTTCACAAATAATAGAAGCTAAGCGTGTTATTCTGTCGTACTCTTCTTCTGCAATGGTATCTAATAAGTGGTATGATTTTAATGCGGCTAATCTCTCGGCTTCATTCTTGGGGATTAATTTTTCCATGTATTGGTAAATGTCTGCTAATGTAAATCTTGATTTTTTAAATCTGATTTTATTTTTTCAAATATAGCTTTTTTCAAAATGCCAAATTTCAAATTGCTTATATGTTTTTAACTCAAAGTTGCAATTCTACTGTTAGTTCGATTTGTAAAACCTACAAATTCCTTGGGTGGTTTTAAGTATGTACAATCCATTGTCTAACTCTTTAATATCAATTTTATCATTTAAAATTTCTTTATCAACTATATGCCTTCCATCAATTGAATATATGTTAGCAAGGTTATTTGTACTATATACGTAATTAGCTATCCAAAGGGTTTCGTTTGCTGGGTTTGGGTACACATTAAGTGCAGTTACTTGCTCTTTCTGAATGCCAACAGAACTTCCACCCATCGTTAATACTTTCCCATACACTCTTCCTTTTGCAGTTTCTCGTCTGTCGTCCCAGGTAAAAAAAGCCAACGAATTGGTAATAGCAACATCGGGGTAATAAGAGTAGAAATTATTGCCCGCATTACTAAGTTCGAACACATCTGTAATAGGAGTGCCTCCAAAATTAAAATACCTTGCTTTGCAGGTAAAAGATTTGCCGGGTATAGAATCGGCCCATGTAATTGCGTATTTATTATTCAATAAACTTAAGCCTGGCATAGCTGCATGCAAAATGGTATTGCTATTGGTAAGTTTAGTGTTAAGTCCAATTTTCTGCCCAGTTGCATCGTAGTGTTGCGCATAAATATCTCCACCTGGTGAACTTCTTGTGTCTAACCAAATCACTACAATTTTTCCGTCGGCATTCATGCTTACTCTGCACCATTGATTATAAGTGCCAGTATTTACATTGTCGTTTACTTTAGTATTAACTCCTGCCGGTGCACCATTTACAAAACGTTGCATGTATATATCGCCAAAATTATCGGCCCTAGCATCCGTCCATACACAAACTGTATGGCTACCGTTGCTTGCTGCACTAGGGTATACGCGTGCACTGGTTTTAGAATCGCTTATTACATTAGCGCCACCAATTACATTTCCATTGGTAGCATCAACAGTAGTTACTGCTATTTCGCTGCCGTTAAAATTATCGTACTCGTACACTGCGCCAAACTGACTTGGCGGTATAACTACTAGTTGCGGTCGAGTAGCATATGGGTTGGTGCCACCACCGCTCATTACATTAAGTTGTACACCTCCCACAATTTTTTGTGCTTGTGTGTTAAATGCCGAATAGTAAATATCATCATTACGCGAACCTATAAAAGTATATCCACCTACATGCCAAGCCACAATAAAAGTGCTGTTTGGTAAAAAAGCACAAGAACTTCTTAAAATCGAAAAATTATCATACGTAGAATTGTACTGAATGTTGTCTGTGTACGAATTGGTATTGGTAGCCGCTGCACCATTTGTATTAAATAGTTGAGAGTATATTCTTCCGCGCCCATCACCCGTACCGTTTACACCATTTCTATCATCGCCCCAAGCAAACCCAAATCTTCCATCTGGTGCTACTGCTACAGAAGGGTAAAATATTTCTTGACCAAGATTTTGGCTCACCGGGAAATCTGGTAACACAGGAACTTGGGCGAGGCTATTAATGCTTATGCATGCAAGAATTGCAGTTTTAAATAGCGTTTTCATATCAGTAATTTTAAGGATATACTAAGATAAATATTTTAAAATCAATGTATAACAAAAAAGCTCCCCCGTTTTCACGAGAGAGCTTTTTTAGATCTTTATATTTGTTTAAATATATTATCTTACTACTTCAACACGAACTGCGTTCATGCCTTTTTTACCTCTTTCAACTTCGAATGTTACTTCGTCGTTTTCGCGGATCTCATCAATTAATCCTGAAGTGTGAACGAAGATATCTTCGCTTGAATCTGATGGTGTAATAAACCCAAAACCTTTTGAGTTATTAAAAAATTTAACTTTTCCTTGCATTGTAATATTTGTAAGCTTCAAAGGTATGCTTAATAAACTTATCAACCTAATTTTTTTTAAGAATACCCCTTTAGAGTACTCTAAATGCAATAAATAAAAAATTAATTCACAATTAATTTCTGTTTTTCGCTTTTTTGTTGATAAATCATCTCCACTATGTACAAACCTTTTGGCAATGTTAATTCTTGCAAGCCCTGCTGAGTTGCTACTAAGTTTAATTGCATTTCTTTTTGGCCTAAATAATTATAAACGTTTAAAATGGCCTCGTGGCTAGTATGGTAAGAAATATTGGTAGCACCATTGCTTGGGTTGGGGTAGAGTGTAAATGGGCTGGTTTTTGTATTGCTAAGAGTGTTTATGCCAATTAACACTGTATCGCCGCTTCCTAATCCGAATTCAGAAAAGTTGTGTACATCAATTGCTTTAATGGTTTTGCCTACACGCACTGCTGTACTAAGTTCCTGCCACTCGGTATTTGCACCTAATCGAGTGTACAGTTTAATACTATTGGTATCTAGTTTTAAATTCTTGATGCTGCTATAATCAAAAGTTACATCACAAAAAAACGTATCCATATTGGTGCTTAAACTCCAATAAAACTCAGAGGCTAGTGTGTTGTTAATTTTACCGGTTCTGCCTTTTTCAAAATAATGTACTCGTATATTTTTATCTGGGGAACTGTTAATGTCTTTTAATAACATGCTTACATTAGTATTATCGAACATAACAATCCCAGGGCTTAAATTAATTTTTGCCGATATTTCTGTTGGCGTAGAGGGTTTCATTTCGTAAGCACCAATAGTAGGCTGGGTTACTCTGCTTGCACCATCAAAATCAGTTGTTACCCCTGTTCCTGCTTTCCCTAAACCTATTACTACCGAGTTGCTTTGTAGGTGGTAATTTACCGGTGAGTGTATGTATGGGTCGGTACCTACAATAAAATCGGTGCCAGTAAAGCCATTGTCGTTTTGTGTACTGGCTTTATTATTGAAATATAAATTATGAGAGAAACCTAAAAATGCATACACCGCACCATAATCGCCTACACCATTTTGAGAAACAGAGCCAGGTAAACCGCCAATGGCGGCATTTTCTAAAAACATGTTATTTTCAAAAATGGCTTGAGAGCTGTAAACATAAACTGCACCGCCTCTTGCTTCGCCTCCATTACCCAAATTAGAAGAGCCGGAAGAGTTGGTTACCCCACCGGGTCCACCACGAGCAATATTTTTGTAAAATGTATTGTGATATATTTTTCCGGAGTTGCCCAACATGCCTGCACCTCTTGCTTTGCCGCCTGGGGTAGGGTCGCCAGAAAATCCCCCACCATATCCTCTGCCTGGTCCGCCGAGAGAATAGTTATAAGCAATTACACAATTTCTGATGGTGCTATTGCAATTTTCTTCTATGAAAATACCAGCTCCTTCTGCATCGCCACCAATAGTATTAGTACCACTTATTGCCCCTTGGTAACCTGCACAATAATTTTCTGTAACAATATTTCGTTCAAAAACAGAGGAATCTGAATTTATAAAACGTACCCCAGCACCAAAGGCTTTGTGGTTAAACAAGGTAACATCACCTTGCACATAACCGCCTTGTATGCTAAACCCTCTAACCAATGTATTTGCATTACATCCATTTAATACCATCACATTTTTAGACGATGTGGTGGCATCTATTTTAGTTACATAAGCCCCCTTTATGCCCACTAGTTTTACTCCAGAAACCATTATAAGTGGAAACACTTCTCCAATGTTTACCGAATAAAAACCAGGCTCAACTAAAATACTGTCTGTAGTTTGTGCAACACTTAATGCCTTTGTTATGGTTTTGTACGGGCTGGCTTTAGAGCCATTGTTAGCATTATTACCTGTAAGTGCGCTTACGTAATGGTTGGTAGCTTGCACGCCTATTTGCATTAATAGAATCGTACATAATAGGGGAAACTTTTTCATATCGAAAAAATTTAAGGATGGGTTAACAAGAATTGCTTGTATATCAAATTTAATAATAATTAACCCCAATATTTGTATAAAATTCGAAATATTGCCCTATATTTAATTCAAACATTTAAACATACGAACCATGGCTAAAGAAAAAAGCGTAAAAAAGGAAGCGAAAAAAGCGCCTGCGTTAACTCCGAAAGAAAAAAAATTAGCTAAAGCAGAAAAGAAAGCTAAGAAAGATTATTAATTGATAATTCGGCATTGAAAAATGCCGAATTGTTTTCTATATGGTATTTATTGTTTTTTCCTCCCAAATAAACTCGCAAACTCTTGTTTTAGCGAATCAAAATAAACTCGCTGTTCGGCATTGCATACAGATTGTATATCCATAAAATGTTGCAAGTGTATTTTTTCTATTTTAATTTGATGTTGCGTTATTAAGTTTAATAAAGAATCTTTTGTATTTGCATTTACTTGAAGATCACTATAAAGTTCTTTTTTTAATTCGCGTATTTGTTCGTCTTGCTCCTTAATATTTTTACGATGCCAACGAATTAACTCATCATACGAAACAATTTGTGCTTCATTAAATTTTAATCGTTCGATAATTATTTTACGTGGTCCTTTGCCTCCCGATGGATCATTTTTGTGTAAAGCAGTAAAGGTATTTGTACGAAGCAACATTGCTAATAACACAACATTTGTGGCTATTAATAAAAGTATGATGAGGTAATAAAATCGTTTCTTTTCCATATCAACTTAGTATAAATTATTGTCATTAAATAATTGCATGCCTTTGGCTAGGCTAGCAATTTCCGACTCTTTTGGGCGATTGTTTTTTTGCACCATGCTTATAATCCCGATGTTTAATATCACCACTATTACACATGCAATAGCTAAACTAAAGGCTTCTTTGTAACTGATGGTATTGAGATTTTTTCGCCTAATTTTTTCTATAATTTTTGGATATAAAAAGGCAGGGCTTTCTACTTTTTGTATGTTTTGTAAGATGTCTAATTTCTCTTTCATATGTTGTATGTATATAGACGATGTTAAACTTGAATTCCTTCTTTAATTAATAAATTTTTTAAATTTTGTTTAGCTCTTTGGACTAAAGATTCTACGGCTTTGCGGCTAATTCCCATTATATCGGCTATTTCTGCTTGTGATAGCCCTTCAATTTTATGCAAAATAATGGCTGTTTTTTGTTGTTCATTTAAGTTATTAATGGCTTTAAAAATTAGGCTGAGCTCTTGTTTATGCTCTAGTTGTATGCCTGGGTGGTTGAGTTCGGCGCCTTCAAAAGCAAGCGAATTACTATTGCCAATAAAAATAGATTGTATAAATGCAAAACGTTTGAGTCGTTTTTTTGCCTTTAAATGGTCGAGGCATTTGTTTATGGTTATACGATATAACCAGGTAGAGTAGGAGGATTCTTGGTTGAATTTAGCTAAATGTTGATGAGCAGAAACAAATACATCCTGACAAATTTCTTCCGCCTCTTCAATGTTTTGCAGGTATTGAAGGGCAAGATTGTAAACCATTTTACTGTATTCGTGGTAGAGTTCTTCGAGAGTCAAGTGTTAAATTGATTTGGGCATCAATATAAGAAATTTTTTATACATCATTAAACCTCAATGAACCATCAATTATGAATGCATTTGTTTTCAAAATAATATTTTTGGAAAATAAGTGTTTCAACGTATTGATATTGTTAAAATGCTCCTATACTTTTACATCTTTAATGAAGTTACAACGGTAATAAATTACAAAACTATTTTGTGTATGTAACTTAAAATAAACAATGGTTTGTGAAAAGAATATTATTGGTAATAATTTTAGTAGTATTATGTTTCTAATTAGGGTATAATAAAGATCCTAAAACTATACCAACACCTACTCCTATTGAGGAAGAAGATGAGTGGCCAGTTTTTGTGGAAACAGGTGCGAAATACTTTCAAATTCACCACGCTATGCCCATATTATCTAATTACCTATCTCTAGTCCATATTGGCAACCTCATTCCGGTTCAATTAGACTACTTGCATAGCTAATAAAATCTATTTTAATTGATTTCTGAAATGCTAAGAATAAAACTAGATACTCATTTAATTTAATAAAAGTAGAATAAAAAAGAGGTTGAAGAACCGTGTATAAAAAATGAGAATTAATGAATAAATCAGAGCATAAAGATTACAGCAGAAAATAAAATATTCGCCAATGAAAACATTGGTCAATTAGACCAGTATTTGCAGTTTATAACAAAGGAAGACCTCATTCTAGTATAAATTTACTCAAACAAGAAATTGTACATGAAAATAAAACAACAAGAAAAAAGAGATGGAAGAATAATTAAATAATAAAAATAAAGAATTAAATATTTATTAAATTGCTATGTAAGAATAGAACTTACAGCTTAAATCAGCAAAATTTTTTATGAAACATTGTAATTTAATAAATTAAGAATATGAAAAATAAAATAGTAGGACTACTTATATTAATGGGTTTTTATTTTAACTCAAAAGCACAAACAAAAGCAATGACACTTAAAGATGCTCAAGCAAAATTGGAAGATGTGATTGAAATCATTGACACAACATACCTTAAATTACATTTGATTGAAGTTGAAAAGGAGTATCAACAAGACAGTAGTATCGTCAACCAAATACGCTTAGGCATTATTTACCACGAAGTGGCCTTAAATTTTGGTTTTTTCAACAAGGTTTACAAAGGATATTCTCAAAAGGCTTTAAATATGTTAAATGCAGTTTTGGCTAAATTAAATAACGACGCAGATGGTTTTAAACCAATTGTACTTTCCTACAAAGCATCCTCCCTTTCATTGTTATCGGGAGAAACAAGGAAACTAAGTTATTTAAGGCAAGCCTTTACAATTTTTAATGAAGCCGTAACCAATTATGCCTTTGTATCGTATGCTCCAGAATTTATGAGGGGCAATGTTTCTGAAAATCTACCTTGGTTTATGTTTAAAAAAAAGGCTTATGCTAAAAAAGACTTTGAAAGTATCATAAAAAAATACGAAGCTGATTCCAATTATGCAACAGCAAAAATAATGAGTTTTACTTATTGGGCGTGGGCTATGCAACATCAGTCAAAAAAGTACAGAACTGTTGCAATTTCATATTTAAATAAAGCTATTGAATTAGACCCAAATTATTTGGCAGTAAGAAAGCGTGCCGAAGAACTTAAAAATAAATTTTCTATGAAAAAGTAGGATGAAAAGTGCAGATGTTAACGTTGATATAGAAAAATGCAGGAGGACAACATTAAAACTCAGCTTTGGTAATTCAAATAGGCTTTGCACTATATCCGCGAAACTAATTTGGAATATTTTAAATCATAATGAAACATCAAACAATTAGTAAATTGAGCTTTATTATAATATTGCAGTATTCAATTGTTTTTAATACTCATTGTCGAGTTTAATGAACCTTAGCTAATTGATTAAGAATCGGGAAATTAAAATCTGTATAATTGATTGAAGAAATGTTATGAATTTCCTATATTAATTTAACTTTGAATTTAAATGATCTTATAATTTAATTAGCATGTGCCGATAATTATTTAGAATTAATTAAGATTATTTACGAAAAATAGTAGAGAATAAATAAAAACTAAGAAAATGTAATTAGGTTACAATTATGACCGAACTATAGCGGTTAATATAGGCTTTATTGACATATAAATATATAAATAGATAATATGTTTTTTTTTGATAAAAATTATGGACTTTTTATAGGTCAACTAAGAGATAATAAATTTCACAGCCATTACGCTTTGCAAATTAGTTTGTCGACAAAACCAAACTTAGTCTTGTCAATCAATAACGAAACCAATATTTCTGGAAGTGCATTTTTCTTGAATTCTAAAGTAGATCATAAGTTAATTTGCGACAACATTCAATTAACAATTCTTATAAATCCATTAAGTGCGGTTGGACATCAATTATTTTTGAAACACAGAAATTCTGAATATTTAAGGTTAAGTGATAATTTATCTAAGGGGCTAATTTCTTTACTTGATAAATTTGAGAGAAAAAAAATGACATTTGATGTTTTTTGCAATTCAATTTCAAACACATTGACAGATTACAAATGTGTTTGTTTACAAGAAAATTATCTAGATGATAATAGAATCATAAAATCTATTGAATTTATGGATAAATATTTTGATTGCGTTTTAAGTTTAGATAGAGTTGCAGAATATTGTAATTTATCTTCCACTCGTTTTTTGCATTTGTTTAAGGAAAAAACTAATCTTAATTTTAGACGTTATCAACTATGGAATAGGGTAGTAAAATCATTGCCTTACTTAACAAATAACTCAATTACTGATACGGCTTATACATTTGGTTTTTCTGACAGTTCGCACTATACGAGGACATTTATTGAAACATTTGGCGTAACTCCTAAATTCTTTAAACCCAAGGATTAGCCAGTTTATACAATTTTAAGTATCATGTTCATCGCATTTTTGCATTGTAATTAAATTACAAAAAAATATGCGTTACAATATGCATTTTGCTTTTAACGGCATCAATAAATGCATTTACACCATTAATTTTTAAAAAATATGAACAACTATTTAAAAGAAACACCAATTCTAAACTATACAGAAAGTTCAATTCAATTTTTGGTGAAAAGTAAGAAGTGGCTGTCTTTGGACCCAATTGAACGTATAAAATCAATTTACAACTTTGTTAGAGATGATATTAAATTTGGTTATAATTTATCTGATGATATATCTGCGACACAAGTTTTAAAAGACGGTTACGGACAATGTAACACAAAAGCAACATTGTTAATGGCACTTTTACGAGCAGCAGATGTACCCAACAGAATACATGGGTTTACTATTGACAAAAAGTTGCAAAAAGGAGCAATTACAGGTATTTGGTATAAATTTTCACCAAAAAACATTGTTCATAGTTGGGTAGAAGTTTATGTAAACGAAAATTGGTATTTCCTAGAAGGTGTAATACTTGATAAGGATTATTTAACTAAGTTACAAGAGAAAAATAAAGATTGTAAAAAAACTTTCTGCGGCTTTGGCGCATATACTGAGAATTTAGAAAATCCACCAATTGAGTGGAACTTGAACAATACCTACATACAGGACAAAGGGATAACTCAAGACTATGGGCTGTTTGATACACCAGATGAATTTTATGCAAAACACAAACAGAAACTTGGAGTATTTAGGAATTTTTTTTTTCGTAAAATTGTAAGACACAACATGAACCGAAACGTTGAACGAATAAGAAACGGCAGGTAGAAACGCACACAATAAATTTGCGCTTTCGTTATTAAATAAAGATTTGTACCTCGTGTGAGGTTCAGAGTTTGCTGATGGTTTTGTACTTCTAAATTGTTAACAAGTAGAATATTATAAAGTTAAGCATTTAATTTGATGATGATGGACTTATTTGTTGAAGAATAATTTTTTAGATATTAAAATCAGGGACTTTATGGAAAAGTTTAGTTTGGTTAAAATAGGCGATAATATTTAAATACATAAACCTATTTTGAGAGAATGATTATGATTACAAATATGTATAAATATTCAATGAATACATTATTTACCATAAAATCCTTGCATAGATATCTTTTCAAATTCAGTTAGGTTTGATTTAGGTTTCATGCTAAAAGTATTGTTTTCTATGTTAACATCGAAACCGAAAAATTGCAAATATTCATGAATTGGAATGATCTCAGTACCGAATATATATTTATTAAAAAAAACTTGTTGGTTTTCACCAGTTAATTCATTAAGTGCCAAAATAATATCATTTGTTGAGTAGAATTTTTCTTTCCCCCCATATTCTTGATAAAGAAAGCGCATCAAGTCATCTAGGCTTTTATTGTTATTAGAATTTTTTCGAATAATTATATCTTGGGAAATTGCAACAAATAAACCTCCTCCATAAATCATACCCCAATGATTATCTTTATCAAACCCTTCAGTAACCTCTAAAACGGATTTTTTTCCTAATGCCTGATCATTCATGTATCGCGAATAAAATAATCTGCTAATTAACTTTTCAATGGCTTTATCATTAACAAAACCTGCTGAATATAGTGCTTTTAATGTATAATAATTACTAAATCCTTCTTTAAACCAATCGTCCCTCGAATCCGCTGAGCGAATTGATTTTCCATTCCATAAGTGAAAAAATTCATGTGCAAACATAAACCAGGCAACTAACTGAGTTTGTTGGTCGCCATTCGGATTTATAAACATGCTGATATGATTACCTATTACTTCACCATCTACTTCGTTTGACGAATTAATTACAACTAACATTTTAGAGAGCGGTTCCTTCGGATTTGGTTTAGGTAAACCACCCAATTTTGAAATATAATATTCCATAATTTGATTCGCAATACTTTGAAATTTATCTTTTTGTGCGATAATACTATCGCCACCCAGTACAAAAAGTATATCAAGTCCTTCTTTTTTTAATTCAAATTCTTTCTGTAAACCTATATATATCAAAGACTCTGTTAAGTCGGCTAAATTTTTAACCTTGTAGGTATTAGTTTTTGATATTTGCAAAACCCAAGGAGTTGAAACTTTCCAGTAATTAGGAATTAAGAATTTGACCAATATGTTATTTCTGTTTTTCCCATTCATAATAAAAAGAGACCTTCCAGTATAAAAAACACCCCACTCATTTGCATATGCTACACCATCAATACCTCCAGCCCATTCGCTTTCATCATGTTTAAGGATTATCTCATAAGTCAATATTACTTTTTGTGTAGAAAACGACAAAACCTTCCAATGGTTTTCTGTTTTTTTTACTGGTATATTTTTACCATCCAAAGTCTTTATTTTTAAATTTTGGACATAATCATCCCAACGTTCTGGAGTAGGTCCTTCATCAGACATATATAATAGACTATCAGTAAGAATAATTCTCGCTTCTATATAAGCTACCCGCTTGGCATCAGATGATATTTTCACTGCATATTCACAGCTTTCCAGATTTACTCTCTTGTTTGAATAGCCACCTACAGCTAAAAAGCTTAGAAAATAGCAAAAAATTAATAGAAACTTTTTCATATAATTAAATGTATAACTTTCAATGTTGTCTATCTAGCTTTGTGTTAGAATAATTATAATTTTTTCTTAAAAATATTTTTTTTAAGGTAGAGCTGTCCAAATTCGTTTTAATGACTGGGACCGAATCTACTATATCAACATTTATTCCATTGATGAAATTTAAATTTGAAAATTCAATTTCATTTCCTACAATTATATTTTTTTGAAATAGATAGGTAAAATCTTTTTGTGTGTACTTTTCAACTAATTCCAAAAATAACTCATCTGTAAATTTAATATTTTCGGAGCTGCATTTATGCAACAGTTCCTTTAATAAATCATCTAACGACTTATTATAGTTTGAATTTAAAAGAATTTGGTTATCCAATATAAATGCAAATATTGCTCCTCTAATGTATGGCAATTTTTGTATTTGGTTATTTTCCCAATAATGGTCTTTAATTACATAGTTAGGCATTTTGTAAACAGGACTTTTATAATAATTCCAAAACACTTTTCTATTAAACCAATCGATCCATTCTTCAAAACTAATATCATCGTTATATAAACGTATTTTCCAAGCATAATAATCAGTAAATCCTTCACTAAACCAGTAATTAAGTTCTTCATGTTTCATTTCAATAATACCACCTATCCATTCATGCATAAGTTCATGGTTAAAAATATATTTAATATTTTTCCAATTATTAAAAGGATTATTAGAAGATAGCAATATAAAGCCATTTAGAATTCTAGAGCCTTTCATACTTTGATAGTCAATCAAACTATCATTTCTTGAAATTGTAGGACTAATAAATACAGTGAAATCCTTCGAATTGCTGTCATTCCAAAATGTTCGTTGGCTCAATGCAGCTTTTTGTAACTCCACTAGTAGTTCGCTGTCTGTATAAACTTTCCAATTTCCTCTTATTGCTAGATAAATATTTTTTTGTTTATATTTAAATTGATGAATTCTATAATCACCACCTATAAAATAGGAATTAAATAATCCAGACCAAATTTTTGTTATAAATTTCTGATGGATTTGTTGATTTCCAAAGGAGTTATGTAAAGTATAGGTATTAGGGAATCCTATCCAATTAATAGATACATTTAATTCTGGGTCTATGTCATTTCTGAATACAAATTCAGGTATTATAAAAAGACTCTGGCCCAATATATGAAAGTAATTATTTTTGATATTTGGCCTATGAAATATATGAAGGCTATCTCCAGGATAATCTTGTTGAATAAGATATGTAAAACTAATTTTTTTGCTTTGATTATGATACAATATAATACGATTACTATCTTCTTGAAATCTATATTGAATATTGTTATTAGATCCTTTTATTTTTTTTAAACATTGAAATAAATTGGTTTCACCCCAAACAGAATTAGAATAGTGCCAATAACTTGAATCTGAAATTTCAGGTAAGGTAACACTTACTTTTACCTTTAAATAAGGTTTATTTAGATTTTGATGATGAAAACTGATTTCGTATTCAATTGGCGTTTGCGACAATAATTTCATTGGAGCAATTAGTATTAGCAATAAATACAAAAACGAAAAGTAATAATTCACACTAAATGGGATAAAAAAATAAATATATTAGCAAAATAAAGCCTGTTTTTAGACAGATTAACGAATTTAAAGAATCCAAAGCATAAAAAACAAATATTATTATACATAATATTAACATAGTGGGTTTTATTATGTATTATATGTTAAATAGAGGAAAATATCGAAACAAACTTGGAATTTGATATTCATAATATTTATCTTTGTTAATAAAGAATTATTAAGATTATCTTTACCCAAAAAATGATTTTCTCTCTCAAAGAAATAATAATCTTTACATTATTAACCCAGTGCATTACACATGGAGTTATATTATATATAATTAACAAAAAACAAGTTAATCCTAATCAGCAACTATCTATAATTCTGTTCCTGATATCATTTCAAATGATTTTAAATTTAATTGTTGATAGGGTAGAAAATTCTAACTTTCCTAGAATAATATTTAATTTAAGTTTTGCTTATTTACCCACATTGTATTTTTATGTAAATGGTATCATTTATAAAGACATCATCCCATTAAAAAGCAAAATACTGCATTATGTTCCAGTACTTTTATTTACTTTAATT
>CALRUR010000028.1:0-19147 GCA_943371425.1 Sphingobacterium thalpophilum
AACCGGAAGTGTAAATATTGTATTGTTAAGTACAGACCATGCACTTAACTTTTGTAATGCTGTAAGTGATACAATGCAAATTAGCATTACTCCTAGCCCTGTAGTAAATGCTGGTATAGACAGAACTGTATGCGGTGGGACTATTGTAGCAATAAGTGGTACTGTTACCGGAGGCGCAAGCACAGGCACTTGGAGAACTAGTAATGGAACCGGTGTGTTTGCGAACAGTTCAAATTTAAACACCACCTATACTCCAAGTGCCGCAGATTTTATTGTTGGTAATATTAGTATAATTTTAGAAAGCACAGGTAATACTGCTGGCACTTGTAACATGGTTGCCGATACTTTTGTATTAAACTTTACACCTGTACCTATTGTAGATGCAGGTCCTAATCAGAGCGTATGTGCGGATATTCCTTTTGTACAATTAAACGGAAGCGTAACTGTAACCACCACTAATGGAGTATGGACAAGCACCGGAACTGGAACGTTCTTGCCTAGTAATACAGATTCTAATGCACGATATATTTTATCTGCTGCAGATACAAGTTTGAGTTCTATAAAAATTTATTTAAACTCTGCAGGTGGAATTGGTTCTTGTGCAAACACAATTGATTCCATGCTTATTAACATTAGCCCTGCTCCTGTTTTAAATGCAGGAGCAAATTCCAGTGTTTGTGCAAATAATCCTATCATAAATTTAAACGGCTTAATAAGCGGAGCTAGTAATACGGGTGCATGGATAAGTTCGGGTACAGGAACATTTAACCCAAATGCGAATACCTTAATTAGCACCTATACACCAAGTAATACAGACATTAGCAATGGTGTAGTTACTTTTATTTTAGTACCATCAAACATTGGAACATGTATTTCCGACAGTGATTTTGTGCAAGTTACTATAACTCCTGCACCAATTGTGGATGCAGGTGCAAACCAAAATATTTGCGCTAATGTAAATACCGTAAACTTAAGTGGCAATGTTTCACAAGGAGCTATTACAGGGCGTTGGACAAGCAATGGCACTGGTACATTTAGCCCTAATGATTCGAGTTTAAATGCTATATATAATCTTACTGCTGCAGATAAATTAACCGGCAGCATTAAATTATTTTTACAATCAACCGGTAATTCAAACGGTACTTGTATTGGTGTTACAGATAGTATTACGGTTACTATTTTACCTTCTGTACAAATTACATTTGTTGATACCATACGTGTTTGTGCTAATAACTCTGCAGTACAATTACAACCAACAGTTACAGGCACTACAGCAAGTATTTTATGGAGTACAAATGGTAGTGGAACATTTGTTCCTAATAACACTACACTTAATGCTTTTTACATACCATCTTTAACAGATACTTTAAACCAAAGAGTGGTATTAACTCTTACAATTGGAAATATTGGTGGATGTTTAAACACCATAGATTCTACCCTCTTACTAATTTCTCCATCGCCACAAGTTAGTGCTGGGCAAAATATTTCTGTTTGTTTTAATAACGATACAATTAGACTAAACGGAACAATATTTAGTGGCGCAAATACTGGCACTTGGAATACTAATGGCACTGGGCAATTTATTCCGAATGCCAATACATTTAATGCATTGTATGTACCCTCAGTTGCTGATAAAACTTCCGGGCAAATTCGTTTTATTTTAAATTCTACTGGAAATACAAATAATACATGTATCGCTGTAAGTGATACTTTGTTTGCTACTATTACACCAGCACCAATTGTAGATGCAGGTACCGATGAATCTTATTGTGCAAACAATGCAAATGTACAATTGAACGGAATTATAAGCGCTGGTGCAAGCACAGGAATTTGGACAAGCACTGGCACTGGAATTTTTACACCAAACAACACAGTGCTCAATCCAATTTATTTACCAAGCACTGCAGACTTAAGTAATGGAAATGTACGATTACGATTAACTAGTACAGACCATGGCTTAACTTTTTGTAATGCAGTTGCAGATTCTGTGCTCATTACTTTTAGCCCTTCGCCTATTATAACTTTATTAGATACTGTGTTTGCTTGTATAACAGATAACAGTGTTAATATAGTTTCACAAATTACGCAAGGTGCAAGTACAGGACTTTGGCAGAGCTTAGGTTCTGGAAGTTTTAGTCCGAACAACACCGACTTAAATGTAAATTATATACCTAGTGCACAAGATAAATTAAACGGTAATGTAAGGCTAACTATACGCACTACAGGAAATACTTTAGGTACTTGTATTGCCGAAGAAGATACTATTACCATCATTTTTACTCCTTTAATTTTTATGGGTGATGATGATACAATTACTGTATGTAAAAACAACAACTCGGTAAATTTAAATGGTTTTATAAATGGTGGAAGTAGTTCTGGAATATGGTCTAGTAATGGCTCCGGATTTTTTCTACCAAACAACTCTACCTTAAATGCACAATATCAATTTTCTGCAGCAGATACTGCAAACAATAATTTAATACTCACCTTACAATCTACAAATAATGGAGGTTGTGATACTGCTGAATCTAACGTATATATCAATTTTATTGAACGCCCATTTGTTTCTGCAGGCCCCGATATTAATATTTGTTCGAACAGTGGTTTAGCTAATTTAACTGGTGTAATTAGTGGAGGTGCAAGCAAAGGAATATGGACCAGTACAGGTACTGGATCTTTTTTACCAAATGATACTACTTTAAATGCTGTGTATATTCCAAGCAATGCCGATTTTAGTAATGGTTCTTTAATCTTACGATTGAGTACACGCGACCATGCTTCGCAACTTTGTTTAGCAGAATTTGATGAAATGAATGTTAATTTATTTGTGTCGGCTACTGTCACTGCAGGGCCAGATAGGTATGTGTGTTATGGTGATACAGCAACTTTATTAATAGCAAATGCAGCAGGTGCTAATCCATTTAGATATTTCTGGAGTACTGGTGATACTACTGCAAACATATTGGTAGGTCCGGGAACTTATTACATCAGAATACAAGACATAAACGATTGTATACCTACTTATGATACGGTAGAGGTAATTGGTGTTGATACCATTATTACAGCACTTGCTGGCATAGATACAAGTGTGTGTATTAGAACAGACAGCGTACAATTAAACGGAGTAGTATTAGGTTTTAATGAAGGCAAATGGATTGGCAATGGAACTTTTTCTCCAGACAGTTCGGTGTTAAATGCATTTTACTACCCTACTCCTGCCGAACGTGCACAAGGTTTTTTCGATTTAATATTAAGCCCCTCACAAGAAACTGGTTGTACTTTTATAAACGATACCGTACGTTATATTTTTGTTGAAGTGCCAGAACCTGCTATTACAGGACCTTTGGTGGTTTGTGTTAGCAATGCTACTGCAACTTATACCACACCAATTGTTGCCGGAGTAAATTATAATTGGAGCGTAGTTGGTGGAACAATTGTAGGTGTTAATAATACCAATAGCGTAAATGTAAACTGGACAGCAAGTGCAGGTACAATTACTCTTATTGCACAAAATGTAAATGGTTGCGACACTATTTTGCAACAAAACATTAGCAATGTTGGCATGCAATTGCCATCTATTAATGGCACACTTAGCGTATGTAATGCCTCTGCATTTAATCAACAATACAGTGTTACCAATAACATTGGAAATACTTACCAATGGATCGCAAGTAATGGGACTGTTGTGCTTGGGCAAAATACAAATACTGCTACTGTGCAATGGATTGGTAGCGGACAATTAATCGTAATTGAAACAGGTAGTTTGGGATGTGAAGTTAGAGATACCATCAATTTTATATACAATCCTTTACAGGCAAGTATTGTAAGCCCAACTAATGCACAAGGTTGTGCACCATTAGAAGTAAGCTTTACAAGTACCACCTCAAATCCCGAACCATTAACCTATGAGTGGATTATAAATGGCGATACACTTTTCGGAAGAAATCAATTGTATAGATTTGATACTAGTGGAAATTATGAAGTAAAATATGTACTGAGCAATGGCATTTGCACAGATACCATTTTTAGTAACATTACAGTTTTTGAAGATCCATTTGCTGGTTTCGAATTTTTAAATGCACCCTTAGATACCCTATCTTTTCCAAATGATACACTCGTAATTTTAAATACTTCAGAAATTAATGCAGATTATTTTTGGAATTTTAATGATGGCACAACAGACACTGTAACCAACCCCATTCATAAATTTACCTCGGCTGGTACTTATGATATTGTGTTAAGAGTAACTGATAAAACAACAGGCTGTATTAGTTATGTAAACAAAAGATTTGTATTAGAAGTAATAAGTAATTTAAATAGCCCAAACATATTTACACCAAATGGCGATGGAATAAATGACAATTTTAGAATTTACGAACGAAATTTAAGGAATTTCAAAATTTTAATATTTAATAGATGGGGACAAATTGTATACACCTCCTACGATCCAAATTTCGAATGGGATGGTACACATGATGGGCAAGATTGTACGCCAGGAGCTTATGTGTATCACATCGTAGCGATTGGAGAAAACAACGTAAGCTTTAAACGAACTGATATTGTAAACCTGGTGAGGTAGTAGTTTACTCCTCACTCATTTCAATAATACGATCAAACTCAGAACCGTTTAATGGCATTACAGATAAACGTCCTTGTTTCACTAAGGCAATGTTCCTTAATTTATCATCTTCTTTTATATCCTCTAAGGTAACAGGTTTTTTAAGCGTTTTAAAGGGTGCTAAATCAACTACCACCCAGTTTGGATCGGAAGTAGTAGGATCCTGATAAAACTCCTTTACAACCTTCGCAATGCCTACTACATGCTTCCCTTCATTGCTATGGTAAAACATAACCAAATCACCCTTTTTCATCGCCTTCAAATTATTTCTGGCTTGGTAGTTTCTTACCCCGTCCCAAAAAGTTTTTTTATCTTTTAAAAATTGATCCCAAGAATACTTAAAGGGTTCTGATTTTACTAGCCAATGCTTCATGTTGAATGATAAATTACGAATTATGAATTACAAATTACGAGTTACAAATTAGCACGATTTGAGTTAGGAGCAAACGAGCATACGAACTAATGAAGTATTTTCCATACAAGTTCCTTCAGTAGCTCCCCTTCGTCTGTATTACCTGTACTATCTACGCCTTTCGACTTTAAATCGTATTCTCTTAACAAAGATATTACCTGACAAGTTTTATCGAAGTTGTAATTTTTTGCAGCTTGTTCGTACTCTTGTACAAAGTAAGGGTTTATTTTTAATGCCGATGCTACGTTTGATTTAGATTTATCGGCTAAATAATAATACGTAAATATTTTACTGAAATAAGTATTTAATTGCCCTATAGTTAGCACCAAAGGATTCTCTTTTTTATTAGCTGCAAAATAATCAACAATTCTGTTTGCTTTTAATACATCGCGTTTAGCTATAGCAGTATTAAATTCGAAGGTATTGTATTCTTTACTTATGCCTACATTATTGTGTATATCATCCATGGTAATGGTTTTACGATCGCCCATATTTATCATTACCTTACCCAACTCATTCGCTACTTTACTTAAATCGTTGCCCAAGTATTCTGCAACCATTGCTCCTGCTTTTGTATCGAGTTTAAACCCTTTACTGCCAACAAAATTCATAGCCCATTCAGAAACTTGGTTGTCATATAATTTTTTAGATTCAAACAACACTCCATTTTTTTCAATTGCCTTTGCAATTTTCAATCGCTTATCTAAACTACCATATTTATGGCAAAATACTAAAACGGTACTTTTTAAAGGGTTCTCCACATAGTTTGCAAATGGGTCTGCATCTTTTGAGTCACCTTTACCAAACTTAATATTTTGAGCCTCTTTAACAATTACTAATTGAAAATCAGACATCATTGGGTAACGTTTTGCAGTGCTAATAATCGTTAGCATATCAACCTCTTTACCATATAGTATGGTTTGGTTAAAGCCTTTCTCTGCTTCGCTTAATACTACGTTCTCCAGTAAATCAGCAATAAAATCTATATAGTAACTTTCTTCACCATGTAAAAAATAAATGGGCTTAAAAGCTCTCTTTTTTATGTCCGATAAAATGGTTTCTATAGTCATTTATTAAAATGTTAATTCTTCTAAAAATCTGTATGTTTCACACTCATGGTCTATTTCGCAATAGTAATGTTCTAGGCCATTTGTAACTGCTACATATTTCACTTTGTACACCATATTATACCTCGCCACTTGGTCAAATACCTCTTGTGTAATGGCTACATTCGGAGCTTTACATTCTACCAACAAAGTTGGCATTCCGTTTTCATTATACACTAAAATGTCGCAACGCTTTTGCAAATCATGTAACTTCAAGCCTTTCTCTAAACTAATGTAGTTTTTAGAAATTTTATATTGATGAATGAGATATTGAACAAAATGCTGCCTTACCCACTCCTCGGGAGTTAACAATAATTCTTTTTTACGAATGGTATCAAAAATAAAATACTTTCCTTCTCTCTCCAATATTTTAAAAGGGTATGGCGGAAGATTTAAAGGAAGTAATTCCATGTTACATCTTTTTTAATCGCTCAATTATAATGGCAATTTTTTGTTCTGCATCTGCTTTTTTCTTTTTCTCATTATCAATTACCTCTGCTTTTGCATTGCTTACAAACCGTTCATTAGAAAGTTTTGCATCTACAGATTTTAAAAAGCCTTGTAAATATACCAACTCCTTTTCCATCTTTTCTTTCTCAACCGCAGGATCTACCACATCGCCTAACTCTACAAAACACTCATCATTTGCACACATAAATTGTGTTGCATTTTCGGGTACACTGCTTACTAATTGCAAATTCTCAATGCTCGCCAACCTGTTTAAAATAAGGGCATACGAAAGATAATCGGTATTCGAATTATTTTTTATTGATAAATTCAAGCCCTCCTTCGGAGCTATTTGTTTCGTATTTCGGATGTTGCGCATTTCGGATACTACCTGCAAAATATTTTGCATGCTTGTAATTGTCTCTTGGCTGTATTCTTTAGCTTTCGGGTAATTGGCTACGATACAACAATCCATTTCCGCACGCGCTCCAAACAACTCCTCATCGTGCCAAAGTTCTTCAGATAAGAAAGGCATAAAAGGATGAATTAACTTAATGATGTCTTCGAACTTATTTTTTACAAACTCAAAGCTTTCTGCATCTATCGCATCTTGATATGAATCGCCATTTTCTAATTTATGATAGGTTGGTTTTATCATCTCTAAATACGATGAACAAAAATCGTCCCATATCAATTTATAAATAGCCATTAATGCTTCAGAGAGTCTGTAGCTTTCAAATAATTGTTCAATTTCTTTTAACGATTCGTTAAAACGTGCATCGAACCACTCGTTTGCTTTTTTATTTTCGTTTGCAATACTTACATCCACTTTCCAACCTTTTACCAATCTAAATGCATTCCAAATTTTGTTTGCAAAATTTCTTCCTTGCTCACAATAACTTTCATCAAACATTAAATCGTTACCTGCAGGCGAGCAAAGCAACATACCAACACGTACTCCATCTGCTCCGTACTTTCCAATTAATTCAATAGGGTCTGGAGAATTACCTAAAGATTTAGACATTTTTCTGCCCAACTTATCTCTTACAATGCCTGTTAAATAAACATTCTTAAAAGGAACCTGGTTTCTAAATTCTTTACCCGCCATGATCATTCGAGCAACCCAGAAAAATAAAATTTCGGGCGCAGTTACTAAATCATTTGTAGGGTAATAGTAATTTAATTCTGCATTGCCTTTATTGTTTTTATCGCCAAAAACAGTTGGGTCGAAAACAGATATTGGCCACAACCAAGAAGAAAACCAAGTATCTACTACATCCTCATCTTGCTTTATGTCATTAGCATTTAGACTACTAAACTCTGCAGATTTTGCTTTAAACTTTTCAATTGCTTCCTCTGCTGTTTTAGCTACTACAATTTCTCCATTTGGTGCGTACCAAGCGGGAATTTGTTGTCCCCACCACAACTGTCGCGAAATGCACCAATCTTTTACATTCTCCATCCAATGGCGATAGGTATTGATGTATTTATCTGGAATTAAATTTACTTCGCCATCATTAACCGCATCCAATGCCGGCTTAGCTAAGACTTCCATACGCACAAACCATTGCATAGATAATTTAGGCTCTATTACGGCATCAGTTCTTTCAGAAAAACCAACTTGCGATTTGTACTCTTCTACTTTCTCCAACTGCCCAGCTTCTTCAAGCATTACAGCAATTTTCTTACGAGCAATAAAACGATCTTCGTCTACTAAAATTTGAGCTTTCTCATTTAAAGTTCCGTTATCGTTTATAATATCTACCACTTGCAATTTATGCTTCACACCTAATTCATAATCGTTCAAATCATGCGCCGGTGTTACCTTTAAGCAACCAGTACCAAAATCCATGGTTACATACTCATCACAAATAATTGGAATTTCTTTATTAATTAAAGGAACAAATATTTTTTTTCCATGTAAATGTTTGTATCGCTCATCATTAGGGTTTACACATACTGCGGCATCCGCCATAATAGTTTCAGGACGTGTGGTAGCAATGGTTACAAAGCCAGAACCATCAACTAATTTATATTGTATATAAAATAATTTCTGATTTACTTCTTTACGTATTACTTCCTCATCCGATACAGCTGTTAATCCTTTTGGATCCCAATTCACCATGCGAATACCTCGGTATATTAATCCTTTTTCATATAAATGAATAAAGGTATCAAGCACTGCCTCTGTCATGCTTGGATCCATCGTAAAAGCAGTACGATCCCAATCGCATGAAGCTCCTAGTTTTTTTAATTGATCTAATATAATTCCTCCGTACTTATCCTTCCATTCGTACGCATAATTTAAAAACTCTTCTCGGCTAATTGAATTTTTCTCAATGCCTTCTTCTTTTAATTTTGCTACTACTTTCGCTTCGGTAGCAATAGAAGCATGGTCGGTACCCGGCACCCACAATGCATTTTTACCCAACATACGTGCACGTCGAATTAATACATCTTGTATTGTATTATTCAACATATGGCCCATGTGCAATACTCCCGTAACATTTGGTGGAGGTATTACAATGGTGTAAGGCTCGCGCTCATCTGGAACGGAACGAAAGAAACCTTTCTCCATCCAATAAGGGTACCATTTGTTTTCTGCCTCTGAGGCTAAGTATGTTTTTGAAATCGACATTTGTAAAATATTTGCGAAAGTCCACAAAAATAGAAAAATAAGCGTTTGTTTGTAATATAAGAGAAGCTTAATTCATCAAAATAAACAATTATTATAGGGTAAAATCGTTTCTCAATTGTCAGTAAAATAAAAACAGATAATTATATATTTGAACAATAATAAACCAAAAGATCATGAAAAAGACATTAATGATAATCGGCATTGCAAGCTTAACGGTACTAAATGCTTGTAAATCACGTAAAGTAGAAAGAATAGACCCTACACAACAAACAGATTTAAGTGGAAGATGGAATGATACCGACTCTCGTTTAGTTTCTAATGAAATGATTAGCGATTGCATGGCTAAACCTTGGAGAACAGATTTCACCACTGCAAAAGGTAAAAAACCAGTTGTAATTGTGGGTACAGTTAGAAACAAAACAACTGAGCATATAGAATCTGAAACGTTTATTAAAGACATTGAAAAGGCATTCATCAACTCAGGCCTTGTAACTGTAGTACAAGCAGGTGAAGCTCGTAAAGAGTTACGCGACGAACGTAATGACCAACAAACTTTTTCTTCTGAAACCACTAAAAAGAAATGGGGTTTAGAAAAAGGTGCAGATTTTATGCTAAATGGTGTAATTACTTCTATAGTTGACCAATACGGAAAGAACAAAGTGGTTTATTACCAAATAGATTTAGAATTAACCAATTTAGAGACCAACGAAAAGGTATGGATTGGCGATAAAAAAATAAAAAAAGCAATTCAAAACTAATAACATTTTTAAAGGGATTGTTTACAAGCAATCCCTTTTTCATTAAATACAAACGGGAAATTGAAGAAGCAAATTTACATACCCTTACTCCTACTATTCGTGCTATTTATTAGCGCTTGCGCAACCTATTACCAAAAACTCGAAGAATTTAATACTAATGTTGAGCAAGGAAATATTGACAAAGCAAAGGAGTTTTTAGCAAATGACAAAAAAGGTCCGGAGGGAAAAAACAAATTGCTTTATTTTATGAATGCGGGTACCTTAGAGATGCTTACTGGTAATTATGCTAAGAGTAATGAATACTTTAACCAAGCGGATTTAACAATAGAAGATTATCAGAAAAACCTAGGTAATGAAGCCCTATCGCTCATTACAAACCCAATGCAAAAAGAATATACGGGTGAAGATTTTGAGAAAGTACTTATTCATTACTATAAAGCTATTAACTATGTTCAGCTAGGTAAAAGCGAAGAAGCAATAGTTGAATGTAAACGACTGAATTTAAAAATTCAACAATTAAACGATAAATACACCAAGAAAAACAAATATTCTGAAGATGCATTTGGCTTAAACCTTATGGGTATTATATACGAATCTACAGGTGATGTAAATAATGCATTTATAAGTTATAGAAATGCGATTGAAGCCTATGAAAAAACATACGAACCCCAATTTAAAACAGCCATCCCATTACAACTAAAAAAAGATGTAATAAGAACTGCTTATGAAATGGGTTTTGATGACGAGGCCAATCGATTTGAGGAAAAATTTAAGATTAAGAACACACCAAGAAACAAGAATAATGGAGAAGTAGTTTTTTTCTGGAATAATGGCTTAAGCCCAGTAAAAGCAGAGAACAGCATAAACTTTAGTATTGTAAAAGGTCAAGGTGGATATGGTACTTTTGTAAATGAAGAACTTGGTTTAACGATACCTTTTCCCTTGCCTCAAGACGATAATAAGACTGGCGGACTAGGTGATTTAGAATTTGTAAGAGTAGCATTCCCAAAATATTTAGAACGAAAACCTTTTTATAGCAGTGCAAGTATTGAAGCAAACGCTAAAGATTACCCTTTAGAATTAGCCGAAGATATAAATGCCATAGCCTTTAAAACCTTACACGATCGATTATTGCGTGAAATGGGAAGTTCATTGTTGAGGTTAGCCACTAAAAAGGCTGCAGAATATGCCATGAGAGACCAAAATCAGCATGTTGGATCTATTTTAGGAGTTGTAAATGCAATTACAGAAAAGGCTGATACGCGCAATTGGCAAACCTTGCCAAACACCATTTCTTATACTAGAATTGAATTACCTGTAGGAGCTCAGGAAATAAATATGAAACTTCGTTCGTTTGATAATAGAACAATCCGCGAGCAAAAGTTTAACTTTGTAATACAGAAAGGTAAAACGCAGTTCCAAACATACCAGAACTTCGAAAGTCAATCGTATTACGGCAGAACAGCATATGCAAGATAAAGCGGATGGTGTAAATTTAAAACAATGAAAAAAGTACTTCTGGCATTTTCAATTATACTAAGTAGTTTGTTGGTGATGAGCCAATCGGCACTTAAGGTGAATTCTATTGAATTTAAAGCCAGTTACTTTAAATACAGGGGTACCATTTTAGATGTGCGTACCGCCTATGAATTTGCCGAAGGCCATATAGAAAATGCTAAAAATGCAGATGTAAGTGCCCCAACTTTTGATGCAGAAATTGAAAAACTCGACAAAGAGCAGCCTGTATTTGTGTATTGTGCTATTGGGGTAAGAAGTTCAAAGGCAGCTACTATTTTGCGCAAAAAAGGATTTAAACATGTGTATGATTTAGACGGAGGTTACCACGACCTCTTGAAAGTTGGAATGAAAAATGCGAAGTAGTGATTTTATAAATAATATTGAAATTGTAATTACTGCTGATGGCTCTAAAACCATCTTCAACCCACAGGTCGGCGAAAATTATCATTCAAAACACGGTGCACTCCAAGAATCGCAACATGTATTTGTAAATTCTGGATTAAAGCACTACCATCAACATTTACAAAAAAACGAAATATCTATTTTAGAAATTGGTTTTGGCACCGGACTAAATTTTTTATTAAGTGCAAAATATGCAGCAGAAGCTCAATTAAGCCTTAGCTACACAGGCATTGAAGCTTACCCGCTATCAACGGACATTTTAAACGAAACGGACTATAAAACACTTATTCAATCAGAACATTTATTCAATCAATTTATAACAAAATACGATGCTTGTTTCGAAAAAAGCACCGAAATTATTGAACACGTAAATTTGAAAATAGAAGATAATACGCTACTCTCCTATGATGGTTCAGAAAAGTTTGATATTATTTATTTTGATGCATTTGCTAAAGTACACCAAGCAGAAATGTGGACCGAAGAATCTATAAAACATGCTTGTAAGTTTTTAAAAGATAAAGGTATATTTGTGACGTATAGCGTAACCGGCGATTTAAAAAGACAGTTGAAAAACATGGGCTTTGAAATTGAACGCCCACAAGGGGCTGCAGGCAAACGCGAAATGATGCGCGCAACTTTACCATATGTTTTATAAACTAATTCTCCGCCCTATTTTCTTTCTGTTTGATCCAGAAAAAATCCACCATTTTGTTTTTAAACTAATTAAAATTACACAAGCAATTCCTGTAATTTCGACGATTACTAAAAGTATATTTTGGCTGAATAATGCCAAACTAAAAAGAACTGTATTTGGCATCGAATTTCCGAACCCTGTTGGTTTGGCGGCAGGATTTGATAAAGATGCAAGGCTCTATAAGGAGTTAGCAAACTTCGGATTTGGGTTTATTGAGATTGGGACCATTACTCCCCTTGGGCAGGAAGGCAACCCCAAACCACGTATGTTTAGATTACCAGCAGACGGTGGCCTTATAAACCGCATGGGCTTTAATAACCAAGGCTTAGAAGGTGCCATAGAAAGGTTAAAATCTAAACCAAAAAATTTAATTGTTGGAGGTAATATTGGTAAAAACAAAATTACTCCAAATGAAGAAGCGGTAAACGACTACGAAAAATGTTTCCAAGGTTTATTTCCATATGTTGATTACTTTGTGGTAAATGTGAGCTCTCCCAACACCCCTAATTTAAGGGCATTACAAGAAAAAGAACCCTTAAAAGCCTTATTGAACCATTTACAAAAACTAAACGAGCAAAAAGAAATTAGAAAACCCATATTATTAAAAATTGCACCCGATTTAACAAATGAGCAATTAGATGATATTGTGGAAATTGTAAACGAAACAAAAATTGCAGGAGTAATTGCAAGCAATACTACCATTTCCAGAGAAAATTTAACTACAAACTCTACAACTCTTAATAGAATAGGTGCCGGAGGCTTAAGTGGCAAACCCTTAACCAAAAGGTCTACTGAAGTTATTAAATACCTAAGTACTAAATCTAATAACAGTTTTCCTATTATAGGCGTTGGCGGCATACACACCGCAAAAGATGCCATCGACAAGTTAAATGCTGGCGCAAGCTTGGTACAGCTTTATACAGGCTTTATTTATGAAGGACCGGGCTTGGTGAGGAGTATAAACAATGTAATTTTACAAAGTACATAGTACAAAGTACGTTGTACCTTGTAAAAACTCTTTCCACCATAATCTGTTTACCCCTCATGACAGCAATAGACATAGACCGCATCATTGAAATGGCATGGGAAGATCGTACTCCTTTTGAAGCTATTGAAACACAATTTGGACTTTCAGAAAAAGAGGTAATAGCCTTAATGCGTAAAGAGATGAAACGAAGTAGTTTCGAGATGTGGAGGAAACGAATGGCTGGCAGAACAACCAAACATATGCAAAAGCGCAGTAGCGAGGTAGATCGTTTTAAATGCAGCATGCAAAAAAGCATCAGTTCAAATAAAATAAGCAAACGCTAAACGCAAAAAATCCCGAATGAAACACCCGGGATTCATTAACATACATACCTTTAAATGACGTTAATTTCTTTAATCGATTAAACGATTACTCAGCAGATGTTGCTTCAGCAACAGCTAATTCTGGACGAGCAACTGGTTTCTTAATTGATTTATCAGTCGCCATTTTTAAGCGTTGTTTTTTCAATCTAGAAACAGTTTTGTTTTTTCTGTCTTTTCTTTTTAGTCTAGTAACTCCCATTTTCGTAATATTTTTTGTTCAATCTGTATTTTTGAGGTCGAGAGCGGATTCGAACCGCTGTACAAGGTTTTGCAGACCTCTGCCTAGCCACTCGGCCACTCGACCCTCTTTTTAGAGTTTGCAAATGTACTAAATAATTGGTTTAGCACAAATGAAATGCAAAAAAAAGGCATTAATATTCTCTACGTCGAGCTTCAGAGCATAATATGCCCGTTGCTACAGCCACATTTAAACTCTCTGCCCCTCCCCAACTAGGTATAGTAATTGGGTTAGTAATGTATTTAGTTAAAGAATCAGAAATTCCGTGCGACTCACTTCCCATCATCAATAAGCCATGCATTTTACCCTCTAGCTTATATATATTCTCCCCTTCTAGCAAAGCACCATAAATGTTTAGTCCCTTTAATTCAGCTAAGTAATCTTCTAAATTAGTGTATACAACTGTTGTCCGTAAAATCGAACCCATGGTAGATTGCACCACTTTCGGATTGTAAAGTTCTACACAATCTTCAGAGCAAATAATATTTTTTATTCCGTACCAATCGGCTATTCTAATTATAGTGCCCATATTACCTGGGTCTTTCACACCATCTAATACTAAGTTTAAGTTTGATCTGAGCTCTTTATTGATTTCAGAAATGGTAGGTTCTTCTGGCATTTCAACCAACATCAACACATCTGGTGCGGTACTCATGGTGCTCATCCGTTCCAAATCATCGAACTTACCTTCTACGATTTCTATTTTTTTCGATATTTTTGATAAAAGATCTTCGTACTTTACACGTTTGCTATCTAAAAGATATATTTGCCTAACATTAAAGTTAGAATTTATAAATTCATCGCATAGCTTCTCGCCTTCAACAATAAATTGGCGATATTCTCTGCGGAATTTCTTTTGATGCAACGATTTAATATAACTAATTTGTGATTTTGAAATCATCTTTACTCAAGCATACGTTTAATACAATTATAATCATTTCTGCTCTTATACTTATTAGCAGTTGCGCGAGCACCCGAAAACTCAGTGGTAATCAGTCACTCGTACATAAAAATAAAATTACGGGTGTAAACAAAATCGAGAAAGACGAACTAAATACTTTTATACGCCAAAAACCCAATACCAAATCGGGCGGATTAGGGTTGTTTAAACCCAAATTGTTTGTTTACAATACCATCAACCCTAATAAAAATACTAGGGTTAACCGTTGGCTGAAAAATAAAATTGCCGAAGCTCCTGTAATTTACGATTCGAGTATAGCCGCTTATTCTGCACAACAAATGGAGCTTTACTTATTTAACCAAGGTTATTTTAATGCAATAGTGAGCCATTCGATTAAAGTGAAAAAGAAAAAGGCCACTATAAGTTACAATGCCATAACAGGTCCGGCATATACCATTCGAAATATACAATATCTCATACCAGACACTGTGCTTAGATCATTGTATTTCCTCCATTTAAATGAAACGGAAATAAAAATGGGAGATGTATTTAATCAAGAAAAAATACAACAAGAACGTAATCGTATTACTAAAGATTTTAAAAACTTCGGGTACTTTTTCTTTAACCGAGAATACATCCATTTTGATTTTGATAGCGCTATAAACGGGAATGTGATAGATATGAAGGTGGTCATAGAAAACCCAACAGGTAAAAAAGAACATCAAGCATATCAACTAAGTAAGGTCGACATTAGTTTAAGCGGTGCAGAATCTTATCGGAAATTTAGACGAACAGATACAAGCGATGCCGATTTTATTTTTATTGATGACCCACAAAACATCTTAAAACCAAAAATCATAAAACGTCAGATTTACTTAGAGAAACAAGGTAATTATAACGACGATGATTTAGAGTTAACCTATAATAGATTGGGTGATTTACGTATGTTTAAATTTGTAAATATTGATTTTGCAGTAGACAGTACAGATAGTACAAAATTAAACTCTTATATAAGTTTAAGTACAAGTAAAAAGCAGTTTACACAAACCGAAATAGAAGGTTATGTTGCTTCCGCAAACATAGGTTCATCTGCTAATTTTATTTACACTAATAACAATATTTTTAGAGGTGCAGAAATATTTGAATTTAGAGTAAAGGCTGGTATAGAAACTCAAGCATTTATTGATGAGAGCGCCGGTAACATCCCTTTGTTTAACAGTAGAGAATCTAACATTTCATCAAGCATAACTTTCCCCGGGTTTTTATTGTTTAGAGATAAAAAAACCTATGGTATTTTTGCCAGTCCGAAAACACGATTAGGGGTAAATTATATTATTGAACAACGTCCAGAATATGTACGAAATACTTTTAGTGGTAGCTTTACGTATGATTGGAAACAGAATCAATTTATTACGCACTCCTTCTCTCCGATGTCTCTTAATTTTGTACGTTCAACCCTCTCTACTCAAGCATTAGATTTGTTGAATAATTTGAATAACCAATACATAAAAGAAAGTTTCGACCCACACATTACCTTGGGCTTGCGTTATACCTTAACCTTTAGTTCGCAAGTAATAAACTTACCTAAAGATTATTATTTCTTACGATTTAACATAGAAGTAATGGGTACTGGTTTGTACGGGGTTAGTAAAATAATTTCTGCAGTGCAGAACACTAGTGGTAATTATGAAATTTTTAATTTGCCATATTATAATTTCACACGACCAGAAGTAGATATGCGCTATTTTAATTTCATCAACCAACGATCCATGCTAGTATTCAGGTTTAACACCGGCGCTGGTTTTGCATATTGGAATTCAAATATCTTACCCTTCGAACGTCAGTTTTTTACAGGTGGATCTAATAGCATAAGGGCATTTAGAGCTCGTACGGTTGGGCCAGGTAATTTCGCTGATGTAAGTGTTTCAAACTTAAACTTAGACCAAACCGGGGAAATGAAAATGGAGGGAAACATTGAGTACAGGTTTGACATTACCGACCATTTCTTAGGTTCTAAACTTAAAGGTGCAAGTTTTATAGATGCCGGAAACGTTTGGACCCTCTCTACCAGCAATGCCGACCCTACAGGTAAATTTAAATGGGATACCTTCCATAAACAATTGGCTGTGGGTACTGGTGCAGGTTTACGTTTAGACTATGGTTTTCTTTTATTCAGGTTTGATTTAGGCTTAAAACTCCGCGACCCTAGGTTTACAGGTTCCCAACAATGGGTAATTCAATACTTAAGTGATACTCAATGGAAGTCGACCAATCAATATAGTTTCTGGAATTTCAACTTCGGAATTGGGTATCCGTTTTAAATATTTAAGTTGAAATATTGAAACGATTCTTTTATAAGATTGAAAAATGCAGAAACATCTAAGCCTTGCATTAAAAAGAACAATACAAATCCAACTAATAGAAGTAGAAAAAGTATTCTTTTTATAAATAATGCAAGTAATACTATGAGCACTGGCACTAATATAAATAACCATAAAGGTATTCGAATGGTAAGTGAGCCAGCAGTGTAGAATAAATGTCGAAGAGTATTTAATTTACGCTCGTGTTTTACATAAAAAACCTCTGATGCACTAAAGTTCGAACTTATAGAAGCCTCTCCTTTTTCAAACTTTAACTTTTCTATGTAACCGTTAATTACAAATGTATATATGCCCTCAATATTTTGATCGATATTCCTATCTTTATCAATAGCAACCATCTTCAAACCATTTACATTTGATACTTTAAAATCGTTAATTGGAAACAAGTCGGATAAATTGAATCTAAATTCTGGTCCTTGAGAAAAAGCAGAGCTCGAGAACATTAATGGAATAATTATTGCTAATATTAGGGTATATTTTAATTTATTCATCTTACAAAAATGAAAAAAATACTGCTAACTACAAGTCTTTGTTTATTTATTCTAGTAACAAACGCTCAAAATTACACATTCGAACATTATAATCAAGGTACAGACACCGTAATGGTGATAGAGGGTAACAAAACCTTAAAACTACCATTTGCAGGTGGTTTTGATGTACCTCAATTTGCAGAATGCGACCTAGATTTAGACGGTAAATTAGATTTAGTGGTATTTGATAGAGAAGGCGGACGTTTAACTACTTTTTTAAATAAGGGAGCTGTAAATACCACTAATTATGAATATGCACCACAATATGTAAATAAGTTTCCAAAAGTTGTGGATTGGTTACAAATGGCCGATTATGATGGTGATGGTAAGATGGATGTGTTTACTTCTATACCTGGAGGTTTAAGAGTGTACAGAAATATTAGCGACGATATAAGTGGATTGAAGTTCCAAAACAAATTTCCAGAAATATTATGCGATTATACATCTTTAACAACCCGTTTATACATTGGGAATATTGATATGCCTGCAATTTTAGATGTGGATGATGATGGTGATGTGGATATTTTAACGTTTTACCAAAGTATTGATACTTCTGGTGAAAGTATTTATTGGTACAAAAACATGAGCAAAGAACGATTCAATGTGCCAGATTCAATGGATTTTGTAATTGGTAAATATTGTTGGGGAGCCTTTCGCGAATCGTTTACAGATTGTAAAATAAACTTACAATACCCTGTTGGCCCATGTGGAAATGGAGGCAGGTTTGTGCCAAATATTTCTCCAGCAGAATTTATGGAAAATATGAATAAAAGAATTATCGAAATTAATTCTGGAGGTGCACATAGTGGTTCTACTACTATTGTTTTTGATGCAAATGGTGATGGTAAAAAAGACATGCTAATTGGTGATGTTACTTGTACGAATATGTATTTGGTAGTTAACAGTACTAATAACCAAACTCCAATTATGAACCAAACGGTTGAACAATATCCACCCAATCATCCTATTAACATTAACGTATTTCCAGCAGCCTTTATGGCCGATATAAATAATGATGGATTAAAAGATTTAATTGCTACTACTAATACTTCTAATGCTTCGCAAAACACTAATCACGTGCAACTATATACCAACAACGGAAGTACAAGTATAAACAGGTTCGATTTTAGTACCGATAATTTTTTATTAGGTGA
>CALRUR010000029.1:0-17374 GCA_943371425.1 Sphingobacterium thalpophilum
GTTTTTATAACACCATTAATATTTAAGCGCAACAAATACACACCTGACTCTAAATTGGTAGTATGCTCTGAGTTGATATTAAGCTCTTGTGTGCCGGCATTTAAATTTCCGTCGAATACATTCGCTACTTTACGCCCTAAAACATCATACAAATCTGCGCTTACCTTTGCATTAAACAATAAGTTGAACATAACTTTTGCATTGCTGTTAAAAGGATTTGGAGCGATGCTTAAATTCAAATTGTTCAAAATTAAATTCTCTATTCCAGTAGTAACGCTAATGGTAATATTATCTAAATAAATATTATTTCCGGGTCCGCTATTGGTTGCCAAAAATCTTACTTGTGCATTGTCTTCGGTAGTGTAAGAACTTAATGATGTTTCGATATGTTTCCATTGTGATGCCGTATTAGGAACGAACTCTGCAGATGATATTGCAGAAGTTGCTAAAGCTCCACCACTCACATTAGAAAGGGTATTGAATGATAAGCCACAATTTCTAGAAATGGCTACAGTTAACCTATCTGCTGATGAGCTAGATCTTTGTGCATAGGCATAATCATAACTCAACACAGGGTTTGTAGTACCCACTAAATTAATGGTCGGCAATAAAATTGCATTTGCTCTATCATCAGAAATATTATAGAATTTCATGTATACAGATGATGATGAATTATAACCAACTGTAGTGGTTCTTAACCATTGCGATTTATTATCGGCACGGTTATATATATCGTTTGCAAAACTTAACTCATCTTCCATATTTTGTTCAAATGGAAGGTTTTTAGTTGAAACATTTTCCCAAACTCTCATAAAATTGGGTTTCAAAATACTGTCGGAACCTGTTGCATTTGTAACTCTTAATTTTACATCAAAAGAACCTGCAGAGTTATATGTTACACTTGGAGTTTTATCTGTAGAAGTTGCTGGAGTACCGCCCTCAAATTCCCAATAATACGAAGTAACATCTGCACGTGTTGTGTAATCTGTAAAGGTATACGCTAAACCTGTACATCCTTCTTGCTTACGGTAAAAATCCGCTAAAGGCACACAAGGTGGAGCATTAAAACCATCATTCGTTCCTGTAGCAATTAAATTAGCTGGTGAATATAAATTAGAGCGACTGTTTTGATTTCCGTTCCATACTATGTCCATACGAGCTTTTTGTCCAAGGCTAAACATATTCTGGCAAGAACCATTGGTATAATCCATATAGTTCTCTGTCATCTCCACTTTATTACCAGCACAAGTAGATACTTTGTTTTTCGGGCAACCATCGTTTGCCGCTGCATGCGGTGGGGTATCGTTTACAAAATCGGTTGCACAAGTACCATCGCCCCAAATGTGGCGTAGGTTTAGCGAGTGACCAATTTCATGCGTAAGGGTTCTACCGTAATTGCTAAAATTAGTGGTGTTTCCGCAAACGCTGTATTTTAATAATACACCATCGGTCAAATTATTTCCACCAGGGAATTGAGATCTACCTAATATTACACCACCTGCTGGCGCTCCACTAATGTTTTCTACTACCCAAACGTTAAAATATTTGTTGTTCGGCCAACGGCTTACTGCTTTAATGTTATCATCCGCATCATACGTTAAATCTGTTTGTACACGCACAATTCCATCTGTACAGTTACCATTAGGATCTATTTTTGCTAATCTGAATTCAATTTCACAATCGGCAGCAATCGATTTATAAATTGGGTTAGTTTCATTCGTGTCTGAATTTAAACGCTGAAAATCTTTGTTCAAAATTTCTACTTGCTCTAATACACGTTCCTTCGAAATGTTTTCCACTCCATTGTTATGGAAAATATGGAACACAATGGGTATAATTCTTTTCACTTTTTGCCCTGGCTTATGCCCATTTTGCAACATAATTTGGTACTCTTGTTCCAATAATTGTTGGTTAAGGATAAACTGAGGATCTTTCATTTGCACATTTTCCATATACTCATGCGTTGAGCAGGGGATTACCTTTAGCTCTTGAGCTTGTACAGTATAAGTGATGCTAGCAATTAACATTGCAACTAGTAAAAATTGTTTTTTCATTATAAATTATTAAAATATTACATTATTGATAGCAAAAACGATTCCATTAAACGCTTTCGGTCTTCTTTTTAAAGATATTCGCTTTAGATTCTTTTCCTTTTAGTAAACGTTCAATGTTTTTTTGATGAGTAAACATTACTAGTATACAAACAGATATAGCGAATAAAAGTTGGGTCTTGGTGGTAGTTTCATTGAAAAATAAAATAATGTTTACTGGAAACATAAAACTTGCAAACATCGAACTTAAAGAAACATATTGTGTAAGTAATAGTACAATTACAAATACCCCACAAGAAATTAAAGATGCTTCGGGGTGTACGGCTAATATCATACCGAACAGAGTTGCAATGCCTTTGCCGCCTCTAAAACCAGCAAAAATTGGGAATATATGTCCAATAACAGCTGTTACTCCTAATACTAATTGTAAGTTCGCAAAAGGAACAGATCCGGGAACATAATTTCCAACAAAATATACAAGATTTGTGGCTGTGAAGCCTTTTAAAATATCGATTATTAATACTGGTATGCCGGCTTTTTTACCTAAAATTCTGAATGTATTGGTTGCACCTGCATTGCCACTGCCATACTCTCTAACATCTATGCCATAAAAAGCTTTTCCAATCCATATTGCAGTAGGAATTGAACCGTATAAATACGATACCAAGAGCGCTATAGAAGTACTAACAGATAACATAGTTTGATGCTCTAAAATAGCATTTTTATTAGCTAATGTGTATTAAATATTGATTAATTGAGTTAAGATATTGATTTAAACAGCTTTTAAGCTTAAGTCTAATGACTTAACAGAATGAGTTAAGGCTCCAATTGAAATGCATGTTACACCATGTTCTGCATATTGCACCACATTGTTTATAGTTATGCCTCCTGATGCTTCTGTTTGGTATAAATCGCCTACCATTTCAACTGCTTTTTTCAACTCTTCGAATGAAAAATTATCAAACATAATTCTTAAAAAACCTCCTTCGGCTAAGGCTTCTGCTACCTCTGCCAATGAACGGGTTTCTATTTCTATGGGTAAATTTCTGTTGGTATCTTTTAAATATTGTTTAGCATTTCGTAAGGCTTGTGTAATACCACCTGCATAATCAACATGATTATCTTTTATCAAAATCATGTCGTACAATCCGAATCTATGGTTAAAACCTCCTCCAATTAATACGGCTTCTTTTTCGAGGAAACGTAGGCCCGGTGTGGTTTTGCGAGTGTCTAATATTTTGCATTTGGTATGTGCCACCATGCTTACTACTTTATTGGTATAAGTTGCAATACCAGACATGCGTTGCATTATATTTAACACTAATCGTTCTGCTTTTAGAATAGAGTGCGCACTACCTTGTACTGTTAACACTACTTGTCCGTAACTCACTGCATCTCCATCTTTTAAAAGTGTATTTATTTGTAAAGATGGATCGAATCGATGAAAGATTTTTGCCGCTACCTCTACGCCTGCAATTATACCTTCTTCTTTTACTAATAGTTGAGCTTTATTTTGAGTGCCAGCAGGTATGGTAGATAGAGAAGTGTGATCGCCATCGCCTACATCTTCTAAAATGCATAAATCAATAAAATCTGTTAATTGCTTATCAGTATAATTATTCATGAAAAAAGTATTGTTTTAAATAAGCTCGAAAAATAGGAAAAATTATCGAGTACGCTCTTGTTCGAAGCGCATTTCCTGAAGATAAACCCCAGATTCGGAAGTTTTAAGGATGAAATAAATTCTGAATTTACCAGCTCGGGTATCTAATTGCCCAATTGCGAAACGAGCGGCATCCGAACTTGGATTATTTTTGTACAATATTTGGAAATCGATAGGGTCGTATTTGCCGAAGAAATCTTTCATAACCATTTCGGCTTGCGATTTGCTAAATACGTTTGATTGGTCGAGTAAGGTTATTTCTATTTTATTGCCGAAATACTTTGAAAGCGTACGCTGGTCTGCATTTTTAAAGGCAAACGTAATGTCGTCTAGAAACTCAGTTTGTGCAAATGAGCTCGAGAAAACACTAAAAAACAGTACTAGGGTAAAAAGAAATCGCTTCATTAATTGTTAAATTCACATTTATACCTTAAAAACTGTGCCAATCATTTCCATTCCCTATATTTGTGTATGAAAAATAAGAAAATTGCACTCTTAATTCTCGATGGTTGGGGTTTAGGATTAAAAACCGAGGCCGATGCCATACAACATGCAAAAACACCTTTTGTAAATTCATTATATAATAAATACCCTCATTCTAAGCTGGTTGCCTCTGGCGAAGCGGTGGGTTTACCAGATGGGCAAATGGGAAATTCGGAGGTTGGGCACCTTACAATTGGGTCTGGAAGGGTTATTTTTCAGGAATTAGTTAAAATTCATAAATCCATACAAAATGGTGAATTAGCACAAAATAAGGTGTTAAAACATGCATTGGATTATGCTAAAAATGAACAAAAGAATGTACATTTTTTTGGACTCTTATCCGATGGCGGTGTACACTCGCACATAAATCACTTAAAAGCACTTTGCGATATTGCAACTGAAAACGGAAACAAGCAGGTATTTGTGCATGCTTTTTTAGACGGAAGAGATACAGACCCCAAAAGTGGTGTAGGTTATTTAAATGATTTAATACAACACAATCAACATAAAAAAAACTCTGCAAAATTAGCGAGCGTAATAGGTAGGTATTATGCAATGGACAGAGATTTACGTTGGGAACGTGTAAAACTTGCCTACGATTTATTGGTACATGGAGATGGTATAAAAACGAAGGACCCAATTGCTCAAGTTAAAGAAGAATATACTAAGGGAGTTACAGATGAATTTATGAAAGCTATTGTGTGTACCGATGAGGATAACAATCCATTGGCAAGCATACATGAAGGTGATGTGGTAATTTGTTTTAATTTTAGAACAGATAGAGCAAGAGAAATTACCGTTGCTCTTACCCAAAAAGATTTACCTGAGTTTAACATGCACAAATTAAAATTGCATTATGTAACCATGACTAGTTACGACGATTCTTTTGAGCAAGTAAATGTAATTTTTGAAAAAGATAATTTGGCAAAAACATTAGGCGAAGTGCTAGCAAACAAAGGGTTTTCGCAAATTCGTATTGCCGAAACAGAAAAATACCCACATGTTACTTTCTTCTTTTCGGGTGGTAGAGAAATTCCTTTTGAAAATGAAAGTAGAATTATGATTCCTTCACCTAAAGTAGCCACCTATGATTTGCAACCGGAAATGAGTGCACAAGGAATTGCAGATGCTATATGTACAGAGCTGAAAAAAGGAGAAGTTGACTTTGTATGTTTGAATTTTGCAAACCCCGATATGGTTGGGCATACAGGTGTTTTTGAAGCGGTAATTAAAGCCGTAGAAACGGTTGATGCTTGTGCCGAACAAGTAGTAAAAACAGGGCTCGAGAATGGTTATTCATTTATTATTATAGCAGACCATGGCAATGCGGATTATATGAAAAACGAAGACGGTACTCCAAACACTGCACACTCTACCAATTTAGTTCCATGTATTTTAATTGATGAGAGTACTTATGGTTTAAATGATGGTGGCTTGGCAGACATTGCTCCTACCATTTTAGACCTGTTTAATATAGAACAACCCAAAGAAATGAACGGTAAAAGTTTATTGAAAAAATAATGAAACCTACTCTACTTTTTATACTTGTTTGCCTTCATTTATTGGCTTGCACACCTGATAATAAAGAAATAAAAACTGGTAATTACTACCCTATTTCTATAAAAGAACAAGTGTATAATTTTACTAACATTAAAAAATTTGATGCTGAAATAACTAAAACGGTTATTCAAAATAATACAATCGAACAAAGAAACATAACTGCCGAAGAAGTTTTTAAAGACATTGAAACATTTACTGAATTTGATATAAATAAACCAGCTTGGAAAAATTCATATAAACAAATAACCACCCCACATTATACACGTTTTTTATGTTTAGAAGAAAAACTAACCTTAAAAATAGTGGATGTATATGGGGATTTGAACAAACCCAATAGAATTTACTTTTACTTCCAAAATGCCAATAATTTATACAGCTCTAGCAAAATTATCGATTGGAATTTAGCGCATTCTTACTCCATTTTTAGCATACAAGATGTTAAAGGAATGGATGCCGATACCTTGTTTATAAAAACTACCTGGTAGTACATCACACTAATTGAATTGCTTCAAGAGTACTTTCTACTGGTAATAAGCAAGCTTTGTTTTTACATACATAAATAAGCGTTTTGCCTTCCACAAATCTGTTTCTTAATAAAACATTTTCTTTGGATATGTTTGAATAAGAGATAATGGTATTAGGCAAATAATTATTAGCCATTTCTTTGTATCTAGTGTATGCATCTAATCCTGTTATTACTATTTCTGCATCGCCAATAGTTTTTAAAAGAGCATAATTTGCCCAACCAGAAAAAGAAGGCGGGTATCTTTTCATTGCTCCTAACATATTGTATAACATAACTTCTGCCATGTCTTCATAACTTTGCTGCTCGGTGAGTACCGCAAGTGTTTTTAAGTTTTGCAACATTACAGAGTTTGAGGATGGTATTACACTGTCATAATATTCTTGCTTACGTGCAACTAAATTTTCTGATGAGCTAGCTGTATAATAAAACATACCCGAATTAATATCATAAAACTCTTGGATGCAATGTTTATTAAGCTCTTCGGCTTTTGCTAAATAATCCTCATTAGCAGTAATTTCATAAACAGATAGCAACGCTTGTATTAAAAAAGCATAATCGTCTAGGAATGCATTTACTTTAGCTTCTCCATTTTTAAAACTTCTAAATAATTTATTGCCTTGCATAAATTTTTGAAGCATAAATTGTAGCGTTTGTATCGCCGAATTTTTGTATTCTTCATTAGCACTTGCTTTAAAGGCATCGCTCAAACCCTTTACCATTAAGCCATTCCAAGCACATAGCTGTTTATCATCTAGACCTGGTCGCACTCTGATTGCTCTATAATTAAATAATATATGGAGCATTCCATTTACTCTTTGCTCCCATTCTAATTCTTGTAAATTATGTTTGTTAAAAAATGCTTCTCTCTCGGTTATCATGAACAAGTTATTTAAACCATGTTCAAAATTACCTTCGTCTGTACATCTAAAATATTCAATAAATAATTCGGCATCTTCTAATAAAAACGACCTTAACTCCGCATTTGTGTAGCAATAAAACTTACCCTCTACCCCTTCCGAATCGGCATCTAAGGCAGAGTAATACGAATGTTCTTTTTCATTAAACAACTCACGGTTACAAAATGAAATAATGCTCTCGAAGGTTTTTAAATACAAGGGGTTTTTATATTTAGCATAGGCCTCGGCGTATAATGAAATCATTTGAGCCTGATCATACAACATTTTTTCGAAGTGTGGAATGTGCCATACCCCATCCACCGAATAACGATAAATTCCACCTCCTACTTGGTCGTAAATACCACCGCGTGCAATTCTGTGCAAGGTATTTTGCAAAAAATATTCCATAGTATCTTGAGGGAAGAAATGATTGTATTTAAGCAAATATTGTAAGTTACAAGGTACCGGAAACTTTGGCGCACCAACCGTTCCGCCGTTTTCGAAATCTAAAAAACGATTCCAATTTTGCATGTATTCTGTTAAGAAATTTTCTGGTAATTGCTGCTCTTCGGATTTCACAGAAATGCTTTCCATGTTGCGAACCCCTTCAATTAATTTATCAGCATAGTTATACAACTCCTCGGGTTTATTTCTGAACATAGCGGCTACATTGCTCAAAATATTTATCCAATCTTTTTTCTTGAAATAGGTTCCCCCATAAATTGGTCGCTGATCTGGTAACAAAATACAATTGAGAGGCCAACCACCAGTGCCGTTCATTAATTGTAATGCAGACATGTATATCTGATCAATATCCGGACGCTCTTCCCTATCTACTTTAATGTTTACATACAAAGTATTCATTACTTCCGCTACCTCATTATCTTCAAACGATTCGTGTTCCATTACATGGCACCAATGGCAAGCAGAATAGCCAATACTTACTACAATTAACTTGTTTTCGCGCTTCGCTTTTTCTAATGCCTCCTCACCCCAAGGATACCATTCTACAGGGTTATTGGCGTGTTGTAAGAGGTATGGGGAGGTTTCTTTGTGTAGAGACATATTGAATTATGAATTATGAATTATGAATTATTGCAAATTTAGTTTTTAATTATACACTGTTACCAATTTAGTTAATTAAATAACAACGAAATAACTTAATAACCCAATAACTTATCAACTCAAAACAAATATCTACCTATTTTTACTAGTGTTTTATAATTCGAATTTCGTAACTTGTAATTCGTAATTCATAATTCATAATTCATAATTCATCATGCGTTTCATCGACCTTATCGAAATACTTGGTACCATTGCCTTTGCTTTTTCTGGTGCTTACTCTGCTATGCAAAAAAGGTTAGATGTTTTTGGAGTGCTCATTATTACCTTTATTACGGCCATTGGTGGCGGTACCATTCGCGATTTATTGATAGGCAGTTTGCCGGTGGCCTGGATTTTAGACTTGCAAATTATTACCACTATTTCCATTACTTATTTAGTAGCCTTATTCTTTTTGCCAAAGCTAATGCGACTTTCTAAACTCTTGTTTTGGTTTGATACCATTGGCTTGGCAGTGTTTTGTGTGGTAGCTATTGATAAAGGAGTATCCTATAATTTGCACCCAATTGTATGTATAGCATTGGGTACTGTAACAGGGTGTTTCGGTGGAATTTTACGTGATGTAATTTTAAATGAAATACCTTATGTGTTCCGTAAAGATATTTATGCTTCGGCATGTATTGCCGGAGGTATTGTTTACTTCGCTTGTAAATACATCGGTTTTGATGAAGGTACCACAGGCTGGATTGCCGGAATTATAATTGGATTGATAAGGATATTTGCCTTTTATTTGAAGTGGAGGCTGCCGTTGATTTATGTTAAGGGGTAGTGAGTATTGAGTAGAGAGTATTGGGTAGCGAGTACAAACAATGTTGCTTTACTCGCTACTCGATACTCCCTACTAGCTACTTAGCACTCAGTTCCGCAAAATACTTATGAAACAACGGAATCGTTTCAATTCCTTTGTAGTAGTTAAACAAACCGTAATGCTCGTTTGGTGAATGCAAGGCATCAGAATCTAAACCGAAGCCCATTAATACTGATTTTAATCCTAATTCTTTTTCGAATAATGCTACAATTGGAATACTTCCACCACCACGTGTTGGGATTGGTTTTTTGCCATACGTTTGTTCCATTGCTTTGCTTGCTGCTTTAAAGGCTACAGAATCTGTAGGGGTTAACACAGGCTCGCCTCCGTGGTGCGGGCGAACTTCTACTTTTACCGAAGCCGGTGCAATAGATTCAAAATGTTTTTTAAATATCGCTGTAATTTCGTCAGAAGTTTGGTTAGGCACTAAACGCATCGAAATTTTAGCGAATGCTTTTGATGGTAATACTGTTTTAGCTCCTTCGCCAGTATAACCTCCCCAAATACCGTTTACATCTAATGTTGGGCGTATACCTGTTCTTTCTATTGATGAAAATCCTTTTTCACCCCAAACATCCGCAACATCTAAATCTTTTTTATACTCTTCTAAATCGAAAGGTGTTTTAGCCATGTCGGCACGATCCTCTGCACTTACGTCTAATACATTGTTATAAAAACCTGGGATGGTAATATGGTTATTCTCATCGTGCATACTCGCAATCATTTTAGCTAATATGTTGATAGGGTTAGCCACTGCTCCACCATAAACACCAGAGTGTAAATCTCTGTTAGGGCCAGTAACCTCAACCTCTACATAACTCAAGCCACGCAAGCCACAATCAATAGATGGAGTATCATTCGCAACAATAGAAGTATCTGAAATTAGTACCACATCTGCTTTTAATCTTTCTTTGTTTGCTTTTACAAATATGCCAAGGTTAGAAGAACCTACTTCTTCTTCACCTTCAATCATAAACTTAACGTTACAAGCCAAGGTATTGGTTTGCATCATTAATTCGAATGCTTTAATGTGCATATACACTTGCCCTTTATCATCGCATGCACCGCGTGCAAATATAGCACCATCTGGGTGTACAGCAGTTTTACGAATAGTAGGTTCAAATGGAGGTGTTTCCCATAACTCTAATGGAGTAGCTGGCTGAACATCGTAATGCCCGTATACCAATACTGTTGGTAAACTAGGGTCGATCATTTTTTCGCCGTACACAATTGGGTAACCAGCTGTTGGGCAAACTTCTACTTTATCTGCACCAGCAGCCATTAATTTATCTTTTACAAATTCCGCCGTTTTCATTACGTCTGCACTGTAAGCAGAATCGGCGCTAATTGAAGGGATTCTTAAAAAATCTAATAACTCGTTTAAAAAACGGTCTTTATTTGAGTTGATGTAATTGTTTATTTGTTCCATGCTTACAAAATTAGCAAGATAAGTGTTTAAACCAAGTTGTAATTCAACAAATATTTTCTATTTTAGTTTAAAACATTATCTACACTATGAAAAAACTATTTATAATAATTCTATTGTTAAAATGCTGCTTTTCAGCGCAAAGTCAGAATATTTCGGTAAGTATAAATGCTAGTCAGAAATTTAGTCTTAAAGATGATAAAAGTTTTATTGGATTATATAAAGGAAATTATATTTTTTTTTACATTGATAAAGCAGGTAAATATGACAAATTGCTATTAGAATATTATGATGCCAAATTAAGTCTTATAAATTCTATCCAACTTGATTTATTTTCAAAAACTAATGCATCAGGTTTGTCTAAATTCGTTTTTGATAAAGTATATTTATATAAAGGTAAAATTCAATTTCTTGTTTCAGAATTTAATAAAAGTAAAGACGAAACATATTTGCATTGTTTTACAGTTAATCCATTAGATGCAACATTAATTGATTTTAAAACACTTGATACTGTTTCAATAAAAGGTTTAAACATCATGTTAAACAGATACAGTTTACATAAGATTTGCTTTGCAAAAGATTCATCAAAAATAGGATTAATAAGATACAAAGATTACGCAACAAATAATTTCGGAAATATTTCAACATCTGGCAAAAAAATTCAACTTGATATGAAAGATTCTTTCCATACTAAAGTATATGATGCTGATTTTAATTTAATAGATAAAAAAAGTTTATTATTTCCTTTTAAAACAGATTTATATCATGGTAAATCTACTATGATTTCAACAGAAGGTAATATTTATATATATAGTGTCTTAACAGGTAATATACCTAATGCAGTAAAGAAATATTTTACATATGTTGGTTGTAAAGAACCAGGTTATAAAACATATGAATTCGATAAGAAAGGTGAGTTTTCAAAAATCCTATTAAAAGAAAATAATAAGAAAGAAGTAATGGCGATTGCATTGTATGGGTCAAAGAGTATATTCAAATTAGAAGGATTTTATGTAGCTGTTCTCGATAAAGACAATATCAATAGAGAACAATTTATAATTTTTAATGCTGATTTTTATGAGAAAATAAATAAATACTCAATTAAAGAAATGAAGAATAATATTGAAAGTGTAAATTTAAATGATGTGTTTTTTTCAGAAAAAAACGATATCGTTTTTTGTACCGAAGAAGAATGGACAAATCTATATAAAAAAGCAATCTGCTTTTCATACAATGAAGACTTAAAACTGAATTGGGCGGCAATAATTAATAAAAAACAATTTGACATCATTTCACCATCTTCTTATGGTTATGGCTCATTCGTAAGTAATTATAATGAAAATGGTTTAAATATAATATTTAATGATAGTCCAAAAAATATAAATAAGGGTATTAAGTATAAAGCTGATGATATTAAATCTTATGACAAAACTGTAGTTCGATTTGTAAATATTAATAACCAAGGAGAACTTACCTCAACAGCTGTTGGGTATAATAATAAACTTGGTTCTGTTCTAAATACAAAAAATTATACACTTGTAGGTAAAAACAATATCTTATTTACTGCCAAATTCCATAAAAATAGTATACTTAAATTCTACAATATCATTTTTTAATAATATATATACAAAATGAAAATAGATTTATTAAATATATATTAAATTCTATCTTTGTTTTATAGGATATAGTGGGAAAATGCATACATATTTAGATGAATTAAACCCTCAGCAACGTGCTGCGGTAGAGACCTTAAACGGCCCCATGATGATAGTAGCGGGTGCTGGTTCGGGGAAAACAAGAGTTATTACTTACAGGATTGCACACATGATTAACAATGGTGTGGATCCTTTTAACATACTTGCCCTTACTTTTACAAACAAGGCAGCCAAAGAAATGCGCGATCGTATTTCTAGCATTGTTGGACCTAATGCCCGTAATATTTGGACAGGTACTTTCCACTCTATTTTTGCTCGTATACTTAGGCAAGAAGCAGATAAAATAGGCTTTCCGGCAAACTTTACCATTTATGATAAAGACGATGCTAAAAGTTTATTGCGCAGCATTATTAAAGAACAGAATCTGGACGAAAAAGCATACAATGTAAATCATGTTATGCACCGCATTTCTTCGGCTAAAAACAATTTAATATCGGCAAAAGAATACAACGAAAACGACCAGATACAAGCCGACGACCATTCTATGGGAAAAGGTAAAATTGGATACATTTATTCGCTTTACCAAAATCGCTGTGAGAAAGCTGGTGCAATGGATTTCGACGATTTACTATTTAAAACCAACGTACTTATTCGAGAGCATGCAGATGTGTTGCATAAATATCAGCATAAATTTAAATACGTAATGGTTGATGAGTACCAGGATACCAATTTCTCGCAATATTTAATTGTAAAAAAACTGGTGGCGGTACACCAGAACATATGTGTGGTGGGCGATGATGCGCAAAGTATCTACGCGTTTCGTGGTGCAAACATTCAGAATATTTTGAACTTCGAGAAAGATTACCCCGACATGAAAGTGTTTAAGCTCGAAGAAAATTACCGATCGACACAAAACATTGTAGAGGTAGCCAATTCGGTAATTGCTAAAAATCAAGATCAAATAAAAAAGAAAGTTTTTTCGCAAAAAGAAAGTGGTGATAAAATTGCGGTTTACAAAGCTTTTTCAGACAATGAAGAAGGTAAAATTGTGGCCGAATCTATACAACAAGAACGTGCTAATAAAAACTTAAACAACAGCGATTTCGCTATTTTGTACAGAACCAATTCGCAGTCGAGAGCCATGGAAGAAGCCCTGCGTAAACTCAACATTCCGTACAAAATTTATGGTGGCCTTTCCTTCTATCAACGTAAAGAAATTAAAGATTTAATTGCCTACTTCAGACTGGCGGTAAACCATGCCGATGAAGAAGCATTTAAGCGAATTATAAATTACCCTATGCGTGGAATTGGAAAAACCAGCATGGATAAACTAATAATTGCTGCAAGCGAACAAAATAAAACGTTGTTTGAAATTTCTGAAACTGCTAATCAGTTTTTGGGTGCAAAATCAGGTGCAAGCATCGAAAACTTTAACACGATGATTAAAAGTTTTGCAGTGCTTATACATCAACAAAATGCTTACGATGCAGCATCGCACATCGCAAAACAAAGTGGTTTGTTAAAAGATTTGTATGATGATAAATCTATTGAAGGTTTAAGCAGGTATGAGAATATTCAGGAGTTATTAAACGGGATAAAAGATTTTACAGATAGAGACGATATTGAAGACCATAGCCTTGCCACTTTTTTACAAGACATTGCCTTGCTAACCGGCGACGAAAAGAAAGAAGAAGAAAATAAAGACACCGTATCTTTAATGACCATACACTCTGCAAAAGGATTAGAATTTCCGCATGTGTATGTGGTGGGATTGGAAGAAAACTTATTCCCTTCGCAAATGGCCCTGCACTCTAGAGCCGATTTAGAAGAAGAACGCAGGTTGTTTTATGTTGCTATTACACGTGCTGAACGCAAATTAACATTGAGTTATGCCGTTTCTAGGTATAAATGGGGTTCGCCAATTTCTTGCGACCCTAGCAGGTTTTTAGAAGAAATAGACCCCAAATATTTAGAAATAAATTACCTACAAAAACCAATTGCCAGTTCTACTTTTTTCGACGATGATAGGCAAAGTTATACTGCAACAGTGGGCAAAGCGAAGCCAATGATGCAAGCAAGTACCCTCGCAAAGCCTTATAACCACGTAGCTTCGGAGGATTTTGTAGCATCGGATCCCAAACAAATTGCGGTAGGTATGGATGTAGAACATCAGAAATTTGGCTTTGGTACCGTTTTAGAAATGGAAGGTGCAAGTGGCGACATTAAAACCACCATTCAATTTAAACAAGTAGGAAAAAAGCAACTTTTGCTAAAATTTGCTAAATTGCGCATAGTTAATTAGCTAATCGGCTAATTAGCTAATTAGCTAATGAAATATGTTTGATTATAATACTACAAGACCCGCTTTACTTTATTCTGAATATGGAAGAAATATACAGAACATGGTGAAGTATATAAAAACGTTAGAAAGTAAGGAAGAACGCAATAAACACGCACAGGCCGTAATTGACTTAATGGGATTCCTGAATCCACATTTAAGAGATGTGGCTGATTTTAAACATAAACTTTGGGATCATTTATTCATTATAGCAGATTTCGATTTAGATGTTGATTCGCCCTACCCTATTCCTTCTAAAGAGTCATTAGATACTAAACCACAAAGAGTGCCCTATCCTCTTAATAAAATAAGATATAAGCATTATGGCAAAACGGTGGAGTTGATGATTGAAAAAGCCAAAGAAATTAAAGATGAACCAGAGCGTAAATCGCAAATGGTTGCATCCATTGCTAACTTCATGAAAATGTCGTACGTAACTTGGAACAAAGATACAGTGAGTGATGATACTATTATTAGCGATTTAAAGTTGCTTTCTAAAGGTGAATTGGAGATTGAAGAAAATATTCATTTAAACAAAGTTGAAGTTAGACCAACGGTTAACAAAGCCCGTCAGAATAATTTCAAACAACGAAACAACAATAATAACAACAATCGTAATAATAATAACAACAATAATAACAATCGTAAAAACAACGGTAAGGCTAGATATTAAACATATCTACAATTGTGAAAATATTATTTTCTAGAATCATTTAAAATCCTTTATCTTCAAACCCGATAAAGGATTTTTTTATAATGGATACTTTCGAAATACAAGGTGGTAACAGACTCCAAGGAGAAATTACCCCACAAGGTGCTAAAAACGAGGCTCTACAAATTATTTCAGCGGTTTTATTAACAGACCAAGAAGTAACAATTTCTAACATACCAGACATTGTTGATGTAAACAAACTCATCGATTTATTAAGCGATATGGGTGTAAAGGTTGATCGCAAGTCGAAAGACACTTATACCTTTAAAGCAGATAGCATAGATCTTAATTTTTTTAAGAGCGATGTTTTTAAGAAAAAAGGATCGGCATTGCGTGGCTCTGTAATGATAGTAGGCCCTTTGTTAGCACGCTTTAAACAAGCCTATATTCCTCGCCCAGGAGGCGATAAAATTGGTAGACGTAGATTAGATACCCATTTCTTAGGTTTTGAGAAATTAGGAGCTAAATTTAACTACGACCCAAAAGATTCTTTCTTTAGTGTAGACGCATCGGAACTTAAAGGAACTTTTATGTTGTTAGATGAAGCCTCTGTAACAGGAACAGCTAACATCTTAATGGCATCTGTTTTAGCCAAAGGTACTACCACTATTTACAATGCAGCTTGCGAACCATACATCCAACAATTATGTAAAATGTTGAATTCTATGGGTGCAAAAATTACCGGAATTGGTTCCAATTTATTAACCATTGAAGGCGTTGAATACTTAGGCGGATGTTCACACCGTATGTTACCCGACATGATTGAGATTGGCAGTTTTATTGGCCTTGCAGCCATGACCCAATCTGAAATTACCATTAAAAATGTTGGATACGAACACTTAGGTGTAATACCAGAGGTGTTTAAAAAATTAGGGATAAAATTAGAACGCCGTGGCGACGATATTTACATTCCTTCACAAGATATTTATGAAATAGAAACCTTTATTGACGGTTCTATTTTAACCATTGCCGATGCACCTTGGCCTGGCTTTACGCCCGATTTATTAAGTATTGTATTAGTAGTAGCTACCCAAGCAAAAGGCTCGGTTCTTATCCATCAGAAAATGTTCGAAAGCCGTTTGTTTTTTGTTGATAAATTGATAGACATGGGCGCTCAAATTATTTTGTGCGATCCACACAGAGCAAATATTATAGGCTTAGCTCGTAAAAATCCTTTGCGTGGCATAGCTATGACTTCTCCAGACATACGTGCGGGAGTTTCTTTATTAATTGCAGCCTTATCTGCAGAAGGTAAAAGCACCATTTCTAATATTGAACAAATAGACAGAGGTTACCAAGACATTGAATTACGCCTAAAAGCATTAGGAGCAGATATTACAAGGTGTTAAGTTATTTAACACCTTGTATACTATTCTATTGAGAAATGAGTTTATATTCTCAAAAGTTTTATGTCGCCCAAATCAAAAATTCTTTCTGTATTAGCATTAGCAACGCTATTCTCCTATTTATTTTATAAACAAAGTATCGGAATTAACTTTCTGATATTTGAATTCTGTGCGCTGGGTCTACTTTTGTATTTTAAACAAATAGACTTAACTAATCGAAAAATTAAATTCGCCATAGCTGGTTTTGGAATAAGTATTATAAGTTTTGTCTGGAATTTTAGTGCATTTGCATTTATTATTAATTTAATTTTTTCAATATATCTTATCGGAATATTGAGTTATCCAAAACTCAAAAACCATTTTAACAGCTTTTTTTTCGGCATAAGTTCAATGTTAATGAGCCTTTTCGAGTTTTTTAAATACATGAACAGCTCAGCAAAATCAAGCAATTCTATCATCAAAAAAATATGGAAAGCCAAGATCTATTTAATTCCAATTATCATCATTCTAATATTTATTGCTATTTATAGAAACTCAAGTCCTTATTTTAATACTATAATTAGCACTGTAGAAAAGTTCACTATTGATAAAATACCAAATTTATTTAAATACATAGATGAGCTTTGGTTATTTTTATTTATTGCTGGTTTAATACTCTCTAGTTTTATTTTATTCAGATCAACCTTTACAGATTTAGTTAAGTATGATGATAATTCTAGCAATGAAATTACTAGATCAAAAAAATCATTCTATTTTAATTATAAGCCAAATGCCTTGCAAACAGAGGC
>CALRUR010000030.1:0-15959 GCA_943371425.1 Sphingobacterium thalpophilum
CTTAATAAATACCCCAATTCTAATCGTTGTTGTGCTTTGCCATGCCCATGTAAATCGATGTAAAAAGCTTTGTTATTATTTTCTGCCAATGCAATGGCTTGTGCAGAATCTATAAAATTATGAAAGTCTTGCCATGCCTGCACCGCTTGGGTTTGGGCACATGCACCATCGGCTAAATTTCTATTACAATCTACTTTAGTACGTTTCAAATTACAAATTACTAAATGGATGTGGCAACCGGTTAATTCGTAAAAACTCGAATCGATGCGCAGTGCAAGTTCTATGGTATTGGCATCTGTAACGGTGGTAGGGTTATTGCAAGTTCTATCAGGTATACTATCAGGAGCTACTAATCCACCGTGTGGTACGGAGATAATGATGGGTAAAGAGCCTCTTCTGTATTCGGTAAAGTTGTGGGCACCTTGGTGTATTTGGGCGATGGATTGGCTGAGGGTGAGAAGAAAAAAGGAGAATAGAAAATAGGATTTCATGTAATAAGATAATTGATTATAGAACAGTAGGAATTAATATAAAGTTTTAAAATTGGGAATTCTTTTCCATTGAAGTTGAATCGATAGCGTATCGTACAAGTTCTGCAAGATGTATATATTCGATATTTTGATATGATGCGTTCAATTGCTTAAAGATAAATAAATTTCTTTTTAGATACATTGGTGAAAAAGTGAACACTAGAGTTAGTAAAAACCATTATCACACTGTTATACCATCATTAAATAATAAAAGCGATGATTATGACCACCGCTTTTGTTCTATTCAATTTTGTTTCTAAAATATAACAAATTAAATCTATCACTTCTATTTAAGTACAAATGCAAATAATACCATACTACTCACATTATCCCTGCTTTTTAAAAATATTAAGTGTCCCTGCATCTTGAAACATCTTATAGAATTCTAATATTCCATTTTCAAATTTGTAAGTAACATATAAATTTATAGAGTCTTCAATTTTTGAGTCAAGTTTAATTTCTACGGCATCTGTCCTTGTGTTAGTCCCTGGAATTAAAAATAGAACATCTACTGCAAATGCAACTGCAATATATTTATTTAACAATACTCCTTCTTCAAAAGCATCTATAATATACTCAATTACATCTTTTACTTCAGGATGTTCATCCTCACCAAAAGCTCCAAACGGCTTTACTTCTCCATTACTCATCATTACCCCACCTATAGGGTAAAATTCACCAAACTCTTCTTTAAGTTCTTTAACTTGTAAAAGAATTAGATCAACAAGTTCTTGCCTTTCTTTAGATAACATTTTTCAAGAATACGTGATTTGTCATTGTGGTACAACTCCTAATTTAATTGGTGGTGCTATATTTATTCGATGAATGTTTTTGAGATTCGATATTTAGAAAAGTTCCATTCAAATTATCTAAAGATAAATAAATTTCTTATGAAATCATTAGTTGCAAATTGAACACCAGAGTTAGTAAAGGCCATTATTGATATGCAATATGATTATTAAAAAATTAATGCGATGATTATTTTATCGCTTTTATACCTCTATAATTCATTATGGGTGTTGAAGAGCAAGCACTTAAATCCTAAAATTTTACTCAAGTGCAAATCTGAACACTACAGGATTTACAAAGGAATCGTTGAGAAGTTTTATAAAACCCCTTTCGGATACAATCAGAATTACTATATGTACATTTCATAGCTAGGTGCAAAAGTGAATACCAAGGTTTGTAAAAACCTTTATTCATACTTTAAATCATCGTTAAAAAATAAAAGCGATGATTATATATCATCGCTTTTATAAAATGTAATCCTATTTTATAGTTGAAATACAGGCACTTAATAAATAATATTTCTTTCAGGTGCAAATCTGAACACTACCTGGTAAAGTGAACACTATAAACATTATTCTGTTTTCAACCTTGCTTTTGGATATTTTACGAGAAAATAATTTGATCTTTGCTCTTTAAAAGAGCCTTTATAGGAATAAGCCACCTGTTTTTTTGTTGAAATATCTATTATCCATAAAAATGAAACATTTGTTTTTTCTGCATTATAACCTAGCAAGACAATCCTGTTGTTATCAAGCCAAAAACCGTCTTCTATAATCTCATAAGAACCACCATGAACTATTTCTGCTCTTATTTTCTTTTCTTTATCTGCTACATAAATTTTTGAGTCAACATCAAAACCAACAAAAATATTAGCACCTTCTGTCTCTATTAAAGTATTATATGAATAGAGATCCAGAGCAAGTTTGTTCCCAGAGTAGATTAATAATGTATCATATTTTATAAGATACTTATCGTAAGGATTGTACTCTAACCAATCAAAATTTATCGTCTTCTTCCACTTTACTTCAAAGTCACTAATCTTTAATTTTTTTGAATCCCATTTCCAAGAATTAAACCATTTGAATCTTGATGCTTTAATTTGATCAAAATCACGATCTGTTAAATATGTAAAAACAGAGTCGTTTTGCTCAGGAATTACTTTTTCATGTTTTACAGGAACAATATTCTTGCTTCTTTCAGTATTAGAGGTTTCAGTACAACTAAATAAAGCTACAATTGTATATAATAATACCATATATTTTTTCATACGTTTAATTACCAGTTAATGACGTGTCGAATGGAGGTGGTGGTGGTGGAGTTCCTCCGGTTATAAATTTATAAATACCATTTGCAATTTCTTTACCTATATCGTTTGCCTTTGTAGTCATTATTAGTGCATCAGATTTATTTGTTATAAAACCTACCTCAATTAACACAGCTGGACCTGTTCCACTAAAATTATTTAATACTGCCAAATCGTTTCTTATGGTCGTACCTCCTGATGCTTTTATTGGCATTGTAAACTGGTTATTTGCTATGCTTGATGCTAACGCTGCATTTTGTTCTCCATTAGCACCTCCGTCTTTATAAAGAACAGTAAAGCCAGTTGCAGTTTCTCCAGCAGAGTTTATATGTATACTTACGAAAATATCAGCCCCACCTTCTTTCGCTTTATTCGTTCTATACTCCAATGAATTTCCATTTACAGTTAACTCACCTTCTCTAATCATTAGGGTACCTTCACCCATAGCCTGTAAATTACTATTTACACTTTTTGCTATATTTAAAGTCAAATCCGACTCATTGAGCTCATTAGCAGAAGCCCCTCGATCCATTGAAGGATTATTACTTCAATCAATTCCATGTCCGGCATCTATAGCCGTTTTAGTTTTAGTTTTTTTCTCATCCTCATCTCCTTCTCCTAAATAATCAACTTGACTAATTGGACTGTTTGCATGATATGCGTAAGGTGTTTGCCAAGGATATTCTCTAGTTCTAGGATCGATGGATAAAAATCTTCCCAGTCTAGGGTCATAAATTCTTGCTTCAAATGCAACCTGATTCCCCGTGCCTTTCACCTCATTATCATTCTCTTTTCCATTAAAGCCGAATCTATAACCATCCAATTTTATCTCGAATTTATTCAAACTTTCATAATGAAACCTACACAACAAAATGTAAATATTATCATCCGCCACCTTATACACTAACCTATGTTCTTTATCAATCCTTCGCGACCAACACCCACTTAATTCACCTACCAATGGTTCAGGGTTTACCTGAACCTTTAATAGCTGTTCTGCAAAATTCCCTTTAATAAAATTCGATTTTTACATCGTATACTTCCTGCCCTTATTCACTTCCTTCAAATGCACCATCAACGGTTCAAAATAAGATACCATCGCTTTTGCATTTAAATCTTCTCCTGTTTTTTCCTTCAATACTGCTCTCCAATCTTTAGATGCTCCTGGGTACATAATCGATTTTAAAAATGCACCCACTTCTTGGTTGCCCCAGTAATTAGTCGCTCTTGGGTCTTGCTTCAAAATGTTCTTCGCAATATGGTCGTGCAACTGGAATAAAATTACGTATGATAAAGCATAATCGTAATACTGCGCAGCATCATCGTTTATATGTGTTTTAGTAGCAGCATCGCAATACTCCTCGCCTCTTTCTGTTGGTGGCACAACTCCTTGGTACTCTTTTACCAATTCCCACCAACGTTTGTTGAACTCTTCGGCAGGTAAATTATCAGTATACAAAGATTTTTCGAACTCACTCATTACCCCTGCTGCAAATGGTATAAACACTGCATAATTCAAGGCTTCTTTCAATAAGTTTTTTACTTGATCTACTTTTGCATTCGAATCTACCAAACCTCTTTGTACCAAGAATGGTTTTTGCGTAGCCGCTAATCCCATTAAACTTCCCATGGCTTCGTGGTAGGCTCTGTTAGCTCCTCCTCTCAACAATGGCGGTACATCTGCATTGGTATAGGTCATGTAATAATAAATATGCCCTAACTCGTGGTTCGAAGTTTCAAACCATTCTGCATTCGGTTCTACACTCATTAAACTGCGCACATCTTTGTTTAAATCCATGTGCCAAGCACTCGCATGGTTGTTCTTTTTAATTTTAGAACCTTCTGGCAATGGGTATAAACTAGATTTCTCCCAGAAGCTTGCTGGCAATGCATCATAGCCTAAACTCTTATAAAAATTCTCGCCTTCTTTTACAATCCATTCTGGCGATTTTGTTTTTAAAATTCCGTCAATATCCAAACCTTCTACAGTAATCATCGAGCTCCAATCTTGTGCCCAACGATTAGAAATCCAATCGGCAGGAATGTAATCTGGCACTTCTTTTACACCGTATTTTTTAGCCAACTCATATCGCGCATAAGTATGCAACTCTCTAAATAAGGGGCGTAATTCTTTGTTCAATTTCCTCATCATCTCCATCATCTCATCCGTTTTCATTCCATACTCAGATACTTGGTAACTATAGTAATCATTATACCCTAGGGCCTTTACCGTTTCGTTTCTTAGTCTACGTAAATTAGTTAAACCCTCTTTTAACCCTTTGCCCACTTCTTTACTTGCTTCCCAAGCTTTGCGGCGTTCTTCTAAATTGTTAGATGTTTTTAATACTTCATCTAATAAATTCGTGCTTACCGATTTTCCATTCAATTTAAAATCGTAGCCAAACAACTTTTCGGTTTGTGCAGTTTCTGCTTTAATTCTTTCTTTCACTAAATCGGCAACGGTTTGCGGATTGTTTGCCGCAGCAAAAAGTATCACTTCTAATTGTTTTACTTGTAACTCCGTTAAGTGTTTGCGATGCTCCAAAAATTTCTTCGCATTCTCAATGTTTTCAGCACTTCCAGTAAATTTAGCATAGGCTTCATTTGCTGCTTCGGTAGCTTTTGCATTGGTACTATCGCCCTCTATAATTTCGATGTTTGATTTCCATTGCGCTTCAGAAGAGGCCGTGTATAATTTCACATATTCCGTTGTATACCCATCAATAAAAGTTTGTGCTTCGCTTTGTATTTTAGAATGATCTTGTTTACAGGCAGCCATCATACCAATGGCCAATACCGTAATAAATAATATTTTTTTCATCTGTTACTTATTTTAATTTCAATGTTTTTTTCATCACATTAAATATCCATGTGTTTTCGTAAATACCTCCTAAACTTTCTGCTCCCGGACCATATGCATACACCGGAACCATGGTACCTGTATGGTTTTTTGTGGTAAATTTAGGTTCAATTTTATTCTGAGTTTTATCTTCTTCATTTCCACTTAAGGCAAAGCCTCCGGTTTCATGGTCGGCAGTTACAATTACCAAAGTATTACCATCTTTTTCAGCAAAATCAAGCGCTTTGGCAATTGCCAAATCAAAATCCATTACTTCTTGGCGAATATATTCTGCATCGTTTGCATGTCCTCCCCAATCTATTTGCGAACCCTCTACCATCAAGAAAAATCCTGTACCACTTTTAGATAATCTGTTAATAGCTAATTGGGTAGAATTTGCTAAAAAAGTACCTCTGCCTTCTTGTACTTTCGGCAGGTGTTTTGGAGCAATTAAGGCCGCTAATTTTTGAGTGCCTGTGTACATGTACAACTCTTGTTCAGATTGTATAACCACATAACCATTCGTTTTTAATTGCGCAGTTAAATCAACACTGTCTTTACGTTTTGCAAAATGATCATACCCTCCACCAATAAATAAATCGATGTCTGTTTTTAGAAAATCTTTTGCTATTTCTTCGTATAGCTCTCTAGATGGTTGGTGTGCAATAAACGAAGCTGGTGTAGCATGTGTTATAGCGCAAGTAGCCACCATACCTGTAGCATATCCTTGTGCATCGGCCATTTCTAAAATGCTTGTAATGGGCATTTTATTTACATCCACTCCTACTGCACCATTATAGGTTTTAGCTCCACTTGCTAAGGCTGTTGCACCCGCTGCCGAATCGGTTATTTTATGATCTGCAGCACTTGTTTTACTTAGTCCTAATGTTTTAAAACGCTCAAATGCCATGCGCTCTGTAGCCATCATAAGTGCATAACTCACTTGGCTAAGCCCCATACCATCACCAATTAATAAAATTACATTTACTGGTTTTTTAACCTTCGGATCGTCCGGTTTAAAGGAGGTTAACGACGCAAATACTAGTATTAGTAGTAAGCCTGATAAAATTCTACTTTTCATATAGATAGGTTGTTTAATTGTGTACATACTGCAATATACAGCTTAATTTATTTACCCATACAAGCTGTGGAAAATTTAACATAAACGATACATTTTACCTGGTAAAGCCTTCACAATTCCCGAAAATTCGAGTTGCAAAAGGATGGTCGCCATTTTAGAACTCCTCCATTCAAAATGGTTCAATAAATCATCAAAATGGGTATACATATTTTGCCTAATAAGAAATTGTACAATGCTATTTTCTTCTTCCGTTAAATTGATAAACATTTTCCGTTGAATATTTGGGTGCGAAATTTCATCCCAAGCCAAAGCCTCTATCATCTCTTTTCCATTACAAATTACTTGAGCCAAATTGTTTTTTATTAGGTTGATGCAGCCCTTGCTTTGCGTATCATGCACCCTACCCGGAAAAGCAAATACATCTCGGTTGTATGAATTTGCCATATCGGCTGTAATCAAAGCCCCGCCTTGCTCTCGTGCCTCCACCACTACTACCGCATCGCTCATACCCGCAATAATTCTGTTCCTTGCCGGGAAATTTTCTCTATCGGGTTTTACTTCACTGTGGAACTCTGTTAGCAGAGCACCTTGCTCAATAATATCCATGGCAATTTGCTTATGCGAACTTGGGTAAATTCTATCTAAACCATGCCCTACCACTGCCACAGTTTGCAAACCAGCGTACAAAGCTTCTTTATGTGCACAAATATCAATACCATAAGCCAAACCGCTAATAATTATTGGGTTGTAAGGTTTTATTTCTTGAATAAATTCTTTGCAAATACCACGGCCGTAATCGGTTGCCAACCTAGAGCCAACCATTGCAATAATATGTTTAGCATCTAAATTCGCATTTCCTTTTGCATAAATTAATACAGGCGAATCCGCACATCTTTTTAACCTACTTGGGTATACCTCGTTATTAAACGCATATAAATCTATATGATGTTTTTCTATAAACTTCAGTTCCTGTTCGGCTCTTTCTAATAAATTGTTTTGCTTTATTTCCCTTGCTGTGCTGGGCCCTACGCCTGCCACCCGCATTAGTTTAGCCTCCGAACTTTGTAACACTTGCTCGGCTGTTCCTAAATTTCTAATTAATTCCTTCGCTGTAACCGGACCCACATGTGGAGTCATACTCAACGCAATTAAACTCAATAACTCTTTCTCCATACGGAAAAATAAATGAATGATTGCATTTACTCAACTGCATATATGCAGGTTTTTTTATCAGCAGAATATATTATGAAAATATGGGCACATGTATAATGCCTTTGGTATCGAAGAATTCTTCTTTAAAATACTCGGTAAGTGCGAACAATTGATAGGGCTTATGCAACTCATCAAACTCCTCCGAAAGGTCAATCCCTTTCAAATAAAGTATTCCATTATCCAGGCTATTTTGTTGCTTTTTACTGAACTTTTGATGTACCCAAGGGTAAAAATTGATCAATCTGGTTACCGCGCGCGACACTACAAAGTCGAATTTCTCCTTTACATCCTCTGCCCTTGTATGCGCAGCTCTAACATTTTTTAAACCCAATGCAGCAGCCACTTCTTGTACTACTTTTATCTTTTTCCCGATAGAATCTACCAAGAAAAAATTAGTTTCTGGAAATAAAATAGCTAAGGGAATTCCTGGGAATCCACCACCAGTGCCTACATCCAACACCTTTGTTCCAGGTGTAAACTCTATAACCTTTGCAATGCCTAAAGAGTGTAATACATGGCGCTCGTAAAAATGCTCCATGTCTTTTCTAGATATAACATTTATTTTCTCATTCCATTCTGTATACAATGGAGCCAACATTTCGAGCTGTTGGAATTGTGTTTCTGTTAAGTTGGGGAAGTATTGTTTAATGAGTTCCACTATATTTTCTCTTTTCCTTTTTTAATGGTATTGAATAATAAATCGCGTGCCCTAAAAAGTTGCGCTTTTACAGTTCCTAATGGTAAATCAAGTTCTTCTGCAATTTCTTCATAACTACGTTCATCAAAATAACGCATAATTACGAGTTGTTTATAACGCGCAGGTAACTTGTCTACAATGGTACGCATCAAATCGTTCTTCTGCTTTTTAATCATTTTCTCTTCCGGATCTAATCCTTCCGAAGCAAAATCTATCTTACGATCTTCCCCTTCATGCGATTCAAAAGTTTCATCAATAGAAAAAGTTTTTAACCTTTTTTTACGAATAAAATCGATGCAATTATTGGTGGCAATTTTAAACAACCAAGTAGAAAAAGCAAATTCTGGTCTGTATTTCTCAATGTTTTCAAAGGCTTTCCCGAAGGCTTCAACCGTTAAGTCGTTGGCATCTTCTTTGTTATTAACCATTTTCAAAATCATGAAATAGATAGAATCCTTGTATCGAACCATTAATTCGGCGTACGCTTTTTGGTCGTTCTGTAAAGCCTTTTTAACCAGCTCTAAATCCTCGGTTGCCTTTTGTGATAAGTTTGGATTTACTTCCATTTTTTTGGTTTAATGATCAATGAAATGAGAGCCCAAAAAGGTATAATTAAAAAATATAATAACTCTAAGATAGGATAAAAAGGGAACAAATCTTTAAGGCCTAAGTTTTTCATCGCCGAATAATAAAAGATCCCCGACATTATTAATTTAGCCAATAAAAATCCTACACTTATTTCTAATGGTAATTGCAAAGCAAAACCAAGGAGTAAACTCAACCAAAATAATAAGGCCGAAACTGCTATCAAGGTTAAATTAATACGATCCGAGCTTTTATATACTACTCCTACTTTTAAATGCCTAAGTTTCTGTAAAAAATAAGCAGACCAAGTAGTTTTAGAGGGTGTATATATAAAGCTATCTGGCTCTACACATACCGAAACATTTGTTTTAGTAGCAGTTGCATTTACAAACAAATCATCGTCGCCAGAAAGTATATGCATATGAGAGGCAAAACCTTTGTTCTTAAAAAACAATGTTTTTGTATACGCTAAGTTTCTACCTACTCCCATGTATGTTTGCTTTCTTAATGAAAACGATATGTACTGAAAAGCGGTGTAGAAAGTTTCAAATCTTGAAAAAGCATTTAAAAAGCCTTTGGTTTTTATATAAGGTGAATGCCCAATTACAATCTCTTTACCTTCTGTAAAACCGGCCTGCATTAAACTGATCCAATTTTTTGATACCGCTAAACAATCTGCATCGGTTAATAATAAATGTTCGTTTTTAGCTGCTTTATACCCTAAAGTTAAGGCAAACTTTTTGCCGTGCTTATATTTGTCAACTTCCTCTAACTCTACTACTTTTAAGTGAGAAAAGCGTGCTTGGTAGCCTTTTAATACATCGGCAGAATTATCGTACGAACAATCGTTTACCACTATTACTTCATAGTCTGGGTAATCTTGAGTTAAGATACTCTCTAAAAACTCTTGCAAATTATTCGACTCGTTTCTAGCAGCTATAATTACAGAAACAGGTAATTTTTTGTTGGTAGTTGACTTGGGCGTTTTATAAAAAGATATCGCCGAAAAATAACGTAAGTGATAGTAAATCTGAATGATAAAAAATAAGGATAATAATCCGGTTAGTATTTCTACGTAGCTCAATTTTGCCTCCAATATTATCTTGCTAAACTATTACAATTAATCAATTTATACTAACAGATTTATTAAAATAATTAAGTTTTTAGCCCTCATTCAATCTATATTGGTTGTATGTATTTATTATATCTTTGTGCCGAATGAAATTTACATTAAAAACTACTGATAAAGAATCGAAGGCACGTGCCGGAATATTAGAAACCGCACATGGAACCATAGAAACCCCTATATTTATGCCAGTTGGCACTGCCGGCACTGTAAAAGGCGTACATCAGCGCGAACTAAAAAACGATATTGAAGCTCAAATAATTTTAGGCAATACCTACCATCTATTTTTACGCCCCGGTTTAGATACTATTGAAGCTGCCGGTGGCCTACATAAGTTTAATAACTGGGACCTACCCATTCTTACAGATAGTGGAGGTTACCAAGTTTACTCCCTGTCTGGCGTTCGTAAAATTAAAGAAGAAGGGGTTACTTTTCGTTCTCATATTGATGGTTCTAAACACTTATTTACTCCAGAAAATGTAATGGATATACAGCGTGTAATTGGTGCCGATATTATAATGGCATTTGATGAATGTACGCCCTACCCATGTGATTATAAGTACGCAAAACGCTCTATGGAGATGACGCATAGATGGTTAAAACGTTGCTGCGAACGATTCGATACTACCGAACCTAAATATGGTTTCGACCAAACCTTATTCCCTATTGTACAAGGTAGTACATACAAAGATCTGCGTATACAATCTGCAGAAGCCATTGCCTCTTTCGGTCGCGAAGGAAATGCCATTGGCGGACTTTCTGTAGGTGAACCTGCTGAAGAAATGTATGAAATGACGGAAATTGTAACGAATATTCTTCCCCTAGATAAACCTCGCTATTTAATGGGGGTTGGTACTCCTATTAATATATTAGAATGTATTGCCTTGGGTATAGATATGTTTGATTGTGTGATGCCCACACGTAATGCACGTAATGGCATGTTGTTCACTTCCGAAGGCATCATCAACATAAAAAACGAAAAATGGAAGAACGATTTTACGGCCATAGACCCAAACAGCGATATGTATTCCGACCTGCATTATTCTAAAGCCTACCTCCGCCATTTAATTATTTCTAAAGAAATATTAGGAGCTCAAATTGCCACCTTGCATAACCTGCATTTTTACTTATGGCTTGTTAAAGAAGCACGAAAGCATATTTTAGAGGGCGATTTTTACTCTTGGAAAAACAGCATGGTTAAAAAATTAGCATACCGTTTATAATTACATTCTTATATTTATACCGTGCGTAAACTAAAGCTGCAAATGATAGATTGGTATATAATTAAGAAGTTCTTAGGGACCTTTGTGTTTACCCTTGCCATCTTTATTGCCATAGCAGTTATATTCGATATATCTGAAAAAGTAGACGATTTTATACGTACGCAAACCCCTTTCAGAAAAATTATTTTCGAATATTACCTTAATTTTATCCCTTATTATGTTGGCTTATTGAGCCCCTTACTCATATTTATTGCGGCCATTTTATTTACCGCACGCATGGCAAACAATACAGAAATTGTTGCCATTTTAAGTGGAGGAGTAAGTTTTCCGCGTTTACTTTACCCGTATTTTGTTACTTCTTTATTCCTTTCTATCCTGAGTTTTTTCTTTAATTCGTTTACCATTCCTAACTCCAATAAAGTAAGAATTGAATTCGAAAACAGGTATATTAACAATAGATATGTGTACAAAGAACGGAATATACACATGCAGCTCGACGATTCGACCTTTGCTTATTTAGAAAGTTATAATAACCAAGAAGATGTTGGATTTAGATTTTCATTAGAGAAATTTAGAGGCAAAGATTTGTATTACAAGCTAATGTCCGACCAAATAAGATGGGATACTGCACATAAAAGTTGGACCATTATAGGCTATTCTATTAAACACATAAACGGATTAACCGAAAGTTTAGAACGTGGTGATAAAAAGGATACTGTATTGGCAATGAGCCCAGTAGATTTTGAGAGAAAAGATAACAGCATTGGATCCTTAACTACACCAGAGCTAAAAGAATACATTATTAAGGAACGAAAACGCGGTGCTAGCGGAATTGAAGCCTATGATGTTGAGTATTATAAACGGTATGCCATGCCCTTTTCTACCTTTATATTGGTATTAATTGCAGTTTCTTTATGTTCCAGAAAGGTACGTGGAGGTGTTGGAGCACAATTAGGAATTGGCATAGGGAGCAGTTTTACCTTTATTATGTTGATGCAGTTTACCACCACTTTTGCCTTAAAAGGAGGATTACACCCCATGCTTTCTGTATGGATTCCGAATATTATATTTACCATTTACGGACTATATTTATTAAAAATTGCACCTAAATAAGAACCTTTTATTACTACATATTACGGTATTTATATGGGGTTTTACCGCCATATTTGGAGCCTTAATAAGTGTGTCGGCATACGAATTGGTGTGGTACAGGATGCTTATTGCAAGCTTAAGTTTGCTAATTTATGAGTACGGATGGAATAAAAACAGGCCCAAATTAAGCCCCAAAAAGCAATTAATTTTACTCGGAATTGGTGGAATTGTAGCCTTACATTGGTTCTTTTTTTACCACTCTATTAAAACTTCTACCATATCTGTAGCCTTGGTTTGCCTCTCTTCAACGGCATTATTCACCAGTTTTTTGAGTCCTATTTTCAACAAAAAAGCAAAGATTTCGATCGTCGATTTAGTCATCGGCCTGGTAATTATTGTGGGTATTGCCTTCATTTTTTCGTTCGAATCTCAGTACACCGAGGGCATTATTTACGGATTAATTGCTTCCTTTTGCGCGGCAATTTTTACCATTTTAAATGAAATTGAAGTACAAGATTTACCGGCCAGCACCATAGGTTTATATGAAATGCTGGGTGGATTTTTATTAATTAGCCTCTATTTAGCACTCACCAATAGCCAAAATTCTTATCAATTAGCCATCTCGAGCAGCGATTTTTGGTACTTAATATTGCTTGGAACAGTGTGTACAGCCCTGGCATATGTTACCGGTGTAGCCGTTATGAAAGAACTTTCTGCCTATACGGTTGTTCTAACTACAAACCTAGAGCCCGTTTATGGCATCGTTTTAGCAGTACTCATCTTCGGAAAAAGGGAATTAATGACCGCCGGATTCTACCAAGGAGCAGCTATAATTCTGCTTGCGGTGTTTGTTTATCCCTTTGTGAAGGGGTATTTTAATAAGAATAGTCGTTAGTCATTAGTCTTTAGTCTTTAGAAAGTGCTAACTAGAAACAGTCTAACGACTAAAGACTAACTACTAACGACTAATATGCAAGAAAACACCTTTTCTACCCCCCGCACTGCCCACTATTACAGTACCGAAACCGGCCCTTCAACCCCCGAAAATGTGTGGATTTTATTCCACGGTTATGGGCAAAGTGCCATGCATTTTCTGAATAATTTTAAAGACTTTAAGCCTCAAAATAGCCTATTAATTGCTCCAGAAGGGCTCTCAAAATTCTACCTAAAAGGGGTCGATGGAAGGGTGGGGGCTAGCTGGATGACCAGAGAAAACCGCGAATTTGAGATCCAAGATCAGCTACAATTAGTAGACCATTTATTGGCTAAAATCGATCCAAATGGGAGCCTTAAAATACACCTGTTTGGCTTCTCGCAAGGAGCAGCAGTAGCTTGCCGATGGTACCAACATACTAGCCGAAAAGTAGAAAACTTAGTTATATGGGGAGCTGGACTACCCATAGAGACCGATGCCACAATGGCACAAAAATACGAGGCTTGTAATACCATATTTGTATTGGGTGATGAGGACGAGTTCATCAAAGAGGAGCGACTAACACAATATTACCAGACCCTAAACGATCTTCAGTTTCGTCACAATGTCATAACTTACAAAGGTGCCCACAGGCTCGAAAAAACGGGTTTTGATTCCTTGAAATCACTCCTAAATTCCGAAAATTTCATTTAATTAATCAAACTTAAAACACTATAAATCAGTATTATTATACTAATACCATTAAAGTATTAGTACAGATAAAGATGAAAATAAAACTAAAAAAATTAGCAGGAGAAAATCACAAAAAATACATACTACTAATAATCAGTAATTTACACTAATATACTTAAACCATTATTAAATGTTGTAACATGAAAATAAAAACCATTTTTACAATTCTCCTCACTGCCATAATTACCATCGCATTATTTCAGAATTCGGAGCCTATTTTTATGAAATTTTTGATGTTCGATTTTCAAATTTCGAAATTGCTGCTCATTGGAGCGGTTTTCTTAGTCGGACTAATTGTCGGGTTATTATGGGCAGCTCCAAGCAGAAAAGTGGAGCCACAGGAGGCCGAAGTTTCGGACCTCGACCAGAGCGATAAGGATTGGTTGAACTAAAATGCTTGGATAGTTAGATCCAAAAAATTTGGCTGTTTGCAGGGGGTTCAAATCGACCTTCGAAACCGGGTTCGAAAATTCCAAAAAGGGTCGACCCACTCCCACTCATCGAAGCGTATTTTGCACCTCGCTCGTAAAGTTCATTTTTGATTTTTTGGAGCGCCGGAAATTTTGGGAACAACGATTCTTCGAAATCATTTTTGATTTGATGTTTCCAGGTTTCGATGGGTTGCTTAACCAAACTTCGTAAATCTTGGCTAGAGGGTTTTGGTTTAAGTCCCGAAAATGCCTCTTTTGTGCTAATGCCAAAATTAGGCTTTATAAGAGCGAAAGTGTGTTTTTGGAGGTCTATGTCGACTGGCTCTAAGATTTCGCCTCTACCGCTCGCATATTGAGCCGTATTTCTGATAAAGAAAGCACAGTCGCTACCCAATTGCGCTGCTAAGTCTTCCAATTTTTCTAAACTCAAGTTCAGCTCAAATTTTTCGTTGAGCAATTTAAGCACCCAAGCAGCATCTGCCGAGCCTCCTCCTAAGCCAGCACCAAAAGGAATATTTTTGAGTAAGTGAATGTGAACGTTAGGAATTTTAAATTCGGCTTCCAACAAGCGAAATGCTTTTACACATAAATTGTGTTCAACCTCTCCTGGAATTTCCAAGCCATAAGAAAAAAACTGAAGCTCCTTCCCTTCCAAAATTTCTACAGAGTCGAAGATATTAACAGGATAAAAAATTGTTTCGAGGTTATGGTAACCATCCAAACGCTTTTCAACCACGTTTAAACCAATATTAATTTTTGCATTCGGAAAACCAACCATCCTTTTTCAACATGTATAGGATTACAAAGTTACAATTATTTACTTTGTGTAGCGAGTTATGGGTAGTGAGTAGCGGGAAGTGAGTATTGGGTAGCGAGTATTGGGTAGTGAGTATCGGGTAGTGAGTATCGGGTAGCGAGTATCGGGTAACGAGTAAAGTCACAGAATTGCTAAATAACTTAATAACCCAAAAACTTATTAACCTAATTACTTAATGACTTGCACATCATTCATAATTCATAATTCATAATTCATAATTCATAATTCAAATGAAGCAGTATCACCAACTAATGCAACACGTGCTCGACCAAGGAGTTGAGAAACATGATAGAACAGGAACGGGAACCATTAGTGTATTTGGTTATCAGATGAGGTTTAATTTAGAAGAGGGTTTCCCGATGGTAACCACTAAGAAATTGCACCTCCGCTCCATTATACATGAGCTCATTTGGTTTTTAAAGGGCGAAACGAATATTCAGTACCTTAAAGAAAACGGAGTAAGCATTTGGGACGAGTGGGCAGATGAGCAAGGCAATTTAGGTCCGGTGTACGGATCGCAGTGGAGATCTTGGATGGGTGCAGATGGAAAAGCGGTGGATCAGATTAC
>CALRUR010000031.1:0-14748 GCA_943371425.1 Sphingobacterium thalpophilum
ATATAAATAGTCGCCTTTTATTTTGTAAGAATCAACCTGACCAATATTTTTTTTGAATATAACTTTTTCAGCATCAACTGTTATTGTTTGAATAAAAGGTATACTAAGTTTTAATATTCTGTTGTTTTTAATAATGCTATATCCAGAAAAACCAAGTTTACTTTTCATACCACATACCAGGTACAAAGTGTCTCTAGGAGTAAACGAAATAATGATACTTGATGGATTATCTACTTTTAATCTTTCTGGGTAATTAGGTTCGTTTTTAAAACCAACATACTCCACTAATGTCCATGTTCCATCAATTTTGTTTGATTGGTTGTTCTGAGAAAAAAGGCTCAAAAAAGGAATTATATAAATGAGTAGTAAATTCAATTGCATTATTATATTAATTTAGATGAATGATGAATTCTTAATATGATGATTTTTTCATCTTTTATCATATAAAAAATTCTATATCTACCTTCAATAATCTCCCTTATATTTAATTCAAAAAATTCAGGAACTCTTCTGCCGGATAGAGGAAATTTTAATAATTGTTCGGTTCGTTTAAATATTTTATCAATTATTAAAATCGAATGTTTAATTGAATCGAGCTTAATGTAATCTTGAATGTTTTTTAAATCAGCAATTGCACTTTTAGACCAATTTATTTCTGTCATTATTAATAATCCCCTTCACTTTATCCTGCTCAATAATGTCACCAGCCTCCACTTCTTGTAAAGCAATGTTTATCTTCTCTACAATTAGCAATCGCTCATTTAATTCCTCTAGCGTAAACTCTACAGGTAATTGTTCTAATGCATTTATTACTAATGATTTGTTCATAATCTAAATTTAGTAAAAAAATCTATTTCATAAAACAGAATCCCTTTCATTTGCATATTTGCATATTTTAAAATTTGCACATTCCTTCTCGCCTCTGCCTTCTCTGCGTCTCTAATATAGGAAGGAATTATTCGGGTATTTCTCTTGATGCATCTCTTTTACCTTATCGTAAAGCAATGCTCTAAACTCTTGAATGTTTTCGTTTTTTATGGCCGATATAAATATGGCCGGTGCGTTTATTTTGTTCATCCAACTGCGTTTATAATCCTCGAAACTCATCGGTTGATCTTCGTTTAAATACGCATCTATTTTATTAAACACCATTATGGTTGGTTTGTCTAAGGCCTCTAAATCTTTAAGCGTTTCGTTTACAGTATTTATTTGATCTTCAAAACTTGGGTGCGACATGTCTACCACGTGCAATAAAATATCTGCTTCTTTTACTTCCGCTAAAGTAGATTTAAAACACTCAATTAAATGATGTGGTAATTTGCGAATAAACCCTACGGTATCCGAAAGTAAAAAGGGTACATTTTCTATCACTACTTTTCTAACAGTAGTATCTAGCGTAGCGAACAATTTGTTTTCTGCAAATACTTCAGATTTGCTGAGCATATTCATAATGGTTGATTTACCAACGTTAGTATAACCTACTAATGCTACTCGAATTAAATCGCCTCGGTTACGACGTTGCGTTTCACTTTGTTTGTCTATTTGCTCTAAGCGGTCTTCTAAAACAGAAATTTTATTTAAGATTATCCGCCTATCGGTTTCTATTTGGCTTTCTCCGGGGCCACGCATCCCTATACCCCCTTTTTGTCGTTCTAAGTGAGTCCACATACGGGTTAAACGCGGTAACAAATACCTGCTTTGTGCCAGTTCTACTTGGGTTTTAGCTTGTGCGGTTTGCGCTCTGCCAGCAAAAATATCGAGAATTAAATTGCTTCGATCTAATACCAAGCATTTTAATTCGCGTTCTATATTTCTTAATTGAGATGGAGTAAGCTCGTCATCAAAAACTACCAAATCTATTTCTTCTACGGTAACAAAAGCTAGAATTTCTTCTAGCTTTCCTTTACCAACATAAGTTCTTACATCTGGCCTTTGCAGCTTTTGAGTAAACTGCTTTATAGTGATGCCTCCGGCTGTTTCCACCAGAAAGGCTAATTCTTCTAAGTATTCTTTTTCCTGCTCCTCAGTTTCATCGGGGGTTATTACACCTACCAATAGTACTCTCTCTTTCTTCTTCGCAGTTTCGTATAATTTTTTTGCCATTATTTTGTTGAATCTACCGCAGTAGAGTCGCTAGTCATTTCTTCTTGATGTACTCTTAACGATTTAACGTACTCCGCCACTGCTAACACTTCTTGTTCGTTTAATAAATCTTTGTACGCTGGCATAAGGTTTCTGCCGTTTCTAATAATTCCGACTAAGCCACGATTCTCACACATAGATGCAGTAAGGTTCGATGCTCCGTTTATTCCTGCTTTACCATCTTCACCATGGCAACGCATACAATTAGTAGTATATACCGCTTTACCGTGTGCTAATATATCGTAGTTTGCTGCTGCTGTATCTGTAACAACATCGGCAGTACTTGGTTTGCCAATGCCTAATTTTGCATCTTTTGTTTCCGAAACTCCATACACATATAAAAACAATATGGTAGAAATTACAGCCATTACTTTATTGTTTTTCTTAAATGCAATTACACCTACTACAATTCCAATTATTACTAAGGTGAGTTTTAAGTGGAACCAACCGCCTATATTTCCCATGCCTATTTTTGCAATTAAATAAATACCTGTTGCTAAAAACGCAGTACTAATAATCATGCTCGGTACTTTAGTTGCTTTTTTATAGCCTTCTAATGCAGAACTGCCAATAAGTAGTAAAATAGTTTTAATAAGATAGTCTAGTAAAAATATAGCTGCACTAGCAATGTGTATCGTTTTGATGGTTTCCATATTGGTGTTTTTTTACCAAAGATAGAACGAATCTGCAATTCATCAATAAAAACAAATAAAAAAGCCTGCTTCCTCTCGGAAACAGGCCCCCTATAAACGTTAAACTATGATGAGTATCCTTTATAAAAGTTGGAAATTTAGCTTTAACACATAAATTTCATCGCTTTCGTAATCTGCATCCTGAATGTTGATGTTTTCCATTTGCTCCATTACGTATTTTTTTATACGATCGTCGGTATGGTTGGTATTTACAATGTTCAATGTACCATCCTCGTTTACTTTAAACGCAACCAATACTTGCGCTTTACTTACTCCCTCTTTTTTTAAGAATTTAGGGAATTGGATTTTTGCCTTTACGACTTCGGCAACTGCATCGCTTGCTTTACGAGATACTTTGGTACCTTCTACTGCGAATCCTTGGTTTACTACACCTAATACTATAAGTGTTAGTAAGGTGATTAATTTCAATTTCATTTTTTTATTTATTAAGGTGAACAATTCTTTATTATTTCGACACCCAAAAGTACTACGACCCTGTAAACTAAACATCAATTTTATGTAACGTTGGTAATACATCAATGTAAAAAACATATGACTGTAACAAGCATGATATACAGGTGTTTAATAAACGCATTAGCAGTGTTTTTATATTGCAATATTGATAAAGGATTTTGATTCCTTTGAATAATATTTATATTAGATATTCCAACAATCTAAAACACATGAAGAAATTACTTTACTTTTTACTATTTTCTATCTTCTATTTACTGGAGGCGAATGCTCAAGAAACATTCCCTGTAAACGGAGTAAGAGATGTAAAACCAAATTTATTTGCATTTATAAATGCAAAGGTGGTTGCCAATTCTGGTACTACCATAGATAATGCTACAATAGTAGTAAACAATGGTGTTATACAAAGTTTAGGTGCAGGTATTGCTGCTCCCAAGGGCTCTGTAATAATAGATTGTAAAGGAAAAACTATTTATCCTTCTTTTATTGATGTGTACACCACTTACGGAATGACAGAAGCGAAAAGAGCAAGAAACGAAAACCGTGGCCCGCAGTTTTTATCCAATAAAAATGGTGCTTACCACTGGAACGAGGCCATAAAAGCAGAGTATGAAGCAAAAACAAATTTCAGTGTAAATGCAGATAAGGCTGAAAGCATGCGTGAGCAAGGCTTTGGAGCTGTATTGAGTTTTCAGAAAGATGGAATTGCTCGAGGCACTTCTGTTTTTGTAAACTTATCAAACGAAAATGAAAACAATGTAATTTTAAAAACCGATGCAAGTGCTCATTACTCATTTAGTAAAGGAAATTCGAATCAAGATTATCCTTCTTCATTAATGGGAAGTATTGCTTTACTTCGTCAGACTTTCTACGACGCAGAATGGTACTCAAAAAATAATGCAGAAACTAATTTTTCTTATGAAGCCATCAACAAACAAAAAACAATGACTAAGTTTTTTGAGTGTAGTGATTTGTATGATGTATTTAGAGCGCAAAAAATTGCAACAGAATTTGGAACGAGTTTTATATATAAAACAGTTGGTAACGACTACCAACGTTTAAAAGAACTAAAAGCGATAAATGCTAATTTGGTTATTACCCTAAATTACCCAAAAGCATATGATGTAGAAGATTACTACGATGCCAAATATGTAGCCTTTGATGAGCTGAAACATTGGGAATTGGCTCCTTATAATGCAGCCTATTTAGAAAAAGAGAAAATAAAATTTGCCATTACCACCAGTGATTTAAAAAGTGTAAGCGATTTTTGGCCAAACTTACGCAAGGCAATAAACAATGGACTTTCTGAAGCACAAGCCTTAGATGCCTTAACAAAAGTTCCGGCTCAAATGATTAACGCTAGCAACATGGTTGGCGAATTAAAAGCAGGAATGAAAGCAAATTTCCTTATAACTACTGGTAATATATTTAAAGATGAAGAAGCTATTATTTTAAGCAACTGGATTGCAGGAAATGAATTTGTAATAGATCGAGAAAAAACAATGGACTTAAGAGGTACATACTCTTTACAAGTTGGAAACCTTACTTACAAATTAGAAGCTAGTGGAGCAAAAGATAAACCAGACTGGAACATTATAGCAACAGATAGCAGCAAAACAAAAGTAAGTGTTAGTTGGAATTCAAATTTAATATCGATGGTATTTCAACCAAGCGATTCTACCATTAAAACCAAAGTTCGCTTAAGTGGAACCATCAACAATACAAACGGAATAAAAATTACGGGCGAAGGAAGTTTAAATAGTAATCCTGTAACCTGGACAGCCACTCGAACTGCTACGTATACAGAGAAAGCAGAAGAGAAGAAAGAGGAGAAAAAAGATAAGCCGGTAGTAGGTGATATTATTTATCCATTTGCAGCCTATGGAAGTACTACCTTACCAACTGCCCAAAAATGGTTAATAAAAAATGCAACCGTTTGGACCAATGAAGCCGAGGGTAAATTAGAAGATGCAGATGTATTAATAGATGCAGGAAAAATTGTGAAAGTAGGGAAAAACCTTAGCGATGCATCAGCAAAAATAATTGATGGAAAAGGTAAACACATTACTGCTGGTATTATAGATGAGCACTCGCACATTGCAATATCTAGAGGTGTTAATGAAGGTTCACAAGCGGTAACATCTGAAGTAAGAATTGGCGATGTGTTGAACCCAGAAGATGTAAACATATACCGCCAATTAGCCGGTGGTGTTACCACTTCACAATTATTGCACGGTTCTGCAAATCCAATTGGCGGGCAATCTGCTTTAATAAAATTGCGCTACGGAAAAAATGCAGAAGAGTTGAAGTTTGAAGGTGCCGATGGATTTATAAAATTTGCATTGGGCGAAAACGTGAAGCAAAGCAATTGGGGCGACGATCAGCGAGAACGTTTCCCACAAACTCGTATGGGTGTGGAGCAAGTATTTATTGATGCCTTTACACGTGCTCGTGAATACGAGAAAAATAAAACGGCAAGAAAAGATTTAGAGCTAGATGCTTTGGTAGAAATACTTAACAAGAAAAGATTTATTACTTGCCACTCTTACGTACAATCAGAAATAAATATGTTGATGAAAGTTACAGAAATGTTTAGTTTCCCTGTAAATACTTTCACCCATATTTTAGAAGGATATAAAGTAGCAGATAAAATGAAACAACATGGAGCAAATGCTTCTACGTTTTCGGATTGGTGGGCTTATAAATATGAAGTAATAGATGCTATACCTTATAATGCAGCTATTATGATGAAGGAAGGTATTAATGTTTCTATAAATTCTGATGATGCAGAAATGGCACGCAGGTTAAATCAGGAAGCCGCTAAAACCGTTAAATACGGAGGACTTACAGAAGAACAAGCCTTGAAATTAGTTACTTTAAATCCGGCTAAAATGCTACACATAGATAATCGTGTAGGAAGTATTAAAGCTGGTAAAGATGCCGATTTGGTTTTATGGAATGAACATCCGCTTTCAATTTATGCGAAGCCATTAAAAACATTTGTGGATGGTATCGATTATTATGATGCAGAAAAAGATGAAGCTATGCGTGTTGCCATGCGAATAGAAAAAGAACGTATTATTCAGAAATTATTAAACGAGAAAAAATTAGGAATGCCTACACAAAAACCTGGCAAACCAGAAAAGAAATTATATCACTGTGATGATATGGAAGTTGAATCAATTTATTAATTAGCAGCATCATGAAAAAAAATATATTCTTATTACTTGTTTTCATAATTTTTGTAACGCAAGTATTTGCTCAAAAACCTTCTGTTAAACAAAGCAAAAAAATTATTCTAAAAAGTGCAACCGTACATGTAGGTAATGGTACTGTGTTAGCCAATGCAAATGTGGTAATAGACAATGGTAAAATTACAGAAGTAAATACAAGTGCTGTAAATGAAAGCGGTGCAGAGCTTATTGATTTAAAAGGAAAACATATTTACCCTGGGTTAATTTGTGTGGACAGCAGATTGGGTTTAGAAGAAATTGAAGCTGTTCGTGCCACTGTTGATTATGCTGAAGTTGGGGAGTTAAATCCAAACATACGTTCGGTTATTGCATACAATACCGATTCTAAAATTATCCCAACTGTTCGTTCCAACGGAGTACTATTAGCATTATCGGTACCAGAAGGTGGCATTATACCAGGCACTTCATCGGTAATGAAATTAGATGGTTGGAACTGGGAAGATGCTGCATATAAAATGGATGTTGCTACCCAATTAAATTGGCCAAGTATGCGCGTTCGTAATGCTTGGTGGGCACCACCGGCAGAAGAGCAACGCAAACAATCTGCAGAAAACATGGCAATGATTAAACGTTTCTTCGACGAGGCTAAAGCATATTCGCAATTAGATAAACCTACAAGTACTAACTTAAAATTCGAAGCCATGAAAAGTATTTTCAATGGTTCGAAGAAATTATTTATTAGCGCTACTACAGCAAAAGAAATTACCTCGAGTATTTTATTTGCAGAATCGTACGGAATTACTCCAGTTGTTTTAGGTGCACAGGAAGCATACATGGTTGCCGATTTTTTGAAAGAACATAATGTATCGGTAATATATACAAACCCACACTCTTTACCTGCTACAGAAGATGAAGATGTTGATATGCCTTATAAAGTTGCAAAGATTTTAAAAGATAAAGGTGTGTTGTATGCACTAAGTATTAATGGTAGCTGGCAACAACGCAACCTTCCTTTCTTAGCCGGTACTACTGCTGCATATGGATTAACAAAAGAAGAAGCCTTACAAAGCATCACTCTAAACGCAGCAAAAATTTTAGGTATCGATAAAACCACCGGTTCTGTAGAAGTAGGCAAAGATGCAAACTTAGTAATTTCCGAAGGTGATATTTTAGACATGAGAACTTCGCAAATTACAATGGCCTTCATACAAGGAGCCAACATCGATTTAGACAATAAGCAGAAGGAGTTGTATAGAACATACATGGAAAAGTATAAACTTCGTTAGTTCGTATGCTCATTTGCTCGTGCGCAATTTAGTTGCATAAATGCAGGATGATATATTAAGAATGATATAAAAACCTGCATATATGCAGTTTTAGATGCCATTATTATATTTGATATTTGTATATGGCAAATATTTTATACGATAAAAGTTACAGTTTAACTCTCGAAATCATTGATATTGCAGAGGAAATGGAATTGAAAAATAAGAAATATATTTCTAATCAATTATATAGGTCTTGTACTTCAATCACTGCCAACATTGGCGAATCATTGCATTCTGAAAGCAAAAAAGATTTTATACATAAACTAAAAGTTTCATCTAAAGAAGCCCAAGAAACACACTATTGGCTTTCAATAATAAAAGACAAAAACTTTTTAGAAATAAAAGATTCTACTTGGGACAAGCTAAACCATATACAGCGAATGCTATCAAAATCTATTAGCACCTCACAAAATAATTTAGTACAATCTCGCCAAAATGAGCACACGAGCAAATGAGCACACTAACTCACGAGCTTCTGGTAATTTCGCCACCACCGCTCGGGCATTTCGCCAAGAGTTGCTTGTTTGTAATCTTCATAAGAGCATGGAATTAATTCATAGCGCTCGTTTTTAGTAGTATTACTTTGGTAAGGAATTTGCATCCACCAACGGTCAGATTTTTTACTTTTTAAAAACACCACTTCGGCACTAATGTCTTCAAACGTTGCGCGGTATTTTATAAAATCTTTTTTAGAAGTGGTTGGTAGATCGTTTTTACGTTGATAATATCCTTCTATAAAACACCACACCATTTGAGCGACCAACTCTGCTGTTTGTTCGCGGTGATCGTATTTAGGATTGTATTCGTAAATTCCTACAGAACTTAATTTATCGGAGATACCAGCATAACGCATCATTTGGCAAACCTCTTCTGCATAAAATCCATTGGGGTGTGCGTTTGCATTTCCGGGTGCATCCGACATTTTAATACAAGCCATGTCTACACTTAATAAATCTGCGGCTCTTATTATAGGTTCTGTTTCTGCTAAGTTATTTCTGAAAGAACCCAATCGATGGATATCAAAATACATTTGATGCATGAGTTCCACACTTTGCTGATTTACATAATAAGTCTGGTAACCAATATTGCTATAATTGAATAAAAAATGTGGCTCGTGTAAAATGATGCTGTTTAAATACGAAATAGAATCGGGGGTTTGTTGTTCATCAATACGTGCGTCTAAATCGAAATGCGAATCGAGCACCACCATGTCTACCTTTTTATCTAAATTTTCATAGGCCCAATATTGTGCGTATGTTAAATCGTGTCCACCACCAATTATAATGGGTACAATGTTGAGTTTTATTAATTCATGGCAAACATTTTTCAATGCCACATGGGTGTCTCGCACTGTATTGCCTGGCAAAATATTACCCAAATCAACCATCTTCAAATTAAAATTACCCACATTTAGTTGGTACAATGCCTTACGAACCTTATCGGGCCCTTCAGCTGTTCCTTCGTTTTGCACAGCCTTACGATCTTCTAAAACCCCAATAAAAGCAAGGTTTATTTCTGATAAATCAGGAAACTGATCGGTATATTTATCTATCTGATACCCAAATTGGCTCTCGTAATAGGATTCTGCAAGTACACCTTCATTGGGTGTTAAGGCTTGTAAAAAATCTTCTAGCATATAATTTATTTCTATACAAACTTATGAATTGATAAGAAATAAAATTCGGCATATTTTCCACATATTTGCAATATGGTTTTTGTTACAGGTGCCACAGGCTTTTTAGGCTCGTATGTATGTTTATATTTAGTAGAAAAAGGATATAAGATAAAAGCCTCTAAACGTGCGCATTCAACCATTCCTAGTTTCTTACAAAAGCATGCTAACAATATAGAATGGCTCGATTTAGATTTACAAGATTTTTTTGAAGTACAAGATGCACTAGAAAATTGCGAAGCAATATTTCATTGCGCCGCCATGGTTTCATTTAATGAAGAAGATAAGAAACTGCTTTGGAAAACGAATGTAGATATTACTCATAATTTAGTAAACGTTTGCTTAGAACACACAAACATACATTTCATACACGTAAGTTCTATTGCTGCAGTTGGCGATGCGAAACCAGGTGCTCAAATAGATGAAAATTGCAGATGGGTTCATAAAAAAACCTCTTCCGATTATGCTATTACAAAATTTGAAGCAGAGCGTGAAGTTTGGCGCGGAATACACGAAGGTTTAAATGCAGTAATTGTTAACCCTTCGGTAATATTAGGGTATGACGAGCGTAACTTAGGTAGTATGAAATTTATTGATCAACTTAAAAATGGATTAAAATTTTATACTTCAGGTTGTACAGGTTTTGTGGATGTAAACGATGTTGCAAAATGTATGGTTAACTTGTACGAACAAAAAATTACAGGTCAACGTTTTATTTTAAACTCCGAAAATAAAACCTATAAAGAATTGTTCGAAACAATTGCAAAAAAGTTAAACAGAAAAGCACCCAATGTATTAATTAAAAAATCCATATTGATGTTTTTAACCCGCATCATCCAATTATTTAACAGCAAACACCCGCTAAATAAATATACAGTTAGATCTGCCTATCATCAATCTTATTACTCAAATAATAAGATATTACAATCTATTCCCATAACATTTACTTCCGTAGAAAAAAGCATCGAAAATATGCTAAACAAAAAATTATCCTAAATTTGTAATCAAGCCAAACCTATATTCAACCTAACAAAATTAACATGGAACTAAGTCAGGATATACTCGATAGAATTCAGAAATTAAAAGAGAAGTATGACAATATGGGCCAAGACTTGGTGTCGTATCTTGATGGTTTATTATATTCTGAATATTTAACGTATTGGGACTACATCCACTTAGATACTTTACTGAGTTTACAAAACCCTCGCACAGCATTTCCAGATGAAAAGATTTTCATCATGTACCATCAAGTTACAGAATTATATTTTAAAATGATTTTGAGTGAGTGTGAGCAGATGTGTGCGAAAGAAGACATTACAGAAAAGTTTTTTTTAGATAGAATGACTCGTGTAAATCGATACTTCGAATTGCTTACGGGTTCTTTTGATGTTATGGTAGATGGAATGGAGAAGGAGCAGTTTCTTAAATACCGTATGGCTCTTTTGCCTGCAAGCGGATTTCAATCCGCTCAATATAGAATGATAGAAATTTTCGCAACAGATTTTATAAATTTAGTTGATAAAGATGTTCGCGAAGATTTTAAAAAAGAAAAATTTGATGCCGATAAATATTTAGCAAACATTTATTGGAAACACGGTGCAACCGAATTAAGTACTGGTAAAAAAACATTAACCTTACTGCAGTTCGAAGAAAAATACTTAAGTGCTTTTTCTAAATTAGCAACAGATCGATTCGAAAATAATTTATATACGGTTTATAAAAAACTGAACAGTCGTTCGCCCGAAATTAAGGAATCGATGCGGAGATTCGACATCAGCGTAAACGTAAATTGGCCATTGGTGCATTACAAATCGGCTGTGCGATATTTACACAAAGATCCATCAGACATTAAAGCTACCGGTGGAACCAATTGGCAAAAATATTTACCTCCACGTTTCCAAAAACGTATATTTTACCCAGAACTTTGGAGCAATGATGAAATTGATGAATGGGGAAAAGGTTGGGTAGAAAACATCTTAAAGGATTTAAAATAGGCTTCCATTAACAAGCAGATTTTCTTATCTTTATATTCTAGCCCAATTTAAAATGAGCAGCGGACAAAAAGGTTTTTCAGAAATTGCGAAGCAGGCAATGCTTATGCCACAAGAGGCATTAATGGCAATTAAAAACAGAAAGCACAATTTAAATATTGGCATTCCTAAAGAAACTACTTTTCAAGAAAATAGAATTGCCCTTACTCCATTATCGGTTGGTTTATTAGTAAACAACGGTCATGAGGTGCACATAGAAACGGGTGCAGGCAATGCAGCTAAATTCCCCGATAAAGATTATGCCGAAGAAGGTGGGCAAATTGCATACGACGCTAAGAAAATTTGGGAGTCGGATGTAATTATAAAAGTAGAACCTCCTACAATTGAAGAAATAAATATGATGCGAGGTGGGCAAACCTTAATATCGGGTTTACAAGTATCCACCCTAAAAGCAGATTACTTAAAACTCTTAGTACAAAAAAATATAACTGCAGTAGCTTACGAATATTTACGCGACGAAGGAGAGATCCTTACGGTTGTTCGTTCTATGAGTGAAATTGTAGGAACAGCCTCTATACACATTGCATCCGAACTGCTTTGTACACACAACGGCAAAGGATTATTATTAGGCGGTGTTACGGGTATTCCTCCAACAGAAATTGTAATTATTGGTGCAGGTACCGTTGGCGAATATGCAGCACGTACAGCCTTGGCCTTAGGTGCAGATGTAAAAGTGTTCGACAATTCTGTATACCATTTACGTAGGTTACAAAATAATATAGGAAGTAGAATTTTCACTTCAGTATTACAACCTGTAGTATTACAAAAGGCTTTATCTAAATGTGATGTTGCAATAGGTGCCATGCGTGCAAAAGAAGGCCGCAGCCCATGCATTGTTTCAGAAGATATGGTAAGCAGAATGAAAGCCGATTCGATTATTATTGATGTAAGTATCGATCAAGGTGGATGTTTCGAAACATCACACGTAACGAACCATACCAATCCTGTTTTTAAACATCACGATGTTATACATTATTGTGTACCAAACATTGCATCGCGTGTGGCACGTACCGCATCCTATGCCTTAACAAATATTTTCACACCCATCTTACTCGAACTCGGTGAAGCAGGTGGTATGAAAAATTATTTGTGGAGCAATGCCGGTATTCGCAGCGGAGTGTATATGTACAACGGACACATCACCAACAAATATTTATCAAACCAATATAAACTACCTTATAAAGATTTAGATTTATTGGTAGCAGCCCAGCAATAGTAAATGTGCAAATGTGCAAATGATCAATGTGCAAATGCGTAAATACGTAAATGTGCAAATTGAACTCACTAACTACAAAAATGTAACTCGCAAACAGCACCTCCGTGGCTTCCAATTTGCACATTTGCATATTTACGCATTTGCACATTTTCTAGATGTTGCGATGATTTTGCCCAGTATTTTTTTGATCTCAAGAAGCTGATTCATTAGTTCCTGAGATTCTTCCAATTCAAAATTTTCAATAATTAGTATTAACCAATACTTTGTTTCTTCTGTTTCTTTGTCAGCGATTTTTAATTTATGAATAAAATCCAATTTGCTTTCTGCAGATTGTGCTTCATGAATGTTTGCACCAATAGATGTTCCAGATTTAAATAGTTGTCGTGCTAAATCAAACTCTTGTAAATGTTTAAGTTTCTTTGTGAAACTAATAATCTTCCCAGAAAAAGCAATTGACTTAGTAAGTATAATATTCTCTCTCTCCATATCCCCCTCCTTAAGTAATTTAGATTATCGTTTAATTATTTAAATTTAAAAAATAATTTCATAATTTACATCCTGCCAATTATGCAATCAGTGCCTTCAATTTGCACATTTGCATATTTACGCATTTGCACATTTAATATTATGAAATACACTTCCATCAAATCCGACCTCTTTATCGAAAACAGAAAACGTTTCAATGAAAAGTTAAAGCCAAAAGCAATGGCTATTATTCATTCTAACGATGAGTTCCCGCGTAGTGGAGATCAGAATTATAGCTTCCACCAAAATCCCGATTTGTTTTGGTTAACAGGCATCGATCAGGAAGAAAGTATATTTATTTCTTTTCCAGATTCACCAATACCTGCATATAAAGAAGTTTTGTTTTTGAAAAAAACCAACGAACACATTGCCATTTGGGAAGGACATAAATACACAAAGGAAGAAGCTTATCAAACTTCGGGCATACGCTCTATTTTTTGGTTAGAAGATTATAAGAACATTTTTCCAATGCTCATGCATCATTGCGAACATGTATACATCAACAGTAATGAAAACGACCGTTACGTACACATTAATGAGTACAGAGACATCCGTTTTGCAAAACAATTAATGGAGCAATACCCTATGCATAAATACGAACGCGCTGCTCCACTATTTAGAGAATTGCGTGCAGTAAAATCTACTTATGAAATTGAATTATTGCAAACAGCATGTGACATAACCGAGAAAGCGTTTCGCAGAATTTTAGGATTCGTAAAACCAGGTGTAATGGAATACGAAATTGAAGCAGAAATTATTCACGAGTTTATTCGCAACCGCGCAACGGGTCATGCTTACAATCCAATTATTGCATCGGGCCCGAGTGCTATTGTGTTGCATTACAACGAAAACAATAGGGCATGTAATAATGGTGATGTTATTTTATTAGACTTTGGTGCAGAGTATGCAAATTACAATGCAGACTTATCTAGATCGATTCCTGTAAATGGAAAATTTACTGCACGACAAAAAGATGTGTACAATGCAGTGTTGCGTGTAATGAAAGCGGCAACTAGTATGTTGGTTGAAGGAACTGTTTTAGATGAGTACCACAAAGAAGTAGGTAAACTTATGGAGGCAGAATTAATAGGCTTGAAACTTATTGACAAGCACGATGTGAGTAAACAAAATATAGATGTGCCTTTGTATAAAAAATATTTCATGCACGGCACTTCACACTTCTTAGGCTTAGATGTACACGATATTGGAAACCGTTATGAAAAAATGAAAGCTGGTATGGTGTTCACCTGCGAGCCTGGTATTTACATTCCAGAAGAAGGTTTAGGCATTCGATTAGAAAATGATATTCTCATTACCAAAAATGGCAACATCGATTTAATGGCGAATATTCCGATAGAAGTGGAAGAGATTGAAGAGTTGATGAAATAAAAACTCGTTCACGCAAAAATCGCTAAGAAAATCTCTGTGAAACTCTGTGCTCTCTGAGTCTCTGTGTT
>CALRUR010000032.1:0-11171 GCA_943371425.1 Sphingobacterium thalpophilum
ATTTTAAATAAAGATAAAACAGCCTCAGGAAATGTAGGTCTAATTAATTTTGAAAACATTGCCATTGATCAAGTATCAAAAAAAACAGAATTTTCGGGTGCTTCTTATGTTATAAAAATTAAAGATGCTACAAAACTTTTCGACCGAGACCCAATTGCAAAAAAAGATATAGAAATTTGGTTTAGCCCTATAAACGGGCGCATTGAGGCAGAGCTCCGCGAAGGAAAAGGCAAGAAATTATACCGAATGTCTGTGTTAAAATTTCATAGAAGAAAGTTTTAATATAACCTTATTCCATGTCGCTAACTCCCCCGCTTACTGCAAACTTCATGGCGTCGGCAGCTTTCATTCTAAGCGGCGTAACTTTTGCTCTACTTACAATACAAACCTTTCCAGCAATGCTATAAGAGAATGGGAAGTACACAGCAACTTCATCATCCAAACCCATACTTTTTAAATTGTTTTGAGTAAGAAATCCAACTTGTTTAACCCCTTCCGAAATTTCAACTAATACTGGTTCATTAAACTTTTTATCCTCCCCTACAAATGCTTCCAACAAATCGCGTACAGAAGAGTACATGAGTTTAAAAATGGGCATTCGATCCAATAATTTATCGAGGTAGTTATATATAGGTTCGGTAATAAAGGAAGTTACCAATAGCCCAACAAATGCTAGACCAAACACGGTTACAATTACCCCACCACCCGGAAAACCTAAGTCGACAATGCTATCTACAGAATATATTACTTTGTAAATAATATACACACTAAATGCCAATGGAATAATTATTAATACTCCTTTAAAAAAGTAGTTAAGAAATACTCTGAAAAATTTATTCATAATAATAGATTCTTTGCACTCGTTGAGAAATGCTTGTTAATACTTCGTAAGGTATCGTATTTATTTTACTTGCCAACTCTTTTATACTTGGATTTTCGCCAAACACAATTACTTCATCGCCCTCTTGTACTTGTAAATTGGTAACATCCACCATACACATATCCATGCATATTGATCCTATTACCGATGCACGTTTGCCGTTAATAAGCACCTCACCTACTCCATTTCCAAAGGCTCTGCCATAACCATCGGCATAGCCAATTTTAATGGTAGCAATTTCTGCATCGTGAGTTAATACTCCTCTTCTGCTATAGCCTATGCTTTCGCCTTTTGTTACTTTACGTACTTGGGTAACGGTGGTTTTAAGCTCTGCAACTCGTTGCAATTCATGTTCGAAATTGCCAACATTTTCTACTCCATACAAGCCAATCCCTAAACGCACCATTTCATAATGAGATTCTGAGAAACGTAATATGGCTGCGGTATTGGCTACATGCCTTAGCGTATCATAATGCAAATTGTTTCGCAAACTTGCATACATTTTATCGAACTTATTTAACTGCTCTTTTGTAAACGCATCGTGTTCATTAGATTCTGATGCTGCCAAATGGGTAAATACCGATTTTACTTTTATCGTTTCATCATTTAACCATTCGAGTATACTTGGCACATCATTCGTTTCAAATCCCAATCGGTGCATACCCGTGTCTAATTTTAAATGTATTGGGTATTGCTTAACACCGTTTAATTTTAAATGATTGATAAAGGATTTTAAAATTTGAACACTGTAAATTTCAGGCTCTAAACAATTAGAAACAATTTTTTCGAATGCATTGCTCTCTGGGCTCATTACCATAATTGGTAAATGTATGCCCTCTTTACGCAAAGCCACTCCTTCATCGGCATAAGCCACCGCCAAATAATCTACTTTGTTATATTGTAAAACGTTCGCAATTTCAAAACTTCCACTACCGTAGGCAAAGGCTTTAACCATTACCATTACTTTTGTACCGGGTAATAATTTCGAACGGTAAAAGTTTAAATTATGCACAATAGAATTTAAATTTATTTCCATTACAGTATCGTGCACCTTCTCTTCTAACCTACTCGCAATTTTTTCGAATGCAAAGCTACGAGCTCCTTTAATTAATACTCCTTCTCTACTGAAATCAAATGTGGGTAAGACTTTCAGAAATTCTTCCGTATTTTTAAAAAATTGTTTTTCCATCGAAAACAAATGTGCATTCGATGAAATTTCTTCGCCAATTCCTATAATTCTATTAATGTTGTATGATTTGAAATAAGTAGCCATGAGCTCGTAAACGGGTTCATTGGCGCCGTGTATCATATCAGAAATAATAATGGTTTTACGTTCATGTTTTTGCTGTATTAAAAAATCAACAGCCATGTATAAAGATGAAATATCGGCACTGTAACTATCGTTTATAATTGTTGATTGTTGTATGCCTTGTTTCATTTGCAACCTCATGGGTATAGACTGAAGTTGAAGCATACGAGCTTGCACTAATTCTATACTATATCCTAAACACAACAGTGTAGCAGCACAAATCACACAATTTTCTATAGAGGCATCATCGTTAAAATTCAATTGAATTTTAAACTCTTTGAAATGATAATAGGCAGTTAATTCTGTACCTTTTTCCTTTTTATCTGTTTTAATTATTTGCAAATCTGCTTCCTCATACAAACTCCAAGTAAAAGATTTTTCAAGCTCAATTAAGCCCGCAGGTACATAGTTTTTACCATAGATAATTTTAGAAGAGTGTTTAAATAATTTCAATTTTTCATGCAGCTTTGCCTCTCTCGTTTCAAAACCTTCATCGTGTGCAGCCTTTATATTGGTTAAAATGCCAATGTTTGGTTTAATAATTTCTTCTAAAGCATCCATTTCATTTAAAGTGGAGATGCCTGCCTCAAATATTCCCGTTTGGTATGCATTGCTCATTTGCCATACAGAAAGCGGTACGCCTATTTGAGAATTATAACTTTTCGGACTTCTAACAATCGATTTTTCTGGTGAAATTAATTGGTACAACCAATCTTTTATAATGGTTTTACCGTTACTACCAGTAATGCCTATAACTTCGTAATTAAAATGTTTACGATGGTAAGATGCTAGGCTCTGCAATGCTTTTAGGGCATTGTTAACTATAAAAAAATTAGCATCTACAAACGTATTTAGTGCGAAGCTTTTATCGGTAATTACAAAATTTCGTACTCCACGTTGGTATAATTCTGGTATATATTGATGTGCATTTTGCTTGCCAGGCAATGCAAAAAACAATGATTCCTCAGCATGTATTATTTTCCTACTATCTATGAGCAACCAAGTAAGTATGGAATCTGCGTTGGCAATCTGCGCTTCACACTCCCATATATGTACCAATTGGCTTGCTTTATATTGATGATGCATATTCAAATATCGAAAAAATAAAAGGCTTTTTTATCGAAATGTCGAAGTTTCGAATGGTCGAAATTTCAAAAGCAACAATAATTATCGTATTCCAATAAGGAGTTTTAATAATTAAATACTATTGATTTACAATGATATATTAAGAATTTTGAACTATTTTGTCTAAAAACTACCTTTTAAAAAAATACGTAGTTTCTGCGATATGAATTAATTTTTTTTTGTACCTAGTTTTATTATAAAATTAAAGCTTATGAAAACAATATTCAAAATTCTAACTTTTTTATTCACTTTGATTTATTTTCAAACTGGATATAGTCAAAGCATTATTGATACTAGAGGCTTACCAAATCCACCTGATGGTTGTGAAGTTGGTTTAAGTGTGGATACATTAGATAGTTGTTTTAGTGACAATTCTGTACACATTACCCTCTACGGCAATCCATTTGAATGTGGACCTTTTTTGTTGAATTTTGGAGATGGTACAATTATCACAACAACAAGTCTTGATCATTATCATAATTATTGCGACACAGGCACCTATTTTATTTATGTGATGTTTGCAAATTATTATACCGCTAATGTTCCAGTAGAAAATTGGCATGTAGGAAACAGTAATACCTATAATGTTAACTTTAGTATATATGTTGATTCCACTTGCTATCCTGCGACATATGCTTTCGTAAATACGAGTAAATGCATAGCTCCTGAATATAATACTATTGGAAGACAACTAAATTTTGTCTGGAATTACGGAGATGGAAGTCCACTTGATACAGTTTTTGATGGTGGTCATCAATATTTTGCAAAAGAGAATTTAACATATACAGTAACATTAACTGGTTATATTAATAATTGTGCAGTAGTTTCTAAATCCATAAAATTAATAACTCTGCCATGGGATTCTATACAAGCAAAATTTTACAAACAACATCCTCTATTTAAGTTTAAAAATTTATGTGAATATGAACCTGACACCTCGCTTATCTATCCTACTGGTTGTGGATATACATATGTATGGCATCCAGGTAATTTATTAAGAGACTCTATTACGCATAATCCAATTTTTTTGGGGAACATTGGCGATTGCAGCGAACCTGTTTTTTATGATTTAGAAGTTGATGTATACTGGAATACTATTCATTTATATAAGGATAACTACTCGTATAGAGTATTCAAAGACATGGAGAATCTTCATATTATTAAACCTCAAACACAAGCAATTTGCGCAGGAATTGAAACACGAGTGATTCCGCATAAATCTGTAGATTGTGGGACATTAAAATATTATTATTGGAATTTTTCAAGTATTAATACTAGCGATAAGGATGTGATGCAACCATTGGTAACATTTGGCGATAATAATTCATTCACATATTTTACAAATTACTACAATTGTAAGATCAAAGCATTTCCATGTTCAGAAACAAATTTTACACAACGGTTTTTAGTTCTAGGAAAAGAAGCGCCTCCTGTTTACAATTATACTGTTTCAAACAATGGAAGTTATTTATTTAGAGCTGATACTACATTTGGTACAACCAACCATCAATATATTTGGGATTTTGGTAATGGTACTTACGATACTGGTTACAGTGTTATCAATCAAAACTTATCGGGAGATTATTATGTAAAACTAACGGTACAAAATTCATGCGGGCAATCAAATAGTTCTACAAAATTAATTCATTTTGATCCTGTTTATAGCAGTTATAATAAAAACAATTGTACTAATAATGGATCATTTATGAACTATACTCATTATGGTAATTTGAGTATCTCGACCAATCAGGAATGGAGTGGAAATAACAGATCTTATAATGGTATTATTACTATAGATAGTTCAAAAACATTAACTATAACAGGAATTACTGTACAGTTTGGAATGAATTCAAAAATAATTATTGCTAGAGGGGGTAGACTAGTAATAAATAATTCAATATTGAAAGGTGTTGAAAAAGTAATTACGGTTGGAGATACTTGTAAGGGGATGTGGCAAGGAATTGAAGTTTATGGAAATCCATTGTTTAATCATTATACGAACTTAAATAAACATGGAAAATTAACAATCACAGGAACTTCAAAAATATTGGATGCACATACCGCTATTTTTGTTGGTAAAAAAGTCGATTGTGTTCCTCAACAAAATGAATTTTGTTCAAGTACTAGAGGATATTTAAAATGGGACCCAAATTATGGTGGAGGGATAATAGATGTTCAAAATGCTGAGTTTAGAAGAAATGCTATAGACATAGAATTTAGCCCTTATATCCCTGAAACCGGAAACCCCAATATAAATGCAAATAGAATAAGAAATAATAAATTTTATGGTGGTAAAACATTAGACCCCGCATATGATTTAAATAATCAAGTTTCGGCTGTACCTTACCCAAATGCGAACAATAGGTATTATGCAGAAGCAAATAAAACTGGCAAAACATCGAGACAAATAAAAACTTATAAAATTTATAATATAGGAATATATGATAATATTTTTAACAATGCAGTTTATGGAATCGATTTAATTGATACAAAAGCAACCATTAAAAAACTAAACGCATTAAATGGAAATGAATTTGAAAATTTAGAATTTGGTATTAGTTCTATGTATACTTATTCTGGTATAAATTATCCACAAACTATTTTAGGTAATTCGTTTAACAAAATAAAAACAGCTGCCATTAAAATAGATGGTGGGAAAATTATACAAATAAAAGCGAATAGATTTGGATTGGATGACTTGATGTCTACTCAAACAGATAACCCACGTGGAATTTATATGTATGCTGTGAGTAATTTTAGCATTTCGGATAACGACTTTTATAGGTTAGATACCGCTATTATAATCTTAGAATCGGGTATTGAAGGAGGTAAAATAAATTCGGACCCAAATGGCAATAATTTTACACAATGTAAACAAGGAATTATGACATCTGGTGATAATTTGAATTTACAGATTAGGTGTAATGATTTTACTAACTCTGTCTCGAATGAGTACATGAATAGTAATTGGAATATAGCTGGTATTTTACCAAATCAAGGTGCAGGAATAGACCATACAAGCCCAGCTGGGAATGAAATGCGACCAGAAACAAGAAAAGACTATTATTCAACAACACCTTTTTATTATTATGCACATGCAAGAGCAGAGGATAATTCATTTGCAACTGTACCAACTGTAGCAAGTGGGTCAATTGGTTGGGATATAAATCATATTCAAAATACTGGTATTGTTAAAAAGAATTCGTCGTGCATCACCATTCCTCCATGTTCTCCCAATTGCGACCAAGCATTACAATTAAATGCTCAAAGAAGGCAAGCATTAATTGATAATTACGAAGAAATGATGTCTAATTTAGATGGTGGAAATACAATTTTATTACTCAGTTCATTAAATAGTAATACCCTAACTTCTATAGAATTAAAAAATACGTTATTAGAAAACAGCCCACTTTCTGAAGAAGTAATGTCGGAGTTAATTAATAACTTTCAGAAACTAACAGAACAAGATTTAGCATCTGTATTAGAATTGAATTTACCTGTACAAGATCAGCTTTGGGATGATATTAATTATTATTTGATTCCTAATTTAAGTACCAGTACTATTAATTTTATAAAAGCCTTGCAATACGGTGCAGGTGAATTCGAAACTCTTTATTCATTAGAACAGCAATACATAAACGAATTAAATAATCAACAACAAATACTTGAAGAAATTGTAATTACTGAGTTAGAATCAGAAAGTCCCGAACAAGCAGAAATTAGGTTAGCGAATGAAACAAACTCGAATAAACAAACTTCCATATCTAGTTATTTAGCAAAAGGTGATTTCGCAAATGCGAATTCAATTATTCAAGAACTAGAAATTACTACCGAGGCCGATCAAGATTGGTTAGACATGGTTTCTATACCAACTAACTTGTTGCAAGCAGAGAAAAAAGATTGGAATAAAATTTCTTCTACTCAAGAAGAAGTTATTCAGCTATTTGCAGTATCATCATATTCTCCTATTGTACAAGCGAATTCAAAAGCAATTCTCTATTTATTATATGGTTCAGAATTCCCTTTAGTAGACCAAAATCATACTTGGAATTCTTCTCGAAAGGCTACTAGAGAAATAAAGAAACACTTATCTAAATCTCAAACCATATATAATCCTTTTCCAAACCCTACAAAGAATGTACTAAACATTCCGTATTTTAGCAATACTGATAATAGTACTATGTTGATATATGATTTTTTAGGCAAGGAAGTAAAATATATTAAATTGGAAAAGGGGTATCATACTCAAGTAATTGAAACAGCAAATTTAGCAGCAGGAGTATATGTAATACTTATGAATGATGGTTCTAACAATAAAATTAATTACAAGAAATTTATAGTACAAAAATAAATATGAAATTATTTATTTCAATAGTTTTAATTATGCTTGTGCATTTACAAATTAAGGTAAATGCACAAGTATATAATGTTGTAGGGTGTGAAGCAAACCAACAGACGCTTTCATTGGGTATTTTTGACTCTTTGCTCGTGTATAGTTCTGGTTCAGATACACTTTGTAACATTAGCATAAACTCATTTGGAGTTTGGAATACAAAAGTATGGAAAACGTATGGCAGTGGTTTACCTGTAAATTTTGGAGGTAGAATTAATAATTTTACAACCTACAAAAATGAACTAATTGTAGGAGGTTCTTTTTTTTTAATGGACTGTGTATTGGTGAATAAAATTACTAGATGGAATGGTTCGGAATGGAATAGTTTGGGTACTGGCTTAAATGCACAGCTAAATTCTGAAAAAGTAAATTGTTTGGAAGTATTTAAGGGCGAATTATACGCAGCTGGTAAGTTCAACGAAATTAATGGCATAAAAGGAGTAAACAATATTGCAAGATGGGATGGAAATACTTGGCATAAAGTAGGCACAGGGCTACAAGGTTCCTTGCCAGAGGTTTATACAATGGAAGTATACAACAATGAACTATATGTTGGTGGTAGATTTATAGATGCAGGTGGTGTAACAGCATATAATATTGCAAAATGGGATGGACAAACTTGGACTAGCGTTGGCTTAGGAACTAATTCTTATGTAAGAATTTTATTTAAAGACTCATTGCGGAATTTATTGTTTGTAGGTGGTGGGTTTAATGCAGTTAATAATTCTATCCTTTCTAATTATTTAGCAAAGTGGAATGGAACTACTTGGGACAGTATAGCTAACAATCCTTTTAAGCTTGATGTGGAATCAATAGAGCTCTATCACGGCTATATATATGTTGGAGGGCTATCTGAGAAAAAGCAAATAAATTTCGCCCGATGGGATGGAACAAAATGGGATACTTTAGCTGGCTTAAATGGCAATGTTACAAATTTGCAAACCTACAAAAATGAATTATACTTGGGGGGAAACTTTACCATGATTGGCCTAGATAGTATTCCTTACTTGGCACGTTATTATAGTCCAGATAGCATTTGGCTTGGGGTCCAAAATCATAAAAATCAGTTTAAGTTTTCCATTTATCCAAATCCAACAGATAAGAACATTTGTATAAGAAATAACAGTCCAAGCTTTAAAGAATTGAAAATAATAATTTCGAATAGCCAAGGCTCAAGAATAAAAGAATTGGAATACAAAGACATGGAGTATTTTGAATTTGAAATGCCAGAAGCCAAACCAGGATTTTATAACATTTCAATTATTTCTGATCAATTCCGTGTATTTTCTCAAAAAATTATACTTGTTGAAAAGTAGATAGATTATGGAAATTGTTAATTCCAAAAAGAAAAAAAATTACGATAAAAAATCTGCAAAAGTAAAAATCGAGCAATACTGCGCTTACCAAGAACGCAGTCAGCAAGAGGTCCGCGACAAGTTGTATGATATGAGTTTGCATCAAAAAGAGGTGGAAGAATTAATATCGGAGCTCATTACTAGCAATTTCTTAAACGAGGAACGTTTTGCCATTGCATTTGCAGGTGGTAAATTCCGAATGAAGCAATGGGGCAAAATAAAAATAAAACAACACCTGAAAATAAAAAAGGTAAGCGATTACTGCATTAAAAAAGCCTTAGCTCAATTACCAGAGGCCGATTACGAGAAAACCATCGAAAAACTCATTGAAAAAAAATCAAAAGAATTAAAAGAAAAAGACCCTTACATTCTACAAAACAAAGTAGCCAAATACATTGCTAGCAAAGGCTTCGAACCCGACCTCATCTGGGATAAGCTGAGAGCTGAGAGCTAATAGCGTGGAGCTAAGAGCGGAGAGCTTGGAGGAAACCTAATCTATTGCTAATTCTACACTTCGACCTTTCGACTATTCGACTTTTCGACAATTCGAATTACTCCAACACCCCATTCCTCTTATGCCTCACATATTTCCGAATATCGAGCACTATAAAGGCAAAGAAGTAAAAAATAATTGGCATCCCAACCGATAAGAAAGAGGTATAAATAAAAAACAACCTCACTTTTGAGAGTGAAAGTTTAAACTTTTCGGCAAGGTAAGTGCAGACCCCAAAAGAATTTCTTTCAAAAAAAGACATAATGTTCTGTATCATCTTACGAATATTTTAAACCATGTATTCCGATACTGCAAGTTAAGCATTTTTTATCATCACAATAGTTTTCCCATAAAAATCTTTGTCCTTGGCTCTGTATACTACTCCCTAGCGCATAATTACACTCCTCAAACTGTTGTGTATACCTGTTTTTTTCTGGCCTAAGGCGTTCCATTAACTGCAAACATTTAATTTTATATTCTTCTTCGTCTTTCACATCTCCGTATAGTAACCATATAATACAAACGGTATTTAAAATTAGTTGCTCTATAGAATCAGCTCCAAAATGTTTCAACACCCAGGTGCTTTCCTTGTCAAATCGGTAATGTGTATTCCAATATTCCGGCAGTTCAATGTCGAAAAAATCCTCTACTTTATCCATTTCATTTAAACTTATAATCTCCGAAAAAAAACGAGGATTCTTCCTGAAAATACTTGCTAATTGCGCAATTCTGATGGTAGGGAAATTAGAAGGTCGAAGTCTTGAAAATTTCCAAGTACTAACATCCATGGGTACAAGATTGTATTTCTTTTGTAAGTACTCGTATTCCTTTTTTAATTTATTCGGATATTCTTCTTCAAAAGTACGTTGCAACATTCCCGCCTGCCCAAAAAGTAAGGCTTCTATACTCAGCGGCTGGTCTGCTAATTTTTGCAACCACTCCACCTTAATATTTCGTGCTAACCGTTCCATCGGTTCTGCGTTTATATGAAAACCCAGTTGCCTTGCTACTATTTCAAAAAATAACTGATCCCAGTGTTCTTGAATAGTATTCAAGCGAACTTTTAAGTGCTCACACTTTTCCATCAAACGCTCTATACTTAAGCGTATCAGCCAATTCTCTACAATACTTTTATCTATCTTATTCCACCAAGTTTTACAAGGTAATACACGCAAGTCTGCACATAAATGCTCATAGGCTTGCAAGGTTTGTTCCTCTATGTAATTTTTTAATTCGAGCGTGTTAAGTTGTAAATTATTTTGGGTGGTACAAATATTCCCATCATCAATAAATACTACGTGTAAAATTACATTGTTATAAGCAGCGTCTTTATGGTGTTGGTGATGGTACCATTCTGCAGCATTTACATGTATTTCTACATTTCCAGCCCAAAGAATTCCATCAATTTTAATTTTTGCTGATATAAAATCCGGACCAGCATTTACGTGCGAATAACCTGGGTGTATTATTTCTATTGATTTACCATCAATACTTTTTAAATTTTGAGAGTTGAAAAGTTGGTATTTCCAAACCGCCTGCACAAAATCTTCTTTCATACTTTTCTTTTTTTACAAAGAAAAGTACATTCAAAAAAACGTCAATACTTTTCATCCATT
>CALRUR010000033.1:0-11027 GCA_943371425.1 Sphingobacterium thalpophilum
CACCAGTTGCAATTAACGATGCAAAAACTACCAACGAAGATCAATCAACTTCGGGAACAGTTGCAACAAATGACAGTGACTTAGACGGCGATGCATTAAGCTTTGCAGTTGTAACTAATACTTCAAACGGAACATTAACATTAAATGCAAACGGAAATTATACTTACACTCCAAATGCAAACTTCAACGGCAAGGATACTTTAACTTATAAAGTATGTGATAATGGAACTCCAAGTTTATGCGATACAGCAATCTTAGTGATTACAGTTACACCAAGTAACGATGCACCGGTTGCAATTAACGATGCAAAAACTACTAACGAAGATCAATCAACTTCGGGAACAGTTGCAACAAATGACAGTGACTTAGACGGCGATGCATTAAGCTTTGCAGTTGTAACTAATACTTCAAACGGAACATTAACATTAAATACAAACGGTAATTATACTTACACACCAAATGCAAACTTCAACGGTAAAGATACCTTAACGTATAAAGTATGTGATAACGGAACACCAAGTTTATGCGATACTGCAATTTTAGTGATTACAGTTACTCCAAGTAACGATGCCCCAGTTGCAATTAATGATGCAAAAACTACCAACGAAGATCAATCAACTTCGGGAACAGTTGCAACAAATGATAGCGACTTAGACGGTGATGCATTAAGCTTCGCAGTTGTAACTAATACTACCAACGGAACATTAACACTTAACGCAAACGGTAATTATACCTATACTCCAAATGCAAACTTCAACGGCAAGGATACTTTAACTTATAAAGTATGTGATAATGGAACCCCATCATTATGTGATACTGCAATTTTAGTGATTACTGTTACACCAAGTAATGATGCACCGGTTGCAATTAACGATGCAAAAACTACAAACGAAGATCAATCAACTTCGGGAACAGTTGCAACAAATGATAGCGATGTCGATGGTGATGCTTTAAGCTTTAGCAGCATCAACACTACAAACAATGGTACACTTATATTGAATGCAAACGGAACGTACACTTACACTCCGAATGCAAACTTCAACGGTACCGATACATTAACCTATAAAGTTTGTGATAACGGAACACCAAGTTTATGCGATACTGCAATCTTAGTAATTACAGTTTTACCAACGAACGATCCTCCGGTTGCAAAAGTTGATTCGGTTTATACTCAAGAAAACATTTTTGTGTCGGGAACTGTAGCTTCAAATGATTTTGATTTAGACGGTGATAATTTGAAATTCAACATTATCAGAAACTCTATAAATGGTAACATTACATTAAGAAGTGATGGTTCATATTCTTATACCCCTAACTTAAACTTCAATGGTTTAGATTCTATTATTTATAGTGTATGCGACGATGGTATTCCAAGTTTATGCGATACTGCAGTATTAATTATTACCGTTACTCCAAACAATGATCCTCCAATTGCAATTAACGATACACTTACAACTTTAGAAGATGTTGCACTTAATGGAACCGTTGCAACAAACGATTCTGATCCGGATGGAGATGAGTTAAACTTTACCATTATTACTACCACTAAACATGGCGTAATTAACTTAAACGCAAATGGTACATTTAATTATAACCCAAGTGCAAACTATAACGGTTTAGATTCTATGACATATAGTGTGTGCGATAATGGTAATCCGAATTTATGCGATACCGCACTTTTATTAATAACCATCACACCAGTTAACGACCCTCCAATTGCAAGTAACGATGCGAAGTCGACATTTGAAGACACTCCCGTAACTTTTACAATTATTGATAATGATGTGGATGTTGATGGAAACTTAGATGTTATTTCAATAGACTTAGATCCAAGTACTCCAGGTAAACAAGCAACCTATTATGTAAATAATGAAGGTTTATTTGTAGCCAATACAGATGGTACAGTTACGTTTACTCCAGATCCTAATTTTGTTGGAATTGTAAATGTAGTGAGATATACTATTGCTGACAACGAAGGGTTAATTAGTAATTTGGCAACTATCTCAGTAGATCTTACGCCTATTAACGATGCTCCTGTTGCAATAAATGATACAACTACTACACCAATTAATACTGCGGTTACACTTAATGCAGGTATAAATGATTTTGATGTTGATTTTAATAATTTAGCATTCACATTCTTCTCTGCTCAAAATGGTACAGTAAATAAATTGAACAGTGGATTTTTAACTTATACTCCTGCGATAAACTTTGTTGGAATAGATAGTTTGATGTATGTAATTTGTGATGATGGTACACCTTCATTATGCGATACTGCGTATATTTTTATTGATGTTGTTGGTATTAGAAATACTCCACCAGTAGCGGTACGCGATGAGTTCACAATACCAGAAAATACAACACTTAATGAATCGATTGCCTTGAACGATTGGGATCCTGAAAATAATGCCATGGCATTTGATTGGGTAATTAAACCAGGTAGAGGTACCATTACAATGAATGTAGATGGTAGCTATTCATATACTCCAGAAAAAGATTTTGTTGGAGTGGATAGTTTCTTATACGTAGTTTGTGATAACGGTTTACCAAGTATGTGTGATACCAACATTTGTGTTATCAATATAATTAATACTCCAAAACCTAGTATAGGGGTTTCTATGACAGTAGAAGAACCTGTACCAACTACTACAGAAGCATACAGAGTAACATATAATATTACTCTTAAAAACTATGGCGATATTGATTTGAAAAATATCAGAGTAGTAGAAAATTTAACAAATGTATTTACTTTACCAGCTAGCTTTACAGTTGAAGAAGTTATAACAGAATCGGGCTTAGTAGCAAATGAAAACTTTAACGGCACTACTAATCTTGAGTTGCTTATTGCTAATAATAGTTATTTGCCAGCTGGAGAATCTAGAACTATTAAATTGAAAGTAATTGTTACTCCAAATTTACCTGTGGCGAAATATGATAATATGGTTTCAGCTTATGGAAGTATGATTTATGGCGATTCAACTGTACCAGATTTATCTGTAGACGGATTTACTCCAGACCCTAATGCCGATAATATTCCGGATGAAAGTTCTATGACCACCGTAACTATTACCATGTTTGTTCCAACAGGTTTCTCACCAGATGGTGATGGTGTGAACGATGGTTTTGTAATTAAGGGAATTGAAAACTATCCGCTAAACAAATTAGAAATATTTAACCGTTGGGGTAACAAAGTTTACGAGAAAGCACCATATGATAATAGCTGGTCTGGAAATACACAAAATTCTGCAGGTATAATTATTGGTCAAGGTACCTTGCCAAACGGTACTTACTTCTATGTACTTGACTTTGGAGTGGAAGGGGTGAAGCCAATTACTGGGTATATTGTAATTAAAAAGTAATGATTCAAAGTACAGCAATGTGCAATCAGTATACCCATATTGAAATATTATGAAAAAATTTATTTTCAGGCTTCATTTTATTGCTTAAAACCGCCGAATAAGGAATTAAATTCTAACTTTTTCCCAAAAAAAAGACATTTGTTCCATTTTTAGGATGAATTGCGATTTATTAAGAATGCAAATTCTCGCATTTTAAATGTATTCAATTTATTATCAGTCAGTTAAATAATATTTTTTCATTTGATATTCCTTGGTAATATTCTTGAGGAATAAAGTATGTATTGAAGTTTTACCTAAAGCGTGTTCAATATATTTTTTTAATATGTTAATTAAACGTTAATTTGTTACAAATCTTCTTACCCAGATTAACACAAATAATAATTGCAACTAATATCTCTGTTCCGCTTGGGCTCAATTCCCAAAACGGGATAGATTTTGCTTATTTATAAATCTAATGACTAAACTGTACACACTTTACAAAATTACTGATAACACAAGTCAACATATTAATTTGTTTTTTAACAAAGTTCTTAGACTTTTAGTTTTATTCTTTTGCATAGTATATGCAACAGGTGTAAATGCTCAAGTATTAAGTGTTAGTACTTGTCCAACAATAGAAAAGCGAAGTAACGGAAATGGACAATGGCAACAATCTCCTGGAAATTTCCCAGGTTATGATCAAAATAATCCTGTAGCAGCAAATATTACAGGTACTTCGTTTCAAAATGTACCTTATCCACCATCTGAAAAGACAGGTAATCTCAACTTCAAATGGTCATCGGCAACTACGATAACAAATTTACCAATAGTTACAAGAGTTTGGTTAACAGCAGCAGGATCATCGAGTGGTTCTTTAAGTGCGATTAAATTTGGTCCACCACCAGTACCTACAACAGTTGGACAAAATTATTATGCGAGTTATAATTTTTATGGGCAGAACATGCCTCCGGCAGGAAAGGTAACATTAGAGTTTTCAGACCCACAAACAAACTTGCCGGCTTTTAGATGTACATTTGATTTACAAAGTAATACAACCACTACAGAACCTACAATTGATTGTAGTCCTACTATAAATACACAACCCGCAAATCAATCGCTTTGCGGATCTACGAGCACTACATTTACAGTTGCTGCAGATGGTGTTGGAACTTTTCAGTGGCAAGTAAGTTCAGATAATTCATCATTCTCAAACATTACAAATGGAGGTGATTATTCAGGGGCAACATCATCAACATTAACAATTGCCAATCCAAATTCGAATGATGGAAAATACTATAGGGTTGTATTAACAAGTTCTGGTTGTGGAAGCACCACGAGTTCGTCGGCATTATTAGTTGCAAAGCCTAGACCAACAGCTGTATTTCCGAGTGCAAATGTTTGTGGAACCGGAGTTAGAAGTATGCGTGTAAACTTTACAGGTTCTGGCCCGTATAGTTTTACATACACAAGTGTGCCAGTTGCAGGAGGTACTACAGTTACTACTACCATCAACAATATTTCTTCGAGTCCATATTATTTCTCTATTAATCCTAGCGTTCCAACGGTGTATACAATTACTTCTGTTTCTGACAGATTTTGCACCAACACATCGTTAACTGGAACATATATTTCAACAGTAAATAATGCACCAACTATAACGCCTGGAACATTAACAGCTTGTTTGGGAGGAAGTTCTTTTGCATTAAATTATACTTCAACTGGTAGTCCGGATAAATACTCGTTGACTACTGGAGTGAGAGCAATGCCAGGTTTTTCTGCCATTACAAATGCTAATTTAACAAGCACAGGAATGGCGGTAACTATTCCAAGTTCTGGCGTTTCTGCAGGAGTATATGATTTCAATTTAACGGTAACAAATTCTTCAACAGGATGTGTGTCGGTTGTTACTCCAATCTCTGTAACTGTAGGTACACCACCCGCAATGAGTGTTACTGCAAGTGCTACGAATTTTTGTGCTGGAACGACTATTACATTAACAGCGGCACCTGCAGGTTTGGTATCGTATACATGGGTTGCTACAGCGGGTAATACACCAACCTCAGTTGTAAATCCGTCTTTAGCTGTCAATCAGGCGACTACTTATACTGTTACAGGAACAGATGCTAATGGTTGTACAGCAACAGCAAGCATTACCTTAACACCAACTGCTGGTCCTACTTTAACCATTACACCATCTGCACCCACCATATGTTTAGGAAGTGCAACTACTTTAACAGCATCTGGTGGTAATACTTATTCATGGAGTCCTTCTACCGGATTATCTGCAACAACGGGAGCATCAGTTGTAGCATCACCTACAACCACTACCACTTATACAGTAACATCACAAAATGAAACGGGATGTCAGTCGGTAGGTACAGTTGTAGTTACAGTGAGCTCACCTTCGGTTAGTATTTCACCATCGGCTCCAACAATTTGTGCAGGTACAAGTACAACATTAACTGCATCTGGAGCCTCCACCTATACATGGTATAATGCAGCAGGAACAGTACTTTCCACAAGTGCAACTTATGATCCATCACCAACTGTTACTACTACTTATTATGTGAGAGGAGTAACAGCGAGTGGATGTGTGGCTATAAATTCTGTAACCGTAACCATTTCCCCAGCGCCAGTAAATACAAGTTCTAGTACTGGTAACAATGTAGTGTTTTGTACGCAAGGTACCACTTCGTTCCCAATGAGTGTTGATGTTACAGAAAGTGGAACAACAAGAACTTGGTCTTACTCAAGTGATGGGATTACTTATACTACAATTTCTGGAGCTACTACAGCAGGTGGGGTTACATTTACACCATCCACAACGGGTGCAAATAATTCTACACTAACGATTACAGGTTATGGTAACAGTGCATACGGTGGTGCAAGGTATTTTAGATTAGTAATTGTAGGTGCTTTGTGTACATACAATTATAATATATTAATTACAGATACAAAAGGAACAGTACCAGCTGCTCCCACTGCAACACGTGCTACTATTTGTAGCGGTGAGTCTACTACATTAACAATGGGTAGTGCAGCGTCGGGAACTACATTACAATGGCAATCTTCTCCAAATAATTCAACATGGACTAATATATCTCTAGAAACAAATGCATCTTATACTACACCAAATTTAACTACGAATACTTATTACAGAGTTCAATATAATGGAGGGAATGGAAATTGCGGAAATAATTCGGCATCTACGCTTATTACTGTTGCTAGTGCATTAAGTGCAAATACAGTAACAGCAAGTAGTACATGTACAGATGGTAGTACCACTATTTCTCTAAATGGTTCAACAATAACTGGTGCAAATTATCAGTGGCAAATTTCTACTACAAGTATATCAACAGGATATACAGATATCATTGGTGCAACATCTGAGGATTATACCTTACCATCAAATATATTAAGTCAAACAACATGGTATAGAAGAACTGCTAGTTCAGCAAATTGTGGAGCGAATACTAGCACAGGAGTTGTAGTTTATGCTCCAGTTTCAAATAATCAAATTACGAATTCGTATGCTGAATATTGTAATACAGCAACTGCAACAACTTTAACAGGAACTACTCCAGTAGGAGGAAGTGGCTCGTTCACTTACCAATGGCAAATATCATCGACCTCTGCAACAGCAGGATTTACTGATATTTCAGGTGCAATAAGTCAGAACTATACAACTTTAAGTCAAACATCAAATAGATGGTATAGAAGAATAGTAAATACTACTGGAGGATGTACAAATACGAGTGCGGCATTTAAAATAACAGTTAATACTGCTCCTACAGTCTCAGTTACTTCAAACCAAAGCATTTGTTCGGGAACATCAGTTACTTTAACAGCTATTAATAGCTTAAGAAGTACAAGAGTAAGTTACTCATGGTCGCCAACAACAGGACTATCTTCTGCAACAGGTGCAAGTGTGACTGCAAGTCCTACAAGTAATACAACCTATACCGTTACAGGAACGGATTCTAATGGATGTACAAATACGGCGCAAGTTACGGTTACTGTCACATCATCACCAAGTACACCTACATTAAGTGCAAGTTCAAAAACCGTTTGTAGCAATTCAAGTTCGTTTAACTTGGCTACATTAGTTACTTCTGGAGGTACTGTAGAATGGTATACTGCTCCGGTTGTAAATGCAAGTTATTTACTAGGATCTACTACTGTTACAACAGCAGGCAGGTATTATGCATTTGCAAAAAATGGTTCATGTTACAGTGCTAGTTTTGCTACTTTAAATTTTATAGTAAACGATGTTACTGCTCCAGTTCCAACTTCAACTTCGATAAGTTTATGTTCACCAGCAACTGCAGATTTAACAGCCTTGCAACCAACAGCACCAACTGGAATTACACACGAATGGCATACTGGTAATACTTCTGGAAGTCCAGTGGTTTCAAGTCCTGCGAGCGTTAGTAGTGGAACTTATTACTTATTTGCATATTCTGCTGATGGGGCATGTTATGGTCCGGCTTCTAGTGCAGTTACGGTTACCATTAACTCGTTAGTAACGCCAACACTTTCTGCAAGTACAGCTTCTGTTTGTGCGCCAAGTACTGTAAATTTAAATACATATAATACAACATCTGGATCAAACACGTATGCATGGTATACTAGTACAACTGCTAGTCCTGCAACATTGGTTTCGATTCCAACACAAGTTAGTGCATCTGGAACTTATTATTTATTTGCAACAAATGAATCAGGTTGTACTGGTCCGGCATCAGCAGGAATCACTATTACTATAAATCCAAAACCTACATCAGCTATTAGTTCACCAAGTTCAGCTTGTGGTGGAGCTTCTAGAACCATCACTGCTACAAGTAATGCTAGCAGCCCAACATATCAATGGCAAATATCTACCAATGCTGGTACAAGTTGGTCGAACGTTACAAATACTGGTGTTTATACTGGCGCTACTACAGCTTCACTTTCGATTTCAAATACTACTGGTATAGGAGGAAATTATTATCGATATACTGTTACAAGTAGTGCTAGTTGTTCTTCTACAAGTAATGCTGCAATATTAGTGGAAGAAACTACACCAACAATTTCTAGCAATCCTTCAGATGCCTCTACAGGATCTGGTACAGCAGTATCATTTACGGCAGTAATTACAGGAAGTCCGACTGCAGATTTTCAATGGAAAGTAAGTACTAATAATGGTGCTTCTTATTCTAATTTAACAGACAATTCTACATATTCAGGAGTAAACTCATCTACTTTGGTTATAACTAATCCTACTACAGGTATGAATAGTTATAAATATTTGTGTGAGGTTTCCAATTCATGTACAACAATTTCTTCAACCGCAGCTACTTTATCCGTTTCTGCATTAAACCCAGGAGTAGTTGCAGCAAGTCAAACAATTTGCTCAGGGTCTACCCCAAGTGCATTTATGTCTACCTCTGCTGCAAGCGGAGGAACAGGTACGATTACTTACCAATGGCAATCATCAACTACTTCATCTTCTTCTGGATTCTCAGATATATCAAGTGCGACTGCGACAACGTATGCACCGGGAGCATTAACACAAACTACACATTATCGTAGAAATGCTACAACTACTACCGATGGTACTGTTGCTTCAAATGTTTTAACGATTACTGTAGATCCAACAACGGTTGGTGGTAGCATTGCAGGAAGTGCGACCGTTTGTACAGGAACAAATTCAACTACCTTAACTTTATCAGGTCATACAGGTTCGATTACCAAATGGCAATCGGCAACTGCGTCAGATTTTTCTGGAACAGTAACTGACATATCAAATACGACTACAACTTTAACTGCAACGAACTTAACTGTTACTACTTATTACAGAGCAGTTGTAAAGAGTGGATCGTGTGCAGCCGCAAATTCATCGAGTGCTACGATTACAGTATCACCTGCATCAGTTGGAGGAAGCATAGCAGGAGGAGCAACAGTTTGTACAGGAACAAATTCAACAACGTTAACTTTATCAGGACATACAGGAACCATAACCAAATGGCAATCGGCAACTGCATCAGATTTTTCTGGAACAGTAACCGACATTGCGAATACGACTACAACTTTAACTGCAACAAACTTATCAGCTACTACTTATTACAGAGCAGTGGTAACCAGTGGATCATGTGCAGCTGCAAACTCATCATCAGCAACAGTAACAGTTTCACCAGCATCTGTAGGAGGAAGCATCGCAGGAGGAGCAACAGTATGTACAGGAACAAATTCAACAACGTTAACTTTATCAGGCAATACAGGAACCATAACCAAATGGCAATCGGCAACTGCATCAGATTTTTCTGGAACAGTAACCGACATTGCGAATACGACTACAACTTTAACTGCAACTAATTTAACAACTACTACTTATTACAGAGCAGTGGTAACCAGTGGATCATGTGCAGCCGCAAACTCATCGAGTGCTACTATTACCGTATCACCAGCATCTGTAGGAGGATCAATAGCAGGAGGAGCAACCGTTTGTACAGGAACGAACTCAACTACGTTAACATTATCTGGTCATACAGGTTCGATTACTAAATGGCAATCGGCAACTGCATCAGATTTTTCTGGAACAGTAACCGACATTGCGAATACGACTACAACTTTAACTGCAACTAATTTAACAACTACTACTTATTACAGAGCAGTGGTAACCAGTGGATCATGTGCAGCTGCAAACTCATCATCAGCAACAGTAACAGTTTCACCAGCATCTGTAGGAGGATCAATCGCAGGAGGAGCAACTGTTTGTACAGGAACGAACTCAACTACTTTAACATTATCAGGTCATACAGGTTCGATTACTAAATGGCAATCGGCAACTGCATCAGATTTTTCTGGAACAGTAACTGACATATCAAATACAACTACAACTTTAACTGCAACGAACTTATCAGCTACTACTTATTACAGAGCAGTGATAACCAGTGGAGCATGTGCAGCCGCAAATTCATCAAGTGCTACTATTACCGTATCACCTGCATCAGTAGGAGGAAGCATAGCAGGTGGAGCAACTGTTTGTACAGGAACAAACTCTACTACGTTAACATTATCAGGTCATACAGGTTTGATTACTAAATGGCAATCGGCAGCTGCATCAGATTTTTCTGGAACAGTAACTGACATATCAAATACGACTACAACTTTAACTGCAACGAACTTATCAGCGACTACTTATTACAGAGCAGTTGTAACCAGTGGATCGTGTGCAGCCGCAAACTCATCGAGTGCTACGATTACCGTATCACCTGCATCAGTAGGAGGAAGCATCGCAGGAGGAGCAACAGTTTGTACAGGAACAAACTCAACTACTTTAACTTTATCAGGTCATACAGGTTCGATTACTAAATGGCAATCGGCAACTGCATCAGATTTTTCTGGAACAGTAACTGACATATCAAATACGACTACAACATTAACTGCAACAAACTTATCAGCTACTACTTATTACAGAGCAGTGGTAACAAGTGGTGCATGTGCAGCCGCAAACTCTTCATCAGTAACTATAACAGTAAGTCCAACATCAGTAGGAGGAAGCATCGCAGGGGGAGCAACGGTTTGTACAGGAACGAACTCAACTACGTTAACATTATCAGGTCATACAGGTTCGATTACTAAATGGCAATCGGCAACTGCATCAGATTTTTCTGGAACAGTAACTGATATTGCAAATACAACTACAACTTT
>CALRUR010000034.1:0-10423 GCA_943371425.1 Sphingobacterium thalpophilum
GAACTCAACAAAAGCAAACATCATTTTGTAACCTTTAAAGAGTTCTATGCTTACACAGGCATCTGTGTATTTTTTAATGTACTTATGAGTGCATACATTAGTTTAGTGTTGAACGGCTCAAGCTTTTCAATATTCGACTTTGGCTTTACCGGCCAAGGTTTTCAAAAATTTCAGTTAATAAGGCGTTAATTTTTTGGAGCCACCACGAGAGTGTGGTGGCTTTTTAGATTCTATCTTTTATATGAGCAAACAAGAACAAATATTTTACAATGTATATAAGAAAAATACATATACAAAAAAGCTATTACCTACCAAAAGAGAAAGTGTACTTGATCGTATTGCAAATAGAGAATATGCAATGGATATTTTATTAAAATGGAATACATTTAACTGGAAACATAGTCAAAGAAGAAAAAAATTTAAGCGGGTTAAATTTATATTAAATAAAATTATGAATACAGGTTTTTCTAAAAGATAAAATTTTATATGAAAATTCAAATACAGATTGTTTTTGTGCAACATATTTAATCTTAATTAATCTCCCTTTATAGCACTAAAAAATTATCGGGGTTTAGTCCGTATAATATTGTCGCTTGAAGCCAATTAATTTGCAAAGCATTAATAGTGTCTTTTGTTGCTCGCTTAGATTCGGCCAAGAGTAGTTACTTACTATTAATTACTATCTCATTACACCAACATGGCTTGGAATTGATTGTTTCAAGGATGTGTGCTACAATTTTGGGCTTGTAGTAGGTTTCAGAATTTTATTATGACCTAATGTAAGATTGTTACAGAGAACTAACTTTTAATATCCAATTGCATTTTACTTGCTCTTTGGAGCAACGAGCTTCCAATTTGAAATATAAACCAAAATAGGAAGTGATTTTATGTGCTTGTACTTAAAACTCAATGACTGTATTGAGTGTATGTTTTATTTCTTGTCTGTTGTGATTTTTGTTTTTATTAGAAGCCTTCAAAATTTTAAAAAAATCATTTGACTCAAATCCGAAAGTCCAATTGAAAGCTTTGATTGAATGTTGACTTGTTAGGTTTTTAATAGTGTGGGCAAATTGCGCTACCTATTTTATTTTTTCTGCAATAAGGCGCAACTTTCTTGATACATCTTGTCTATATGTTTCTAGTATTTTACTCGTTGTATCTCTTATCGTTTCATTTTCAATTAAGGCTGACTGACTTACAATATCTACAAGAACTTCAATACCAGTTTTATTATTTATTAATTCGTAATATGGATGTTTGCTGTTCAAAATAAAAGAAGATTTTGCGTCAATGTATTTTGGCTCCCATAAACTACCATCTTCAATCTTACCGCTATAAATTTTCAAGTATGGAAATTCAGGTTCCTGAACTTGTGATATTTTTATTTTTGACGCTGTAGAAGCACCGATTTGCTTTTCATTGGTTCTATCTAGTATAAAATCTAAAAGCTTATTAAAAATTGCAGCAAATGCATCCGAAAATCCACTTCTATAAACGTTCAATTCATCTGCTACAATATTCCCAAACATATCTCCATTGGAAACACCTACAATTTTGAGTAATTCAGAATCGTAAGCCTTAATGCCTTCCTTAATTTTTAGCGGTAAATAAAGCCTTTTATATTTTCGACCCTCATGACAAATTGCAGTGAAATAATTATCTTCAGTGAAATTATACTCAACAACAAATAATCTTTCAGCTAGAACATTAGTTAAATTGGAAATTTTAGATTTTAAATAATATTGATGAAACTGATCCTCTAATTTTATTTTGTAATTTTTGTTTCCAGAACTAGGTAAATTATTAATTTCTAATTGGTAATTTGTAGATTCTATTTTAGCTGCATATGAGTACAATGAAACTGCAGATATATGATCTAAATAAATTTTTAAAAGCTCACCTCTTTGGTCAAATATCTTGTACACCAAATCAATAGGCAATGGAATTCCCTTTTTCCAAAATATCAACTCTTCTTGCCTGCTGTCAGGTAATTTTTCTAGCAGATACTTTTTAAAATCGTGTTTATTAAGTGTTTGTGTTTCCATTCTCTTTAAGTATTATTTGAATTTCTTCTACAGTTAGTGATGGGTTTTTCAAATGTGCGATTGCATGGCAATTTGGACATAAGGGAACGAAATCTTTAATTGGATCAGGTTTTATTATTCCGCTTTCAGATATTGGATTAAGGTGATGCACGTGGATGAAATCTCGAGCAATATCACCATATTTATCTTTTAAGTTTATGCCGCAAGCATTACAATTATATCCATAGTAGGCGAGACATAATGACCTATTTAAATGACTTCTTTCATACTTTGTCAACAGTTCAGACTTTGATGAACCTTCTTCTTCAGCTTCAAATTTATAGGGGAAAATATATAATATGAATGAAATTAAAATATCTGAAAACTTATCAGCGTCATACTTATCACTACCTTTTTTATAAATCAATTTGAAATCCCAATTTTCAAATTTATTGGTGGTAGGATCAAGATTTGTTTCAATATAATGCTTGTGAACTACCACAATTAAATCTGGATTTAAATCAAATAAGTTTCTTAGTGGGTTGTTAGCATCTGAGATTTTTTTTTCTGCATACTCTGAAAGTTCCTTAGCGAAATCTTCAAAAATCAATGTGACTTCATATTTATTGATTTCCTCTTGGACAACTACAAGAAAGCCGTTGCCTCTACTTACTAGATTGTCTCTAAAATGAAATAAACCGTTTCCATTATCAACAATTTCAAAATTACTTGGAAATTTTCTCTTGCAATATTCCTTGAAAGTATTCATAGATATTATTCGTTTTCAATATTATCTAAAGATTCTTTTACTTCCGGCAGTTCTTCTGCTAATGTCCTAAGTGATTTTGATACACTTATTCTCATATCTTCAAGATTTCTTTTTACACTGTCACTCATTACACTTAGTTCAGCTTCAGCTAAGCTCCATAGTAGTGAATCCATAGCAATTACTAATGCTGTATTTTCTTTATTTGCTAAATAAAATTTCTTGTAAAATTCATGAGATTGATTTAAAAAGACAGCATGCTTGTTCCCATCAACTAAACCAGGACTCCATAGAACGCCATCGGTAAGATTTTCTTTTGTTTCAACTAATCTCGTTTTTTCAAAATCAAATTGCAATTTGATTCTAGTTGTTCCAAATTTATTTTTTATTTCTACTTCTCCATTGGTTTTGTCAAGACTATTTACTTGTGAACCGGAGGTTGTAGAGTCATGATGTTTATCAATTGCAATGCTTGATTTTCCATGTTGTTCATTCAGTAATTCACCACTATTCTTAACATTGCTGTTACTACCAACTCTATATCTTCTATTTGCTTCATTTCTTGCAGGAGCTACAACTTTCTTTAATTGGTCTCTTAAGTCCTTTGGCAAATCAATTCTTGATTTTTTTATATCTATTTGGAAGTAATGATCTAATTTGTGGTCAAATAACAGCTCCACTCGAATTAAATTTAAATGGGGTTCCTTTACGAAAAGACGATTTGGCCAACCTCCTGAATATATCATGCGCCCTTCTCTAAATACATGAAAACCTTGATTATCTAAACCGTATCTCATTTTTTCAAGTTCTACAGAAGTTAGCTCATTTTTATTTGGCAAAATGTAAATATTGACGTGGAATTCTCCGATTAATTCTTCTTTTCCACTTATTAATTCTGTTATTTTAAATGGCTTATTTTTGTGTACTTCAATTCGGTTTTGACTTTCATTATTTAACCATCTGCAAAACGGATCCCACGGTATTAATGCAACTTTATTTACATCTATATTTATTCTTTTAAATCCTTCACTTCCAAGTAAAAAATTAAAAAATACTCCTGATAAATGTTCTCGTAAATCTTTGATGATTTTATCAAGTTGATCCTTAGTAGCACCTTCATTATTTGACCTTACTAATCTGTCGATATTTTCCCAAATAACAATAGTTCCATTCTTACCTTCTCTAATTTTATCTAAATAATCTATTTGTTCACTGTATTCATCCAAATCCGGTTCCAATAAAATCCACTTATTGGATTCAGCAATTTTGTCTAAGTCCCATTGTCTAATGGCATAATGGTCATCCTTATGGGAAATAACAGTCAACTTCCTGCAAAATGAAGTGGATGCTGTTTTTAACCCCATACCAAATTTACCAAGAGATTTCGGACTTGGTCTAAGTGGAGAACCGTAAATCATTGCTGCTTCTAATGCAGTATCGTCCATACCAGTGCCATTATCGGCAATCATTAAAAATGGATTATTTCCGAAATCAAGATCAAGAATTATTTCAATCTTATCTGCCTCTGCTGAAACTGAATTATCTACAATATCAGCTACAGAAGTAGTAAAAGTGTAACCTGTATCTCTCAAACTTTCTACAAGTCGAGCCGCTGAAGGCTCCATTATTTTTGGTTCTTTAGGTACTTTTGTCATAATTTCTTATTTAATTATTGGGGTTATGCTAAGTGAATTTATGTATTCATCAAAGGAAAGTTCATTATCAGTTACTGTAATTACCTCTCCTGAAAGTGTGCTCTTTGCTCTTAATCTTGCGTCTATTAATTCTTCTATCGTATTTACATAGAACAAATAATATATATTAACATTTTTACTTTGCTTGTTTCGATATGACCTAGCTGAAGCTTGCTCTTCCAAAGCTGGATTCCACTGCCTTGTGTAGTGAATAACATGATTAGCAGCAGTAATATTTAAGCCCATTCCTGCTGTTTTTGGGTTCAATACCATAATTCCGAATCCGCCATTTGCAGAAAATTGATCGATTCTGTTTTGCCTTTCATAAATATCTACCCTGCCATCAATTGTAAAAACTTCCAAGGAGTAGTGTTCTTGTAATACTCTTTTAAATGCATCTATCATTTGAAGGTACTCAGTAAATATTATGACCTTTTCCTTTCTAGCTTTTATCTCATCAATAATTTCTATAGTTCTTGCAAATTTTGCACTTGTTTGTCTTAAAGTTGGCAAGTCAGCAGTACCTAATGAATTTGCTTTTAATAAAAGGGGGTGAGTAGTATACTGACGCAAATTTTGAATTAGCGTTAAAATGTTGGCAGAGTTTTCACTGCCTATTTTCGATAAAATTGATTCCCTTTCATTGTCGTACAATAAACCTTCATTTTCATTCATTTGTAAGGCTTGATGTATATCAATTTTTTCCGGCAATGAATCTAATACATCTTCCTTCTTTCTCCTTAACATAATAAAAGAAACATCATTCCTTAAAGAAATTAAATCAGATTCAATCAAAGTTTGCTCGATGTTTCTTTTAATATATTTTGCTGTAAATGATTCAATAGTGCCCAAGTATCCTGGAAGTACAAAGTCGGTAATTGACCATAAATCAATTAGAGAATTTTCGACAGGAGTTCCAGTCATTGCTATCTTAATATCTGCATCAATACCACTTAATGATATTTTTCTTTCCGAATTTGGATTTTTTATTAAGCTTGCTTCATCAAGTATAATTGCCCCCCATTTAATTTTATTAAATAAATACTGGTCATTTATTATCATTGAGTAAGAAGTAATAACGATACTTTCATTTGTCAATAATTCTATTGACCCAGACCTTGCCGCCCCATGATGCAAATAAGGTTTTAATGAAGGTGCAAAAAACATAAACTCTCTCTTCCAGTTTTCTAAGAGAGTACTTGGAACAACTATTAAGATATTTTTAAAAATCTTCCTTTCAATAATCCAAGAAACTAAAGCTATAATCTGAGCTGTTTTACCCAAGCCCATATCATCACCAAGGATTCCGCCAATTTTATTAAGCGAGCAATACTGGAGCCATTTTAATCCTTCTTTTTGATAATCGTATAAGTCGCGAATAAATAGCGAAGAATTACCTGAATATAAGTCGCATTCTAAAATTTCCTTTATGTTAATTTGTTGATTTGAAAATTTTAAAAATCTATTGTTTTCTCTTTTTGAAAAAAGTTCTAATGAAAACAGAAGTGCTACATTTTCTGTTTCGTTTAAATTTTTAAGTAAAAGTTCAGCGAACTGAATTGAATCATTAGATACTGAAATTAATTCTCCATCTTTAATTAAATAATTATTTTCGATAACATATCTTACGTCATTAAGTGTTATAATTCTTTTAGCAAATAATGAATTTAGTTGGCAATCTACTGTTGCGAATTCAGCCTGTATATCTAAAGTGAAAATTATTTCACTTTGCGACTTAATTACTTTAAGATCTAATAACTTTTGTTCAATTGATAGTTCTTGGTAGTTTATTCCTTGAACATCTTTTTTATATAAAAGGAAATTAAATATTTCTATTGAGCTTAGGGAAATTAGGTCATTAGACTTTTTAGCAAAATATATTCTTTTGTCAGTTTTATTCAAAACGACAATCTTGTTTAGATTGAACTCTATTTCATTTTTTATTTGCACAAATACTTTATTTATTTGATTTTCAAAAGTTGCTTTTTTATTTCAAGTGCTAAACTGGTAACTACCGGTACAGAAACACTGTTTCCGAATTGTTTATATGCTTGTACATCGGAAACCACTATTTCGTAATTTTTCCCTAAAGGATATCCTTGTAATCTTCCTGCTTCTTTTGGAATAAGTTTTCTTGGATTGGCATTTTTTTGTTTGATTAAAATTTCGCTTCCATCTTTATAGTACCTTGCAGATATAGTACTTGTATAGGGACTGTCTTCATTAAAAAGCGAGAAACCAAATCCATTTCCTTTTAATTTATGTTCTTCTTTTCGTCTTTTATGTCCAGTGTATAGTTTATCTGAAATAGTGTATTTAGGGTTTACTTCTTTTTCTAAAATTTCACCTAATCTCGTAGATATAACATTTGATGACAATTTTTCTTCTGAAAATATTAGTTTTCCATTTTTACCTTTTCCAAGAGGGAATTTAAAATTTTCAACTTTTAATGTTTTTAGCCAAGCTATAATGAATAGTCGCTCTCTGTTTTGAGGAACACCAAAATTTTTCGAATTTAAAACTTTATAGTTGACATTATAACCTAATCGATCCAATACCTCTACAATTGTTTTTAATGTATTTCCTTTATCGTGACCTTTCAAGCCTTTTACATTTTCTAACAAGATGACTTTAGGTGGTTTATTCAAATTATTAACCTTATCATTAATAATTTCAGCGATTTTAAAAAATAGTGTCCCTCTAGTATCTTCAAAGCCTTTTTTTAATCCAGCATGAGAAAATGGTTGACATGGAAATCCAGCACATAAAACATCAAAATTTGGAATCTCTGCAATAACTGCATTATTAATGTCTGTATTGAACTTGTTTTTTTTAAACAAATTAGGTGATATTTTGGAAAAATTGTGTTCATATGTGATTCGAGCATACTTATCCCATTCACTGGCAAACACACATACTCCTCCTGCTTTATGCATTGCTAGATGAAACCCCCCTATTCCTGCAAAAAGATCTATAAACTTGAACTTTTTTTTATTTTCTATCAATTGATTATTCTTACTCACTTGCAATTAAACTATTTTTAATTATATGTCACCGCCGATAGGCGTCCAATTCTCTATTTCATTAAAACATAATTATGAATCTTTTAGAATTTTTTAGGCCTCTTAATTCAACTAATATAAGCGGATCCTTTGAGTATCTTTTTCAATTATAAATATTCTTTCAACAATTAAACTAATTATGTAGTTGCTTAAACACATTAAATATAGGTGCATTTTTCAATAATCTTCTTACATATTTTATAATTTTTCATATGCATACCTTAATCAATACTCCCCCCTCCCATTCACACAATGCCTCACACCTCCTCTTGGATTCTCCATATCTCCCTTGTAACGCGGAATTATGTGGCAGTGAAAATGAAACACCGTTTGGCCTGCGTATTCTCCGCAATTCATTCCTATGTTGTAACCATCAGGTCTGTATTCAAATTCTATTAGCTCTTTGGCCTTGACTATAACTTTCGGTAAAGCTAATTTCTGTGCTTCAGTTAATTCGAAATAATCGCGATGTACTTCATTGCTGATAATTAGCAAATGCCCCGGTGAAACCGGAAATCCATCTTTGATGATGAAAAAATATTCATCTTTGTAAATAATTTTATCTGCAGGTATTTCTAAAAAGTCTTTCATTTAAAATGTTCCTAATAATTCGAATTTAGGTTTCCAAGGTTGAATAGCTAAAGATACTGCTAAATTGTATTGACGCTGTAAAAAATTATGCCGTTGCTTTGGAGTAATACCCGTTTGGTTAATAATGGTTTCGGCTAATGGATGTTTGCTTTGTATGTAATATTCATTACGTGTGTAAAGTCGTTCTAAAAAGCGTACCTCAGGTATTTTTGCCGATTTATCAATATTCTCTTTTCTATCGGCCAACACTAAATTCCATACTCCATTAATATTTGCGTCTTCGTAGGCATGGGCCAATTTATTAATGTGCGGAAAGAAATGATCAACCGAACAAACCTCAATATCTTTTTTATTTATAGATATATCTTTAAATGAATAAAAACATTTCCCTTTCTGATAACCATTTAGTGCATCTCTCACCGAAGTAATTTCCTTTCGACGCATTTCTTTATGTTCAACAAAAAACAAAGATCTGTCTTCATCATATTGAACCTCTAATAAATTTCGATTGATATTTAAGTTCCAGGCTGTTTCTACTAAATTCCATCGTGCATCTACCTCTTGCTCAAAATTTCTATATTGATAAAGCTCTTTGATCTTTAGTAATTCATCAGTAATTACAATTTCTTTTTTACCTAGGCCGTAGTTTTTATCGTAAAATTTATTTGGAATAATACTCCCATTTACATTTTGAAATGCATCAACTACATTCACAAATCCATACTTCTCTGTTAACTTGTATAATTCATCTTTTTCAATACATCCTGCTATATGCTCTCTACATGCAGCTAAGAATTTGCTCGATTTGGAACTACCTTGTTTATCTGATATTTTAATATGATCTATAACAGCATCCGCAAAAGGTATCGCTAGATCCTTTATTGAAATCACTGTTTTTTCTTTATCAATTAATTGCAATAAAGCTTTTGCAAAGGCAAACTTGTATGTTGCTGAATTTTTACCAAATAAAATAATTGCCCTCCATTGTGATTCTATTGATGGATCATTTATTTGAAAATTGACATTCATTATTCCTTATAGATAGATGATTAGGAATTGAATATAATCAATAAGAATAATATATTCCAATAAATGGTTAATGGTTCTACTTTGGAAGTAAATTATTAAAGCTATAACTATAATAAATCATAAATTTTTTGAAGCTATACCTTTAAAACAACAATGCCGCTCTTACGGAACTTTGGGCCAGGCTGGAAAGAGCAGGAAACAGAAAGACAGAAAATTGTGGGGCGAATTTACGAACCGACGAATTTACGAACTAGCGAGTGGTGGTAGGATTCCAGATAATCTCTTTGCTTCTCTGCTTCTCTGCTCCTTTGCATCTTTGCGTGAAACCGGAAATCCGAAATGTCGAAGGGTCGAAGTTTCGAAAAGTCGAAAAGCCAAGCCTTAGCTATTTTGCAATACTTGCCTTACTTGTCACTAGTCACTAGTCACCAGTCACTACCTGCTTCTCGCAAGCTCAATATAATCCGGCCTATCTGCCAAAGAAGTGTGTTTGAATGTATGTATAACCATGCCTTTGTGTATTACGAAAATACCTGGCATTTGGAAAGCGTCGCCTATAAATGGGCGTGGTGGGTCTAACTTAAAGATGGTGCGTATAATGCCTCGTACCAATACATTGAAGCCAAACAATTGCTCCATGGTTCCGCGGCTTAGGCCAAAGGCTTTGTATATTTTTTTATCGGGGTCAGCTATACGTGGTAAATCTTGCAATCCGAAAATACTTGTTATTTCTTCGGCCTTTGCATCATCAACCAAATGCACTAAAATTATTTTAGTACCTTCTTTCTCTATTTGCGCTCGGTTGTGTTTTAACTCAGTAAGCATCTCTCTGCAAAATGGGCAACCAAAGTGGCGTAAAAAAACTAACATAGTTGGCGATGCATCTGTATGATCTTGTAAGGTTTTACCTTGGTTGGTATAAATATTACTAAGCGTTTTTAATTTACGCGGATTCATATCATAGGCCTCTAACTCCCTAGTGCTTTGGTAATGCTCAAAGGTTTGGTACAATATTAAACCAAAAGGTAATAACCATACCATATCATTAGCCAATACCATAGATATTAATTGCGCTGGCATTAACTCTGCATACATATAATACATATAGCCTACACTCACTACCAATTTTACTATAAAGCCAATAAAAATAATGAGCCAATGTTTAAATGGTTTTCTGCTGGCAATAATGTAGGCAATACCGAAAATTATTTCTAACAAACCAATGGCTTTAGATATCCAATGGTCGTTTGCAAAATG
>CALRUR010000035.1:0-10256 GCA_943371425.1 Sphingobacterium thalpophilum
GAACTCAACAAAAGCAAACATCATTTTGTAACCTTTAAAGAGTTCTATGCTTACACAGGCATCTGTGTATTTTTTAATGTACTTATGAGTGCATACATTAGTTTAGTGTTGAACGGCTCAAGCTTTTCAATATTCGACTTTGGCTTTACTGGCCAAGGTTTTCAAAAATTTCAGTTAATAAGGCGTTAATTTTTTACGAGCCACCACGAAGGTGTGGTGGCTTATTTAGATTCTATCTTTTATATGAGCAAACAAGTACAAATATTTTACCATGTATATAAGAAAAATACATATACAAAAAAGCTATTGCCACCAAAAGTGAAAGTGTACTTGATCGTATTGCAAATAGAGAATATGCAATGGAGATGTTATAAAAATGGATAAATTTAAGCCTATAAATTAATATTAAATAAAATAGCTACACTACATTATTTAAAGAAAAGGAAACCATCCAAAGTCCTTTTGGGTACAGATACTTAAAGTGTGTTGCAAAGCTTTGTAGCATGAGTATTATTAGATACTTATATGTTAAAACTGAATTAAATAAATAATACTTAAACACTTGTTATGTTAATATATATATCAAAGTTTAATAGGATCAAATCAACTAATTTTTGCAAAATCGATTCCAACTCTAATAGGATGTCCGAAAGCATGATTGGCAATTCTCTGTGAATAATCATCCCTTAGGGTTGAAATATATTCAACATCGAAATAATTCAGATTTTGCTGAGATTCTACTTGTTTGGATATGTTGGTGATATCCCAAAGTCTGATTCTATTATTTAGAAGTTTGTTGTTTTCTACATTATAAACTTTAGGTTTAATATAAAATGGTCTGTACAAAAATTTATTAAGACTTGTTTGATTGCCATAAAGATTTTCTATTAAATCTTTTAGTTTTTGTATATCCTGTTTCAACTCTTGAATATCTTCGCTTTCCGACAAAATCAACTGCTTTATTTTTTTGATTTTTGGCTTGTCAACATCACCCCAATGAACAACTTTATTGTTAGGAAGAAAACTTAAAAACGCAGTATCACCTAGTTTTAATGCCAACTCTACATCTTTAAATTCTTTGCCTTTAGCAAAATAAAAATTATGTTCAATTTTATCTGGATAATAACAATCACATAATGCTGTTATACACAAATAATAATTATCCAAATTGTCTTTAAATACATCTCCAAAATTCAAATTAGGAACACTTTCGGGATGCAAACTTTTTACTGTTACAGAATTATAAAAAACATTTAGATTAAATATGTCGTCATTGCTAGGTACTTTACTTTTAAGCTCTTCACTTTTAGTATCCAAAAACTCAGTATCTAACAATTTTAATTTAGCAGTTCTTAACTTAAGTGTTGCTTGCTCTAATAGTAACTTCTTAATAATTGTACCGAATGCCTTGTCATCTTTAAGATGATTTCTGAATAAAAAGAGAGCTTCAGTCGATGATTTTAATATATTTTTATCAATAAATCTTTCATTTGAATTAAAAATCGACTGCATTTCCAGTCCTAATAACTGAAAAAAGCAACTATCATTTTTTACAACCGTCTCTGAAATTCTTTTTAAAAGCTTCAAGTAATCATTATCGTCATTCAAATCCTTTTTTAATGTAAAAACAAATGTATTATTGATAATAAAAGAATCATTTCCTGAATTTAAAACTTCATATCTTACCTCTTCATCTGAAAAATTATACTTTTCAAGAGTAAGTGAAATATAAATAAAACGTAGAACCATATCACTAGATATATTTTTCAATTTTTCAATTGGAAAATTATCAATATCAATTTCGTTTTCTATAAAGAAAGCATTTATTTTATCTACATCTACGCCAATAACTTTTTGAATTTCATCAGCTTCTATGTGACCATATGCGTTTTTTACTAACTGAAATTCATCTTTGGTTATTCCTGAAAAATAAGCGTCTAGAAAAAACGGAATACTATTGAAATTAGCTGAACTTGAATAAATGCAACAAAAATTTATGCTCGGATTAGTAACAGCTCTGTTCAATAATTTTAATGAATATTCTTGCCCCGCAACATCAGCTAATTCCCAATCCAATAAAATCAAATCTTTACCATTAAAAAGATAATCTAAGATTTGAGTATTATCAAGATTCGCAATTTCAAACTTATGAACGACTAAACTTTTTCCATTATCTTTAAACGACCTGAACAAATTCTCGGATAATTTTTCCTCTGGTACATTATCGTCAATTGGTGTTCCTGAAAAAAAATCTTTCGCTTTTTCATCAATAAATACAGCTGAATTGATTGATGAGTTTAATATATCAAAGGCTTTGTTATTCATTTGCATTATTAATTGAGTTTATTACGAAACAAGCTCCGTTTAGTAAATTGTAATTTATGTCGTTAGTAGCGTATATGTCTAATCCTGCATCATTCAAACTTTGTTTAGACAAATACAAACCTATTCCTCTACCAACAGGGCGTTGAGAATAAAATAATTCAAAAATCTTACTCAGTCTGTATTCAGGGATTTTTTCACCCGAATTTGCAATTATTATCTCTTGTGTGTCATTTTTGTAATCTAATTTTATTATTCTCGATTCTTTATTACGCATCCAATATATCGCGTTATTAATTATGTTAATAAAAACAGTATGAATTACTGGCTCTTTGATTTTTACTTCATGTTGTTTAAATGATTCAGTCACTTCAAATCTAATGTGATATTCGGAAATTTGATTTTCGAAAAACTCCAATAAATACTTGTAAACGGAATTGCAAGAAACATCTTTCTTCATCGCTCCTGATATTCTGTATAGTGGTGACAATAAAGCATACTTGTCTTCCAGTTGTCTGAAGTGCATTTCGACTGATTTATACTCTTTTATCGATTTAAAATCATTAAGACTATTTAGAATCTTTAGATTATGATTAATTTTTGCATACAGTTGATTAAACTCATGGTCTATTATTTCAACTGCAATTCCTAATTGTGCTGTGTCTCGAGTTTGCTCCCATTGATATTTCATTTGATCGTATTGAGCTCTATATGCACCTTGTAATTGCTCTTCATCAATATCAAATGAAAGCCGTTTTATATGTTCTACTAAGGGAAATAATGTTTTATCTGTCTCTTCTAAAATAGTTTTGAATTTTTTTTCAATCTCTTCTGTAAATTGATTTACTTGTTCTTTAGTAATTATTATATTAATAAGTTTTTCCTTATTTTCAGTTAAGGTTTCAAATATTCTTTTTGCTCTTTCATTGTATTCATTTTTAAGAAAATCAAATTTTTCATTGAGTTGTTTTTTGTTCTCATTTAAAGATTTTTCTAACGAAGCTATAAGACTATTGTATTTTTTGGTGAAATCAATTTTCAAATCCCGAATCCCTAACTTTTCTAAAGCCAATTTATTCAAATGCTCTCTCCTTGGATTTACTTGATCAATAAAACTGTTTAACTTGTCTTCAAATTGATAAAGTCTCTCAAGTTGTGTTTCTGTCGGCTTGTAACGTTTAGGTACTTTCGGAATTAAAACTATACGTTCTAAATCCATTTTATGTAGTTCATCGAGAATAGCTTCAATATTGAAATATGTAACATTTACATTTTTTAAATTTTCATCTAAACGACTAAGTAATTTTTCATACTTAACTCGATGAACGTCTAATTTTTCAGGATAATCATTAAGTAATTTAGTGAAAGCAATCTTTTCTGACTTTTCACGAACTTTATCTGCTTGCAACGCATCATATTGTTCATTTATTTGCTTTTTCTTATCAAGAAATAAAGATTCCTTTGCTTCTGTTGCAAAATAATCTTGAGCAAGGGTTATAAAAAAATTTATAGCATCACTCGTAAATGCTCTATATTGAGCGTTATTAATTAATCCCTCACGACTTGATTTGTCTTGTAATTGATTGTTTTCTTCTCGGGTTAAACTTAAATAACCAAACATCCTTCTGTAGGAAAAATAATATGTTCCTGCTCTTTTAGATCTTCTTTGTTCGAAATTTAAAAAATCTGCATTATGACGCCCATATGGTAATACTCTGAAATCATCTCTATATATATACAACCCACCATACTCCGCGACTTTATTCTTTAATGTCGCAAACTGATTTTCGCTTAATTCAGAGGACTTTTCTTCTCCTTGTGAGTATCCTAACTCTATTGGAACTCTACCATAAAAAGTGCGTTTATCTTTTCTTCTTGGGTTAGTATAATTATAATCAATTAATTCATTGTAAATCCTAATCTTTCCTTTAAAATTTCCATTCCCATCAAACTCGCCATTAATATATACATCCGCTAATTCAAAGTCCAGTTTATCAAAAAACAAACCTTGAGAAGTCAACAAATCGTATGGCTCAGAATCTTTATAAATATGAAATGATGTTTTTATATTAACTGAAGTATCCTTGAATGGATTTGTGAAGCCTGTTAAACTTGATATAATAAAATCTCTGTTCTCTATATCATCATGGTCTTTTTCAGAAAGACCTAGAATTTGATCTATCGGGTTAAATACAATAAACATCGTTCCATTAGAATTTTCAGAATTGAAGAAGGTGTTTATCTTATCCAAAATTGGATTTTCTATTGTTGCCTTTTCAGTTTCATTGACTATTTCATTTTTTAGCTCTAATTGTTTTCCTTCCCAAATTTGATTGTTATCTCCATCGGTTTCCTTTTCAAAATTTACAATAAACTCTTTTTTTAATTCGTTAAAAACTAAAATTAAATTTTCCAGATTTTCAATTGACTTTAATGGAATAATTATATCATCAAGAAAAAGGTTGTAATTTTCTAATAAACGCCAATCAAAATAAACAGCTTGTATAGGGTAACCTATTTTCTTCGTTAGCATTAGCATCGGGTTTCCTAAGTATGCAACAGATAGGCGCCCAATTCCTTTCTCACCAGCTTTTATCCGGGGTCGTTTCCATAATGTATCTTGCGATTCATCATCTAATTCTGCTCTAGATTTAGAATCTGTTCCTAACACTAACCATTTGTCTATAATATCAAAATTTGACATCCCCTATCCATCGTCCGAGATTGTGAAATAAGATTTTTGGAGGCCATTGAAACCCGATTTGAATAAATCAGCTTTTAAATTATCAGCATATGCATCATATCCATTTTTCCATAATTCAGTAATTGCTGTTGGTAAATCAGCTATTTGACCTTTTCCTAATAGATCAACTGCTCTCGCTTTGGCTCTAAATTGCATATTTGTGATTTTCTATTATTGCCTTACCTATTGCATTAGCGTATTGAGGAGGCACTGCATTTCCAATCATTCTTGCTGTAGTTGCAATACTTGATGAAATAAATTTGTAGTTTTTGGGGAAAGATTGTAAAACTGCACCCTCTCTTAATGAAATCGCACGATTTTCTTCGGGATGTGCAAATCTACCATTTGATATACTAAAAAACTTAGTTGTAATAGTTGGAGAAGGCTTGTCCCACCACATTCTACCGTAAGTATCTTTAAAATTGTCTTTATCATTTTTATGGCAATTAGGGGCTAAATCTAAGTTATCTGCATATACTAATCGATTACCACCATCTTTTTTCGTTAACAATAATCTTTTAATATTAATTTCCTTCAATCCTGCGACTGTATGCATAAAGGTTGTATTATCCTTATTACCAGCTTCTACCTTTGGAAATCCATTTTCTACCCCTAACACATCCCTAACTGTTCGTTTCTTTCCTTTATATTTAATAGGCTTTAGCTCATCCTTAGTTACCCTATTCGCAATCAGAGTAAATCTTCTTCTATGTTGTGGCACACCATATTCACTAACTTCATGTACATCAAAATGAACAGTATATCCATTAATTTTCAACCAATCAATAAATTCAACTAAACCACTCTCTTCCTTTCTTCTCAACACGCCTGGTACATTTTCAACAATTACATATCCAGGTTGAAAATATTTTACAAATCGAGAGAACTCAACTAATAAATTTTTTGATTTATTAGATTTTGATTTATCAGTATTGATTATACTCCAAAATTGACATGGACTGCAGCCAATTAGAACAAGATTATCATCGTACTTAGACAAAGAAAGCAAATTTTGCAATTCTGCTTCAGCTAAACGAAATACATCAGCGTGAATAAATTTTGCATTTTTCATATTTGACTCGTATGTATCTTTACATGTAATATCAAAGTCAATACCTGCTAGAATTTCTATCCCAGATTTTTGAATACCAAAACTCATTCCTCCTCCAGAGCAAAAAAAATCAACTGCTTTTAAGTTATTCTTTTTATTTGTTTTTTGTTTTGTCTTCATCTTATAATTATTTCATTTGACAATTTTTATATTGAAACAAATTCAACTTTAAGCGCATTTTGATGACTTATACTTAAATTTAAGCCAATGGTTATTTTTATTGTGAAATATATAAAATTAAGTAAAAAAATCACTATTTAATTTAAATAGGATCTTTAAACAATCAAACTTTCATTATTAATATACTGACATACAAATATTTAAATTAAATAATGTTACTAAACTATTAGTGAATTTTAATAATATTCTAAATTTTAAAGCCATTAAATCTTAAGAATATTTTATAACTTCACACTATGGATTACTATACCTATGCCTTCAGACATGCAGATGTATTATTAAAAGAGCCTGAATATATAAACGAGTATAATGAAATAATACAGATTATAAAAAACATAGATGAAGATGAAGTTTACAATAAACATTTAAGCTATGGAAAAATTGATATATCTAAAACACCAAAAAGCTTATCTATAGCTATCAATGAATTATTAAAGCAGAAATTCAAAAAACAACTATGGCATTCTGAATCTAAAATCTTTCAAGATACAAAATATACAGGTGATACTTGGCGTTTAGATTTTGCAAAAAAAACAATCTCGATAGAGGTTGGCTTTAATCATTCTAGTGTGATAGCATGGAATTTGATTAAACCAGTTTTAGCTAGTGAACTAAATCACGTACACAAAGCTATTCAAACAAATATTGGTGTTATAATAACAGTCACTGATGATTTCAAAAAAAAAGGAGGATTTGATGGAGCTATTGGTACCTTTGAAAAATATATTGAATATTTAGCCCCATTAAGAAATTTGTTAACAACCCCAATCCTGATAATAGGATTAAAGGCTCCTAGTTCTTTTTATGTTCAACAAATTGAACTTGAAAAAAGAAAAAAAATTGGAAAATTAATCAAGTATTAATTCGATTATTCAATTCATTACCAATTCTTTCAACAACCCCTACTACCAAAGCATTTCCCATAAAAAATGCTCGTTTACTATCACTCATACCTTCAATATGGGTATGATTATCTGGAAACATATTAAGTCTTTCAAGTTCAATCGGTGTTAATCTTCTTAATCCGTATTTTGTTTTTATAACATGTTTAAATCTTGAAGGAGATTGTCCTCCTTCTCCAGTAATTATTGTTCTCGATGGTGAATCTAATGAATCTGGAAAAACCATTCCCCCCTCGCTATAATTATATTCAAATCCATCAGCACTAACTCGTGTTTCTTTTTTTGATCCTTTAAAATAATTCCATTTGTCTAATTCTTTATCAGAAACATAAAAAGAATTATCAACTTTTGAATTCTCCAATACGTCTTTTAAAACAGTTTTCTTACCGTCGTAAATTGGCTGAGTTTTAATAGTATATACCTTACCTTTTAACATAATTCCTGCATTCTGAAATATGCTAATATTTTCTTTATTATTAAACGTTTTTGTCAATTCTACTAAACTACCCTTTAATTCAAAGCAACTGAAAGGAATACTTTTAGTATGTATCTGAACTGGAAATGCATTTGCTAATATACCATCTTTAAGAACCCAATTTTCCAACTTATCCTTTTTGATTTCTTTGTATATGTCAGTAGATTTTAAATATGCTAATATGAATACTCTTCTTCTTCTTTGGGGCATTCCATAATCGGCAGCATTAATTACTCTCCATTCAACTGCATAGCCCAATTCGTTTAAACTCTGTAGTATAATTGCAAAATCTCTCCCTCTCTGTTTTGAAGGTGAAATCAATAATCTATCTACATTTTCTAAAAATAAATATTTTGGTTTACTCTTTTTCTCAGATATGATTTTGTGAATAGACCACCACAAAACACCTTTCTTTCCAATTAATCCTTTGGAGTTTTTTAACGATGTTGCAACAGAATAATCTTGGCAAGGAAAACCACCAACAAGCATTTCATGGTCTGGTATATTCTTAATTTCAACACTAGCAATATCTTGATTACTATGACCTTCTTTTCCCCATCTGTTTTCATAAACCAAAGAGGCATGTTGTGTTTTAGTAGATGGCTCCCATTGATTACTCCAAATAACTTTAAATGAACTGTTAATTTTTTTCTTATAACCTGAGGAAGAAGATTTTCCTTTCCAACCCTCTAGTCCGATTCTAAAACCACCAACTCCTGCAAATAACTCTACTACTTCTATTTGATTCATGCGGTGAAGATAATAAAGAATTTTTTTAATAAATAGAATCGAAGTCTTTAATATTTAATATTGTTGGAAGACAAAAAAAAGTATTTAGAATTTAAACTATTTTTTAAAAATGTAAATTTAGATTCGAACTTTGGAAATACTATTATGCATTTTATCGTCCTTTATGCCGCTCCTACGGAGCTGAAGACTAAAGACCGTGAAATCGAATTAGCGAACTTACGAAAAACAAAGCCTCTGCAATCTTGCAAACCGTTCCATCCCATTCAACATTCACAATTCACAATTTAAAATTCACTAGTCACCCCCTTTCACAAACCTCGGCCTCGCAGTACCCACACTTAACACATACACCCCCGCTGCCAAGCCACTCACATCAACATAATAATTATTAAGAAACCCTGCTAACACCAATCGCCCACCTGCGCTGTACACTTCGTACCTCGCATTACCCGCTACCCCATACTCGCTACCCGCTACTCTCAAAACCTTAATGCAGAATTCGGATACAAGCGCAGCGTTTGCCGTGGTGTAGCAGAAATGCCCATTGCTTTGTTGTATAAAATTAAACGGAAACGTACATTGCCAAAGCTCTCGAGATCGGTGCCAATTTGAAAAGTCTATTGCGTGGTATCGTTTAATTGGATACGTGTTTGAGTGTACGTATCTAACAGATCTATGGCCAAATATAGAGAGGCTTATGGTGTCTTCTTTATTGCCTTGCGGAAAATCGGTTTGTGCTAATACAGGTATTGTACCTATAAATCCTAGTATTAGGATGAATAGGGTCGAAGTTTCGAAAGGTCGAAGGGTCGAAATTTTTTCTTTGCTTCTTTGCATCTTTGCGTGAAACCGGAAATCCGAAATGTCGAAGGGTCGAAGTTTCGAAAAGTCGAAAAGCCAAGCCTTAGCTTTTTTGCAATACTTGCCTTACTATTCACTAGTCACCAGTCACTATCTACTTCTCGCAAGCTCAATATAATCCGGCCTATCTGCCAAAGAAGTATGTTTAAATGTATGAATTACCATGCCTTTGTGTATTACGAAAATACCTGGCATTTGGAAAGCGTCGCCTATAAATGGGCGTGGTGGGTCTAACTTAAAGATGGTGCGTATAATGCCTCGTACCAAAACATTGAAGCCAAACAATTGCTCCATGGTTCCGCGGCTTAGGCCAAAGGCTTTGTATATTTTTTTATCGGGGTCGGATATGCGTGGTAAATCTTGCAATCCGAAAATACTTGTTATTTCTTCGGCCTTGGCATCGTCTACCAAATGCACTAAAATTATTTTAGTACCTTCTTTCTCTATTTGCGCTCGGTTGTGTTTTAACTCAGTAAGCATCTCTCTGCAAAATGGGCAACCAAAGTGGCGTAAAAAAACTAACATGGTTGGCGATGCATCTGTATGGTCTTGCAAAGTTTTACCTTGGTTGGTATAAATATTACTAAGGGTTTTTAATTTACGCGGATTCATATCATACGCCTCTAACTCCCTTGTGCTTTGGTAATGCTCAAAGGTTTGGTACAGTATTAAGCCAAATGGTAATAACCATACCATATCATTAGCCAATACCATAGATATTAATTGCGCTGGCATTAACTCTGCATACATATAATACATATACCCTACACTCACTACCAATTTTACTATAAAGCCAATAAAAATAATGAGCCAATGTTTAAATGGTTTTCTGCTGGCAATAATGTAGGCAATACCGAAAATTATTTCTAACAAACCAATGGCTTTAGATATCCAATGGTCGTTTGCAAAATG
>CALRUR010000036.1:0-10148 GCA_943371425.1 Sphingobacterium thalpophilum
CCCAACGTTCCACGTGGAACACTCTCGGCATGGCAATTAATAAATAATTATATTTGTAAAATGTTTCACGTGAAACATAGATAGGTAAATAGGGTTAAAAGTATATGAATCAAAAATACAATGTAATTGTAGTAGGTGCAGGACATGCAGGATGTGAAGCAGCAGCAGCAGCAGCGAATCTAGGATCGAAGGTGTTGTTGATTACAATGAACATGGGAGTAATAGCTCAAATGTCGTGCAACCCCGCAATGGGCGGTGTTGCAAAAGGACAAATCGTAAGAGAAATAGATGCAATGGGTGGCTACTCAGGAATTATATCCGATAAGAGTACGATACAATATAGAATGCTGAACAGGTCTAAAGGACCCGCAATGTGGAGCCCAAGAACACAAAACGACCGAATGAGATTTGCAGAAGAGTGGAGGATAGCGTTAGAGAAAACCCCAAATGTAGATTTCTGGCAGGAAATGGTAACAGAAGTAAAGGTAAAAGATGGAAGAGTATGTGGAGTTATTACTTCTTTAGGAGTAGAATTTGATGCAGACGCTGTGGTACTAACTAATGGTACTTTTTTAAACGGCGTGATACATATCGGTGAAAAGAAGTTTGGAGGAGGAAGAACAGGAGAAAAGGCGGCTACTGGTTTAACAGAACAATTAACAGGGTTGGGCTTTGAAGCAGGACGAATGAAAACTGGTACTCCACCAAGAGTAGATGGTAGAACACTTGACTATTCTAAAATGGAAGAACAAAAAGGAGATGAGGACAGAGGACAGTTTTCTTATTTAGATATAGAGAGACCGACGGATCAAAGAAGCTGCTATATTACTTATACCAATGAAGCAGTACATGAAACCCTAAAAGAAGGTTTTGAAAAATCGCCAATGTTCACCGGACGAATACAAGGATTAGGACCTAGGTATTGCCCTTCTATTGAAGATAAAATAAATAGGTTCGCTGAAAGAAACAGGCACCAAATATTTGTGGAACCTGAAGGTTGGAACACTGTAGAGATATATGTGAACGGATTCTCTACTTCCTTACCAGAAGATGTACAATACAAAGCACTGAGATTAATACCCGGTTTCGAGAATGCAAAAATGTTCAGACCAGGATATGCCATAGAATACGATTATTTCCCACCAACACAATTAAGTTTAACGCTCGAAACCAAACTGGTAGAGAACTTATACTTTGCCGGGCAAATTAATGGTACCACAGGTTATGAAGAGGCGGCCTCTCAAGGTTTTGTTGCAGGTATTAATGCACATCTAAAAATAAACGAGAAAGAAGCCTTAATTATGAAAAGATCTGAATCGTATATTGGGGTACTAATAGACGACCTAGTTACCAAAGGAACCGAAGAACCATACAGGATGTTTACCTCAAGAGCTGAACATAGGTTATTGTTGAGACAAGACAATGCAGACATTCGCTTAACTAAAATGTCGTACGATATAGGATTAGCATCTGAAGAAAGATTGAATCGCGTAAATCAAAAAATAGAAAACACAGAAAAAATTATAAAGTATTTAAAAAATAAAAGCATTGATGCAGATGTGGTAAATACAATTCTCTTAGAGAAGGGTACTAACGAAATACCTCACAGTGTTAAATTATTAAATTTATTATTAAGACCACAGGTAGAATTACAAGATTTAATAAGGGCCGATAAAGACTTAGCCACTTTAGTTGCCGGAATGAAAAAAGAAGACATAGAACAAGCTGAAATAAATATTAAATACGAAAGTTATTTGAGCAAGGAATTGGAGATGGTTGGCAAACTAAAAAAATTAGATGATAAAAACATTAATCCTGAATTCAATTATAATAATTTGATATCTTTATCAAAAGAAGCGCGAGAAAAACTAATGAAGATAAAACCTCGTACATTAGGGCAAGCCTCTAGAATATCTGGAGTAACGCCAGCCGATGTGAGTGTATTAATGGTTCATTTGAATAGTTAACATATTGAAAAATAATAAGTTATATAAGATTTACGCTCTCAACATAGTATTTCTAATGCTAATGTTATGCGCTTGTGCAAGCAGAGATGAAGGCGGTGTAACTGTATTAGTAAAAGTTAAATGTGTTTATAATTCTGGTGAAGAAGCGAGATTTGAAAGTAATACCTACCAATATTCTGAAGTAGTGATACAAAAAAACGTAAAAGACTATGTGGTGGGTAAATATTATTACTTTGAATTTAAAAAAAAATAATTCCTATTGTAATTCATATTGAATAATATTGCGCTGATGAATTACATTCCTAAAAAATTTATATTCTTTATATACAGTACCTATTTTTTATTGAGTGCTTGCGCAAACATGGTTAACCCAAGTGGTGGACTAAAAGATGAGCAAGCTCCTCAACTTTTAAAATCTAAACCGGAACTAAACGCAACTAATTTTAATTCAAAAAGTATAGAACTTACGTTCAACGAATACATCAATCTGAAAGATATCCAAAGTGAATTTATCATTAGTCCATCAAACATTGAAGCCGAGGTTAAAAAAGACGGAAAAAAATTAAAAATAGAACTATCCGAAAATCCTAAAGAAAATACCACTTACATATTAAACTTTGGTAATGCAATTTCAGACTATACAGAAAATAATATATCTAAAGATTTTAAATTTATTTTTAGTACTGGTAACAACATAGATTCATTAAGCTTAAGCGGAAATATTTTAAACTCATTTACCTTAGAACCAGTAAAGGATGTTATAATTTGTTTGTACACCGAAGTAACAAATGATTCTATTGTTTACAAAAAGAAACCAGATTATACAGTACGAACAGACGATTTAGGAAAATTCAAATTCACCAATCTTAAATCAAATAAATATAAATTGTTTGCCATTAAGGAAGAAAACAATAATAAAATATTTGATTCGCAAGAGGAAGAAATTGCCTACCAAGATACAATTGTAAATTTATTTCAAAACACTCAACTCTCAAACTTAAAACTATTTAAAGAAAAAGCAAGCAAACGTAAATTAGTTAATAAAGATATAAGCTATCAAAAAGTAGAATTAATTTTTAACAAAGAAAACAAACTAAAATTAATAGATATACATCCTAAAATTGATACCATAATTTATGCTCCAAATAACGATACCATTAGTGTTTATTACAAAGAAAATGCAGACAGTACCGCTTTGTATTTAGAAGAAGAAAATAAAATAGATACAATAAAAATAAAATTTGCGAAAAGCTTAAAAAAACGAGAACTCAATATAGCTATAGATCAAAAAATTAATAACAACAGTATTCAAATAATTACAAATGATTTATTCGAATTAAATAAATTAGATTCTGTTAATTTATTTGAAGATTCTATAAACGTTAAATTTTCTATAGAAAAAATTAAATACAATAAATATAGCTTAACTTATAATTTTAATACAGATAAAAAATACTACCTAACAATAGGAGATAGTGCGTTTGTTTCTTTTCAAAAAAATTATAATAAAAAAATAAAAAGTAACATAAACTTTATTAATCCTGAAGATTACGGAACCTTGAGTATAAAACCTTTAGATAACGATTCTATCATTTATGAATTATTAAATGATAAAAATGAAGTTGTAAAAACAAATTATAATATAAAGGAAACTATTGTTTACACGAATATAAACCCTGGTACCTATAGAATTAGAATGATATACGATACTAATAAAAATAATAAATGGGATACTGGAAATTATTTAAATAATATTCAACCAGAAAAAATTGAATATTATATCAATCCAATAAAAATACGAGCTAATTGGGATTTAGAAATTGTACTTACACCTTAAACCAATCAGAATACATCATATAATTTGAAGGTAGTTTATTTAACAAAGCAATTTGCTCTTCAGTTAAGGGCTTAATTTTTTTTGCTGGAGTTCCAGCATATAAAAAACCACTTTCACAAATCGTGTTTTCTAACACTACTGATCCTGCTGCTATAATACAATACTCCTCTACAACAACATTATCCATTACTATTGCACCCATTCCAACTAACACATGATCCTTTAATGTACAACCGTGTACCAATGCATTATGCCCTATAGATACATCGTTTCCAATAGTTGTACTTGCTTTCTGATAAGTGCAGTGTATTACTGCACCATCTTGTATATTGGTTCTATCACCAATTTTAATAAAATGTACATCACCACGAATAACTGCATTAAACCAAACACTACAATTTTCTCCTAATACTACATCACCAACAATTGTAGCATTATCTGCAATCCAACAAGATTCCGGTAGAATTGGATGTATATTTTTAACGGGTAAAATTAAAGCCATTATAATCCTAATTTAGCTGATATGTCTAACATTTTAATTATTGGAGCTTTTGCCTTTTCAATTAATTCAGCGGACAAAGTAACCTCCGGTAATTCATACTTTAAACAATTATATAATTTTTCTAATGTATTTAATTTCATATGTGGGCAATCATTACAAGCACAATTATTATTGGGTGGAGCTGGAATAAATTGTTTAGTAGGGTTTGACAAAATCATTTGATGTAATATACCAGATTCTGTTGCAACAATATAAGAATTGCCAGTATCCTTTTTTGTATAATTTAACAAAGCAGTTGTAGATCCTATAAAATCGGTAACAGCTAATACAGACTCTTCACACTCTGGGTGAGCAATTACTTTTGCATCAGGGTATCTCTCTTTTAATTTTATAATTTTTTCTAATGAAAATATTTCATGAACCATACAGGCACCGTTCCATAATACCATATCTCTACCAGTTTTCTTAATAATATAAGCACCTAAATTTTTATCGGGCGCAAAAATTATTTTCTGATCAACTGGTAAACTCTCTACTATTTGTACAGCATTACTGGAAGTACAAACAATATCACTTAATGCTTTAATACCTGCAGAGCAATTTACATAAGTAATAACTATATGATCTGGATACTTCTTTTTAAATTCTGCGAATAAATTTGGAGGACAAGTATCTGCCAAAGAACAACCAGCTTTTAAATCTGGTAATAACACTTTTTTTGAAGGTGATAAAATTTTAGCCGTTTCAGCCATAAAATGTACACCGGCAAAAACAATAATATCAGCATCTGTTTTTGCAGCTTCTTGAGAAAGACCTAAACTATCACCAATATAATCTGCTATATCTTGTATATCTGAATCCTGGTAATAGTGTGCAAGTATTACTGCATTTTTTTCTTTCTTAAGTTTTTCTATTTCTACAAACAAATCTATAGTAGGATCTACAGCTACACTTAAGAAACCATTTTTACTTAAATCGTCTAAATTTATTTTTTCCATTTTTTTTCGATTTCCAAATTTGATAATTATTAACGTCTTATTAAAATCATCATTTAATTTTAAAAAATATTGAAAGTGATGATTAGGGTGTTGGTAAGGTTGATATCTCTGTTTTTTATCAACATAAATTTACTTTTAATTATTTACTAACACACTATCAACATTAATTACATAACAAACACTTGATAGTAAGCCAATTTTGTTTTCCTCAAAATTTGTGGAATTTTGTTCTGTTAAAAAAAGCTAGATGCAAAAAGCGTTAATATCCTGTTAATAACTCCACAAAAGAATGTATAATTAACCAACAACTTAGTGGATTTTGCTTGTCGATTTACTTATTCTAATGTTACTCACACTTTACCAACGTTGTTAACCGCCTTATAAACATGTTTAGCATTTTATATATTTTGTAACTTTATAGTTTAAACGGTGTTATTGTATAATGAAAAGAACAGATTTTTTGGTAATTGGTTCGGGCATAGCAGGATTAAGTTTTGCACTTAAGGCTGCAAAGCATGGTAAAGTATGTATTGTTACAAAATCTAACGAAGACGAATCGAACACTAAATATGCCCAAGGGGGTGTGGCAGTGGTTATTGACAAAGACGATTCGTATGAAAAACATATTGATGATACATTAATTGCCGGAGATGGACTGTGTGTAGAGCAAATTGTGGAGATGGTAGTAAAAGAAGGACCCGAACGTATACAAGAAATTGTAAACTATGGAACTAATTTTGATAAAGATAAACAGGGGGAATACCATTTAGCCAAAGAAGGCGGACACTCGGAACATCGTGTATTGCATTTTAAAGACATCACAGGTTTTGAAATTGAAAAGGTTCTTTTAGAACAAATTCATCAAAACCCAAACATCGAAATATTAACCCATTATTTTGCGGTAGACATTATAACTGAACATCATTTAGGGAAAGAAGTTAATAAATCTACCGAAAACATAAATTGTTATGGTGTGTATGCACTCAATACCATAACAAAGGAAATAGAAAAGATAGAATCAAAAATTACGGTAATGGCATCTGGTGGAGCTGGGCATATATATAGTACTACCACCAACCCAACCATTGCAACTGGCGACGGAATTGCAATGGTGTACAGAGCTAAGGGAAAAGTAAGAAACATGGAGTTTATACAGTTTCACCCTACAGCACTTTATCACCCAGGCGAATACCCAAGTTTTTTAATATCTGAAGCGGTACGCGGACACGGTGGTATTTTGAAAAACAGAAACGGCGAAGCTTTTATGGAATCGTACGACCCAAGAGCCTCTTTAGCACCCAGAGATATTGTAGCAAGAGCAATTGATTCGGAAATGAAAAAATCTGGCGACGACTATGTTTTATTGGATATTACGCATGTACCAAAAAACGAGTTAATGCAACACTTCCCTAATATTTACGCAAAATGTTTAAGCATTGGTATAGACATGAGTAAAGACATGATTCCGGTGGTACCTGCTGCACATTATATGTGTGGAGGTATTTTAGTAAACGAATACGGGGAGTCTACCATAAAAAACCTATTTGCTTGCGGCGAGTGTGCCTCTACCGGATTACACGGCGCAAACAGGTTAGCTTCTAACTCTTTACTAGAGGCATTAGTTTTTGCGCATAGAAGTTATGTTAAAGCAATAGAAAACAGTAATAATGTAAATTATTTTGATGATATTCCGGATTGGAATGAAAACGGAATATCTCTTTCTAATGAAGATATTTTAGTAACCCACAATATCCGCGAAATGCAAAGAATTATGAGCGATTATGTAGGTATTGTACGTTCTGATTTTAGGTTAGAACGAGCGATGCGCAGATTGCAATTAATTTATAATGAAACAGAAGATTTTTATAAAAAAACAAAAATATCTGTGAAGCTATGCGAATTAAGAAATTTAATTCAAGTTTCTTATGTGGTAATTAAATCGGCAATGCTCCGAAAAGAAAGCAGGGGCTTGCATTACACCACAGATTATCATCAAAAAAACAAAGAAATAGAGGAAACTATTTTTTAGAAACTTATTCAATATAAATAGTAATTTTGATTTTCTAATTCAACAAGAAACATGTTCGAAAACACAGCACGCACGGAACTCTCTTCATTAGGAGAATTCGGATTAATAGACCACATTACAAAACACATAGAACTAACACAAACAAGTACTATAAAAGGAGTGGGTGATGATGCTGCAATTTTACAATTTGATGCAGAACAAATTGTAGTGAGTACAGATATGTTATTAGAAGGAATTCATTTCGATTTATCATACGTACCATTAAAACATTTAGGATACAAATCAATCGTGGTAAATTTATCCGATATATATTCGATGAATGCAATACCAACGCAAGTGCTAGTATCTATTGGTGTTTCGAACCGTTTCTCTTTAGAGGCAATTGAAGAAATTTACCAAGGAATGAATATTGCTTGTAAAAGATATGGAGTTGATTTAGTGGGTGGAGATACAAGCGCATCTAAACAAGGTTTGGTTATTAGTGTAACTGCAATTGGAAAACAAGATGCTACCAAAATTACCAAAAGAGAAGGCGCAAGTATAAATGATTTGCTTTGTGTATCTGGAGATTTAGGAGCAGCCTACATGGGTTTGCAATTACTAGAAAGAGAAAAAAATGTATACCTCAACAATCCAGAAATTCAACCAGATTTAGAAGGCTATGATTACATTGTAGAAAGGCAACTAAAACCAGAAGCCAGAAAAGACATCATCGAAATATTAAAAGAAAAAGGTATTGTTCCAACTTCTATGATTGATGTATCTGACGGGCTGGCTTCAGAAATATTGCACCTATGCAAATCATCTAATTTAGGTTGCAGTGTATACGAAGAAAAAATTCCTATAGATCCAATGACATACGATGCGGCTCGAATGTTTAACCTAGATCCAACCGTTTGTGCCTTAAGTGGTGGCGAAGATTATGAGCTACTGTTTACCGTAAAACAAAGCGATTTCGACAACATAAAAAACAATCCAGACATAAGCATAATTGGGCACATGACACAAGCTTCTGAAGGGCCTCAATTAGTAAGTAAGTCGGGAAATCAGCATAAAATTACTGCACAAGGTTGGAACGCTTTTAATTTATAATGGTATAATTCCACCTTACAATTTCATTTAATCAATTCATTTCTTAACTTAGAATTGGATAAATGAAATTATCGATGAGATTATACCCAAACAAAGCCAAACTTATTGCAATTACTGCAGTTTTATTTTCAATATTTATTACACAAAGTTACGCTCAACTAACCAAAGTAACAGGTACTGTAAAAGATAAAAACACCAAGCAAGGATTATATTCTGCGGTGGTAAGTGTGAAAGGTTCTACCACAGGAACCAATACAGATTTAGACGGAAAATTTAGTTTAAATGTTGATTTAACAAACCCACAAACACTTGTAATTTCTTATTTAGGATATGATAAGGTAGAAGTGCTGGTATCTAAAAACAAAACCAACATTGAAGTATCCTTATCAGAAAATGTGGTGATTAGCAAAGAGGTAACTATTCAATCATCTCGCTTAACAGAAAAACAAAAAGAAGCGCCCCTAACAGTAGAGTCGATGGATTTAATTTCCATTAAACAAACTTCAGCTTCTAATTTTTATGAAGGCTTAGGACAGTTAAAAGGAGTGGATTTAACTTCGGCCAGTATTGGTTTTAAGATTATAAATACAAGAGGATTCAACAGTACGTCGCCGGTAAGGTCATTACAATTAATTGATGGCGTGGACAACCAAGCACCTGGTTTAAATTTTTCACTCGGCAACTTTTTAGGAGCATCAGAATTAGATGTACAAAAAGTTGATTTAGTAGTTGGAGCAAGTTCTGCTTTTTACGGACCGAATGCATTTAACGGAGTAATAAGTATGCAAACCCGTAACCCTTTTAACAGCCCCGGTTTAACCGTAATGTCGAAAGTTGGGGAGCGGGGTTTGTTCGAAACAGCAATAAGATATGCAAAGGTTTACAAGAACAAAGCAGGTGAAGATAAATTTGCCTTTAAAGTGAATTTGTTTTTTATGCGAGCGTATGATTGGGAAGCGAACAATGCTGATGCCACTCCACAATCAACAGTAGGAAAAGACAACCCAGGAAGTTACGATGCGGTAAACAGATATGGTGATGAAAACTTTGATCCACGAGGAAACAATGCAACAAGTTTATCTTCTCGTCGACAATTCCCCGGGCTTAACGTATGGCATCGCGATGGATATTGGGAAAAAGATTTGGTAGATTATAATACCAAAAATGTAAAATTAGGAGGTGCTGCACATTATAAAATAAACTCTAAAACAGAATTAATATATTCTATAAATTTTGGAAATGGAACCACGGTATACCAAGGAGATAACAGGTATTCGCTAAAAGACATTTTATTTTATCAAAACAGATTAGAACTTAAAAACGAGAAATGGTTTATAAGAGCTTATGCAACGCATGAAGATGCAGGAAACTCTTACGATGCAGTGTTTACAGCACAATTAATGCAAAACGTGGCTAAAGATGAATTTAGATGGAGCGGCGATTATCAATCTTATTGGGGTGGATACATTAGAAAAAGAGCAGAGGCATTACCTGGTTATCCTGTAAATACTTTCCCAGACCCTTTTAATTTTGATTCGGCTGCATATATTTTAAATTTATACAAAGACTCTTTAGTTAAATGGCACGAAGAGGCAAGGTCCTTTGTAAATTTGGGCACTTCACCAACAACCAGCTCGCCAACAGGTGCAATTTATCAGAATTCTTATACAGATACCTTTAACGTAAACAGGTTTCAACCAGGAACCATCGAATTTGATTCTGC
>CALRUR010000037.1:0-9082 GCA_943371425.1 Sphingobacterium thalpophilum
GTAAATGCACCCGAATTATCTGCTTGTAAGCTTACAGAATTTCCTGGGCATACATTTGTTGGACCATTCGCGGTAACAATATTACTTGCTAATTGGTTCACTACAATTGTTTGTGATATTGAACTAGAAGCACCACTGCTGTTAGTTGCTGTTACTGTATAAGTAGTAGTATTTGTTGGACTAGCAATTACTACTTCTCCTGTGGTAGTATTTAAACCAGTAGCTGGACTCCATACATATGTATGTGTTTGTGGAGTAACCGCTCCACCTAAAGTAGAGTTCATGTTATTCTGAATTTCAGATTGTGTACGTGTTGTTTTCCATAATCTTAATTCATCTATAGCACCATCCATAAAATTACATTGGCAACCGTTTGGATCTTGTCTGCCAATATTCATATTACCACTGTTGAATGATAAACCTGAAAATAGTGTATGTTGAGTAGTTTGAACACCGTTTACATAAAATGTTAAACTTGTGGTTTGCGAATTCCAAGTTGCTGCAACATGCGTCCATTGGTTTGTTGGGATATAAGTATTATCATATCTCCATCCAATGCTTGGGTTGTAAAAACCTAAACCTTGTTGGCCATGTGGGTTTGCTTGAAACAAGAAATTATAATTTCCTCTATCAACAATTGTGTTATTATCATTATCTGTTGGTTTAATCCATGCTTCAATTGTAAAATTATTTTGCATAGCATTAAAGGCATTGTTATCTGGCACTTGTACATAACTGCCATAACCGCCAACACCAAGTGCATTGTTAGAACCTGTAAATGCTGTAGAGCTTGTCCAGAATGAACTTCCGTTACCAGCAAACGAGCCATTTAAATTATTTGAAGAATTATCGGAAACCGCTGTTCCTGAAGTTTCATCAAACTTATAATAAGCCACTAAATTAGCATCGTTAACATTTGTATTTTGTGAAGAAGCCGGTAGTGTTGTAGTAGCATTAGCAGTTAATGTAATTACTGCAGTGTTGTTATTACATAAAACACTATCACTTGCTTGTAAAGTTACTACAGGTACTATTGGTGCACATGGGGTAAACACAACAGTATCTACAGTAGAGCAACCTTGAGCACCAGTAATAGTTACGGTATATGTACCCGCTACTAAATTGGTAGCCTTAGCACCTGTTTGTCCGTTGCTCCAAGCAAAACTTAATGATCCTCCTCCGCTAGCTGCTCCCGCAATATTTGAAATGGTGTTTGCTTGTAAAGTTGCAGATCCATCATTTTTATTTATCAATAAAATTTGACTACCTCCGCCACCACCTTGTATTGCATATAAAGTTCCTTGCGAATTAAAAACTAAATCAGAAATTTGGGTGTAACCAGTATATCCTTTGTTATATATAGAATTTGTATTTATGTCAATCTTATAAATATAGCTTCTATCTGTAGCCCATAAAGAACCATCTGTTGGGTCGAACTGTATTCCACTATAACCATTACCTGTGTACATTACTTGAGTTTGTGTACCAGTAACAATGTCAACAGTATATAAATAACCACATCTATCTAAAACATATAATACATCGTTTTTAAATGTCATGGCAGAAACAACACTACAATAATAGATGCTTCTAATGTATGTAGCATAACCACTGTTCTTATCTAAGCTATACAAATCATAACCTGTAGTTCCATATATTTCTCCTAAACTATTAACCGCAACTGCTGGCATACCTGAAGTACCTGTAAAACCAACCGTTGTAGCAACTCCAGTTGTTGGGTCGAAGGTTACTAAACGTGTACCACCAGACTGATTTCCTGTAGTTCCATAATATAAATTCGATCCTCCGCCAGATGTGCTAGTTGTTATTTCTGCAGTACCTTCGTTACCATACACACAAGTACTATTTTGTGAAATAGTATATTGAGGAACAAATACAACATTTACTTGTGCAATAGCAGTAGCGGTGTGACCATAATAATCTTCAACTGTTAGTTGTACAGTTTGTACTCCTAAGTCGCTACAATCAAATTGATTGTTGGAAATGCTAATAGATTTTAATCCGTTTGCATCAAAAGAACCATTATCAATATCTGTAACAGTAAATATTCCAGTAGAATTTTGTGCTAAATTTAACGTATAATTTTTTGCAATAGCTGTTGGAGCAGTGGTATCATACGCACCCACATAAACAGTTCTGTTTAGTGTGTTAGAAAAATTACCACCGGCATCTTTCATTTGATATGATAAAGAGTAAATTCCTTTATTATTTACATCAACCGTTCCTGTAATGGTTACTGGTTTCGGACAATTATCAGTAGAACTTACGTTAGGATCGTTCCAAGGTCCACCAAATGGTGCCACTTCAATGGTGTTTCCATTTAAGGTAATACTTGGTACAATAGTATCTAATAGTTGTACAGAATAATCTTTGAAACCAACATTACCTAAATTATCGGTAACGGTTAAACGAACAGAAGAACCGCCTACTCCATTAGAAGTATAAGTATTTCCTTCTGATATCTTGTACCCATAAATAACATTATTATTATTAGAAATCCACATGGTTTCACCATCGTATGCCATACTATTTGGTTCAGTGGCAATTGGAGTAGAACTTATATAAGTTCCATCCATATTGAAAACATGTATAGCTCTCCAATCATATGAATAGGTACTGAAACCATTTGCATATCCAGCTATATAAATATGGTTATTTGCAATCACCATACCACCATAATGATACATTTGACCAGGTAAATTTATAGTGCGAATTTGCACACCTGTATTTATGTCTAATACTCTAATAAAATTAGACGAATAATCTTTTGCATAAACATAAACCCCATCAGAACTAATGGCACCTGCTGTATTACCAGCATAATAGGTCCATACTATATTTGATCCCGAAATTCTTGTATAAGTAGCATAACCCCAGTTTGCCGTAAAAATATCGTTGTTTCCACTGTTCATCCAAACCTGCATCATTTGATATTGGTTGGTACTAATCGTGTTTACAAAACTTCCATTATTATTGTAAACATAAATTGTTGGATCTGCCCATTGTGGGTAATAAAATTGATTAGTATTTGGATTATATCCACCACCATAAGAGTTTGTATTCTGATTTCTGGTTTCTGTAAACACAATTGGAATAACACTTCCTGTGCCAATACTCGAACAATCAAAACTTGTTTTATCAATACTTATCGAAGCAATTCCATCTGGGTCTGTAGAAGCGCTATCTATCATAGCTGCAGTAATGTTTACAACACCCGAATTATCAATATATCTTTTTATATTTCTGCCTATTACAACTGGAGTCGAATAATTTAAAGTGATTTTATATACTTCAATCTCTGTTATAAATCCATTGTAGAAACTATTATTACCGTTTAATCCTGTACCTACAAAAGCTTGAATTTCTTGTGCAGAACCAGCACCGAAATTGGTAAAGGTATTATATGAATATCCAGTATTGATGTAACCAGAATTCATGTCATTCGCTATATACAAATCGTGGCCACCACCAAAAGTCGGACCATAACTACTATAAGAATATAAACCATAAGCACTGTTTGCACCATTATAACCACCTTTTAAAACTCTTTGGTCGGTAGTTAAATTAAACAAGAATGAATTGTTAGCCTGTATGTATCCATAATTACTTAACCAAGATTCTGATGCATACCCTCCAAAAACAGTACCATTTGCTGTTTTAATTAAGACTACAGTAGCACCTTGATTATCGCTTAAATTATGAAAAGTGCTAGCGTTTGCACCGTCTCTTGATCTGCGATAGAGTAATGTACCTCCCGGATTGTTCCCAATCCAATTAGTCATTACAGCATTATCACTCGGATCTGCAATAGTTGTTCCAGGGAACACTTGAGCATCCGAGCTTGTAAACTGAAATAGCATTGCTATTAACAGTCCTAAGCTGAATAGTAATTTTTTCATTTTAAAATATTTAGGTTTTAGTTAGTTACAATTGTTAAATTAAGATAGTTTAAAGCTTCTTTGACAGATACAGGATCTGTAGCATTTGCAGACATTTTTAAACTAAACAAAGGAGAAAATTCACAATCAATTTCCTTCGTATTTAAAGACAATAAAACAGTACTCTGTGTAGATGTATTATTCGCACTTAATACAGAATTCCATGAAATGGCTTTACTACTTGCATCTAAATTTTCAAACTTTAATTCTAATGTGCTCGATTGGTTTGAGGCAATTTGAATTGGATCAGAGCTAGTGTTTACAGCACATTTAGAAATTTTGTAAAATACTTTTACTCCTGATACTTGTGTGTGATAAGTCCATAGACTTGAACTTGTGCTTTGTGCTTTTGTGCTATTCACAAAAAATAGCATTACCAAAATGGCAAAAATTACCATTCTAGCATTAGATTTTAGTCTAATTCTATACATAATTTAGTTTTTAGGTGTTTAAAAAAAGGTATTGGGTAATGGGTAAAACCAGTAATACCAAAATTAAGTATCACTAATTAGAGTAAATATGAATAATTTATTCTTTAAAAAGAAGTAATTCTTGATATGTTGATAAAAAATCTCCTAAATATTCTGCAAAATGGCAAATCATCAGAATAATTTAATTTTTAATTGATTTTAAATTAACGGTTAAAAGGGACTTCTAAACGATTTGTTATTGATAAATGTGGTATCAGTTAGAGTTTTTAGAAAAGCAACCAAGGCTTGTTTCTCTCTAGTGCTTAAACCTAAGCCTCCAAATTGCTCTAAGCGATCTAAATTTTTAAGGAAGATTGGATCTATATTATTATTCTCTTTTATTCCTGTACTATAAAACTCCACTACTTCTTCTAAGGTATTAAACCTACCATCGTGCATATACGGACCCGAGAACTCTGCGTTTCTTAAAATAGGCACTTTAAACTTTCCTGCATCAGTGGTTAAACCGGTAACTTCATACAAACCTTTACCTGTTTGCTCTCCATCACTCATTAGTCCATTGTTTCTAAAAACATCTACTTGAGCATTGGTTAATAAGGTTCTCACGCCACCATGGCAATGGAAACATTCGCCTCTCTCTGTCATAAAAATATTAAAGCCTTCAAACTCTAAAGCATTTGTAAAAAAAGAGGCAGGTGAAGCATTCTGTATTACCAACTCATCTAATTTTGAGTTTTGCGAAACCATGGTTCGCTCAAATTGTGCTAGTGCTCTAGCTATTTGCTCAGTGGTGATATCATCTGTTCCAAATGCCGATCTAAAATACTTAGGATATGTTGCATGTTCCTTTAATTTTTTCACCACATTGGCAGGAGTTTCATGCATTTCAATAGGGTTTAAAACCGGTTGTATGGCCTGATCCTCTAAACTGTTAGACCTTCCGTTCCAGAAAAATTTTTGTTGCCAAGCTAAGTTTATAATGGCCATAGCTTGTATATTCCCAACAGCACCATTTACACCTACACTGTATTTTTTATTATCGGTAAAAGAGTAAGTTGGGTTGTGGCAACTTGCACATGCAATAGTGCTATCGCTAGATAATATTGGATCATAGAACAACATTCTACCCAACTGCACTCCTCTTTTAGTTAATGGATTATTATCTGGTTGCTCAAATTCAGAAAAATGACTCGGACCGAAATTAGTAATTACGGTATCAGGAATTACATCTTTATTAGTGCTTACAGGTTTATCATCATCCTTACAGGCTATTAAAAATGTTAAGAATGCAGAAAATATAAAAAGTATTGTGCTAATTCGTTTCATTACTTATTGTTGAGTAATTGAAAATACACTCGAAGTTGCATTTTGTTTAAATAATAATTGCTTATCATCATTCTCCATAATGTAACCATAGCCATCATTCAAATTAATTACATTTAAACCATCAAACCATTGGTCAACATTCATATTTATTTGAATTGTTGCCTTTGCACCCGCTTTGGCTGTATACTCAATCGGGAATTCTAATTTAACTTGGTTCCCTTGTTTACCTAAATGTATACCATAACCACTCAATTGATTTTGGTTATTCTGAAACACCCCATCCATCATCATTATATGATATCCTCCACCTATTTGGCTAGGCCATTCCATCGAATTATTTTCAGAATTATTTTCTAGGGCAAATGATAAATTTCGTGCAGAATCTATACCAAATATGAACGACATTTTAGTGTACCTACCGTCCGGAATGTCTTTCAAAATATAATCAGTAATGCTGGCATTTGTTTCAGATAGATTGATGAACTTGTACATGTTCACATCATACGACTCTCCACTTTCTTTGTAAACAATAATCTTAGAGATATAATACTTTAAACTTTTTACATTCCAATTATTAAGCATTTCGTTGGTATAAATCAAATTATTATCGGCCCTAATTTCAACTACTTGGTTTTTATGATAATGCTTAAACTGAAAAGCAATTTGTGCATTGTCTAGGGTGCTTTGCTCGTCTTCTTCGCAAGAAAAGAGAAAAACACTGAATAAAATGGTTACAATTAGAATACGCATATAACAAATCTAAGCTAAAATCGTACCAATAACGGTTTTTTTCTATCTTTTTATACCTTTGTTTCAAATAGACCGCTGTGCTTCTAGATGCTAGATACTAGATATTAGAAGCAAGATAATTATAAATAAAAACTATTCTTTGTTTGAATAGTTTGAATAAAATACAAACAATTTTTGTACAAAATACAAGATAATGGCAAGAGAAAGAGCGAAGCTGAACAGTGGAAATGCGCAGGATGCAGAATTACCGAAAGCAAAAATCAACCTAGAGACCTTAAAAAAGGCATTAATATTATTAAAGTATTTAAAACCGTATAAAACGAAGTTTATACTTGGTGTATCATTTTTAATAATCTCCACATTAGCATCCTTAGCCTTCCCGAAAGCAATGGGTAGTTTAATAGATGCTGCTACCATGGCAAAAGGTTTCGGAAACATAAACACCGTTGCCTTGGTTTTAATGGGAATTCTCTTATTCCAAGCAATTACTACCTTTTTAAAGGTTATTTGGTTTGTAGAAGTAGCAGAACGCTCCTTAGCAGATCTCCGAAAAGACACCTATTTTAAGCTTGTTACCCTACCCATGACATTTTTTGGGCAGCGTCGTGTAGGAGAGTTAAACTCGAGAATATCTGCAGATTTATCGCAAATACAAGACAGTATAACCATTACTATCGCCGAACTATTACGACAAATTATTACCTTAATTGGTGGTGTAATTGCCTTAAGTTTTGTGTCTGTAAAATTAACCTTGATGATGCTTGCCATCTTCCCCTTACTAATTGCGGTTGCGGTAATTTTTGGCAGATTTATCAGAAAAATTGCTCGTAAATCTCAAGATCAATTAGCAGAATCAAATGTTATTGTGGAAGAAACCTTGCAAGGCATTAGCAATGTAAAAGCTTTTGTTAATGAAGCATACGAAACTAACCGCTATCGTTCGTCGATGGATCAGGTGATAAAGTATGCATTACGTGGTGCCAAATATCGTGGAGCCTTTTCTGCATTTATAATTTTCTGTTTATTTGGTGCCATTGTATCTGTTGTTTGGTACGGATCTAGTTTAGTACAAACTGGTGCTATAACAGTGGGCGATTTAACAACCTTTATTCTTTACGCAACTTACGTTGGTGCTGCAATGGGTAGCTTCGCAGAATTGTATGCACAACTACAAAAAACAGTTGGTGCCACTGAGCGTGTAATCGAATTATTAGACGAAAAACATGAAGACATTAGCATTGAACTTCGCCAAGGTATTATTGATAAAAAAATTGAAGGCATTATCGAATTTGAAAACATTCAGTTCTCTTACCCATCTAGAAAAGAAGTAGAAGTGTTAAAAGGCTTGAGCTTTAAAGCCAACAAAGGGGAGAAAATTGCAATCGTTGGGCCAAGTGGTGCCGGAAAATCAACCATTGCTTCGCTTTTATTACGTTTCTATAACCCAGATGCTGGCGCAATTTTATTTGATGGTATTAATGCAAATACCTACAGTTTATCCGACATCAGAAATCAAATAGCCATAGTACCACAAGATGTTTTGTTATTTGGAGGAACCATTAAAGAAAACATTTGTTACGGAAAAATTAATGCAAGCGATGAAGAAATTTTTGAAGCGGCACGGCAAGCAAATGCACATGATTTTATAAGTTCTTTCCCCGAAGGCTATCAAACAATTGTGGGCGAACGCGGTATAAAACTTTCTGGCGGGCAACGTCAACGTATTGCAATTGCAAGAGCTCTATTAAAAAATCCATCAATATTAATACTCGACGAAGCTACCAGTAGTTTAGATTCTGAATCGGAACGCTTGGTGCAAGAAGCTTTACAAATATTAATGAAAGATAGAACTTCGGTAATTATTGCACATCGTTTATCGACCATTAGAGAGGCCGATCAAATAATTGTGGTAGATGATGGTAAAGTAAAAGAAATAGGTACGCACCAAGAACTAATGAATAACGATTCTGGTTTATACAGGTATTTAAGTCAGCTACAATTACAAGAAAACTAAGCTAAATGAAATTTATAAGTTGGGGTGCCGCAGAACAAGTTACCGGTAGTATGCACATGCTGGAATTGCGTGATGGGTATAAAATTTTAATTGATTGCGGATTAGATTATGAAGATAAAAAGAACAAATTAGTAAACGACCACTTCCCTTTTGATGTGGAAGATATAGATTTGATACTTTTAACTCACGCGCACATAGACCACAGTGGGAACTTACCAACTATTGTAAAACATGGGTACAGCGGACAAATATTAAGCACTGCAGCAACCAAAGACTTGTCGGAATTATTACTCAGCGACTCCGTAAATATATTTGTAGAAAAGGCTAAAAAGAAAAAACATCATCATAAAAGAAAATCATTTAACGAGTTTCATGAACGCCCATTATACTTGCACAAACATGTAATGGAAACCATGGATCGTTTTGTAACCATACCATTTGAGCAAACTTTCGAAATTAGGAAGGATGTGCAGCTTAAATTTATTCCTACCGGGCATTTATTAGGTGCTGCTGCAATAGAACTAAAAATAATAGAAGATGGTACTGAAAAAACGATTGTTTTTAGTGGCGACATTGGTAGAAAAAATTATCCGATTTTAAGC
>CALRUR010000038.1:0-7519 GCA_943371425.1 Sphingobacterium thalpophilum
CTCTATGCTCCTCGCTTTATACTCCTCGCTCTAATCATCATCAAACCAATAAATGTAATTAATCCGTTTAACATTAGCAATTCGAATCCAAATTTATATCCTCCCAACCATTGGGCAGAATTCTTATCTAAAATCCACACTACTATTGGCGAAATAATACAAATTATTGGTACCCACTTGTCCTTGACATTTATCTTTGTAAACAACCCTAATCCGAACAAGCCTAGTAAGGGTCCGTAGGTATAACCTGCCGCTGTAAACACAGAATTGATTACTGCATCGTTATTTATTTTTTGAAAAATGATGATCACCATCAACAATAAAAAAGCAAAAGTAATGTGCACCAAATGCCTGGTGTTACGAGATTTTGCATTCTCCACCTCAGGGTCTTGACCAAGAAAATCTATACAAAACGAAGTGGTAAGTGTGGTTAATACAGAATCGGCACTAGAAAAAGTTGCTGCAGTAATACCTAATACAAACACTATGGCTGCAAAAATTCCTAAATGATTGAGTGCTAATAATGGAAATAATTGATCTGTTTTTGTTGGAAGTTCTATACCCATTTTAGCTGCATATGCATATAACAATGCACCTAATGAAACGAAAAATAAATTCACAAATATGAGCACAAAGCTAAACCAATAAATATTTTTTTGTGCTTCTCCTAAACTTTTACAGCTCAAGTTTTTCTGCATCATGTTCTGGTCGAGCCCCGTCATTACAATGGCAATAAATGCACCACTGAAAAATTGCTTAAAAAAGTTTGATTTTGGTTGCCAGTCCCAAAAGAATACTTGCGAGTACGGACTTTCTTTAACCGTACGCACAATGCCCGCAAAATCTAAATCGAGCGCATTTGCAATGGCCACAATCGACAATATTACTCCAAGCAATAAGAAGCCCGATTGTAAGGTGTCTGTCCATACAAGCGTTTTAATGCCCCCTCTGTATGTATATAATAAAATAAGGGCAATTACCACACTTACAGTTAACCAAAACGGAATTCCCCAGGCATCAAAAATAAACAATTGTAATACCGTTGCCGAAATATACAAACGGAACGCTGCTCCAATTAATCGCGAGAGTATAAAAAAGAAGGAACCCGTTTTCTGAGAATTATGCCCAAAACGAGTGCCTAAATATGAATAAATAGAGGTTAGTTGTAATTTATAGTATAAAGGTAATAGCACTTTTGCAATCACTAAATAACCAAGTAAATAACCTAACACCAATTGCATGTATCCAAACTGTTGGTTATAAACTGCACCAGGAACCGAAACAAAGGTTACTCCAGAGAGCGAATCGCCAATTAACCCGAATGCAACCAAGTACCACGCAGATTGCCTGTTACCAATAAAATAACTTTGTTGGTTAGCATTTTTGGAGGTATACCAAGAAATAAAGAGTAGTATTGAGAAGTAAATAGCTATGCACGAGATAATTAAAAAGGGTGTCATTAATTTTATGTAAAGATGTTTAACAAATGTAATATTTTTGGGAATGAATTTACCATCAAAACGATTAGAACAAGCGGTACAAGCATTTTCTCAGTTACCCGGAATTGGGCAAAAAACTGCTTTGCGTTTGGTTTTACATTTATTAAAAAAAGATAACCTACAAGTAAATCAGTTCGCTGCGGCTTTCCATAAATTAAAAGAAGAAATTAACTATTGTAATATATGTTTCAATATTTCGGATACAGAGGTTTGTAATATTTGCTCTAATACTCGACGTAATAAAGAAGAGTTATGTATAGTAGAAGACATTAGAGATATTATAGCCATTGAGAATACTCAACAATACAATGGTTTATACCATGTGCTAGGCGGTTTAATATCTCCTATGGAAGGGAAAGGTCCGAGCGATTTACAAATAGATACTTTAGTGGATCGATTAAAAAACTCAGAAGTAAAAGAAATTATTATGGCCTTAAGCGCTACTATGGAGGGGGATACAACCATCTTTTACATTCATAAAAAATTAAAAGAATTCCCGGTAAAAATATCCACCATTTCTAGAGGAGTGGCCTTTGGTGGTGAGTTAGAATATGTGGATGAGGTTACCTTAGGAAGATCCATTTTATCAAGAGTGGCCTATCAGCAAGGTTAAAATTAATGCTTATTCAACATTTTTGCTATTTTTAAGCCAATTCCTTCAATTAAAGAATGAAATTATCAATCATCATTGTAAATTATAATGTAAAGTATTTTTTAGAGCAATGCTTGTACTCTGTACGCAAGGCTTCTAAAGGTATTGCATTAGAGGTAATTGTGGTGGATAATAATTCGGTGGATGGTTCGGTAGAAATGCTGAAAGATAAATTTAAAGACATTATTTTAATTGAAAACCGAAAAAATACAGGCTTTTCTGTAGCTAATAACCAAGGCATTGAAATAGCAACAGGCGAATATATTTTGCTATTGAACCCCGATACGGTGGTGCAAGAAGATACATTCGAAAAGATAATTGCCTTTATGGATGAACACCCAGATGCCGGTGGGTTAGGGGTTAAAATGATTGATGGTAAAGGTAATTTCTTGCCAGAATCTAAACGTGGCTTACCGACTCCAATGGTGGCTTTTTTCAAAATATTCGGACTGGCTCGTTTGTTCCCAAAATCTAAATTATTTGGAAAATACCATTTAGGTTATTTAAGTAATGACGAAGTGCATGAAGTTGATGTGCTTGCCGGTGCTTTTATGTTGATGCGCAAAACAGTGCTAGAAAAAGTGGGCTTGCTAGATGAAACTTTTTTCATGTACGGTGAAGACATTGATTTATCGTATAGAATACAATTAGGCGGTTATAAAAATTATTATTATCCAAACACCAGTATCATACATTACAAAGGGGAGAGTACGAAAAAAAGTTCGGTAAATTATGTGTTTGTGTTTTATAATGCGATGATTATTTTCGCGAAAAAACACTTCTCTAAAAACAATGCACAACTCTTCTCTTTCTTAATAAACATTGCAGTGTACGTTCGTGCGGGCTTTGCAATTTTTAGCAGAATGATTAGCCGTTTAGTATTGCCTTTTTTAGATGCCAGTACTTGGTTTGTAGGCTTATACATTATTAAAATATACTGGGAACATAACCATAAATATGTACGCAAAGAGTATGCTCCAGAGCTTATGCACATTGCAGTTCCTGCTTATATATTAGCCTGGTTATTTTCTGTTTGGTTGATGGGAGGTTATGATAAACCTTATAAACTATCGAGGTTAGTGCGAGGATTATTTATTGGTTCCTTAATTATTGCCTGTACCTATGCATTTTTAAATGAAGACTGGCGTTTCTCTAGGGCAATTGTAATTTTAGGTGCTTTCTGGACCGTTATCTCATCTGTTGGCTTACGTTTATTGTTAAATTTCTTTGGCTTAAAAAATTATAAATTAGATGGTATTTCATCGGAAAAAAACATTGTAATTGTTGCCAAACAAGAGGAGGGAAGGCGTGTGCTCGAAACCATTAAACAAGCCATAGGAACCGTTAATTTTATAGGATTTGTACACCCCGATAAAGTGTACCAAGAGCAAAACGAAGAATATTTAGGAAACATTATACAGCTTGGTGAAATAGCAGAAGTATATAGAATTGACGAAATAATTTTTTCAACTAAAAACCTTGCTTTGCATGAAATTATCCATTCAATGGCAATGGTAAAAAATACCAATGTTGATTATAAGATTGCACCCGAAGAAAGTTTGTTCATTATTGGAAGTAACTCGGTTGACAATCCGGGCGATTTATATACCATCGATATCAATTTTAATATTAACAAACCTCAACATATAAGAAATAAGCAAATTTTAGATTTACTTACTTCTATTTTCTTACTATTAACCTTTCCTATACACCTTATATTTCTGAAAAAACCCTTACAAATGCTCTTGAATTGTTGGGATGTTTTGCGCTTAAAAAAATCGTGGGTTGGCTATATCAATACAACTATTGATAACAGGCATTTACCTAAAATTAAAAAAGGAATTTTAAACCCAGCAGATGGTTTAAAAAAGTCGTTAACACTTGACGAGCATACCTCTAAGCGATTAAATTTGCTTTATGCAAAACATTATCAACTCGACAAAGATTTAGTATTAATGTGGAGAGCATACCGCAAGTTAAGTAAGAAATATGGAACGATTGAAAGCTAAAACGGTTATAATTACAGGAGCATCCTCTGGTATTGGTAAAGCATTAGCTTATAGATTTGCAAAAGAGGGCGCCAATTTAATTTTAGCAGCTAGGCAATATCCTTTACTGTGTGAAATAGCACAAGACATTGAACAAAAATTTTCGGTAAAAGCGATTGCTGTTGCTACAGATGTAAGCAGCGAGGAGCATTGTAAACACATGGTTTCTGAAGCCAAACGAATATTTGGTAGCATAGATATTTTGGTAAATAATGCAGGAATTTCTATGAGGGCTTTGTTTGAAGAGGTTGATTTAAAAGTGATGAAAGAGCTGATGGATGTAAATTTTTGGGGCACCGTTTATTGCACAAAATATGCATTACCAGAAATATTAAAAACAAATGGAAGTATTATTGGGATATCGTCTGTAGCAGGTTATAAAGGATTGCCCGGTAGAGCTGGTTATGCAGCCTCTAAATTTGCAATGAATGGTTTTTTAGAAAGTTTAAGAATTGAAAATCTAAAAAACAATATTCATGTAATGATTGCCTGCCCTGGTTTTACCGCTTCTAATATTAGAAATTCTGCACGATCTAAAGATGGCAGCTTGCAAGGAGAGTCGCCTATAAACGAACGTAAACTAATGTCGGCAGAGGATGCGGCAATTCAAATTATAGAAGGATATTTTAAAAAGAAAAACCAGTTAATACTCACATTACAGGGCAAAGCCACTGTATGGACAAGTAAAGTGTTTTCTAAATTTATGGATAAAATTATTTACAATTATTTTTCTAAAGAGCCTGATTCTCCTTTAAAATAACATGCATTGGTAATTCTGCATCTTGGTATAAATTAATTTTATCAAGCGCAAGCGTAGTTTTACCATCCTCGTTTTGGTTTATAATACTGATAAATTTCTTACCCCAAACAATTTCATTAAACATATACGATTTACGTGCATGTACAATTTGCGAATACGTATCGTCGAAACCTTTAAACAAAGTTAAAATTTCGGCATCGCCTTCTTCTAAATCTTTTTGTGTGAAATTATATAAGGGGCTTTCTTCGTTTATAGGATGCACCAAGGTCCAGCTTAATGGGAAAAAACTTACTTTTTTAGTTTCTAATTTTAACCCATAAAATCTTCTGATGGTAGCTCCATTTTCATTCACATTCATACCCACTACCACTTCCATTTCTACTTCAATCAATTGATTTTTTCTTTTGTTCGCAATTCTAAACATCAGCGCTCTTCCATCTTTATAAGGCGCAATAATGGCATCGTCACTATACATTATTTTAGCTTTTGGAGCCGAAAAACGTCCGTATAATAAACCGGTTATTACTGCAAACACAATTACTCCCATTAACGACTCGAAGGCTGCAAGTAGGCTTGTTATAAAGCCTTCTGGACTTATATGCCCATAACCAACAGTAGAAATAGTTTGTGCAGAAAAGAAAAATGCATCAAAAAATTTATCTCTATTACTAACTCCACTTACTCCCGATAAATGCTCCACCCCAATGAAATAATAAGTACTTGCAAAAAGTATATTGATGAAAATATAAAACAACAAAATTAAGGGGATAAATTTCGCCCAAGACATGGTAATTAAGTTGGTATACAAATCATCTAATCGGAGTATAGGTAAACCTGTACGTTCTAAATTAAAAGTACCGTCTTTATTTACCGAGCGTTGCCTTACGGTTTGAGTGCCAAATCCAGTATCCTTAACTTCGTCGGCTTTTTTATTTATGGTTTTTTTGGTAAAAGGGGTTCTCATCTTAATTTTTTTTAATGTTAAGCTTTTATTATCTTGTAAAAATGTTAACACTTACTAAAAATACAGAAATACTTTTAGTTTTATCAATAGCCATCGCATTAAATTATTTACCTAAAATCGGAAGAATATTTAAAGGCTTTAATACTCTGATACATGAAACGGGACACGCATTCATGACTTTAATATTTTCTGGAGAAGTAGTGGCTGTTGAATTATTCTATACTGGTGAAGGGGTTGCCGTTACTAAATCTAAATCGTGGTTTACCAAATTTTTCGTTTCCATTGCAGGCTATCCATTTTCTTCAATTGTTTCTTTTGTATTTGCTTATTTAATTTACATCAACAAATTTGATATAATACTGTATGCAATTATATCTGTTGCCGTACTAAACATCTTATTCTGGGTACGTAACCCATATGGATTAGTATGGCTTATTGTGTTAATTGCCACACTCTTTTCTTTTTTCTATTTCAATTTAAATCAAGCAAAATATTATGCAGCATTGTGCATTACTGCCTTTATATTTATTGATGCTTGGGTATCTGCTTGGCACATCTTATATCTTTCGATAAAAGAACCTAAGAAAGCCGGCGATGCCAAAAACTTACAAAGTTTTGCCTTGTTGCCTGCCTTTTTTTGGGGATTGTTTTTTTGGGTTCAGGCAAGTTACTTTATGCTTCTATCAGTTCATCTTTATTATCCACTTCCGATCCCGTTCTTAGAATTAGGAATCCTACAAGTCCTGAAGTAATAGAGGCAAATAAAATAGCAAACTTACTAATTGCTTGTAACTCCGTTTCGGGGAAAGAAAGTAGGGCGATGAAAATAGACATGGTAAATCCGATGCCGCCTAAAAAGCCTGCTCCAATAAGTTGTTTCCAATTGGTACCAGTAGGTAAAGAAGATAGTTTTAATTTGATGCTTAGGTAAGCAAAAGATACAATACCTGTAACTTTTCCAAATACCAAACCTCCTATAATGCCTAATCCTATTGGGTTTCGTAGGGCTTGCCAAGATTCTGCACTAAATATAATATCGGTATTAGATAGCGCAAACAGCGGCATAATGAGGTACGATACCGGTTTATTTAAAATATGTTCTAATTGCTCTAAAGGCGACATTTTTTGCCCTTTGTTGGTAGGAATCATAAAGGCAAATAAAACGCCTGCAATGGTGGCATGTATACCCGATTTATAAATAAAATACCAAAGTAAAATACCAAAAGGAACATACATGGTGATAGATTTTACTCTTGATATATTGAGTAAATACAAAATGATGAGCACAATTAAACTGTAAAACAAATAATTGAATGCTAAGCTTTGGGTATAAAAAACTGCAATGACCAAAATGGCACCCAAATCATCTACAATAGCCAAGGCTGTTAAAAATATTTTTAAGGATAGAGGTATTCTTTTACCTAAAATAGAAAGTACCGCAACAGCAAAGGCAATATCTGTAGCCATGGGTATTCCCCAACCGTTTGCACCTAATCCGCCATAATTAAAAATAGCAAAAATAGCAGCAGGCACTAGCATTCCACCAATTGCGGATAGTATGGGCAAACTCGATCGTTTTAAATCAGATAATTCGCC
>CALRUR010000039.1:0-7288 GCA_943371425.1 Sphingobacterium thalpophilum
ATCATGTTAAAGAAAAAGTATGAATCAGGAAAAACATAATAGGAGAGTAGCGTAACAAAAACATTGATAACACTTGTTTGCGCTAAAATAAAAGTTTGTATGGTAAGATGTTCGGCGTAATTATATTGTCTGCGTGTGTAAAACAATAAACTAATGGCAGCTAAAATAGGTAACATAAATAAAGTAATGATTTTGCCGTATCGCTCCATAAGCTCAGTTGTTTGCATCATTAATTTATTCACTTCTGCAGCTTCGGGCGAATTATTTTTGCCTTGTTGTAATTGTATGTTTGTATAAAATCTAATTTTCCAATAGATATAAGCACTAATAGTTGAACATAAAAGTAAAAAAGTATAAGGGTTAAAATATTTTTTTCGCTTGCCTGCAATGTATTCCTCTACAACCGTTCCAGGGCGTAGAAACATTTCTCTAATAATATATATTAATCCCTTGTCAGCATGAGTAAAGTAATGAGAAATTTCATGCAAAATATGTCCCATAGTTATTCTATGTGTATGCATACTTTGCCCACACTCTTTGCAGAATTTAGAGTCGTTTAACGTATCACAATTTAAACAAGCCTTTTCCATAATTCACCATTAACAATTCACCATTCAATAATTATAATTCATCATAATATGTATAGTCCTTGGTGATCTTTCCATTTTCGATGGTAAATATCGTACAAATGGGTAATGTCATTTTATTGCCATCAGGCAGAGTGACTGTAGAAACAAATTCAACAATTACATTTTTATCCCCAGCAGAATAAATATTGATGATTTCATCGTGTATATCAGGCAATATGACATTTAGTTCGATATACTTATTTGCTATTTCTTTTTGAGTTTGCATTACTGCACTTGTGCCAAAAGAAGGATCTTTGAATTCGGCTGTATCACTATAAAAAGCGGCCATCTCCACCCATTTATGTTCGTTAAATGATTGGTACATGCCTTCTACCACTTTAATGTTTTCTACTGCAATTTCATTTGTAGTATTTTTCTTTTGTCCACAAGAAATGGCAAGTGTAGCTATTAAAATTACTAATAGTTTTTTCATGATGTTCCTTTTATTTTCCTGTAATTATATAGTTTAATAGTATTTCAAAATAATTAGTTCTTACAGGTATTGCTGTTAGAGCTAAATCATGTAAGCCGTTATTTACAACTCGTGTGCTTGCATTTTCTCCCAAGGTTTTTCCGAGTTCCTGAATTTCTTTTACATCTAATACTGCATCACCTTTTCTAAAATCTTCTGTCCATACCTCACCATAAATACTTTTATCCGAACTCAATACTAAAATAGAATCGTTTAAATTCAAACCTTCTTTTACTCGCAAATGCCCTTTATGTATAGCCCTCAACCAGCCTGCATCCATAGGGAATGCTACAATTGGTTTCCATGTTTCATTGTATTCCCATTCGCCTTTGTAATCTTTATGTATGGTTTCTCCATATAATCCCGATAAGCCTTTTGGCAATGGAAGTTTAGGAAAAAAGCGACCGATAAATGACATTACCGGAATTAATATTTTTTCTTTAAACCAACTTTGGTTCATGCTTAAAAAAGGAGAGTTTAATATTATTCGCTTGTATTTTTTATTAGTTTGATGTTCGGCAGCATATAATGATGTAGTTAAACCACCTGTAGAATGGGCGTTTAAGGTAATATCTGTATGCCCTTCTGCCTTTATTATACTTAAAGCTGTATCAATATCTGCAAAGTATTCGTTTAAATTTCTACAACTATTTATACGTTGATGTGAAAGAAATGATCTACCGTATTTACGCAAATCGATGGCATAAAAATCGATGCCTCGCTCTGTTATTGCTTGGGCTAATTCTCGGTTGAAAAAATAATCGCAAAAGCCATGTATATATAGTACAGCCTTGGTACTTGGAGCATTCGCTTTTTTTCTAATAATGGTGCAAACTACCTCGCCTTCTTCATCGGCTGGCATTTGTATTACTCGTTGCTCATACCCTTCGCCCAATACATCTGCAAGGTATTGTGCATGCACAGATACATTGAAAAACAATATGCTAATTGCTATTAAAAACAAGTGTTTCATATTAAGCGTTTTTTAATTTTTGTAATACTTTTTCTACATCCTCAGGAGAGTCTATTGCAAATGTTTCTTCGTCGGTAATGGCTGTTTTTATTTTATATTGATGTTCAATCCATCTCAATTGTTCCAAGGATTCGGCCTTCTCTAAAATAGATGGTTTTAATTTCGTAATTTCTTGCAATACGTTTTTTTGATAAGCATATATGCCTATGTGTTGGTAGAAGGTATGCATGCTTAACCATTCAGATTTTTCTTTATTTCTGAGGTGTGGAATGCATTCTCTGGAAAAGTAAATGGCAAAATTTTCTGTATCTAAAATTACTTTCGGTGTATTAGGATTAAATAAAACTGCTTCAGTGTCTATTACTTTAATTAATGTAGCAATTTGTGTTTTAGGATCCACAAAACAATTAGCTAATAGATCAATTTGGCCTGGATTTATTAGGGGTTCGTCGCCTTGTATGTTGATGATTACATCGGTATCGATATTCATTTTTAAGGCTACTTCTGCACATCTATCCGTTCCGCTAGGGTGCAATTCTGAAGTCATGCAAACTTCCGCACCAAAACTTTCGGCATGTGTTAAAATACGCTCGTCGTCGGTAGCAATAATAATTCTCGAAAGGTTTTTGCTTAGTTTACATTGTTCGTAAACTCGTTGCAACATCGACATTCCAGCTAAGTCTATTAAGGGCTTGCCCGGAAATCGGGTAGAAGCATATCTTGCCGGAATAATACCTGTTGCCTTTATCATTTTTTAGATTTAGACTTTCCGGTATTCGAAAACAAACTGAATAATTCGGCATCAATTTTTTGAATAATCTCACCTAAATCTTCTGGTTTATCTGCAAAGTTCATTCTATCAACACTAATGGTTAGTAGCTTTCCTTCTTTGTAATTTCCAATCCAGTTTTCGTAACGTTCATTCAGTTTAGATAAATAATCTAAACGTATACCCGATTCGTATTCTCTGCCTCTTTTTTGAATTTGATTTACCAATGTAGGCACCGAAGCCTTCAAATAAATCAATAGGTCTGGCGGGTTTATAAATTCTTTTACTGATTCAAAAACATCTAAATAGTTGTTATAATCTCTACTCGACATTAATCCCATATCGTGCAAATTGGCTGCAAAAATATAAGCATCTTCATAAATAGTTCTGTCTTGTACTATCTCTTTTTTACCCCTTTGTATTTCTACAATTTGTTTAAACCTAGAGTTTAAAAAATAGATTTGAAGGTTAAAGGCCCAACGTTTCATGTCTTGATAAAAATCTTCTAAATACGGATTTTGATCAACGGCTTCGTATTGAGCTTCCCAATTATAATGTTTCGCAAGTAATTCTGTTAAGGTTGTTTTCCCTGCACCAATATTTCCAACAATAGCAATATGCATAATTTAATTTTTATCGAATATATAGAATCTATTTTAATTATTAGAACTTCTTAAAACCTATGATTTCTCGAACTTCTCTGATTGTTTTTCCGGCACTCTCACGAGCTTTCTCTTGCCCTAAGTTTACTACTTTTCGTAGGTAATCTTCATTTCGCTCAATGTCCTCAATTTTTTCTCTAATAGGCGTTAAAAAATGTGTAATGTCTTCCGTTAATTGCTTTTTCATATCGCCATAACGTATTTCACATTTATTGTATAATTCATCAAAATGCTCGAGGGTATCCTTACTCGAAACAGCCTTCATTATGTCGAATAAATTCTGAATGATGTCTGGTTTCGCTTGGTTCATTTCGGTAGGGCCAGCATCTGTAACAGCTTTCATCACTTTCTTTTTAATTACCTCTGGGGAGTCGCCTAAATAAACAGCATTATTTTCGCCTTCAGATTTACCCATTTTACCTTTTCCATCTAAACCCGGAATTTTTACTAATTCGGTTCCAAAATTAAAGGCTTGTGCTTCTGGGAAATACTCCACATCGTACATTCGGTTAAATCGGTTACTAAACGTGCGAGTCATTTCTAAATGTTGCTCCTGATCTTTACCTACGGGTACTTTGGTGGCACGGTGAATAATAATATCGGCTGCCATTAATACTGGGTAGGTTAATAATCCTGCATTTACATTATCAGGGTTTGCGCGTACTTTGTCTTTAAAAGAAGTGGAGCGTTCTAGTTCACCTAAATAAGCATTCATGTTCATCAACAAATACAACTCGGGTATTTCGGGCACATCACTTTGAATATAAATAGTCGATTTTTCTGGATCTATACCTGCTGCTAAATATTCTACTAAAACTCTACGAACGTTGTTATGCAAATCGCTAGGAGTAGGGTGTGTAGTTAATGAATGATAATCTGCTATAAAAAAATAGCAATTATATTCATGCTGCATCTTTAAAAAGTTCTGTACCGCACCGAAGTAATTCCCTAGATGCAAATTTCCGGTTGATCTAATTCCGCTAACAACTGTTTCCATACGCCGAAAGTACTAAAATTTGATTATTTTTAGGCCATGAAATTAATATTACGGAAAGTACATTTTGTATGGTATATGTTTTGGGTAGCATTATCATTTTTTATAATGTATCCCTTATTCTATTACTATACACGTAAAGAAAGCAGGTATTATAAAGTGGCCCGACTACGTAAAATTTGGTGCGATATTGGGTTTATCATAGGATTTTATAGATACAAAACAGAGTTCGAAGTTCCAGTTGATTTCAATAAAACGATGGTGATAGTGACCAACCATAGCTCTTATTTAGATACACCGGTAATTTGCACCATGATTGCTGGGAATTACCATTTTATGGGTAAAGTAGAATTGTTGAAACACCCTGTATTAAAATTATTTTTCCAAACCATTGATGTGCCTGTAGATAGAGCGAGCAGAATTGCGGGTTACAGAGCCTTAAAGAAAGTTGAAGAGAACATCAAAAAAGGGGTGAGTTTAATTCTATACCCAGAAGGCACCATGTCTAAGAAAGCACCAGAAATGGGTGAATTTAAATCGGGTGCTTTTAAATTGGCAGTAGACACACAAGTTCCTATTTTACCGGTTACCTTTATAAATAATTATAAATTGATGAGAGGAAGTGGCACAAAAGATGGCTCCATACCAGGTACCATGCGAGCGTATTTCCATGCACCTATAGAAACAAAAGGACTCTCATCCGCAGAAGATATTGAAGCCTTAACACAAAAAGTGTTTAATATTATTGATAGTAAATTAGATAAATAATGAAAATAGATAAAGACTTGGTTGATAAAATTGCGCATTTAGCAAGGTTAGAATTTCCTGATGATCAAAAGTTGAAAATTGAAAAAGATTTAAATAGAATTTTGAGTTTCATGGAATCGCTGAATGAAGTAGATACAAGCAATGTAGCGCCTTTGGTGTACATGTCTGATGAGAAAAATGTATTCCGTGCCGATGAAGTGAAGCAAGAAATTACACACGAGGAAGGCTTAAAAAATGCACCTAAAAAAGATTCAGATTATTTCCGTGTACCTAAAGTTATTGAACAGAAATAGTTCTGTATATGAATTGTTACTCGATATAAATTGATTATAGAAACCAATATCTTAATTTCAAAAAAAATATTTAAGGGATGGAGAAAACGGCATTAATAGACATTATAGATGTTGGTAGAAAATACACCATAGGGGCAGAAGAAATTCATGCCATTAGAACAGTTACTTTAAAAATTTATAAAGGAGAATTTGTTGCCTTAATGGGGCCTTCGGGTTCTGGTAAATCAACCTTAATGAACATTTTAGGATGTTTAGATACAGCAACTAAAGGCACCTATATTTTAAATGGCACGAATGTAAGCGCACTTGATGATAATGAATTAGCTGAAATACGTAATAAAGAAATAGGCTTTGTGTTTCAAACCTTTAATTTATTACCAAGATCTACTTCTTTAGATAATGTTGCATTGCCATTAGTTTATGCTGGTTACAGCAAGGCAGAGAGAACTAAGAAAGCAACAGAAGCCTTAGAAAGTGTAGGTTTAGGCAATAGAATTACGCACAAACCTAACGAACTCTCTGGCGGACAGAGGCAAAGAGTAGCCGTAGCAAGAGCATTGGTAAATAACCCCTCTATTATTTTGGCCGATGAACCTACCGGAAATTTAGATACTAAAACATCTATCGAAATTATGGGTTTACTAGAAACTATTCATCAAAAAGGCAATACTATTATTCTGGTAACACACGAAGAAGATATTGCAAAGCATGCGCACAGAATTGTTCGGATGCGTGATGGTGAAATAGAGAGTGACCAAGTAAACACAAACATTACAAGTGTGTTAGATAGAATTGCATAACATGAAAATTTATACTAAAACAGGAGATAAGGGGCAGACCTCTTTAATAGGAGGTGTAAGGGTACCAAAGCACCATATACGCATTGAGGCCTATGGTACGGTAGATGAGTTGAATTCTTATATTGGATTGATTAGAGATCAGGAAATTAGTGCTGAGTACAAAGAGGTATTAAAAGAAATTCAAGATCGTTTGTTTACTATTGGTTCTAGTTTAGCATCCGATCCAGAAAAATCTAAGATGTTGATACCAGATTTGCATGAAGAAGACATCACTTTTTTAGAAAGCGAGATGGATAAGATGACAGCAGGTTTACCAGAGCTAAAGAATTTTATATTGCCTGGTGGACATACAATTGTATCTTTTTGCCATTTAGCAAGGGTGGTATGCCGTAGAGCAGAGCGAATTACGGTGCATTTAGCCGAAATATCATACGTAGACGACAGAGGAATACGTTATTTAAATAGGTTATCGGATTATTTATTTACACTTTCGCGTAAAGTAGCATCAGATTTGGGCGTTGAAGAATATAAATGGATACCAAGGGTTAATAAATGATTGATTTTTTATAAACATTTAAACACTTGTTTGATATATCCTATTTTATTATAGATTTGCGGAAAAATCATAGGAAACTATAAAAATTATTAAACTATGTATTGGACATTAGAACTAGCATCACACTTAGAAGATGCGCCTTGGCCGGCAACTAAAGATGAATTAATTGATTATGCAATCCGTTCTGGAGCGCCTGTAGAAGTGATAGAAAACTTACAAGCCTTAGAAGACGATGGCGAACCATATGAAAATATTGAGGAAATTTGGCCAGATTATCCGACAAAAGACGACTTCTTTTTTAACGAAGACGAATATTAATTTATCGTATTAATAAAAAAAGCACGTTTGATTTTCATCGAACGTGCTTTTTTT
>CALRUR010000040.1:0-7214 GCA_943371425.1 Sphingobacterium thalpophilum
GAAAAAGAATTGCAAAAGTTTATAGATGCCGATGCAGGATTGAAAGCTAAGTACGGTGCGATGTTAAATAACATAGACATGGTGTATAATGAAGTATTTGCAGATGCTAATAAATTCTTACAACTCGACCAATTTATACCAAGTTCTAATGCCTTAAGTGCAGCAAATATTATGAATAATTTGCGCACAAAAATTGCGAAAGCTCCTGTGGCCGAACAAGAAAAATTATTTGCAGATAGCAAAGCGGCTATTAAAAAACAATTGGATACACAGTATGAAACCTTTGTATTAGAAACCGATAAACGTTTACTAAAGCGTGCGATTTTGGATGGCTTAAAACTATCGGAAAAAGAGAGGTTTAATTTTATTCCGAAGTTTGATGTTGCTAAACAGAAAAATTTTGACGCTTCGGTTGATAAGTACATTAATACTTTGTTCAGCAAATCGTTCTTTATTATGCCAGAAGTGGTAATGGGTGTATTGGATATGCCATTGAAAGATTTTATGAAAGTAAAAGACCCGATGTTCGATTTAGCCAGCAATGCAAATGCAGAAGTACAAAAAATGAACGAGATTCGTAAAGCAAGAAACGGTAAATTAAATACCTATTTAGCAGATTTTGTAAACGTAAGTATACTGTATAAAAAAACCGATTTTATACCCGATGCAAATAGTACTTTGCGCTTAACGTATGGCTATGTAAAAGGGTATACACCGGTAGATGCTACGTATATGAAACCCACTACTACACTTACGGGTTTAATAGAAAAAGGGCAGCCCTCTGGCGAGTATTATTTACCGCCTGTAATTAGAGCACTCTATAAAAACAAAGACTTCGGAAGTTTTACCACTAAAGATGGGAAAGATGTACCGGTTGCCTTTTTATATAACATGGATACTACTGGAGGTAATTCTGGTAGCCCTATTTTAGATGAAAATGGTAATTTAATTGGAGTTAATTTTGATAGATCTTACGAAGCAACTATTAACGATTTTGCTTGGAACGAACTGTACTCTCGATCTATAGGATGTGATATACGTTACGTTTTATGGGTAGCACAAAAAGTAGACAAAGCAGATCATATTATTAAAGAATTGGGAGTAACATTATAATGGCTGTAAAGCAAATAGATTTAAAAGCTTTTGCGCGTAAAGCGAAAAAAGAACATGCAACTAATGAAGAGTTTTTTGCGGTATTAAAAAAAACCAGGAGAAAAGATTTACAAGAAATTGTAGACAAAGCACACAACGATGCTTTCGAAAAGATTGATTGTTTAGACTGTGCTGGTTGTTGCAAAACCATAAGTCCAACTTTTGAACCAGAAGATATTCGACGCTTATCTAAACACCTTGGCATTAAGCCTAAAGTATTTATGGAGCGTTATTTGGAAATGGATGAAGAAGGAGATTTCGTACACCACGGTGCCCCTTGTCCGTTTTTAAAAGGCGATAATAAATGCAGCGTTTATATTGCTCGACCAGAGGCTTGCAGAGGTTACCCACATACAGGCGATAAACAGTTTAGAAGTATAATGGATGTTACCTTGGTAAATACCTTGTACTGCCCGGCGGTGTTTGAGATTGTGGAGAGTATGAAGAAGGAGTTTGAGGGGTAATTTTGAATTATGAATTATGAATTATGAATGGCGAGCGAGGAAGGATTTTTAGGTTAGGGGATTTTAAATAATTACATATTCAGATTGATAAATATTTTTGCTAGTCTAATACGAAATAGTGGATGTTATTTATTTCGTTTAGGTAGTAGTACTTTTTATTATTATTAACCATTACTATATAATTTTTAGCTTTAATAATTAAATCATAAGAATCGTTAGAAGGTAATGCTGATAGTTCGTTCGGACTAAGATTTATGGTGGTACTTAGTGGATCTAGTTCTTTCGCAATCAAAACAGAATCACCTTTTTTAATGGCAACTACAAGTTTATTGCAGTTTAAGTTTGTCGATTTTATGTTAATGTTTAACCCTTCTGCTTTTTTATACCTCTCTAAAACAGTATCTAAGGTTAATGTTGGAATATTACCGCTGTTATTCATTGATCCGCCAGAAAAACCCAAACTTGGGTTCCCGTCGAAACTCCAATTAGCACCAAATTTGAAAACATCAGCGGTAAAGCTTGTATCGAAATTACTATGGTAACCATAGTAGGGGTTATAAGGAACGGTGTCACCATTAAACATCATGTTGCCAACAGAAATTCGATCGTTTACATTATACCGAAATTTTGCAGATACAAAACCCGAAGTACCAACTATTAATTTTGGTGTTGTGTCTGGTGGAAATACAATATATATATGAAAGTTTTCTTGAACGGCAGTTAATTGAGCATCTGCATCGTTGGTGATATAATCGCCGTTTACAAACATTAAATTTAAATCAGGACTCACTAAACTTGGAGCATTTTTATCTTTGTCGCAAGCACTAAGGGCTAATACAAGGAAAATAATTGACAATCGGATATATTTCATATAATCTAAAGTACATTGTATGCTGTACTTAGTACAATGTACAAAATACAGTGTACAATTAATAAAACTTGTGTCGGTTTTTAGCGATGATATTATACACTCCATCGCGAATAAATAGAGGAAATACTTGCAAATAGCTAAGAGTAGAGTAGGGGAATGGTAATACAGATAAGGCTTTGAGTACTGCTGTGGATTTTATGTATGCTTTTTGTTGATGAATGAAATACACGGTATTTTTTTGCATAAAGGAGATGCCAATATTCTTTAGTTCCTTGCGAGCATCTACACTATCAAGCGGCATAAATTGCAAACGTAGATGTTTATCTTTGTTGCGCAAAAATTGAACAGAAGCTTTGCACATATTGCAAGCATCGTCGTACAGGATAAGGTTCGTTTGCTCATTTGTTCGCGTGCTCATTTGCTTATGTAATTGTGTACTCATTTATTTCAGATGCTTCAAGAGTTTTTTTCCGCGCGATTTAAAAGCGGGTGTTTCAAATGGCATCTTATCTTCAACAAGTTGTACGAGTTCTTGTTTGAGCTCTGGGTATTTAAGTACTATGTTTTGTAGTATTTGCAAAGTGTAGGCTTTTACGGCAACTCCTTCATCGGGGTTGTTTAAGATAAACATTCCATAATCGTACGCAATGCCTTCCAACTCTTCGGGTATTTCCATAAACTGCAATGCTTGAGTGGCAGCTCTTTTTACCGCTACATGGCAAGAAGTATTATTCATAATATCGACAAATACAGAAACATATTTATCGAATAAAAAAGAGTGTTTTTCAAAACAAAAACTAATTGCCCAAGCAGCTCTGCGAGCAATTTCAGGATCATCTTCTTGTAAACAATCCATCAATTCTGCAAACAACTCTTCGTTTGCGCCCACTATAAGGGCAACTTTAACGCTGTTCATTTTTGAGAATTCTTTTTGGAGTTGTTGGCGAATGGACATAGGGCGAATATACGATTATACGACTTTACGACATTACGATTGAGCAAGACATTGCTAAAAACTCCAAGCTCTTCGCTCTTAACTACGGAGTATCTTCTCCATAGTTTTGCCCTTGGCTAGTTCGTCTACTAGTTTATCTAAGTACCGAACTTTTTGCATAATGGGGTCTTCAATTTCTTCTACTCTGTAACCGCAAATAAGTCCGGTAATTTTATGAACATTAGGGTTCATTTTAGGAGCATTCGTAAAGAAATGTTCGAAATCTGTACCCAGTTCTAACACCTTTTGCAAGCCTTTTTCATCATACCCTGTAAGCCAATAAATAATAGCATCTACTTCGTTTTTAGTACGACCTTTTTTCTCTGCTTTTTGTATGTATAATGGATACACACCGGCAAATTTCATTTTGTAAACACGATCTAGATTATGCATAAATTGAATTATGAATTATGAATTATGAATTATGAATGAGGGCACCGCCATTGCGGGGCTTATATAGGGCAAAATAAGGTAGAATATTTGAAATTTCGAAGTTTCGAATGATCGAAAACTTGCAGTATACACAAAAAGTATATACTTTTGTAAAAACATACACATGAAAACTCTCTCTTTAAAACTCGACGAAGATATATTCGATGAAACCGAAAAAATTACTTCAAAAATGAATTTAACAAGGAATAGATACATTAACGAGGCTGTAAAAATTTACAACCTTTACAATAAAAAGAAACTATTAAAAGCTCAATTAGTTAGGGAATCTAAGTTAACTAGCAAAGATTCTATGGATGTGTTGAAGGATTTTGAACTGTTGATAGATGGAAATTAAACAATATGAAATTTGGCTTGCCGATTTAAATCCAAGCATTGGTACAGAGCCTGGTAAAACCAGACCAGTAGTTATTATTCAAACGGATTTATTGAATGATGTACACCTATCAACTATTATTTGCCCAATAAGCACAAATGTAGTTACCGAATCAACCATTTTACGTTTGCATTTAAATGATAAACAATTAAATAAAGCAAGCGATGTATTAATAGATCAAATACGGTCTATTGATAACAAACGATTTATTAAGAAAATTGGGATACTAAAGAAAGAACAAGTAATAGCCTTAAGAGAGAATCTAAAGATTGTATTAGACTTATAGCTAAGAGCAAGGAGCTAAGAGCAGTTTATCAAACTAGCACTATTATCGCTTATTACCTTTTTCTATTTTCTTTTTTCTATTTTCTTTTTTCCACCAATCTCCCGTCTAACGACTAGTATCTAGTATCTAATATCTAGAATTTAGGCTCTACGAGCCTTAAGTCCAGACAAGTTATAATAGGCAAACCAAGTACTCAACACACATAATACAGAGGCTAATATAAACGGTGCACCAGGAAAATAATACGGAGTGTTGGCTCCTGTAAAATATGCGAACAATCCGTTCATTAATAAGGGCCCAATAATAGAGGTGGCACTCATTAAACTGGTTAAGGCTCCTTGTAATTCGCCTTGTTCGTTATCTGGTACTTGAGTAGAAATAATACCTTGTAATGCAGGGCCGCAAATTCCGCCTAAGGAGTAAGGAATTAAAAACACAAACATCATCCAACTAGTACTTGCAAAAGCGAATAGTACCATCCCTAAACTATATAAAGCCAAGCCTAAATAAACAGAATTATTTTGCCCAATTTTAGGGATAATTACACGTATTAATCCACCTTGTACAATACCCACTAATAGCCCAACAAAACCTAATGAATAACCCACCCAAGCTTCGTTCCAATTGAATTTGAGCATGGTATAATAGGTCCAGTTAGATTGTACAGCGTGGCCAGCAATGTATATTAAGGTAAAGCAAGATACCAAGCCAGAAACTACAGGGTATTTACGCAAGTGCATTAAAGAGCCAATTGGGTTGGCACGCGACCATTCGTACTTACGGCGATTTTCTTTTAATAATGATTCTGGTAGAATAAAATATCCGTATAAAACATTTAATAAAGTAAGCGTTGCGGCTACAAAAAACGGAACTCTCGAACCAAATTCTACGGTTAAACCACCAATAATTGGACCCACAATAAAACCTAAACCGAATGCAGCGCCCACTAAACCAAAGTTCTGAGCACGCTTTTCTGGTGTACTAATATCGGCAATGTATGCTGTGGCTGTGGTAAAACTAGCGCCGGCCATACCAGCAATTAAACGACCTACAAATAACCAAGCAAGCGTAGGAGCGTAGGCCATAAAAATATAATCGACTCCTAGGCCTAGTAAAGAAAGTAATAATACTGGTCGGCGACCGTAACGATCACTTAATCCGCCCATTATTGGCGAAAAAATGAATTGCATAACGGCGTAGGCAAACATCAGCAAACCACCGTATTTAGAAGCTTCGGATAATCCGGAACCTGTAAGTTCGGCAATAAGCTTAGGAACTACTGGTATAATAATTCCAATTCCGATAACGTCTATTAATATGGTTATGAAAATGAAACCTAATGCGGCATTTCTTTTTACTGTCATTTTTTTGGAGGGTGTTTGCTGTTATTATATGCTTGCAAGATAATAAGAGAAATTAGGATGAAATGTAAAAATTTGGAAATAATTCAAAAAAAAACCCCGATGGTTAGTCGGGGCGAAATTAGTTAGAAGGTACTTTAAACACTTATGCTAAACGCACGTTTACAGCATTGATTCCTTTTTTACCTTGCTGTACCTCGTACTGTACTTCATCATTTTCTTTAACTTTGTCAATAAGACCTGTAGTGTGAACGAACACTTCAGAACTACCATCTTCTGGCACAATGAATCCAAATCCTTTAGAGTCATTGAAAAATTTAATTTTACCTTTAAGCATTGTAATAATAATAATTGTTAATAAAATACAAATTAGCACATTAGTTTTTAAATTCCAAAAAAAATATTCATATGCTCATATGCTCGTGTGCTCGTATGCTAATGGATGCAATTATGAGCACATGAATTGATGAGCAAACGAGCACACGAATCAGTCTTATAATTAATATTATGTTAAGTAAATAATGGAGACGCAGATAAGGCTGAGGCGCTGAGGACTTGCCTATTGGAGTAATTGGAAGATTTGGTTCTATGGAAAAACGATTAAACGACTATACGACAATACGAAAAAAGGCTCATCTGTATGATGAGCCTTCTCTCTGCGTCTCTGCGATCTTTGCGTCTCTGCGATCTTTACTTTTTACTTTTATTCAATACTTCAATACGCTTTCTCATTTCTGTTGATTTAGCAAACATATCTAGCTTTGCGTAAATCTCTTTTAAAGATGCTAAGGTATTTAAATCGTTTGACTGAATTTCTAATGCTTTTTCTAAGTATGGCAGAGATTTGTTGAACAATGCCGTATACTTTGTTTTACCAGCGTTGTACTCTTTCTCCTTGCTCATTGGTAAATCTTTTACCTTATTATAAATTTCTACAGCAGCATTGTAATGCATAGCTCCTAAGTTATACAAGGCATCAAAATACATTGAATCTATGGATAAAGCTCTTTTATAGGCAGTTTCTGCATTAAGTCTCTTTCCCATATTATCATAAGTAGCGCCTAATGCAAACCATAAAGTTTTATTAGTGGAGTCTGCATTCGCTGCTTCTTCCATTTTGCTTATCATCAGTTTAGATTGACCTCGGCCCATGTACACATTTAGCTCATCAATCATTAAAGCATTGTTTCCTGGGAATGCAGTTCTACCTAAAGCAATATATTCTAAGCCTTTGGTAGTATCTTTTTCGGCCATGTATAT
>CALRUR010000041.1:0-7158 GCA_943371425.1 Sphingobacterium thalpophilum
AAATGGGATGTGGCTTAGATTTCCATAATTCCACTAGCAGTGAACCTGCCAGTTGAAGATGCCTTATACTTCTCTACTTGGATAATCACATCCACTTCATGTGCATGCTCATTCCCCCCTCTAAACTTACCTTCTTTGGTAGAGTGGTAGATGAATATGAATGCTGTTCTTGGAAACTTTTTATGTAGGGCTGTAATGTCTGCTATTTCCATTCCAGCTTTTGATACCGAATCAATAAACACAAAATCAAACTCTGATAAATCTTCTGGTACTTGCTCGGCAATAAAGAGGTTTGAATGCGATGCTCCCAAACGATCTATTTTTTCCTGAAGAGTATAACCGTAGCCTTCTTCAATTGGGCAGAATAGCACCTTGCCGTGATGCTGTGCTAGATGTTTTGCGAAGTCCAAACACATGGTCGATTTTCCGCTTTTTGGAAGGCCATAAACCATTGCCATAAATCCGACAGAAGGGTCACCTATAAGCTCACGATATTTACCTTCGAGGCCTATGGTTTCAAATTCCATTTTAAGAAGTTCATGGGAAGAAATTACTTGTACTTCTTTTGCTTTTTCTTCACCGAATAATTCATCTTTTTCGAAGATATCAAAACCATTAAGTTCAGCTTTTGATATTGATAGCATGTCTTTGGAGCTATCAATATATTCTTTCAAAATTACGTAAGCATCGTTTAGTTTCTTTGCGTATTTATCGGTCGGTTGAAGCTTGCCACTCTTTACTGCTTTCTTCATACGATCGTATAATTGCTGAGCTTTGTCTTTTACTCCTTTCTTTCCATTCAGACTAATAAATGATTTGATAAACTTAGTGGATTCAAATACTTCTTCAGAATTAGCGATGTCCAAATATCGTTTTAGGCTTTTAGGTTCTAACTTAATTTCAATGGCATCGCCCATCATTTCATAGCACTTAATTAACTGGCTTTGCATATGGTTAATATCTTTAGCGTATTCTGAATCTTTGGTAATTCTGCGCTCCACAATTGCTTTTTGCAAACTATGTAATAGGCTCAATACTTGCATTTGTGTTTTTACTTTTCCATGCATGGCCACATAACGCTTTATAAACTGAACATCCGAATCGATGTGTTCTACTTCCTTGGTAACGTATTCTTTTTTAGGTTCTGGTTCAATAGATTTAACCAGCTCCATTTCATTTTCTGTTATGAACCTTTTAGCTTCATCTACCGAATCAAAACGATCGTTAGAAAATGCTTGAGCTTTTGAAACATCCCAAACCATAAATCTTTTAGAAGTTTTTGAAACTGGTCTAATCTCTACTTTAAGCCCTTTGTAGTTTAGTGTTTTTGCTTGTGCAGGCTTTGGTGTAGTAACTTTAATTTCCTTTTTTGCTACTTTCTTTTTACTAGCTTCAGGTAATTTCTTTTCAGGAGCAACTTCTATGTTTTTGCCCAGGTACTCTTCAAGCTTAATGAAGTAAGCATCCACCACTCGCTTAATGTTTTCATTAGAATTATAAGCTGCCCAATTTTCCGCCGATGCTCCTTGCACCAATTTGTTTCCTTTGGCCAGTGCTTCAGGTAATTCATCCCAATTTATATTTGCCGTTTCTGAAAAGTAGTTTTTAGTAGTTAACATGGTTAAAAGTTTATAAGGTCAAGTTCTAGTTCTAATGCAAGAGCTTCAAGCTCTAATTGGTTTATTGGTTGTTTGATATCGGTAGGGAGTGATGCTGTACGATACTCAAGCAAATAGTTCAGCCTGTTAAATTCTTCAGCTCTACTTTCAGCACTTCTTCCTTCTACCTGCAAGGCTGATTTCTTTTGTTGTATTTCTACTCGAAGGGATGCCCACTTTGGCGAATCTTCTTCTCCTTTAAATTCCTCTGCTTGCAGCAATAAGTTTTGTTTCTCCGCTTCATATTGCACAAGGATGGGAGCTAAGTCGCTCGTTAAAGAGCATCCTTTTGGTTTAAGAATTGTTCGCTCCGTTTTTCGAACCTTACTCACGTATTCTTTGAAGTACGATAAGTAATATCTGTTTGGAAAGTAAACGCCAAGTAAAGTGTACGAGGATTCAATTTTCCTGCCCATAGCGAGGATATCTTTATCCTGTTGGTCAGTAGCGTTTATTAAAGCTTCGATGTCTTCCTTGAGCTCTTTTCCTTTTTTGGACTGTTTGTTAATTATTTCTCCATCTTCAGCAACCTTGAACGTTCCTTGCATGAAGGTTGCGTTCATTAGCGAAGTATGGAAATTGCGAATGGCATCTAAGCTTTTCTCTCGGTACGTTTTATAATCGGAGATGTCTTTTTCAACTTCTTTAATAGCTTCTATCGCCATCAGTATTTTTCTGTGCTCTCTACTTAATTGTTCTTTTGCCTGATCGAAAAACATTCTTACCAATCGGTCTACATCGGTAATTAGAGCCAGTTTAATTTCTTCGGGATCTATACTCTCTAAATCCAGCACATTCCCCCTATCTCCTCTGAACCAAATATCATTGATACGAGATGTCTTTTCTTCAAGCTTCTGAAATACGAACACATCCATGCTGTCCTGCACTAATGGCATTACAATTCTTACGTATTTAAACTGATTGCCTTGTCTCCAAATACGTCCTTCGAGCTGACGAATATCAGTTGGATTCCATTCAGGGTAACAGTTGTAAATAACAGTTCCCCTTTTTTGTAAATCAATCCCTTCACGAATAGTCGCTGTACCGATAATGATTTTAACTACCCCATCCAAGAATGCTTCTTTAATAATTTCTTTTCGGGTATCATTAATCTCTGAAGAAATAATTTCTACTTCATCTACCTTGGTTTTATCATAAATCACGCCTCGCTTGTAACCGATTTCTTTTTCGAGGTATTCTTTAATTAATGGGAAGAATAATTTACCTCGGTTCATGTAAATCACTTGTCCGCTGGCCGTCTCGTCATGCTTTTCGTGCCAGGTCTTTACTGATCGTATGCATTCCATCACGTAAGCAATCTTGGGACTTTGCTCAATAAAATCTTTATAACCTTCAGGCGTTCCTTTTAACAAGAATGGAGATAGTGCATTATCCAATGAATACGCCAGGGCCCTGAACAAATTACCCATGTCAAGTTTGCCTTGAGTAGATTTTTTAGCCATTGCTACGATTCCGTTTTGGTTCTCTCGTTGCATTGGTGTCATGTTGATGTACGTGAGTACCTGCTTATCTTGTGGCAAACGTTCCTTTACATTTTCAAAATTATAAAGCAAGGGTAAATTGATTTTCTTCGGACGAACTACGCCTGCCTCTTCACCTGTTTTGTAGAGAATATGATTGTAGATAAGTTTCTGTAATATCCTTCTGTTGGTAAAACTTTTTATGACTTCTTTTTCTACTATTTCTTCTTTGTAGTTTGCTGCCCATTCTACGGTTGGCAGTACAAACAAATCAAAAAATGTATCCAAACTTGAGATACCATTATCACGCAGCGAATCATACGCTACGAGCGATAACATGGAATAAATCTCAAGTGGCGAATTAGAGAATGGAGTAGCGGTTAAGAGCATGGTATTTCTACCGTACTTGCGCTGAATGAAACTTAGTAAAAGAAACGCTTTCTGACCAGTCTCAGATGTTGCCGATTGAATGTTATATCGTTTGTTTCCATCTTCATCACTTTTTACCTGGGAGAATACATTTTTACACCTGTGCGCTTCATCTATTACAGCGTAATCAAATCCAAGTATATCAATGTCGGCAATAGAATTCTTTTGACCCACGCCGATCATTTCTCGAAACTTTTGGTATTCGATTTCTTTGTCTCGAGTAGATTTTTCTTTGCTCTGACCAAGGATGTTCACCAGCTCAGTGAAAAGTTCATCGGAAACAGAATCCCCGAAACCTAATCGCTTAAATCCTTCATAGGTAACCATTGTTATCGATCGTTCATCAACTGGATTATTCAGGTCTATTTTACTGATTACTTCCGTTCCTAAATTATACCAATCGTTCACCGTTATGCCTGTATGAGATAATACGCCTGAAACATGTTCGCCAGTTTTCTTATCAGTATAACCGATAATTTCATTCATCCATTTTTTGTAAGTGGGCTTTGGTACTACGATTAGTGGCCGTTTACATTTTCCCGAATATAAATTATGCGCAAGATTGACTATGGCTGTCATCGTTTTCCCAACACCTACATCAAAGGCATTGATGCCTGAGCCCATTGCCTCCATGAAAGCAACTCCTTCACGCTGGATGTCGGTGATTTGTAAGATACCCGACTTAAATCGTGCTGAACATTCAAAGCCAATCGGCACTTTTGAATAGTTGATGTCCGACTGGCCGTTGTACATCCTGTTCCAAGCATAGTTTAGTTTCTGCTGGTCTTCAAAAGCTAGTACTTCATGTAAGAACTTAGAGAATAGTTTTTCTCCTTCAATTCTAGCATTGGCTTTTATCTCCGCCTTTTCTTCTTTGGTTAATTTATCATCTCGGAGCGAACGATTAGCCAGGTAATAGTCGGCTATATCGATGGCAGCACTTTTCTCAAAATCAGTGTCGGCATTGAGCGTAAATAACCATTTGATGAATACATGCTGAAGGGTGTACTTAGTCTCGCCATCAAAGCGGATGTTTATTTTTTCTCGCTCTTTTTTGCGTTCTACTTTTCCATTTACCTTTTTGAGCTCTTCCGCATTTTCTAAGTCCATAAATTCCTCACGAACCTGAGAAATGTAAAACAAATTAGGATCTACTGCAAAGTCTGAAATAGCAGTAATGATTGGACGTTCTTTTTCGTCTGTGTTTTCAACCGATAACAATTCGGGTTTCGCTTTTTCTATTACTTGCTTGTGCAGCTCCCAACATTCTAATCCAAAATGCTTCTCGATTGCTTCTTTATCTTTCTCCAGTTGTACCAATCGGTCGTACATATTACCGTAAGTATAAATCGGAAAAGGCATAAGTTCTCCAGCATGATAAAACAGAGCTCCCGCTTTTACTAAATCAAATAACTGAGCTTCCAATGCTTTGCCAGCACCTTTAATGTAATAAGGTTCCCAGCCTTTCATCGGTACGCCCATTCGGCGTTTATACCAAATCCATGCTATAATTTCAGCTTCCGTAATCCCTTTGTTGTACTTGGCTACTACCTCAGAGAATGATAGTTTTTTATTTTCCACTTCGCCCAGTCCTTTCAAGGAATTGGCTTCCTTTAGTACCTGCTCAATGATGTGAGCGTTGCCTCTAATGTTAGTAGAGGTATAAGGATTCAGCGAACCTAATCCGTTTAAATTTTGTATGCCTGATAGATAACTCATATTCTTTTTATTTGCATTTCTAGTTCAAGTGCTAATGCTTCAATTTCTAATTCACTCAAGGAGGTATTACCTACTGGATGATCGTTCATAAATTTTAGTGCATGCTCGATTGCATCCGATACGCTCATGTAATTAATGTTCTCCAGTATAAAATCTCTATTATGTATTTGGAAGTTATAATCTACTCCATGCGTAAATACTTGTATCATGTAGTTACCGCATCTATATTGCACGAAGAAGTCTTCGTATTCAGGGTCGTAAGTTTTAATCATCCAGTCGCCTGGTAATTCCAGTATCAATTGCATATCACCAAGCGCATAGTTTAGTGTGCTAATAATCTCCACCAAACTGCCTTTAATAGTAATAGGAAATTCTCTGCTTGAGGTGTATTCTTCTTTGCCACATATCTTTTCAGGATGCCTAGCAAACCAGGTGTTGAATGTGCAGAGCTCAGAGAATGACAAAGGTTCATTGGAATTATCTTTCTGTTTCATATAAGCAGCTACAATAGATTCCTCGTCTCTATCTTTTGGATATACTCCATTACGAAGAAGCGAGGTGTTAAAATCTTTTGCATCTGTTTTGGAAAGTACATCCCGAATCATATCAATACGAGCTCTTAAATACTTTGGCGAGGTCGTATCCATTAGATTAATTGCATGTCAGATTCAAGTAATGGAATGATTGCAGCTGGTACCATTTGGTCATGCAATACTTTTTCGATAACCATATTCTCTACTTGCAGGTAACCCTCTTTGGACTGAATAATCTCAAATATATTTGGTGAATTAGCCTGCGTGATTTTTTTGAGCTGAGCAAATATTTCTGAGCGTAGTTTCTGCTCTAAATCATTTGGTATATCAGAGATAGAGCCCAATGCTCGTTCACCTTGTTCAGAGAAGGATAGATATCCATCACGAGTGACGATGATATGATCCATTAAATGAATGTCGAATAATTTCAGAGCATCTTTAATTCGTTTGGTAAGAATTCTATCTGCTTCAGATGGCTGAAGGTTTCCGCTTGGATGGTTGTGAGAAATAATAACTGCTTTGGCAAGCGTTTTAAGCGCCACTGCTGCTACTATCTCAATATCAACCATAGTTGCATTGATGGTGCCAGTAGAGTGGTGGTAATAGCCTATAATTTTATTAGCCTGGTTTAAGTAAATGGCAATAAAGTGTTCTTGTACTTCAATACCTTTTAGAATGCGCTCACGAATGAAACTTGTGACATCGGCCGAACTGTTTACTTTACCAAAGAAGTAAGCATCCCTGTTAAAGGTGACTTCAATTTCTCGTACTCTAAATTCTGCATCAAGTTCATCAATTTTCGATTCTAAATCCGAGTAAGCAGATTTATCAAAAACCATTTGAGGCTGGAAAGTCGTTTGGGTATAATTCATGTTTATATTCTTTTTAAAACAATGATGTCTGTAGGTACGCTCGAGAATTTAAATACGGCTGGCAATCGGTAGGCATCTAAAAGCTGAGCATATTTTTCTAACTCTAGTTTTTCGCCTTGATAGGTGATGCCGTTTCTCAGGAAATTACTGCCTGTGATGAATACCAATAATCCTCCTGGCTTTAAGAGCTGAAGTCCCTGGTACATAAAAAACAGTTCTATTTGATGCATCTTTGGGCGAGTGAAATAAGAGCTGTATTTGTTCTTATATTTTCCGTACGGTGGGTTGCCAATAACTAAAGAAAATGGAGCACCAGTTAACCAGGTTAATTTGTCTTTTAGTCTAGCTGTATATCGAGGCTCTTGCAAGAAAGAAGTTTCAAAATAATTGTTATAAATCTTTGCTTCAGGATATAGTATTTCGGCAATGCGTTTAGAAATCGGATTCGTTTCAAATGCGTAACATT
>CALRUR010000042.1:0-7158 GCA_943371425.1 Sphingobacterium thalpophilum
AAATGGGATGTGGCTTAGATTTCCATAATTCCACTAGCAGTGAACCTGCCAGTTGAAGATGCCTTATACTTCTCTACTTGGATAATCACATCCACTTCATGTGCATGCTCATTCCCCCCTCTAAACTTACCTTCTTTGGTAGAGTGGTAAATGAATACAAAGGCCGTTCTTGGGAACTTTTTATGTAACGCAGTTATATCGGATATTTCCATTGCTGCTTTAGATACCGAATCAATAAACACAAAATCAAACTCTGATAAATCTTCAGGAACTTGCTCGGCAATAAAGAGGTTAGGATGCGACGCTCCTAAACGATCTATCTTTTCCTGGAGTGTATATCCATAGCCTTCTTCTATTGGGCAGAATAGAACTTTACCATGATGCTGTGCTAGGTGTTTTGCAAAGTCTAAACACATAGTAGATTTTCCACTTTTAGGTAAGCCATAAACCATTGCCATAAATCCGACTGAAGGATCACCAATAAGCTCACGATATTTACCTTCGAGGCCTATGGTTTCAAATTCCATTTTAAGGAGTTCCTGGGAAGAAATCACTTGTACTTCCTTTGTATTTTCTTCGCCAAATAATTCATCTTTTTCGAAGATATCAAAGCCACTTAGTTCAGCCTTTGAAATAGATAGCATTTCTTTTGAGCTATCAATATATTCTTTTAATAATACGTAAGCATCATTAAGTTTCTTTGCGTATTTATCAGTCGGTTGAAGTTTGCCACTCTTTACTGCTTTCTTCATACGATCATACAATTTCTGGGCTTTGTCTTTAACCCCTTTCTTTCCGTTCAGACTAATAAATGATTTGATGAACTTAGTTGATTCAAATACTTCTTCTGAATTAGCAATGGCTAAATATCGTTTAAGACTTTTAGATTCTAGCTTAATTTCTATAGCATCGCCCATCATTTCATAGCATTTAATTAACTGGCTTTGCATGTGGTTGATATCTTTTGCATATTCTGAATCTTTGGTAATTCTGCGCTCTACGATTGCCTTTTGAAGGCTATGTAATAGGCTCAATACTTGCATTTGTGTTTTTACTTTTCCATGCATGGCCACGTATCGTTTTATAAACTGAACATCCGAATCGATGTGTTCTACTTCTTTGGTAACGTATTCTTTTTTTGGTTCTGGCTCAACAGTTTTAACCAACTCCATTTCATTTTCAGAAATGAACTTTTTCGCTTCATCTACCGAATCAAAACGATCATTAGAGAATGGCTGACCTTTTGAAATATCCCATACCATAAACATCTTAGAAGTTTTTGATACTGGTCTAATCTCCACTTTAAGTCCTTTATAGTTTACTATTTTTGCTTGCGCAGGCTTTGGAGGAGAAACCTTAGTTTCTTTTTTTGCTACTTTCTTTTTACTTGCTTCAGGCAATTTCTTTTCAGGAGTTACTACATTGTTTTTCCCCAAGTACTCTTCTAGTTTAATGAAGTAAGCATCTACCACACGTTTAATGTTTTCATTGGAATGGTAAGCTGCCCAGTTTTCCGCCGAAGCTCCTTGCACTAGTTTGTTTCCTTTGGCCAGTGCTTCAGGTAATTCATCCCAATTTATATTTGCTGTTTCTGAAAAATAGTTTTTAGTAGTTAACATGATTAAAAGTTTATAAGGTCAAGTTCTAGTTCTAATGCAAGAGCTTCAAGCTCTAATTGGTTGATTGGTTGTTTGATTTCGCTAGGTAGCGATGCTGTTCGATATTCAAGTAAATAATTCAGCCTGTTAAATTCATCAGCTCTACTTTCAGCACTTCTTCCTTCTACCTGAAGGGCAGATTTCTTTTGTTGAATTTCTACTCGAAGTGAAGCCCACTTAGGCGAATCTTCTTCTCCTTTAAATTCCTCTGCTTGCAATAATAGATTTTGTTTCTCCGCTTCGTATTGTGCAAGGATGGGAGCTAAGTCACTCGTTAAGGAACAGCCTTTTGGTTTAAGAATGGTTCGCTCCGTTTTACGAACCTTACTCACATATTCTTTGAAATAGGCTAAGTAATACCTGTTAGGAAAGTAAACGCCAAGTAAAGTGTACGAGGATTCAATTTTCCTGCCCATAGTGAGGATATCTTTATCCTGTTGGTCAGTTGCCTTAATTAAGGCTTCAATGTCTTCTTTGAGCTCTTTTCCCTTTTTAGATTGCTTGTTTATTATTTCTCCATCTTCGGCAACTTTCATAGTCCCTTGCATGAAGGTTGCATTCATTAGTGAGGTATGGAAATTGCGTATCGCATCTAAGCTTTTCTCTCGATACGTTTTGTAATCGGTAATATCTTTTTCTACTTCTTTGATAGCCTCTATCGCCATCAGTATTTTTCTGTGCTCTCTGGTTAATTGCTCTTTCGCCTGGTCGAAAAACATTCTCACCAATCGGTCAACATCGGTAATTAGAGCCAGTTTAATTTCTTCGGGATCTATACTCTCTAAATCCAGCACATTCCCCCTATCTCCTCTGAACCAAATATCATTGATACGAGATGTCTTTTCTTCAAGCTTCTGGAATACGAATACATCCATACTGTCCTGCACTAATGGCATTACAATTCTTACGTATTTAAACTGGTTGCCTTGTCTCCAAATACGACCTTCGAGCTGACGAATATCCGTAGGGTTCCATTCAGGGTAACAGTTGTAGATAACCGTTCCTCTTTTTTGTAAATCAATTCCCTCACGAATAGTAGCTGTACCGATAATGATTTTTACTACTCCATCCAAGAAAGCTTCTTTGATAATTTCTTTTCGTGTATCGTTAATTTCTGAAGAAATTATTTCTACTTCATCAACCTTTGTTTTATCATACATCACGCCTCGCTTATAACCGATTTCTTTTTCGAGGTATTCTTTAATTAATGGGAAGAATAATTTGCCTCGGTTCATGTAAATCACTTGTCCGCTTGCCGTTTCATCATGCTTCTCGTGCCAGGTCTTTACCGATCGTATGCACTCCATCACGTAAGCAATTTTCGGGCTTTGCTGCACAAAATCTTTATAATCTTCAGGCGTTCCTTTTAATAAAAACGGTGACAGTGCATTATCTAGGGAATAAGCCAGGGCACGAAACAAATTACCCATGTCGAGTTTCCCTTGAGTAGATTTCTTTGCCATTGCAACGATTCCGTTTTGGTTCTCTCGTTGCATCGGGGTCATGTTGATGTAGGTGAGCACCTGCTTGTCTTGTGGTAAACGTTCCTTTACATTCTCAAAATTATAGAGTAGGGGTAAATTGATTTTCTTTGGACGAACGACACCAGCTTCTTCGCCTGTTTTGTAAAGGATGTGATTGTAGATTAGCTTCTGTAATATCCTTCTGTTGGTAAAGCTTTTTATTACTTCTTTTTCTACTATTTCTTCTTTGTAGTTCGCTGCCCATTCTACAGTTGGCAGCACAAACAAATCAAAGAAAGTATCCAAACTTGAGATACCATTATCTCTGAGTGAATCATACGCCACAAGCGATAACATGGAGTATATCTCTAATGGTGAATTAGAGAATGGAGTAGCCGTTAAGAGCATGGTATTTCTACCGTACTTGCGCTGAATGAAACTTAGTAATAGGAACGCTTTCTGACCAGTTTCAGAAGTTGCCGATTGAATGTTGTATCGTTTATTTCCATCCTCATCACTCTTTACCTGGGAGAATACATTTTTACAACGGTGCGCCTCATCTATTACAGCATAATCAAATCCTAGTATGTCAATGTCGGCAATGGAGTTCTTTTGACCTACGCCGATTATTTCTCTAAACTTTTGGTATTCGATTTCCTTGTCTCGAGAAGATTTTTCTTTACTCTGGCCAAGGATGTTTACCAGCTCGGTAAAGAGTTCATCTGAAACAGAATCACCAAAGCCTAATCGTTTAAACCCTTCGTAAGTAACCATCGTTATCGATCGCTCATCAACTGGATTGTTCAGGTCTATTTTACTGATTACTTCCGTTCCTAAATTATACCAATCGTTTACCGTAATGCCTGTATGAGATAGTACGCCTGAAACATGTTCACCAGTTTTTTTATCAGTATAACCGATGATCTCATTCATCCATTTTTTATAGGTCGGTTTTGGTACTACGATCAGTGGCCGTTTACATTTTCCTGAATATAAATTATGCGCAAGATTGACTATGGCTGTCATTGTTTTTCCAACACCAACATCAAAAGCATTAATGCCTGAACCCATTGCCTCCATGAATGCTACACCCTCTCGCTGGATGTCGGTAATCTGTAAAATACCTGACTTAAATCGTGCTGAACATTCAAATCCAATAGGCACTTTAGAATAGTTGATGTCCGACTGGCCGTTGTACATCCTGTTCCAAGCATAGTTTAGTTTCTGCTGGTCTTCAAAAGCTAGTACTTCATGTAAGAACTTAGAGAATAGTTTTTCTCCCTCGATTCTAGCATTTGCTTTTATCTCCGCCTTTTCTTCCTTGGTTAATTTATCATCTCGGAGCGAACGATTAGCCAGGTAATAGTCGGCTATATCTATAGCAGCACTTTTTTCAAAATCAGTATCGGCATTTAGCGTAAATAACCATTTGATGAATACATGCTGAAGGGTATATTTTGTTTCTCCATCAAAGCGGATGTTTATTTTCTCTCGCTCTTTTTTGCGTTCTACTTTTCCGTTTACTTTTTTGAGCTCTTCTGCATTTTCTAAGTCCATAAATTCCTCTCGAACCTGAGAGATGTAAAACAAATTTGGATCTACTGCAAAATCTGAAATAGCAGTAATTATTGGACGTTCTTTCTCGTCAGTGTTCTCAACCGATAATAATTCAGGTTTTGCTTTTTCTATCTCTTGTTTGTGCAGCTCCCAACATTCTAATCCAAAATGCTTCTCAATTGCTTCTTTATCTTTCTCCAGTTGTACCAATCGGTCGTACATATTTCCGTAGGTATAAATCGGAAAAGGCATGAGCTCTCCAGCATGATAAAACAAAGCTCCAGCTTTTACTAAATCAATCAACTGTGCTTCTAGTGCCTTGCCAGTGCCTTTAATGTAATAAGTTTCCCAGCCTTTCATCGGTACGCCCATTCTGCGTTTGTACCAAATCCATGCTTTAATTTCTGCTTCCGTAATACCTTTGTTGTACTTGGCCACTACTTCAGAAAAAGATAGTTTTTTATTTTCCACTTCGCCCAGTCCTTTCAAGGAGTTCGCTTCCTTTAGTACCTGCTCTATGATGTGAGTGTTGCCTCTAATGTTGGTGGAGGTATAAGGATTAAGCGAACCTAATCCGTTTAAATTTTGTATGCCTGATAGATAACTCATATTCTTTTTATTTGCATTTCTAGTTCAAGTGCTAATGCCTCAATTTCTAATTCACTCAAGGAGGTATTTCCTATTGGATGTTCGTTCATGAATTTTAATGCATGTTCATTTGCATCTTCAATTTTTCTGTAATTAATATTCTCTAATAATTCCTCACCGCTTGTAATCTGAAAATTATAGTCCATGCCATGTGTAAATACTTGAATCATGTAATTGCCACAAGCATATTGAACAAAGAAGTCTTCATATTCAGGATTGAATATTTTGATTGACCATTCACCAGGTAACAGGAGTATCAATTGAAAATCTCCTAGTGCATGATGCAGCGTGCTCTTAATATTAAATTCAGTTCCCTTAATTGTTATGGGGAATTCTCTGCTACTGGTGTATTCTTCTCTACCACATAATTTTTCGGAGTGCCAAGCAAACCAAGTATTGAAGGTGCAGAGCTCAGAGAATGATAACGGTTCATTAGAATAATCCTTTTGCTTCATGTAGACAGCTACTAAAGATTCCTCGTCTCTGTCTTTTGGATATACTCCATTACGAAGAAGTGAGGTGTTAAAATCCTTTGCATCTGTTTTAGAAAGTATATCTCTAATCATATCAATGCGAGCTCTTAAATATTTTGGAGAGGTGGTGTCCATTAGATTAATTGCATTTCAGATTCTAATAAAGGAATGATTGCAGCGGGTACCATTTGATCGTGTAATACTTTTTCAATAATCATGTTCTCTACTTGCAGGTAACCCTCTTTGGACTGAATAATCTCATATAAATTAGGTGAATTAGCCTGCGTGGTTTTTTTGAGCTGAGCAAATATTTCTGAGCGAAGTTTTTGCTCTAAGTCATTTGGTATATCAGAGATAGAGCCTAATGCTCGTTCACCTTGTTCAGAGAAGGATAGATATCCATCACGAGTAACAATGATATGATCCATTAAATGAATGTCGAATAATTTCAGCGCATCCTTAATTCGCTTAGTGAGGATTCTATCTGCTTCGGATGGTTGAAGGTTTCCGCTTGGATGGTTGTGAGAAATAATAACTGCCTTGGCAAGCGTTTTAAGCGCCACTGCTGCTACAATTTCAATGTCCACCATAGTTGCATTGATGGTACCAGTTGAGTGGTGGTAATAGCCTATAATTTTATTTGCTTGGTTTAAGTAAATGGCAAAAAAGTGTTCTTGTACTTCAATACCTTTTAGAATGCGTTCCCGAATAAAACTTGTGACATCGGCCGAGCTGTTTACCTTACCAAAGAAGTAAGCATCTTTGTTAAAGGTGACTTCAATTTCTCTGACTCTAAATTCTGCATCCAGTTCATCAATTTTAGATTCTAAATCTGAGTAAGCAGATTTATCAAAAACCATTTGAGGCTGGAAAGTCGTTTTTTTGTAATTCATGGTTATATTCTTTTTAACACAATAATATCTGTGGGTACGCTGGAGAATTTAAATACGGCTGGCAATCGGTAAGCATCTAAGAGCTGCGCATATTTTTCTAGCTCTAATTTTTCTCCTTGGTAAGTGATACCGTTTCTTAAGAAATTACTACCAGTGATGAATACCAATAGTCCTCCTGGCTTTAAAAGCTGAAGTCCCTGGTACATAAAGAACAGTTCTATTTGATGCATCTTTGGACGAGTGAAATAGGAGCTGTATTTGTTCTTGTATTTACCGTACGGTGGATTGCCAATTACTAAAGAAAATGGAGCACCAGATAACCAGGTTAATTTGTCTTTTAGTCTAGCTGTATATCGAGGCTCTTGCAAGAAAGAAGTTTCAAAATAATTGTTATAAATCTTTGCTTCAGGATATAGTATTTCGGCAATGCGTTTAGAAATCGGATTCGTTTCAAATGCGTAACATT
>CALRUR010000043.1:0-6928 GCA_943371425.1 Sphingobacterium thalpophilum
GTTACTCTGTACGATCTCGAAATCCATTTTCCTTTATCGACATTGTTACCAACCGACTCTTCTAACATCGCCATTTGAGAGCCATTAGAAATACTAACTCTAAAGGTATCGTTAGGAGTTCCAGAACCAGTAACATTGGTAAACCAACGTTGGTAATTAATATGTGGGTTTGTATAAGTGGTTAAATCCATGGCCGGAGAAGTTAATACTTCTACACCACCATCAATATCATCGAAAGTAACATTACCTTGTCCGTTACCCGTTACATAACACTGGTCACCTAAATCACCTGTTGCATCAGCATCTGGGTTTACAATTACTCCGTTTAACGTAGTACGAATTGGTTTTGCTTTCACCCAATTTCCAGTGGTAGCCGTAGATACAACTTGCCAATCGAAATCAAAGAAGAAATCATCTTCGTATCCTTTTGTTAATTTTAAATTCGGAATATCGTTTACAGTTAAGTAATCTGTAGAATCAATAAATATAGTTTGGTATCCAAACTTACCAATGTACATTGCATATTTTCCAGCATAAAATACCGGGAAATCTATTACTCCAGTACCATTCGTTACTGTTTCATACGTATATTCTGAATTCTGAATTAAAACATTTGCACCGATAATTGCATTACCTGCAGAATCTCTTAATATAGTATTGAATGGAAAATTAGCTTGCTTACCCAATGCAAAATTTAAAGAAGTAACCTGACCTGAAGTTAATACAACATTTACCGTTCTGGTTACGTAACCATGACTAGAAATTTCGACCACATAAGTACCAGTATCAACCGTACCATTTTTGTATACACCAGATAAGTTGGTAGTACCATTTAAACTAGCTTTACCTAATACAGTAATGGTTGCACCTGCAATAGGCACATTAGTAATTGCATCTGTAATTACCCCTTCTAAATAACACGCTCTTTTGTAGGTTGGCGTTACAACTAACATACCTCTTTCTATATCAGAAATTAATACATTACCAGAAGGTAAATATGGATACACTCCCCAAGCACCATGGAAACCATCGCCAGAGAAATTCGGCGAGGAATCAAAATTTCCAATTTCTACTAAATTATCTGGTCTTGCAGCATCCACTACTGTAATACCATCTGTATAATAAGATGTCCATAAGAAATCGGTAGCATGGCCAGTTATACTCGAACTATTTAATACATAAGTATTATGACCAATTGAACCAGAATTATTATGTATATATCTGTCTAATTCTTTAATGTTTTGTAAATCGCTGATATCATATGCTGCTACCCACGATCCTTCTACTTCATCTGTTGTATACATCACTTTTCCGTTCGTAGACATCCAAGAGTTGTGTGTGAATTGTTTAGGAGTTACCTGAGAGGCAATAATAACGGGTGCTGCAGGATTAGTAGCATCAATAATTTCCATTACACCGTCATAAATTTGACAAGAATATAGTGTATCATTTTTCACAAAACCATCATGCACATAATCATCAGATACAGTTCCTAAATAATTAGGATTCCAAGGATCTGTTAAGCTAAATATTTTTGCTCTACCGCCTTGTAAATCGCCACCATATAAATATAATTTACCGTTATCAATATGTAAGGCATGTATAGCATCTAATTGCCCGCTAATAGTACCGTTTCCAGTGTACTGTTTATGATAAACTGTATCTGGCAAGAAACGCATGTCTACAATGGTTAAGCCACCACCACCTTCGGTAGTTACATATGCATATTTACCCCAAGTACGTATTTCTCTCCATGCAGAGTTTGGCCCCGGTACTGCAAATTTCTTTACAGGTGCATCTGGGTTGGTTACATCTACAATAGATAATTGATTGTTTGCTCCTACTAATGCGTATTCTTTACCAGTGGTATCTACATGCCCCCAAATATTAGAAGTTCCTGGGTAAGGAACTCTTGAGCGCTGCACAATATTTGTGTTTTGTGCTTGTGTACTCAAGGCAAGTAATCCTAATACACATAAATTAATAATTCGTTTCATTTAGTTTGTAAGTAAAATTGTTTTTATTGTTTTATAATTTTTTCTGTCAATAATAATTGATCTGCCTCTTGCAGTTGAACAACATAAGCACCTGCCTTTAAATCAGAAACGTTTAGCATTACTTTTGCGCTTTCTATTGTTTCAGATTTAATAAGCTTTCCGCTTAAATCATTAATTACTAAAAGTAATTTTTTATTGCTTGGGTTTTCTACATATAACTCATTTATTACATTACTTGGGTAAATTTTACCCTTAAATGTTTTATCATGAGCGATTCCGCTTGCACCCGGGCTTAATTTTACATTTAAGTTTGTAACAATTGCTCTGCTTAGAGTTACCGTTAAATCTTTAGTTTGATATCCAGGAGCACTAAAACGAACCGCATTATTTGCTTCTGTTACAATACCTGTTTTATATGAACCATCAATTTTAGAATTTTTAATATGTGAGTTACCTATAAAAGTTACTCGAGCATTTGGAATAGGTAAATTTGTAATTGAATCTGTAATGATACCTTCTAAATAACATGCTCTTTGGTAATTAGGTTGTAAAACAAACAAGCCTAACTCCATATCAGAAACCAATACATTTCCGGATGGTAAATACGGGTAAACACCCCATGCTCCTTGGAAACCATTACCAGTTAAAGGGCTGGTATCATAATGTGCCACCTCCACCAAATTGTCTGGTTTTGCAGCATCTACAATGGTGGTTCCCATGGTATAATAAGAAGTATGCAACCAATCTGTATTGGTACCTGTAACAGCAGAATCTCTCATTATATAAGTGTTGTGAGGAATGGCTCCACCTGCTGGTGGTCTTCTGTATCTATCTAACTCTACAATATTTAAAGGGTTCGAAATATCATAGCTGGTTACAAAAGCGTCTGCTTTTTCATCGGTGGTAAACAAATATTTCGAATCTGTAGATAACCATGTATTATGCGTAAATGCGTTTGGCGTAACTTGTTGGTTAATTACAACTGGCGCACTTTTATCACTCACATCCACAATAGAAACAGTACCGTTAAAAATTTCACCTGCATACATGGTATTATTTCTTACAATACCATCGTGTACATAATTGTTAGTGTATGCACCTGCAACTATTGGGTTCCAAGGATCTGTAAGGTCTAATATTAAGGCACCTGATTGTGAAACAGCGTTGTTTGCACCATACAAATACAAAAATCCATCTTCAATATGCAAAGCATGTACATTACTAATAATGCCTCCTGCTGTGTATTGCTTGGTTTTAATACTGTCTGGTAAATATTGTAAATCAACAATGGTAATTCCAAATGTATTATCGGATGCTTCGGTGGTTACATAAGCATAATGTTGCCACGTACGAATTTCTCTCCATAAAGAGTTCGGACCGGGTACTTTAAATAATGTAGTAGGGTTTGCAGGGGTAGTTACATCAATAATAGCACATGCATCTGTTAATGTCGATGAACCTTGGCAGGCAAGCAAAGCGTACTCTTTATAGTTTTGAGTGTAGCCCCAAATGTTCGAATACCTGTTGTTACCTATTGCTAAATCACTGATTTTTGTAAAATTATATTGAGCAGATGCGCTCAAACTCAGTGCTGTAAGTAAAATAAAACTAAAAATACTTCTCATAAATCGAATTTTTGCTCAAGCATAAGCAAAAATGCTACCAAATAGTGGCCCTAATTGTAATATTTCTACTATTAAGCCAAGTTATGGTTGGCCAACACTCTTTTTATTCTTAGCGATAATTCATCCATCTTCACAGGTTTTATCACAAAATCATCGGCACCCATGCCAATAGCGGTTTGTATAACCTCCACATCGTCTAAGGCTGAAACTAAAATTACTGGAATTTTTTTCTGCTCTGCTTTTATCATTTCTAATAATTCTAATCCAGACATAAAAGGCATCATAATATCCGAAATTACTAAATCTGGCTCCTGAGATTTTATTAAATCCACTGCTTCTCTGCCGTCAGTACTTGTAATTACCTCAAACCCGTCTAATTTCATCTGATGCTCCACCAACTTAATGGCCATTTCTTCATCATCAACAATTAATACTTTCATAACTATATTATTTATAATGCTTTTTCTAATAACTGCTTGTGCTCCGAAATTTCTATGAGAGCAGGCTGGGTAGCTTTGTAAATAGATGAAAACCATATCGGTATTTCATGCAAATTCTCCATCTGCTTTGCCGATTTTTCAATCATTACAAGCAATTCTTTTAATTCGAGCATACCCATATAGGCATACGTAGCTTTTAGTTTATGCGCATAAAATCCAACCATTTCCCAATTACTTGTTTCTACTTCTTTCTTAAGTAAATCAAGCGTTTCGGGCGTTTTAGTTAAAAAAATATGTATCATATCTAACATAAATGCAATGTTGCCTTTAGACACTTCTTGCAAGTAACTGAGATTGTAAATTTGTGACACTATCGGGGGATATATTTTTTCAGCTTAATAACCAAACTTACTAAAATTTATTCAATTGTTAATTTTCGCACCTCCAATTTATCGCTACAATTTTGTATTAACTCTATTACATTCATTTTTAAAATAGGATGTTGCCACCCATTATTTAATTCTGCAAAGGGTTGTAATACAAACATTCTATTGTGCATATGTGGGTGTGGCACATTCAGCATTTCATCTTCAATTATTAAATCATCAATACAAATTATATCAATATCAATAATTCGTGGCTCCCATTTATTTATACGCTCTCTGCCCATTAATTGTTCAATCTCAATAATTCTTTTCATTAAAATTGATGGAGCCATCTCAAATTCGAGCTCTACCGCCTGATTATAAAAATCTGCTTGGTCTGTTTTACCCCATGCTGCTGTTATATAAACAGATGAACACCCTAGCACCTTGCCTAAACCGTCTAAATGCTCAATTGCAGTACTTAATTGTATTAGAGGGTTCTCTAAGTTGCTGCCTAAAAGTAAAATCGCTTTCATTGGCGTAAAAATAAAGGGATTTTATTATTATTATTGCATATATTCTTAATTAGATGAAACAATTTTTTAAATACGTTTTTGCATCCATGATCGGTGCATTCCTTTCGATACTCCTGCTTTTTTTTGTAGGCTTTTTACTTATTATTGGCAGTATAATGAGTTTAAGTGATGATCAAAAAATAGACGTAAAAAACCATAGTATTTTACACATACAACTCAACGAAGAAATTGTAGAGCGCAGCGCCGACAATCCATTTGAAGGATTAGAAGAATATGGCTTTAGTACTAAACTTGGCTTAAACTCTATTTTAGAAAATATTGATAAAGCCAGTAAGGACCCTAATATCGACGGAATTTATTTAGACGTTTCTGATATAAATGCAGGACTCTCTACTGTTGAAGAAATTCGAAACGCGCTTATACGTTTTAAAAAATCAGATAAATTTATTTATGCATACAGCGAATTTTATTCTCAAAAAGCATACTACCTTTCTTCTGTAGCAGATAGTGTTTACTTAAATCCATCTGGTTTATTAGAGCTAAAAGGCTTTAGCACTCAATACATGTTTTTCAAAAATGCATTCGAAAAATTAGAAATAAAACCAGAAATTATTCGTGTGGGTTCTTTTAAAAGTGCAGTAGAACCATACATGAGCGATCGTATGAGCGATTCTAATAAATTACAAGTAAACGTTTATCTACAATCCTTATTTAACCATATGGTAAGTAATATTGCTGTTTCGCGTAACTTAGAAAAAGACAGCGTTAGAAATATTGCTTTGTTATTAAAAGTAAGAAATGCGGGTGATGCAGTAACTCATAAATTAGCAGACAGACTTGCGTATAAAGACGAGTTATTAATGCGCTTGGTAAAAAGCAGTAATCAATCGGCTATTAAAGAACTGAATTTAGTTAGCCTACATCAATACGCTAAATCGGCTAAACCCAATATTTCAATATCAAAAAATAAAGTTGCGGTAATTTATGCGAGTGGTGAAATAAATAGTGGAACTGGAAACGAAGAAACGATTGGTTCTGAAACTATTTCTAAAGCCATTAGAAAAGCCAGACTCGATGAAAGCATTAAAGCCATTGTGTTGCGCGTAAACTCACCAGGCGGAAGCGCATTAGCTTCTGATGTTATTTGGAGAGAAGTAGTACTTGCAAAAAAAGCAAAACCATTTATTGTTTCAATGGGCGATGTGGCTGCCTCAGGTGGGTATTTAATTGCTTGTGCTGCCGATACCATTGTGGCTGAACCAACCACCATTACAGGCTCAATTGGCGTGTTCGGAATTTTATTTAATGCAGAAAATTTCTTCAAAAATAAATTAGGCATTACGTTCGACCAAGTAAAAGTTGGTGAATATGCAGATTTAGGAAACTACACAAAAGCTTTAAGCCCTGCCGAAAGAAATATTATACAAAACGAAGTAAATCGTATTTATGCTGATTTTACCAATAAAGTTGCAGAAGGTAGAGAGATGGATATAAATGCAGTATTAAGAATTGCAAGCGGAAGAGTGTATACCGGAACAGATGCTAAAAATATAGGCTTAGTAGATGTGCTAGGAAATAAAGAAGATGCCATAGAAATAGCAGTTAAAAAAGCGAAACTTACTGAATATAGAATTGTGAACTATCCAGAAATTTCGAATCCTTTTCAGAAATTCATGAACAAACTTACAGAAGAAGCGAAGATATACTTAATGCCTCAAGAGTATAAAGCATTATTACCTTATGCAAAAACTTTTGAGCAGTTAAAAAATAACAGCGGTTTACAAACTCGTTTGTTGATGAACCCTGTAATAGAATAATAATGAAAACAAATAAAGAAATTGTTTCTGCATTAAAATTATTGGGCCAATTAATGGAGCTGCATGATGGCAATGCCTTCAAAATAAAATCGATTAACAATGCTGCTTTTAAACTTGGTAAATATGCCGAACTATTAGCAGAAAAAAC
>CALRUR010000044.1:0-6478 GCA_943371425.1 Sphingobacterium thalpophilum
ACTAAAACTTTTCAAGCATCTACTACAGTAAGTAATGTAATAGAATTTATTGGCATTGTAGCTTTATCAGGAACTTATACTCCCGGTACAACCATGTTGTATCGATTTACCAATGTTAACGGCACCGTTACCGATGCCATGTGGCCAACATCTTTATCAACAAGTGGTGGTGTAGAAATAAATACAACCGGAACAACTACCTTAAACAATGCAAAAACAATTCCCGGAAATGGAATTAATATTATAGCCGGAAATTTAAGCACAAACAATTTTGCCATAACCATAGGAGGTAGTTTAACTGTTGGTACAAGTGCAAATGTTATTGGAGGGAGTTCAAACTTTACGTTTAACGGAGGGAACAATCAGCTTATTGGCAAATTTACAACCACAGGAAGTGTTACCATTAGCAAAACCGCCGGCTGGGCAGCGTTCAACGGAACGGTAAGTGCCGGACCACTCATCGTTTCTACAATCTCTCCTGGAGAGATGAGTTTCGGAATCAGTAATACCTTAACTTTTACAACGCTAACCATAAACTCTGGATCAGTGATATTTGGGGGTAGCGACAACAATGTAACCTTTACTGGAAGCGGAACTAATGCCGGAACTTTTATACCCCAAACATGTTCAATTACTTGGTCGGGGATTTCTCTTACGATTCCGCCAATGGGATATTATAATTTAACATTTATTGGTTCGGGAACGTTCTCTTATTCGGCTGGTGGCTCCTCGACATACAATAACTTTAGCATGCAAAGTGTTGGAGGTACATTAACGCACACCATAAGTAATTCAACCGTAATTAATAATAATTTAAGCATAGGTGTGAATACAGTTTTTAACACAGGAACAAAAACATTAACGGTGAGTGGTTCCACTGTAATAGATGGCACTGTGAACTTTAATGATGCTGCTGCAAGCAAAGACTTAACACATGTATACATAAATGCGACTGGAACTGTAAACAACAGCGTTAATGGAGCAATTAGTATTGCAGGCGATTTTGCAAATTTTGGAACAGCAAATTTAGGAACAGGCAATTATACTTTTACAGGAAATGGCTTTCAGCTATCGGGTAATATTAACATTGCCAATATCATTATCAATAATAATTATTTCAATGCTGGCACATTAACAGTAAGCAATAGTTTAAGTGGTACTGGTACGCTCAACAATAATGCGGCTGGCATCATCAACATCAATACAAGTGCAGCGCCTAGCATAAGTAATTTAAATTTTACGGCTGTTGGCAATACAGTCAATTATAGTCTTGCAGGCAATCAGACTTTAAGAAATACCACCTATCATCATTTAAACTTAACTAACTCTGGTGTTAAAAATTTGCCAGCAGGTACCATCAATATAAATGGAAATTTAACTTTAAGTGGAACAGTAAGTACACAATTAGTTGCGACCACTACTATTGGTGGAAATTTAACTTTACAAAATACCAGTACTTTTAATACTTCTACACAAGACTTAACGGTAAACGGTAACATAAGCAATGTTGCGGGTAGTACCTTAACTTGGGGCTCTGGATTTATCACACTAGCCGGAACGACTCAAAACATTAGTAATGCGAATGGTGGTTCGATAAGCATTAACAATTTAGTAATGAGTAATGGTGAAAAAACATTTAATAATAACTTAGTAAACGGAACTTCAATTACTATAAATGCGGGTGCTAAATGTGTTTTAGGTGGAGCGGTAAGTTTAACACTTAATGGAACCATTTCGGGAACCGGTACGGTAAAAGCAAAAAGCTGTGGTGCTGCCGCAAACACACTGAGAATAGGAGGAACGAGTAATGGAAATTCTATTCATATTGAAAATGGCTTCCATCATTTTACTGGGTTAGTGGTTACTAAAACCGCTGGAATCATTAACATAAATGGCAACATCGCAATGTCTACTGCATTATCTTTACCCACAACTGGTACTGCGGAAATTACCTTTAACGGCGATTTAAATTTGTATGGCAATGCAACTATTACAAGTGGTTCGGCGAAAGTAAACATGGGTGCAAATTCTTCATTAAGTATTGGTGGTTGCGTAACTACTGGAACAACCTTTACCTTACCATCAAATATTTTTAACGGCAACCCAACTATTGCTGGTTTATTTTTAAACAGAACTAATGGCTTAACATTAGGTAATCAAATGATTTCTGTTTCGGAAATCATGCAATTAACTGCAGGCAATTTAACCACCAATAATAATTTAACATTACTTTCTACTGCTAACAAAACAGCGAGGGTTGCTCCTATAGCAAATGGCATAACGGTTAGCGGAAATGTAATAGCTAATAGATTTATTCCTGGTGGAAATGGCAAACGTAAATGGAGATTTTTATCGTCGCCGGTAAATGTAAGTGGAAGCATTGCTCTCACACAATTTCAAGACGATGTGTTTTTAACAGCGCCGGCACAAGCAGCAGGTGGTTTCGATGTGAACCCTTTTTCTAGCAATGCCTCTATAAGAACATACGACGAAAGTGTTGCAGGTTCTGCAGGCAACGGCTGGACAGACCCTACCAACGTTAACAACACCATTGCAACGGGCCAAGGTGTTGAAGTATTTGTACGTGGATCTAGAACATTAGCAAACCCTTATTTTAATTGGACAGTTCCTGATGATGTTACCATTGATTTTGAAGGGGCCTTAAACACCGGAACTGTAGTTAGAAATTTGAGTTATACAAATTCTGGTGCAGGTACTAATGATGGATTTAATTTTGTTGGCAACCCGTATGCTAGTCCTATAAACTTTGATACCGCAGGCATTACTAAAGTGAACATCGAAAATAAATTCTGGACGTATAATCCAGTTACCACTTTGTACGGATCGTATAACGTTGCCAACGGCGAGAGTATAAATGGAATGAGTAAATACATTTCTAGTGGGCAAGCATTTTTTGTACGGGCTACTGCTGCAAATCCTTCCATTACCTTTACCGAAAATTGTAAAAGTATTAATGCAGGCAATAATTATTTTAAAGGAAATGCATCAGTTGGCAAATTCCCAACCTTTAAAATTACCCTCACAAATAGTTATTCGGAAACAGATGAGTGCCTGTTTATACATGATAATACAGGGAACGAGGAAGGGACCGATGAAACTGATATGTATAAATTTTTTAACGATGAACTCAATGTGTATTTCATTGCAAAAGATAATTCGAGATTAGCCATGAATGCAAAGCCTATTAGGCCTGGAACAGATACCATGAAACTAGCCGTATTTAGTTTTGATACAAGCAGTGTATCGGTAGCAACACATCAATTAAACTTTACACGAATAGATGAAATAAAACCAAGCATCCAAATTTATTTAAGAGATAAATATGCAAACAAGTTTATTAATCTTAGAAATCAATCGCTGTATACCTTTGATATTAATAACGATGCAAACAGCTATGGAAACAACAGGTTTGAAATTATACTAAGCGACCAAGTCTTAACGAGTGTAAATAATGATGAAAAGCTGCAGCTCCACATTTACCCGAACCCAAGTAAAGACATTATTTACATTCAAACACCTAATAATACAATTAGCCAATCAACTCTTCAATATGCAATTTATGATTTAGCAGGTCGCGAAATTTTAACACAAAAAGAGAACTTGGAAAACAATAAAACAAGTATCAACATAAAAGAATTAGAAGCTGGTACGTATATCTTAAAACTTAAGCTCAACGGACAAGTGCTTGTAGAAAAAATAATTAAGCAGAATTAAATTATTAAAAAAATACCCAATAAATCTAATACAGGGCGGCACAATTAAATGGCTGCCCTATTTTATTTTCTGTATTTGTATAAAAAATATAGAGCCTCTAGGTTGGTTAGGTAAATATCCAATTTTTGCATTGTTTAGTTCCGCAAATTCTTTGGAGAGGCTTAAGGCTAAACCTGTACCTTTCTCATTACTTGTACCGGTTTTAATAGAAGGCAAGGAACTAAATATCGAATTAATTTCTGCAGATTGTAATCCAACTCCAGCATCCATTACTTTAATGGTTAAATAATTTGGATCTGTGTTTACATCAATGTTTATGGTAATAATTGAGTTTTCATAACTAAATTTTATAGCATTAGAAATAAAATTTCTGATGATAAAATCGAAATGATCTTTATCAAACATAATTTTTAAATCGCTGATTCCAGTATATTGTATGGTTATGCCTTTGTTAATTAATTGAGCATTGTGTATGCTGATGTTATAATTAAGTTGATTATCTATATACAATACTGTTTTATTTACCGTAATACCTCGCAACTGCGCTTTGCCCCATTGTAATATATTATCGAGGGTATCAACAGTAGCTAATGTTTGGTTGTTAAGGCTATTTATAATAAGCTCCAGCTCTTCTTTAGAATAATCGTCTTTAGCAATCCCATCTAACACCGTAACTATATTATTTAAAGGCGATTTTAAATCGTGTGAAATTATAGAAAGCAATTTGTCTTTTACCAAATTTGCACGCTTTAATTCTTTATTAATTTGATTTCTATTTTTTAATAAGAAAAACAATAAAATTGTGGTAAAAATGGTAATGATTACACAAATTAAATAAATAAGATTTTTGAGGATATTTTTTTCGTTAATAAGTTGAAGCTTCTCAATATAGCTTTTGGATTTTATCAACTCGTAATTGGATTCTAATACTTCAATATTTTTATTCACTTCATCTAATCGCAAGCTATCTTTAGACAATTGATATAATTTAAGCAATTCTAATGATTTGGTATTATTCCCTAAATTCTCATAAATTTCACTTTGTAAAATGTAATTATCTACAATTAGATCTTTAATTTGGTGTAACTGCGCAAACTCCATAGAACTGTTTGCATAACTAAGTGCAAGGTTAGTATTGGTTGATTTAAATAATTTAGCCAGGCCATGTGTTAAATGTGCATATTGTATAGGGAGAATGTTTTTATCTATACTAATATTCGCTTTATTGTAATAGGCTAAGGATATATCGAATTCTTTTAATTGAAAGGCACAATCGCCGGCAATAATATAAAACTGAATCAAATTAAAATCTTCAGGGTTATCGTCTAATATCTCAATCCCTTTTTTTAGGTAAGCTAAGGCACTTTCGTAATTTTCTAATTCGTATTCTAACTGCCCTAAATTACCAAGGTAATTAACGTATAACAACTGATTTATCTCAAGTTCTGATTGTTCAATTTTCAGTAAATAATATTTTGCCTTTTTATATTCCTCTAAGGCTGAGTAAACAGAAGCTAAATTTATATATACAACAGAATATACCGTTTTATCGTTTGTTTTTTCGGCATAAATTAAGGTTCGTAAAAAATAATTGGCAGCAAGTGTATAGTTGCCTTTGTACGATTCCAAAATGCCGTATTGCATGTAACAATTCATGATGTTACGCTCATCATTCAAATTAATAAAGGTTTGGTAGGCAAATTTTAAATAAAATTCTGATGAATCGTATATCGCCCTGTTGGTATAAATGGTGGCGAGCTGTAAGGCAGCATCAGCTTTTATAAGTTCTTCGGTATTCGTTTTAAACACACTTGCTAAAGAGTCTTTGGCAGAGTTGGCATAACATTGATTACTCGAGTTAATAACTAAGGAGAAAATCAATAGTATAAATGCAGAATAAAGTTGGGTAATTTTATACACGTTTATAGATTTCGTTCTCTAAAATAGGCATTCCTCATAGTATTCCCAAATTAGTAAGCATTTTTAAATACGCCACTTAATATTGTTTTTAAACTTAAGAATACTTGAGCTTTTTTAAGAATTTAAAATTCTACTTTATTAAAACTGCATTTGGTTCAGTTAAATAAATAATAATTATTTATCAATATTTAAGAATATAATATCATATGCAATAAAAATACCTTATTAAACTCAATAGTCTCGCACTATAATTGCAACGTTGTATCCAGACTACCATTAAGAGAGAGTTCGTCATTTTAATAGATGAAAAATGGTTAGTTTTATGTTTTAGTTGTAATCGGCGTTGTAAGAGACGCCGATTTATTTTTGGGGTATTTAAAAAAATATAATTAAAATTATAAAAAATCTAAATAATTAAAATATATGAATATCATATTCATAGTGCATTCCTTAATATATACGGATATAATTAATTTATATTTGCGCACAAAAAGAAATGATTTTTACTCTCAAAGAAATAATTATATTCACGCTATTAACCCAATGTATTACTCATGGAATTATATTATTTATAATTAATAAAAAACAAGTTAATCAAAATCAGAACCTATCTATAATTCTGTTCCTGATATCCTTTCAGATGATTTTAAACTTAATTGTTGATAGGATAGAACATTCTAACTTTCCTAGAATAATATTTAATTTAAGTTTTGCTTATTTACCCACATTGTATTTTTATGTAAATGGTATCATTTATAAAGACATCATCCCATTAAAAAGCAAAATACTGCATTATGTTCCAGTACTTTTATTTACTTTAATT
>CALRUR010000045.1:0-6224 GCA_943371425.1 Sphingobacterium thalpophilum
ATAAATAATGATGGATTAAAAGATTTAATTGCTACTACTAATACTTCTAATGCTTCGCAAAACACTAATCACGTGCAACTATATACCAACAACGGAAGTACAAGTATAAACAGGTTCGATTTTAGTACCGATAATTTTTTATTAGGTGACATGATTGATGTGTCTGAAGGATCGTCGCCTGCATTTGTAGATTATAATAACGACGGTTTAATGGATATCGTAATTGCGAATACCGGTTATTGGGAAAACTCGAGCACCATTAAAACAGGTTTGGCATTGTACAAAAACATTGGTACAAGTTCTTTAGCTAAATATGAGTTAGTAGGCAGAGATTGGCTTGGCTTTTCTAGCTTAAATATTGCAAACATGTGCCCAACATTTGGCGATATGGATAATGATGGCGATATGGATATGGTTTGTGGCTCTAATGATGGCACCCTTCATTTCTTTAGAAATACCGCCTCTTCTGGAAGTAATATGAGTTTACAATACGTATCTAATTACTTTGGAAGTTTAGACTTCGGAAATTTTTCTACTCCCTTTATTTACGACTTTAACAAAGATGGCAAAAACGAGTTGGTAATTGGTGAACGATTTGACAATATTAATTTAATTGAAAATACCGGCACAGTTGCTAACCCAAATTTTGTAATAGTAACCGATTCTCTTTATAAAATTAACCTAAAAATGTTTGGTGCTTACCCAAGTGGCCGAGCGCATTTACAAGTACAGCAATTAAGACCAAACGATGTACCAAAAGTAATATTGAGTAATGGAAATGGAAAGATATATGTAATGGGAGAAGTAAACACCAACTATAATGAAAAAATGACAACAGTTACCGATTCGTTAAATTTTGATGCAGGTCAATTTAGTTTTGCAAACGGCGGTTTCCCTTTTTCTATGGCCGATTTAAACGGCGATGCAAAACCAGAAATAGTAGTAGGTACACCACAAGGAGGTTTGTTTATGTATAGAAACACAAGTTTAAGTGTTGGTGTAAATAACTATATGGCTGAGAACAGCATTCAAGTATTTCCAAACCCTGCAAGCACTTACATCAATATTAAATCAACTATTAACGAACGAATTTATGAAGTAAAATTAATAGATGTAAATGGTAGAATACTTAAGGAAATAAGTGGTTCTAATGTTTACTCGGAATTAGCACTCGAAGGAATAAGCGCAGGTATTTATTTTATCAAAATACAAACAGAAAACAATTTGATTACCAAAAAAATTAGTATTAATAGATAATAAATAACAAAACAAAAAAAGCCCCAAACATTTCGTTCGGGGCTTTTTTTATTAATCGTTTATTAAATTATTTCGTTCTAACCACTCTCACTACTTTTCTCTCAGCACCTTGAATTGCTTCTAACATATATACGCCAGCAGCTAATTCTTGTGTAATTGTAACATTTGTTAATGGTGTTACATTTTCTAAGGTATGTACAATACGACCTTGTGCATCTAAGATTCTAAGCGTAACGGGTTCTTCGTTGTGACTATCAACATAAACATTTAAATCGTTTCCAAATGGATTCGGGAATGTTTGAATTTCAAAATGATTAGCATTTAAAATTGTTGAATTACCATCTTCTCTTGAAGCACTTCCACATGAAGCAGAACACGATCCTAGTTTATCTCCATGTGCTAAATGTGCAGGAACAGCATTACTAGAAATACTTAATATATTCCAGTTGCTTGGATTTCCTGGAGGAATGTGGCAAATTAATACTTTACCATCATACGCTCCTTTATTGTTTTTAGCTCTTACATCTAACACACAAATGGTGATACTTGTAGAAGCAGAACATCCACCTGCATTAGTAACGGTTACTGTGTAAGTTGTAGTAGAGCTTGGGCTCGCTACAGGGTTTGCGATATTAGCATTACTTAAACCAGCTGCAGGGCTCCATGAATAAGTAAAACCTGATCCACCGTTTGCACTAGCATTTAAAGTAATATTTTGTGGACCGTAGCCAACAAAAATAGAGTTAGCCAATTGTCCTGAAACAGTTGTCCCACCACTTACACTTACAGTAGGTGTGCTTTCTATTACATTTACATTTGCTGTTGCAGTAGCATAATTTCCACTTGCATCTTCAACGATGAATGTTACTACGTGGTTTCCACCATCAGCGCAAGTAAATGTATTTGGATACACATTCATAACTGTAATACCACAGTTATCATATGAACCATTATTTACATCAGCACCTGTTATGGTTACAGTTCCATTACTTAAACTTACCGTAATGTCTTTTGTAATTGCTACTGGTGAAATTGCATCCAATACCGTAACAGTAGCTGTTGACGATGAAGAATTACCAGCAGCATCTACAGCTGTTAACGTAACTGTGTTTGCACCTAAATTAGCACAAGTAAATGCTGTTTGATCTAGGCTTAAAGAAACAATACCTACGTTATCTGAAGAACCATTGTTAATATCAGCAATAGTAATTGAAGCATTACCATTTGCATCTACATATATGGTTGTATTTTGAGTATTTACAACAGGATTTGTTGCATCTTCTACAGTAATGGTTGCATTACATGAACTAGATAATCCAGCAGGATCTGAAACAGTAAGCACAACATTTGTTGTTCCTAAAGCATACGGACCAGCAGGTAATACCGAATATGTCATTACATCTCCATCTGGGTCTGTAGAACCTCCATCAAAATCATTTGCAGAAGCTACCGCTGTTACACCGTTTGCTGCTACAGTTAAGTTTTGGCAAACTGCCACAGGAGCCGCATTACAATAAGAATTAGGATCGGTTACGGTAACGTTTGCGATTGATGTAGTTGTATTACCAGAACCATCTGTTGCAGTAATTGAAACACCAATTACACTACCAACATCAGCACAAGAATAAGAAGTTTGTCCACTTAAACTTAAACTAACATTCGTACAATTATCACTATAAGCTGCTACTAATTCTGCAAGAGTAACGCTTGCACTTTCAGTAGCATCTAACGCTACCGTTACATTATTTGTAACCAATAATGGATTTACATTATCAACAGAGCCAACAACTACTGGTGCTGAAGTTGCTGAACAACCAAATAAATCGATTACATTAACTGTATATGTACCAATTGTATTAATTGTTAATGTTTGTTGTGTAGCGTTCGGAATATTAATTCCATCTTTTTGCCACTGATAAATACTTGATGTGCTAGCTGTAATTGTTAAGTTTCCATTAGGTGGGCATAAAGATGCTGAACCGGTAGGGAAAGTTGAAACAGTTGGGTTATTATTAACTACAACATTTGTAGCTGCAGAAATTCCTGAACATCCACCAGCATTTGTTACCGAAACGGTATAACTACCAGAAACAGTAGCAACATATTGTTGATTTGTTTCACCAGTTAACAACACTCCGTTATTATACCATTGGTATGAGTCACCTAAATTTGCAGACATTGGAATTGTTTGTCCTTGGCAAACGGTTGTTTGTCCAGCAACAATAATTGCTGCTGGTGCAACTGTTACTACAGCATTACATGTACTTGCATTTCCTGCAATATCTGTAACTGTTAAGGTTACTGTGTTTGCACCAATATCATTACAAGTAAATATTTTAGAAGCAGCACCGTCAATTTTTATAGAGCCGATACCACAAGCATCACCACTACCATTATCAATCATTGCAGCTGTTACAGTTGCAGTACCTGATGGGCTTAATGCTACTATAATATTTTTACAAACAGCATTTGGAGCTAAGTTATCTACTTGAGAACTTGTATTTCTGTGGAAACGAATGTTGTTACTACTAATACCACTTGTTGCAATGTCTGGTACATAATCACCATCTAAATCGCCGATTACGATACCACTCACTTCTGCTACAGTAGAAGATGTATAATCGAATCTAGCAGCAAAAGAAGTGTTACCCGTGGTAGCTGTTGTATTTGCATAAACTGAAAACACGTTAACACCTAAAGATTTTGTAACAATGTCTGGGTAACCATCACCGTTAACATCTCCAACACCTATGCGGTAATTATTTTGTGGAGATGGCAAGTTAATAGAGGTATTAAAAACGATATTTCCAACTGTAGAGTTATTAATAAATATTGCAGTGTTTGTAGCACCGTCATAATTACATGTTGTTAAATCGATTTTACCATCTTTGTTAAAATCAGCAATCATACAACGGTATGGGTACGTACCATTAGTTGGCCAAAATTCTGGAGCTTCAAAAGTGAAAGAAGTAGCACTTGGAGTAGTTGTGTTTCTTAACGTTACTGCTCTATTTGCGTTTCCTTGTGAACCTAAAATATCTGTTTTACCATCACCATCCACATCCGATGCTTGCATACCAGTACAAGTAGTTCCAACATAACCAGCGTTTGAAATTGCACCAAATGAAATAACACCAGGGCCAGTAGATGTGTTTAATGTTACATAAACCCATCCTCCATTTTCTACACAAACATCCACTTTACCATCGTTGTTAAAATCTCCAACTGCAGTTTGGTAACCACCAGGGCCAGCACCAACTAAACCTGCAAAACTAATTGCACCCGGACCAGTAGAAGTATTTCTTGCTACAACTCCTGGATATAAAAGGTCTCTTTTACCATCACCATCAAAATCGGCAACAGCTACACTAGATCCACCCCATCCAAAATTGTTAGCAGTAAATGTTAAAGTTCCAGGAGTACTGTTGTTTCTAGCAACAGTTGTACCTCCAGGTGTCATCGAAATAACATCTGGCTTTCCATCCATATCCATGTCTTGCGCAATCATGTTATACGCTCCATAAATACCGTTTAATTGAAATGCAGTGTTTTGGTAAGTAGTAGAAGTTAGTGGCGTTGGACAAAAAATTCCGTTAAACGCTACTGACGAATACCCAATTTTATTACATCCGTTTTTTACGGCAATTGGTGCAACGTTTGCTCCTGTTGGAACTGCTACTACCAATGTACCGAATGACGATGAAATAATGTTTGCTTTTGTTGCACCAAAATACACCTGGTTATTAGCAGGATTGGCATCGAAATTTGCTCCAGTAATAGTTACTGTGCTGCCGATGAAACCTGTGTTAGGCGTAAATGAATTTATAATTGGCGCGTTACATGTCTGTGCTTGTATAGAACTATATACAAAAATCGACATGATGAGTAATATTGCTATCTTTTTCATATCAATTTTTAATTGAAGTTAATACTAATTGTTAAGTTGTTAGGATTGTATCCTGCTGGTAAATTAATTTTCAAATCATTTAATGATTTATCATTATCACATAGTGCTCTAAGCATCATTGCTCTTTCTACTTTGTGATTGATATCTGTAGTAAATGATTTTGAACTTTCTACATCTGTTACCGTAATAGAAAAACGAATGTCGTTGCTTTCAGAACCTTCATTAAAAATAAATAAATGAACTTGTGCTGCAGATGCTTCAGAGCATTTTACAATTCTTGCAGATACATCGACATGGTTTTTACTTTCGCCAACGAATAGCCAACCTTTGTATTCTGTTTCCGATACTTCTTGAGCAAATAAATTACTCGAGAAAATAGTAATTGAAAAAAACAACCCTATTGCATAGAGCATTTTCTTTGAAATCGTAAAGCTATTCCCGGAATAGCCACGTTTAAATGGGTGTTGTGTTAAAAGGAAAGGTTTCATTTGTTTGTTAGGTTTTTTGTTTAATTTATTAAAGGTGTTGATACTAATTTTAAAATCAATAAATAAAAAATTGAATGCTTGAGCTATTAAACATTCCAAAAACTTTATTTTAAACAAGAAATAAATACTAAAATGGGTATTGGTTAGCAGTATAAATATTGGTAGATTATCAATATTATAGTAAATTTGCATATTTTATTCCTAATATGAATAGTCGAATAAGACTAACTTTTGATAGATAAATTGATGGCTTTAGAATAAGAGGTAAATATCCATAAATTAAAAAGGACCTAAATAATTAAATTTAGGTCCTTTTTAATAAGTGGTATGATCGCTTATTGAGTTTTTACTACTCTCAATACTTTACGTTCTGTACCTTGAGTTGCCTCTAACATATATACACCTGGAGCTAATTGCTCACCTGCTTTATACGTTTCATTAGGATTTGCATCCAATGTTTCAGAAATTAATCTTCCTTGTACATCGTATAATTTAAAGCTTACCTTTTCTTCATTTAAAGTTTCTAGTTTGTAACTAAATACTTCTAATGTTGGGTTAGGGAAAGCCACTAA
>CALRUR010000046.1:0-5493 GCA_943371425.1 Sphingobacterium thalpophilum
GCTAATTAACTACTTCTTTTTAGTTTGATTTTGGCGATCTTTTTGCATTTCTTCTAGTTTCTGCTGAAACTTAGATTTTTTCTGGCTATCTGGTTTCTTCTTATTGTCTTGAATTTGCTTGTGTAATTTAGCATCGTCAACAAACAAACGGATTGCATATTGTTGACCGAAAGTCATCATATTCGCTAAGAAATAATAGTAGTTTAAGCCCGATGCTACGTTGTTCAACACGCCCATAAATATAATTGGCATTAAATACCCCATCCATTTCATTTGCCCAGTAGCTCCAGAAATTTGGTTATTTAAACGTGTATATATTAAGGTAGAAATGGTCATCAATAAACACATTAAACTTACGTGGTCGCCATATATATAACTTATAAACGGAACCTCGCCAAATGTCCATATAGAATCGTAGGTCGATAAATCGCTTACCCATAAAAAGGATTGCTGACGTAATTCTATGGATGATGGGAAGAAGAAGAAGAAGGCAAATAGAATAGGCATTTGCAACAACAATGGAACGCAACCGCCTAGTGGGTTTACACCTGCTTTTTTGTACAATTTCATGTACTCTTGTTGCAATTTTGTTTGGTCGTCTTCGCCTACTTTTGCTTTTATCTCATCCATTTCTGGTTTCAAGATTCTCATCTTGGCTGTAGATAAATACGAACGGTAGGTGAGGGGCGATAACACAATTTTTAACAATAATGTTAATATTAAAATAATTACACCAAAATTCCAGTTCAAGCTCTGTAAGCTATTAAATACAGGTATTACCGCATATCTGTTAATGTATTTTAATGGTCCCCAGCCTAAGTTTATTAATTTCTCTAAACCTAAATTATACGACTCTAAAGTTGTAAAATGATTTGGCCCGAAGTAAAATTGCATTGCATAACTTTCCTCTGCTTTGTGAGTGTACGGAATGGTTAATGCCATTTTCATTTTCTTTACATCAGTACCATTCAAATCTGTAGTAGTTTCGATTTCTCCGTTTTCAAATTTCGATTTAGAAATTAAGGCAGAAGAGAAGAAATGTTGTTTAAACGATACCCATTTAATACCATTACTCAACTTCTCATTTTCATCGCTCGTAGGGCTTAGGTAATCGTAATCTTCATTTGTAAATCTGTAGTAAACCGTAGTGTTAGTACGTTCTGCCTTCATATCTTTTTCGTTTTGAAGAGCAGAAATGTTCCAGTTTAAATCGAAGTAAGCATTGTTAGAAGCAATAACATTTTCCATGTTGCTAGATTCGATGTTAAAATCTAACATATACGAATCGCCTTTCAACTTATATACAAAATCTAGGTGTTTACCTACATCAGCATTTAAACGAAAACGAACCTCGTTAGAATCGCTTGCCAATACTTGAAACGACTTTCCGATGGTTTGGAAATAGTATTGTGAGGTATTGCTTAGTTCACCTTTTGCATAAAAACGCACGTTAAACTCATTTTGCGAACCATCAAATAAAATCAATGGTTTTTGATCCCATGTTTTGTATTCTTTAAGTTCTACTGAGTATACTCTTGCACCTTTATTGCTAATGGTTGCTTTAATCTTTTCGTTTTCAATAATGGTAAATTCTTCAGTACCATTTTTGTGCATGCCGAATAAACCTGCAGTATCAATGGTTTGAGTAGCTGTAGCTGCATTGCTATCTTTAACGGTAGAATCTGCGTTTGGTACCGTATTTTGAGTTACAACACCCGATTTTGCGGCATTTAACGAATCGGTATCTTTTTGGTATTGTTTTAACTCTTGATCAGAAGGTTGCAAGTAAAAACTAAAACCAATTAATATAACGGCTATAATCAATAGCCCTGTAAAGGTATTTCTGTCCATCTCTTATCTTAAAATAGGCTGCAATAGTAGGTAAAAATCAATATATATGCAATTATTTGCGCTTTCCGTATTTGTGTTCGGCAGCCGCTTCAACAAACTTCACAAACAATGGATGCGGGTTATCTACGGTACTTTTTAACTCCGGGTGGAACTGCCCACCAACAAAAAACGGGTGGTTTTTTAGTTCAATTATTTCCACTAAACCAGTTTCGGGGTTAATACCAGAGGTAATCATCCCTGCATCGTTATATTGTTTTAAGAATTTATTGTTGAATTCATAACGGTGGCGGTGGCGTTCTTTAATTCTAGTTCTGCCATAAATACTGTATGCTTTAGTGCCTTTTTGTATTTCGCAAGTATAAGCACCCAAACGCATGGTTCCGCCTTTATTTTTCACTTTCTTTTGCTCTTCCATCATGTCAATCACCGGATACTTAGATTTATCGTCCATTTCTGATGAGTGTGCACCTTTCATTTTCAACACATTTCTGGCAAACTCTATAACTGCACATTGCATGCCTAAACATATTCCGAAGAAAGGAATGTTGTTTTCACGAACAAATTTAATGGCGTCTAACTTGCCTTCAATACCTCTGCTACCAAAGCCCGGTGCAACAAGCACACCGTGTAAATGGCCCAATTTCTCTTTTGCATTTTCAGCATTAATATTTTCGGAATGGATATATTCTACTTGCACCTTACATTCATTAGCTGCTCCTGCATGTATAAACGATTCGGTAATTGATTTATAAGCATCTGGTAATTCAACATATTTACCAACTAAGCCAATGCGAACATCTTTAGTTGGGTTTTTTAAACGACCTAAGAAATCTTTCCAGCTTTCTAAATCTGGTTCTCCATTTAATGGCAACTTTAATTTAGTAAGTACTGTTTTATCTAAATTCTCTTTCAACATTAACAACGGAACGTCGTAAATAGTAGAGGCATCAATAGATTCTATAACCGAATTGATGTTTACATTACAGAAAAGAGCTATTTTTTTACGTATTTCTTGGTTGATTGAATGTTCTGTTCTACAAACTAAAATATCTGGCTGAATACCGTACTCCAACAACATTTTAACAGAGTGTTGGGTTGGTTTAGTTTTAAGCTCTCCTGCAGCCGCTAAGAAAGGGATTAGTGTTAAATGGATAACGATTGCATTACTGCTTCCTACTTCCCATTTAAACTGACGTACAGCCTCTATGTATGGAAGAGATTCAATATCGCCTACGGTACCGCCTAATTCAGTAATTACAATATCAAATTCGCCCGACTCTCCTAAAATGCGCATGTTGCGTTTTATTTCGTCGGTAATGTGTGGAATTACTTGCACGGTTTTGCCCAAATACTTTCCTTCACGCTCTTGGTTAATTACGTTTTGGTAAATTCTACCGGTAGTAATGTTGTTAGCTTGTGAGGTAGGTACATTTAAGAAACGTTCGTAATGCCCAAGATCCAAATCTGTTTCTGCACCATCATTGGTTACATAACACTCGCCATGTTCATATGGGTTTAAAGTTCCCGGATCAATATTTATATACGGATCGAACTTTTGGATGGTAACTCTGTAGCCTCTAGATTGTAAAAGTTTGGCTAAAGATGCGGAGATGATGCCCTTACCTAATGAGGAAGTAACACCGCCCGTAACAAAAATGTATTTGGTCATTGTTAAAATTTTGAGAAATACAAGCCGATTTGCTTGTATTGTTACGGGATTCAAAAGTACGAAAAATCTTCAGATTAGACCATGCTGTGGAGAAAATGTTAGTACTTATATGAGATTTAGAAAGTAGGATTTATGTATCAATTTGAAATTAATATGTAAGTATTCGATTTTTTTAAGGCTTAGTTTTATGCAAAACCAAAAAAATATGAAGAATCTATTAAGAAAAGCGATGTTAATCGTTTTAATAACGATGAGCGCTTTTATGCTAAAGTCTGCCAGCGCCCAAGTAAATATTTCATTTAACGTAAATACACAGCCTCTATGGGGCCCTGCAAATGTAGATTATGTGGAGTATTACTATTTACCAGAAGTAGATGTTTATTACAATGTTCCTACGAGCCAATATGTGTACTTAAGTCGCGGCAAGTGGATTACTGTAAATACTTTACCTGCAAGTTATAGAGTAGATTTATACAGAACGTACAAGGTTGTTATAAATGAAAAACGCCCTTATATGAACCATTCAATGTATAAAACCAAATACGGTAAATACAAACATTCATATAATAAACAATCTCCAAATCGCGATCATCCTAATAGAGGGAATGCGAACCAAAAGGGCAAGAACTCAAATGGCAACTCTTCTCCACAGAAAAAAGGAGGAAAGGGTAATAAAGGAAAATAGCGCTATTAAAATTGCCAAGCTAAAATTCTACTTATTTTATTGCCTTGTTTCATTTCAATGGTACGTACTTCTTTGGCTTGTAATTTTTCTAAATGAAAATAATTTTTTTGGAGATGTTCCTTTTTAGAAACCAAGGTGGTAAACCATTTAACCTGATTTGCAAAGTCTTTACTTTGGTAAATCATGTCGTTTACAAATTTTAACTCGCCTCCTGGGCACCATAATTCGTTGTTTTTGCCACCAAAATTTAAACGGGGTTTTTCTACTAAGGCTCCTCTTAAATTACTAACCTTTTTAATATTTCCTTGTGCAGCCTCTTTTGCCGATTTATGGAAAGGTGGATTACAAATGGTCAAATCAAATTTTTCTTTGGGTTTAATGATGCCTTTAAAAATGTCGAGGCTCTTCTGTAATCTTAACTCTACACTGCCTTCTAAGGCTTTGTTTTGTTTTATTATTTCTGATGAAGATTCTATTGCTTTCGATTCAATATCGCTGCCAACAAATTTCCATTGGTATTCTCTCACCCCAATAATTGGGTAAATGCAACTGGTACCTACTCCAATATCTAAACAACGTAAGTTCACATTTTGCTCTCCAAATAAATCGGCCACATAATGTATATAGTCTGCACGGCCAGGTATCGGTGGACAAAGATATCCTTTTGGTATTTCCCAATAATCGATGTTGTAATATCGTTTTAACAGTGCTTTGTTTAAGGCAATCACAGCCTCCGGATCAAAAAAATCGATCGTTTCTATTTCATGCTCATTCATAAATACAAACTCTCTTAAAGCAGGATAAGAAGATATTAATGCGGTAAAATCGTAATAAGTACGATGTCTGTTTCGGGGATGGAAGTTGTCTTTGCTGCTCAAGGTGAATTGTGAATTGTGAGTTGTGAATTGTGAATTGTGGTGCAAATATAGGCATTAATGTACAATGTATGTTGTACAATGTACACTGTACAACATACATTGTACTACTCGGATAAGAAATCCCCATCCACAATTATCAACTTTACGCCATTCTTTGAATAGGAGCGATGGCTGCTTAAATTATCGGAGACTACATAGGTCATTCCTTTATGTAAGGTGTGAATACTACCATCAGCAAGTTCCGAATCGAATTCGCCTTCTAAACAATGTACGATATGCCCTTTGCTGCACCAATGATCTGCCAAATATCCTGCAGTATATTCTACTATTCGAATTCTTAAACCAGCAAATTCAAGTGTCTGCCAATAAGAAGTACCAGATTCACCTTTGTGTTCTGTTTTTGCAATTGC
>CALRUR010000047.1:0-5486 GCA_943371425.1 Sphingobacterium thalpophilum
ATAATGTTACTCCCAATTCTTTAATAATATGATCTGCTTTGTCTACTTTTTGTGCTACCCATAAAACGTAACGTATATCACATCCTATAGATCGTGAGTACAGTTCGTTCCAAGCAAAATCGTTAATGGTTGCTTCGTACGCTCTATCAAAATTAACTCCAATTAAATTACCGTTTTCATCTAAAATAGGGCTACCAGAATTACCTCCTGTAGTATCCATGTTATATAAAAAGGCAACTGGTACATCTTTACCATCTTTAGTAGTAAAACTTCCGAAGTCTTTGTTTTTATAGAGTGCTCTAATTACTGGCGGTAAATAATATTCGCCAGAAGGCTGCCCCTTTTCAATTAAACCCGTAAGTGTAGTAGTGGGTTTCATATACGTAGCATCTACCGGTGTATACCCTTTTACATAGCCATACGTTAAGCGCAAAGTACTGTTTGCATCGGGTATAAAATCAGTTTTTTTATACAATATACTTACGTTTACAAAATCTGCTAAATAGGTATTTAATTTTCCATTTCTTGCTTTACGAATCTCGTTCATTTTTTGAACTTCTGCATTTGCATTGCTGGCTAAATCGAACATAGGGTCTTTTACTTTCATAAAATCTTTCAATGGCATATCCAATACCCCCATTACCACTTCTGGCATAATAAAGAACGATTTGCTAAACAAGGTATTAATGTACTTATCAACTGAAGCTTCTAAATTTTTCTGTTTAGCAGCATCAAATTTAGGAATCACATTAAACCTCTCCTTTTCCGATAGTTTTAAACCATCCAAAATCGCACGCTTTAGCAAACGTTTATCGGTTTCTAATACAAAGGTTTCATACTGTGTATCCAATTGTTTTTTAATAGCCGCTTTGCTATCTGCAAATAATTTTTCTTGTTCGGCCACAGGAGCTTTCGCAATTTTTGTGCGCAAATTATTCATAATGTTTGCTGCACTTAAGGCATTAGAACTTGGTATAAATTGGTCGAGTTGTAAGAATTTATTAGCATCTGCAAATACTTCATTATACACCATGTCTATGTTATTTAACATCGCACCGTACTTAGCTTTCAATCCTGCATCGGCATCAATAAACTTTTGCAATTCTTTTTCTTGCTCATATTTTTGCTTTACTAATTCTATGTTTCGTAAGCCTTTAATTTTTCCTTTATAGTTCTTTAATACATTCGCTTTTCTTTTAATTCTCGATGCTTGTTTAAGCTCTAACTCTTTGTTTATAGAGGTTTCCTCCATTTGTTTGTTCTGCCATTCGTATAAACTCGACATGTAAGGTAATTGGAATTTCTCTTGGTACTCGATGTATTTAGCAGGGTAATTTCTAAACGTTCTGCCTGGGTAACCTAAAATAAATACAAAGTCGCCTTCGTTTGCGCCTTTCGGATTTACTTGTAAGAATTTTTTAGGTTGATAAGGAACATTGTCTTTAGAATAAGCTGCACTGCTACCATCTTTGGCAACATAGGCTCTCATAAAAGAAAAATCGCCGGTATGGCGTGGCCAAACCCAATTGTCGCCTTCACCACCAAACTCTCCTATTGCTCTTTGTGGAATGTAAACCAAGCGCACATCTTTAATGGTTTTATACCTAAACAAAACATAGGTTCTGCCAATAAACATTTCAGAAATTTCTGCTTTTATCGATTTATCTTTTGCTTCCTCTGCTTTTACAATCTCTGCAATTTTTGCATTTATTTTATTTATTCTTTCTGATGGATCTACGATGTCTTTTACTGCGGTAAGTATGGTTGACGATACATCTTCATAAGAATCGGTAATTTTACAAGTAAGGTTTTTAGCTGGTATTTCTTGCTCCAAAGTACGGGCTACAAAACCATTGGTTAAATAATCTTTCTCCGGAGTGCTTGCCAATTGTACAGATTCAAATGCACAATGGTGGTTGGTTATAATTAATCCTTGGTTTGATACAAAGGAACCGGTACAACCGCCAACATTTACCAGCGCATCTACCAAACTTAAACCTTTGGGGTTATACACTTCTGTTTGGTCTATTTTTAAACCAGCTTTCTTTAAATCCAGTTTAGAAATTTCACTCAATGGAAACATTCCTTCGTCTGGGGCGATGGCAGAAAATTGAATCGACGATAATGCGATTAACATGGCCAACATAAACAAGCTTTTTCTAATGATCATATCCTAAAAAATTAACAATACTTTCCCAAAAATATATTTTATCTTCATAGAAACCGAATCAATTATGAGAATGTTACCTTTGTGCCATGTCTGAAGATTTATACATCGATAAAAACAGCTCGCGCGAAGAAAAATATAAAAGCTTAGTTCCTCAAATACAAGCCTTAATAAGCGGCGAATCTGATTTAATTGCCAACATGGCCAATATTTCTGCTGCTTTAAAAGAAGTGTTCGCTTTTTGGTGGGTTGGCTTTTATTTAGTAAAAAACAATGAATTGGTATTGGGGCCATTCCAAGGACCGGTGGCATGCACCCGAATTGCTCATGGCAAGGGAGTTTGCGGCAGCTCTTGGAAAGAAGCAAAAACCATCATCGTTCCGGATGTAGATCAGTTCCCAGGGCACATTGCCTGCAGCTCTGCCTCTCGTTCAGAAATTGTATTGCCACTTATTAAAAACAATAAAGTTATTGCAGTGCTCGATGTAGATTCTGAACATCTAAATCATTTTGATGCTACAGATGAACTTTATTTAAGCAACATTCTTAATTTAATTACTTCTAATGAATAATTCCCCTATTGTCTATTACATTTCGGGTTTAGGCGCCGACCATCGTGCGTATATGTTTTTACAAATGGATGGTTATGAAACTAAAAATATTAATTGGGTTCAACATGCTGATAAAGATAGTATGGGCGATTATGCTCAGAAATTAATTGAACAAATTGATACCAGCAGACCGGTGGTATTAATAGGTACTTCTTTAGGCGGTATGCTCTCTGTAGAAATTGCAAAAAGAATAAAGGTTGCACATGTATTTTTAATTTCTACCATCAAAAATAAAGCAGAACAACCAGCCTATTTTAATTTCTTTAAATGGTTCCCTATGTACGAGTGGATGCCAGATAATGTAATGGGTAACCCCGAATTTTGGCTTAAGTTTTTGTTTCCTGCCGGTATGAAATCAGAATGGAAAGAAATGTTTGCAGATATGTTCAGCAAATGGTCGCCAAGCTTTTTACGTTGGGCCATGCGTGCTTCTTTACAATGGAACAACGATGCTAAAATCGAAAACTATACCCATATACATGGCGATAGCGACATTGTTTTCCCTCATGTACATTTAAGTAATTATCATTTAATAAAATCGGGTACACATATTATGGTACTCTCTAAAGCCAGAGAAATAAAGGCGATAATACAAGAAGAGTTGAAGAAAAAGTTTAATTAAAATTTACTCGGGCATTTTTTGTTTATACCGTTGGAATTAAAATTAAAATACAATCCTCCGTATGCAAATGGGAAGTTCAGCTGATTATTTACATAGATATAATCTGCTCCTGCACCTAATGCAAAGTTTTTATGGAATTGATATTTTAATTTAGACCCTACCTGTAAAGCTTGCGATTGTTTTACCTTGCTAATACTATTGTTTTCTGTAGTACTAAGGTGCTCCGAATATTGCATCCAACCAATTCCTAACTTAGGTTCAAAGCTTATGTTATCTAATATTTTAATTTTGTAAATACTCGAAACAGATATCAATTTATTTTGATCGTTATAAATATAATCGATGTTTGGAGCAGGGTTTTTAAACGAATTTAAATAAGCAAGTTCTAAGGTTAGTTTAGAGTTTAATTGTTTGCTTAAGGTTAAACGATATGCTGGTTCAATGTATTTCTGATTAAAGGTATTGATGGTGTATTCCATCTTCTTTTGTGCTAAACCAGCTTCTAAACCAATTACCACTGGGTAGTTCTTTTTATTTCTGTTGAACTGAGATACCCTGCTTTTTGCAGTAGCAAAAGTGGTTAATAGAATTAAAATAATGACTAATAAAAAAGTAGCGTCAATTGTTTTTTTATTTCTTTTAAAATCAAAAACCGATTTGCTTGAATTGGTACTATTATCCATATTTGGGAATATTTATTTTTTATTAGGAATTAGAAATTCAATTTCATCTACGTAAATCCTTGTTTATTGGATTTATTTGAAGGTTTTTCGATTTTCTGACCTAATTACGGAATATAATATGCCAAATCTGTTCCAATTAGAAAAAGCTCGGGCAATTTCTTGCAATTCTCTTTAAGGTAGTATAAGGAATAAAATAAGTGAGCCCAACGTGGAGCATTGGGATTTGATGGTGTTTTTTTCCAATTAAATATTCAGCTCCAACATGTGCCGAGAGCCTGTCGTTAAATGCATAATTATAGTCGAGTCCTACTTTTACTAGCTCTGTTATTTTATTTCTGTTAAATGATTCGTCTAAATTACCATTGTATTGCTCCTTGTAATACATACGCCCTACCCCAAACTTCGGACTAATAAAATTTTTCGGATCGAGGTAAAAATCATAACTACCCGTAAGCAGGTACATTCTGCTCTTATATATTCGGATGTATTTTAAGCTGTTTTCAGAATTATCAAACAAGGAGCCTATTTTGCTAAAGTTATAAATATAAGTAGCCTCCATTTTTAACCCGTTTTTATAATACTTTCCGAGGGTAATGCCCATGGCCGATTCTAAAAACTTTTGTTCAAATGATGTCTCATAATTCAACATTTTTACTTGCATTAATCCTCCACTTAAACCAAAAGTGATGCTTTCGTTGTATCTGCTTTTTCTATATCTAGATTGATTGGCTTTCGCATCTACACAAATAATATTAAGTGCCATTAAGAGTATAAAAACACTGATTATTTTTTTATTAATATTCGTACTAAGCTTTGCGCTGCGTTTAGTTTTATCCATATTTAGGAATTTTACTTGGGCATTGGGAAAGTCACATTCATATTATATTTTGTTAGAAGCTTTATTTAGCTCAAAACATTATTTATATGTTAGGAATTTCTAATAATTACAGGGTAATAAATGCCAAATGCATGCCTTTTTGCGACTGTACGACCATACGACTTTAGGATTACGACTATACGACTGTACGATTATGCGATGGGGATTGTAAATAGGATGTTATAGTGTTGTAGTAGATTTTAAGGATGTTTATATTGTAGCATATTTAAGCTTTCAAATTTTTAAACCCACAAACAAAATGGAAAAATTAGGCAAAGAAACAAACGCGTTAAATTGGTTTGAGATACCAATGTTAGACCTCGAACGTGCGAAAGCATTTTATGAAGCCGCTTTCGATTTAGAAATGTATAAAATGGAAATGTTAGGTTACCAAATGTTAATGTTCCCATCACAAAGTCCTAAAATTGGTGGAGCCTTGGTAAAAAGCGAAACCCATATACCTAGCACAACAGGCTGCGTAATTTATTTAAATGCCAACCCCGATTTACAATTGGTTTTAGATAGA
>CALRUR010000048.1:0-5358 GCA_943371425.1 Sphingobacterium thalpophilum
GGCAATGCGTTTAGAAATCGGATTCGTTTCAAATGCGTAACATTTCGATTTATCAGGTGCATACTTTAACATATTCCCAGTGCCTACACTTGGCTCAAGTACTGTATCTGTTGGTTTGTAGCCATAACGATACGCAAGCTTCCACATCAACTCGCAGATGTAATCGGGAGTATAGTATTCGTATAATACACCTTCACCTGTTGCCCCTTTTGAGCCTTGTCCTCCAGAGCCTTCGTATTGAACAATAAGTTTTTTATCTTCCTTAGAATAACTTTCAGCTTTCGCATCCTTACTTCGAATGAGCTCTTCTATTTTTTTATTGAGCGCTAACTGATTCATACTTGCGCCTCCAATAATCCGTTTTTACCCACTACTTTTAGTACATACGAGTATGCTTCTTCACTTCTTTTTTTGGCACTGATTAAAGTTTCCTTGATGTTATTTCCTTTGGGTTTATAGAAATAACCTTGGTTATACCTGAGCAATACCTTGTCTAATCGGAGCGTTCCTTTTTCTTCGTGCTGATCAATTAGTAGTCCTAAGTAAATACTACCGACTAGAATGTTAAATTCAGGATTTAGCAGGTCAGTTTTGGTGATAACATTTCCAGAGTAGTTATTAGATTTAAGTTTTTGTCCTAAATACTGTTGAGAAAGTAATGAATCTAGCCTTGGACCCAAGTGTTTTTTAAGTATGTTTTTTTCTGCTGAACTTAGTCTTTTGAAATTATTTTCTTGAACTAATGTATCGTGAGCAGTTTGAGGTTTTAGTTGCATTAATCCCACAGCACCAGCTGAACTAATCACCTTTTCATCACCTGCGCTTTCTACAAAAATGATGGAAAGAATAATTGCTCCTGGCACTTTAGTCAAACTCTCCGCCAATCGAATAGATTTATAATATCGTTTAGCAATTTCAGCCAATGCCGACTTAAGCTGAGGAGTTTTTTCCTTAGCATAAAAGGGTGTACTAATCATTGGTATGGCTACATTCATTACGATGCTTTTAAGAATTGTATAGTTCTATTTTGCTTTTGAGAGGCTGTAAGTTTTTTATCTGACCTGGCTTTTAAAATCATTGCAGCGATGGCAATGGTTGAAGCAATCATTACCGCATTACTTTTCATCTATTTGGATGTATTTAGAGTATTGTATTTTACTATATGGACTTGCTAGGCTTATGCGCTGGGTTAACCTGCGAGGCGAGAATAGCCATAACCAAGGGTTGGCTCTTGATCCCTTAAATACTACTTGTGAAAGGGTATCAAAGTGCGAAATACTGATGGATTGTTTATTTCCAATAGCCTCACCTTTAATACTTATCCAGGAATCCGAATAGTTGAACTGCTTTACTAAAATCGTATCTTGAATGAGGCTGTCTTTTAAGGTTGTGATAATAGTTTTTTCTAATCGAAGGCCATTGCTACTTACTGATTGTACTCTCGATGGTTTTATGTCCATCTCTTTTATTTGTTTGTAGAGTGCTGGATAAAACGCTTCTAATTGTGAAAGAGATAATCCAATGACTTTATTCTGAGCCATCAGTTTATTATTCTCCGATCGAATGTGTTCTAATTGAGCATTAATTTCAGATGCTCGTAAGTTATTCTCCTGGTGTGATCGGTACAAAAATTTACCTAATCCAAATCCAATGACTAGAAGCGAGATAACAGCTACTATTGAAATAGCTCTTCGAAAAAAGGTGTGTATGTTCATGGTTTTGATGGACGTTTAGTTTGAGACCATATGTAGGTAGAAAGAATTGTCATAAGTGCTGCAATAGCAGTAGAGGCGACACTTTCCATTGCTTTAAAAATGGAAAGCACCACCACTACTGCTAAAAAAATGGCAGCGATTAGAGTAATGATATAGCGAGTACTACTATGCACTGTATTTATAAAAAACGGTGATTACATCGTCTGGTTCTAACAAATAAGGTAAAGTAATGTAAACGGTATTTTCTCCACTTGCATGACCTGTTGACATAGCGAAATCTGAATTCACAAACACCATCGGTATGGTATCTTGCATGATTGGATTTCCCATATTGATTTGGAATTCTATGTCTGCTTCAGCATTTATTCCTGTAAAGGTTTCTTTAGCTTCATAGAAAATAGTTGCTTTGCCATTTGCAGCATTCATAGCATCCTGCGCAATTGACATTGCATTATTTGCCTGATCGAATGCATCCTGAGCAGTGTCTTGCACGCCATCTAAGTCTATTGCAGTGGCAATTGTAATATTATCAAGTTTCCCTTTTTGAGTTCCATCAAAAGCATAGGTGTTAGGATTACTTTCATATGCCGTTTTTACTGCTTCAGCAGTTAATGCATTAGCGAAAATATCTTCGTCTGCAATTTTTCTAAACGTAGAAGTGGAGCCTAATCCGTTAGTGATTGCGCTCACAATGTATAAGGCCCATTTGCCATCACCATCGTTACTTACAAATACTCTATCGGTAGCTTTCAGTCCAGCCAGTGCGCTACGAGCTGCAAGGTCTGCAACCGAATAGGCATGAGTGGTTCCCGATAAAATGGAGTTCACCTCACTTTGCGAATACAAGGCTAAGTTTGCACGAACGGCTGCTGGGTTTAAGTCCGATAAATTGTTTGCTTTTTTAACTACATCTGCATCGGCAGCTTTAGAAGCTAAAGCGCTAGATAGTCCAGTTATTTGTTTAATTTTTGTCATGGAAATTTATATTAAAATGGTATGTGTTTTAATTGTTTGATGTAAACCGAATCGGATATTTCAAGTGGAAATTCACCAATCCAAGTAAGCGTAGTAGGGCTTATAGTAAAGGAGGTATTGTGATCGTAAATAAAGTTGTTTACTACCAAGAATATTCCATCGAGGTTTGAAGTATTTAATTGAACATTAAATATGGTTTGCCCATTTGCAGTTACGGGCAAAGTGGTTTTTACCCATTGTCTATCTTCACCTGTTCCATTTGAGATTTCTTGACAAGAACTAATTCTAAATTTTTTCTTGCCAATTTTTATTTCATCGTTAATTGGGTCTCCAAGAAGAAGTAAAATATCTGTTATCGAAAATTCTGTTTCTTGTCCGCTACGTATATTTTGAAGTATGAATGTCATGTTATTGATCTATTTGTTTGATGAGTTTTATGATTCCAAAAATTAAAAGACCAGGTACTAGTATGCTTGTGATAGGAATTCCGTTGGGGATTTTTTTTTAAGAATAGCAAGCAACTGCTCGTATCCTTTGATGATGCTATTCTTATAGCGCTCCCTGTTGTCTCCATTAGTCTCTGATATATATGCACTCGTTGATATCCTTGCTGCATAGGCTTTATAATCACTCGCTACTGCATGAGCAGATTTGTACCTATTTGCTATTAATCTTGCAAAATCCATGAAGCTATCCTGCGCAGTATCGTAAACCCTGAATTTTAACTTGTATTGGTTTTGTGCCTGGTAAGATTTACCTTTCCAGTAAATATTCTTTGCACCTGCTGCTGTAATGCCAAAAAAGTTATTAGCCTTTGCAGCAATGTTTGATGTTCCATAAGCACTTTCATGTGCTCCTTGTGATAAAATAATCAAGGGATCAATCTTATATTTATCACCAGCTTTTTTGGCTGCTGGATAATATTTTTCAAAGTATATTTCTTGCTTAGTCATGTCGTGTTATTCTTACTTTAGATGAATCCACCCAGCGAAGATTCCCATCGATGGTTAAAAACTGAACCCAATGTTTATCCTCATTCTGTATGCTCATGATGTTTTTGCCTAGCAAAATGTTTTCTGCTACCATCGCTTTAAAATCAAAAGATTCATCAAGGATGTTGCATGGCGTTTTACTTATCACTAATTCACTAGAGATACCTTTTAAAGAGCCATAAAAATCAAGTGGCTTCATGTAGGCAGTCGTGTTTTTAAGCTTTGGATACCCTGCATAAAATGGAGCATAGTTCTTAAAAATATCCACGTAAGAAGCCGAACTGCTTACCCAGTATTTAAACTGTTTACCGTTATATTTTTTAAGACTAGCTGGAGCTGCATCACCTTTAATTAAATAACCAACCTCTATGAACTTGACGTTATTCTTTTCATCGTATTGCTGCTTGCCTGTTGCATAGCCTATAAACTCTCCAGCTTTTGCTAATCGAAAAATGTTATTGCTTTTATTTGATTCATAAATAGCACCATGCGAACTCGCATCAGGACTAGTTCTTAAATACACATCTTTTTTGGTGACGATTAAATTTCCTTTGCTGGCATAAATTTCTGTTGCTCCACCAGTTCTGTTAACGGAACTAGTCACGATGTTTAATACCTTCTGATAGTCTTCTAAATTCAGCTCACGTTGTAAGTCATCCAGCAAGTTGTCTTGGTATAAATCTTTATAAGCACTCACTACCTCGTCAAGTTTAGTGATCTGCTTAGCAATAGAAAATATTGCTTCTTCATTTGAACCATCGGTTTGTTTTAACCATGAGATACTACTGGGATTTATAGCAGAACGAAGTAACATGGCCCAACGAACTGCTGGCTTATCATCCGCAGAACTTTGCGCCTGAGACTTTAAATAATCCTCCCATAATCTCTTACCCACTTTGTACAGTAAGAAACTTCCACCAGCCAATAAAACTCCTGTAACTAACTTCTGCTTATCCATGAATTAAATCATTGATTTGATTTTCATTTTTACTAATGGGTTTTCTAATTTTTTAGAAATCTTTAAAAGTTCTTCAGGACTGAACATTTTAGATATTGAAGTAAGTGCTTGTTCAGCTTGTCTTTTTTCTATATCAGATTTCACCTGCATAGGGATGTTAATATTAGTTTGCATTGCTCGTTTGTATTTGTGTGATATGTGTGAGTATTCGTTGGATATTTTCTCGGTCTTTTTCTAGCTCAATAAACAGCAAGTAGAGTGTTCCTAGTTCCTGATTGTTCAGCCCTTCAGAGAATTCCTTCATCATTTCGATGATGCTTTCACGCTGGTTGGTAGGACTAGATTTAGCATTGGTACTTGCTTCTATTGCTTGTGGCTCATCCGTTCCAGCAAGGAAGTTTACAGCAGAAGCTACAGGAGTTCCAGTTAATAATTTAGCAAGACCTGGCAGAGCCATACCGATAATATTAGAATAATATTCGATTTGCTTTTTTGCATCCAGTGTCGCCTGTTTGTCTTGCAACTCGAATTGTAATTCTTCAATCTCTTGCTTTGCTTTTTCAAGCTCTTCGCTCAAAGATTCTATTTTCTTTTTTCGCTCTAGCTCTGAATATTTTCGTTGCACGAGGTCGTTTACTTCTAGCTCACCAAGTCCTTGAAAATTCGTATTTGCTGGAATTTCAATGTCAGGTTGTTGGTCAATTTTATAAGAGTTCCC
>CALRUR010000049.1:0-5037 GCA_943371425.1 Sphingobacterium thalpophilum
CTTGTTTGTTCTTTTTGAACAAAAGCCCTGGTATCTTTTATCCAAAAAGCCGTTAATAAAAATCCAATAATAGAAATGCAAATTCCGATATAAAAAGGGTAGGGCGTAACGCCATATTTATTTGCAATTAAACCAGTGATGAATGCTACTATTCCCACCGCAACATAACCAGCAAATTCATTTAAGCCCATGGCAAAGCCACGATCTTTTTCGCCTACCAAATCTATTTTCATTAGCACAGTGCTGCTCCAGGTAAGTCCTTGACTAATTCCTAAAAGCACGTTTGCAAAAATCACCCAATTCCAACTAGGCGCATAAATAAGTAAAAATGGAATCGGAATGGCCAAGAGCCAACCTGTTAAAAGTAAATTCTTTCGCCCAAATCTATTCGAAAGTTTTCCACTGAAATAATTTGCGAAGGCTTTACTTAACCCAAAGGCAGTAATAAAAGAAAGTATGGCTGTTTTAGAATCAAAATTAAATTGCAAGCTCGCAAACTGCGGAAAAATGCTTCTTTCCATTCCAATCATACCCCCTACAAAAGCATTTACAATTACGAGGAGCGTGAACTGCTTCCAATTTTCTTTCAGTCCGAGTTTTATAGTTTCTGGCATTAAGCGCTAAATGTATATTACAAAGGTCTCGAGCCAGAGCGACAATACACTTAACAAATGATAAGAAATGACGAATTTGATTACATTATTGCTTAATATTTTTTTTTGGTCACAAAGGGCACTAAGTACTCACAATGGTACACGATGTAATTCTTTGTGTACCATTGTGAGTACTTAGTGCCCTTTGTGACCAATTTATTCCCAATTCGGACCTCCCTCTCCTCTTAAAAGAAAATTTTCTTTTTTTTAAGAATCTTAAATTCTCATCGCTCGATTATAGTAGTAAAGTTCTTTTATTAATTCCTAATTCTTAATACTTAATTCTTAATACTTGAGATTTTGAATTTAAATAAAGTATGAATCGAATTGTGAATGGTCTTTGAATTGTATCTAGAGAGGTTTAGATAAATAAAATTATGAAAACGATTCTCGGGATATTTCTCTCTACTATTCTTGTTAGCAATGCTTATTCGCAAGCAAACCTTACTACAAATTCTATCAATCAAAGTTTTTCTTTTACGGCTAATCCATCGGCATCAGAAGCACCATTGCCAAGGAACTGGCGTTTAGCAAAAAGCAATACAGTTAGAACCGTAAATCCATACCCTGTAAGTCCGGCAACTAAAGCGGATACCACTACACAATTTAAAGGAGGAAGTTTAATGGCTGCAAATTCGCCGGCAGGTTTTTACAATTTTGGAGTTGGCGATTCTATTACAGCAAGCAATAGAGCAATGGGTTTTTTAGCGGATGCTACAAATGTAAAGTCATGCAATTTATACTTTCATATAAAAAATGCTGGTCCTACTGCCATCACTAGTTTTGATGTAGAAATTTTTAGCAGAAAATTTAAAAATGGTTCTAACCTAGCTGGATTTCAAATACAAATGTATTATTCTTTTGATGGGGTAAATTGGACAGATGCTGGTCCTGATTTTTTAATGGGTACCGCTGCCGACGGAAACAATAATGGATTTACTGTTACTACTGCAGGTTTATTTATTTCATCAGGAAATTTGAACCAAACTGTTTTGCCTAACCAACAATTTTATTTTGCATGGAGTTATTCTGTAACAACAGGAAGTAATACTGATAATGCGCCTGCATACGGTATAGATGCCATCAGCATTATTCCAAACGTAGCATTGCCAATATCATTAGTAAAATTTACGGCAGATAAAGTTGCGGAGAAAGTAAAAGTTCAATGGACTACCGCAACAGAAATTAACAACGATAAATTTATTATTGAGCGTTCTGCGGATGGGAAAAATTTCGAGCACCTAGCAGAACTTTCGGGTGCTGGTACCAGTAAAGAATTAAATGCATATGAAGTTGTAGATGCCTCACCGCTAAAAGGAACCTCATACTATCGTTTAACTCAAATAGATTTTGATGGAAGGTCTGAAAGCTTCGCACCGGTAGCGGTTAGTGGGAAGCAGGGAGTGTTGAGCATGGAGTTAGGAGCGAGGAGCAGAGAGCATGGAGCGGGGAGCTTGGAGCAGGGGGCTTGGAGTATTTACTCACCTATGAATACGGAGGCAACTTTATCTGTAACAGATTTAAATGGCAAGATTATCTATACTGAAAAACTGTTGTTATTGGAAGGTTATCAAAATTATCAGTTTGATTTGCTTACGATAGAAAGAGGGATTTATGTGGTACACTTAGTAACTGCAGAAGATGCAGTAACTAAAAAAATGTTATTTGATAAAGAGTAGTTTTTTTCAATACTGTAAATTTTAAAATAAAGTTTTTTTTCAATACTGTAAATTTTTAAATAAAAAAGCTAGTCATAACATAGTTTCTATGTAAAGAATGCTACGGAATATAGTGATTGCTTTTTACATAATTAGTCGCACCATTTTATTTTAAAATTTACAGTATTGATGGAGAAGGCTTACAAGGTTGTAGTGTTGCTATTTGTAAATCGTGTATTATGAGCATACGTGCAAATGAACACACGAGCAAACGATTTTTTTTAAGCCCTAACCAAGTTAGCATATGTACCCTTAATCCTTTAAATTTTTGAAAGCCAAAGGTGCAGCAATTTGGATTGATAGCAGTAAGGTATAATCCGTTGTAATACAAAACTAAATACCGAATGGTTAACTAGCTTTTGGATTTCAAAAATTAAAGGATTAAAAAAAGAGATTAAAGGATTAGAAAAAGAGATTATTTTTTTTCAATACTATAAATTTTAAAATAAAAAAGCTAGTTACTTCATCTTTCCTAGCTTGATAATGCAACGGTTGTTAATGATTGCTTTATATATAAAGAGTCGCATCCTTTTATTTTAAAATTTACAGTATTGATGGGGAAGGCTTACTAGGTTGTAGTGTTGCTATTTGTAAATCGAGTATTATGAGCATACGTGCAAATGAACACACGAGCAAACGATTTTTTTTAAGCCCTAACCTAGTTAGCATATGTACCCTTAATCCTTTAAATTTTTGAAAGCCAAAGGTGCAGTAATTGGGATTGATAGCAGTAAGGTATAATCCGTTGCAATACAAAACTAAATACCGAATGGTTAACTAGCTTTTGGATTTCAAAAATTAAAGGATTAAAAAAAGAAAAAAGAAAAAATAAAAAAGAAAATAGAAAAATAAGATTTATAAATTATTATGAGAACAATCGCCACTCTATTACTTTTACTCTCGGTAGTAAGTGTAAAAGCTCAATTATTAACGTTCGGTTTCGAAGGTCGTTTTGTAAGCAATTTTGGGGTGCCAAACCAAATACCTTCTAACTTTAACGATCCTGGAATTACGAGTTCAAGCATTAGTAGAAATGGATTGGGAGTATCTGCATTCGGTGGCGAAGCCATGAACTGTAACGGTATTTCTGTTGGTACTACCAGTCCCGTGCTTACTAGCTATATCGAGTTTAAGGTTACGCCACAAGCTGGCAAGCAAGTTACTATTACAGGTTTAGAAATTGCACAATTACGTTCTAACGGAACGGGTGCTACGCGCATTGTTGTGAGATCTAACTTAGATGGCTTTACTTCTAACCTAGGTGGCGAAATTAATTTTGCCAATACGAATGGCAACACCTTTATGGTAGCAAACCTTACTTTTAATTTAATTGATATTAGTTCTGTAATTACTTTTAGAATTTATCCATTTGGTGGTATTCAGAATTTCGGTACTTGGGGTCTTGGTGGAAGAGCAGGAAATGATGTGTTGGTGTTCGGAACCACTTCGGATATAGTGTTACCTATTAATTTACTAAGCTTCAAAGCCGAAAAATTGAAAGACAACGTAAAAATTAATTGGGTTACTGCTAGTGAATATAACAACGATAAATTTTTAGTAGAAAAAACCATCGATGGCTCAACCTTCGAGTATGTGGCCGAACTTTCTGGAGCAGGCAACAGCAAAGAATTAAATACATATGAAGTAGTAGATCATGAGCCTTACAAAGGCACTTCTTATTACCGATTAACACAAACAGATTTTGATGGTGCAGCGCATAGCTTTAAGCCAGTAGCAGTGAGTTTAGAGCAAGGAGCTTTGAGTATGGAGCAAGTAGCGGGTAGCCTAGAGCATGGAGCAGGGAGTGGGGAAAGCATTACATTTAGTGTTTATTCGAGCGCTAATTCACAAGCGTCTTTTTATGTTTATTCTATGGTTGGACAAATTGCTCATAGCACGAAATTAAATTTAACGGAAGGATATCAAACGTTTAGTCTTAGTGCAAGTGACTTGCAAGTTGGGTATTATATTATTCAGCTCAGTGCTGGCAAAGAAGTAGTAAGGAAGAAGATAATAATAAAGTAATGTTTTTTTTTCTTTTTTCAATACTGTATATTTTAAAAATAAATTTCTTTTTTCAATACTATAAATTTAAAAATAAAAAAGCTAGTTACATCATCTTTCCTAGCTTGATAATGCAACGGTTGTTAATGATTGCTTTATATATAAAGAGTCGCATCCTTTTATTTTAAAATTTACAGTATTGATGGAAGATGTTTACTAGGTTGTTGTATTGCTTTTTGTAAATCGCGACATTTGAGCATACGAGCAAACGACCACACGAGCAAACGATTTTTTTTAAGCCCTAACCTAGTTAGCGTATGTTCCCTTAATCCTTTAAATTTTTGAAAGCCAAAGGTGCAGCAATTTGGATTGATAGCAGTAAGGTATAATCCGTTGTAATACAAAATTAAATACCGAATGGTTAACTAGCTTTTGGATTTCAAAAATTAAAGGATTAAAAAAAGAGATTAAAGGATTAGAAAAACCTTTTTCAATACTATAAATTTTAAAATAAAAAAGCTAGTTACTTCATCTTTCCTAGCTTGATAATGCAATGGTTGTTAATGATTGCTTTATATATAAAGAGTCGCATCCTTTTATTTTAAAATTTACAGTATTGATGGGGAAGGCTTACTAGGTTGTTATAGTGCTTTTTGTAAATC
>CALRUR010000050.1:0-5005 GCA_943371425.1 Sphingobacterium thalpophilum
AGAATTAATGACGCAATTAATTTATTCGAAAATTCTAAAGACGAAAAAGAAACCATTTCTGAAGTAATGTATACTGTTGGTTTTAATAGCAGATCATCTTTTAATGCCTTGTTTAAAAAAATGACTGGCAAAACCCCTGCTGAATACAAGAGAAATCTAAAAAACAACCTTTAAATAAATAGAGTTATAAAAATTATTTTCAAGGGTAAAAATGTAGATATTTTGTATAAAAACAAGATTATTTTGTAGTTAACTAATATTCCAATATTAGTTGCATTTATAAAAGTGATTTAAACTTCAGCACAATATGATAGACGTATTTTTAAATTATTTCTCGAAATTCGCACCACTTAATAAGGAGGAAAGGAAATGTATTGCTGAAAGTGCAATTTTTAAATCCTTTAAAAAGGGAGAGTATTTGTTGAAAGAAGGGCAGAGATGTATGGATACTTTTTTTATAATAAAAGGTTGTGTTAGAGAATTTATATGGGTAAATGCTGAGGATAAAACGACTAATTTCTTTACGGAAGGCCAATGGGTAATTTCGTTGAATAATTTTGGAGCTTCATTGCCGGCTGAAAATAATTTAATTTGTGTTGAAGATACGGTTGTTTCAATTGGAAATGAAGAACAGGCTCAAGAAATATTTAAAAAATTCCCGCGATTTGAAACAATATCAAGGGCTATAGTTGAGGCTAATTTTGCTGAACAAAAAAAAATATTGACTTCTTATTTAACAGATACGCCAGAACAAAGATACTTAAAACTCATAAAAAATAGACCTGATTTATTTCAACGTATTCCACTTTACCATTTAGCTAGTTATATTGGTGTAAAACCTGAATCTCTAAGCAGAATTAGAAATAGATTAATTAAAAGGTTATAGGTTAATAATTAGCATTTTTTTTGTTTTTGTAAATAAAAATGGTGCTTGCAATTAATACCAATAGACCGAAAAAGCTTGCTTCAATTCCAAATTCTCCACCACTCAACCACTTGGGTACATTATTAAATATGGGTTGAAACATACTCATTTCTTTATTCCCACTTACTCCAAATCCAAGGATTGTTCCTTGTATAAAATTCGCCATAAAATGTATACCAATTGGCATAAATAATCCTTTGGTTTTTAGATAGGAAATACCGAATAGGATAGAAGCTATATAAATATTAATAGAAGCCATTACTTTTATGAAGCCATGCATGCCTGGATTATTCAAGTGTGTAAGCAGAAACAATGCTGAAATTAATAGCTGAGCTGGCCAATTCCCGAATGATTGTATTAGGCGTTGAAATATAAATCCTCTAAATAATAATTCTTCTGCAAGTGCCACAGCTGCAAATAGAATGATTCCATCAAAAATTATATAAAAATTAATTTTATTTATTTCCCATTTTACTAAACCGAAAAGTGTAAATAAAAGGGCTGGTAATAGCATTAACATTGCTCCTATAAGTAGTCCATAACTTAATTCTTTTAACCCTTTTAAATTGAAACTTCCACTTAATTCTAATACAGACTTTCTTCTTAATAATTGACAAAATATAGAAACAACTAGTATGATCAAAGCCTGATGAAAAATGGTTATTTCAAAAGAATACAAATCTGATAAAAGTATTAATGGAAATAAAAAGGCAGCTATACCTATTAAGAAAAACACAACCCAAATAATTGATTTTATTTCATTCGCCGAATTTGTAAATATTGATTTTAACATGCTGCTTTTTTATAATATAAGATTAGAAGTATTGCTTTTAAATCCTTTTATAATGAAATAGATACTCAAGTATATTTCAAATAGGCCGCCCGGGATATCTAATAAAATATCGATGTTTACTCCGAATATAGCAAATACAGCCCCCGAAATAAAAATAATATAGGAGATAAATCCATAAATAGATAGCCATTTGGGAGCAATGTTTGATATATTAAGTAAGTAACAAAACATTAAGCCAGCAAAACCCCAAACCGCCATTCCAATTTGGTAAGCATAAAAGTTTGCTTTCTTTAATAGTACAGCAATAGTATTGAAATATGATTTATCTATTGCGTTAGAAGTTAAATATTCATTGCTCAATGGGATTAAAATAATTAAAAAAATCCCACCGATTATTAATAAAAGTGTAGCAGTAATTGCAAAACCAAAGTAACCATATGATAATGTTTGGTTGAACTTTTTGAAAATAGGCATCACCAATATCGGTAATACAATGTTTATACATGCAAAAATTGACATCATTATTGCTCCATAAATTAATATTGAATTTTTGGAGGCTTGAAAAGAGCTTAACGCAGAAGGTGCATTAATTTTAACATTTAAAATTCCGAATCCTATACCATAAGATAGGTACCCAATTAGAAATGAAATTCCGAAGAGCCTTGCTCTGATTAAGTTTGTATCCATTCTTTTTAAATTTTTATTAATGTTGCAAAAGTAGAGTTGTTTTATGTTTATTCTTCTTGACTTTGGTTAAGAAATGCAGGTTGGTTTGAAAGCACTATAAATCCTATATTTATACTTAAATGTCTAACGTAGAGGGTAGAGTATGCTCGGACTTTGATTAATGTAATAGAAAACATAGAAATTAAATATTTCCTATTTTCTAGTCTGTAATTGATAAATTAATCTTATTTTTATATCAAAAAAATAACGCACTGCCAATTAGATATTTACAAAAGTGAAGCTTATGTCCAGTTTTAAACATCCTTAATACCATTGAATATTGTACAGAATACAATAGTCGATTTTGCGAATTCAAATTATTTACTAATAATCAAATACATTATTTTTTTAAATTATAAGGAAATCAATAATATGTAAATGAAAATATATAAAACAAATCTTCCGAATAATTCTATTCTGAATTATTCGCAAAAAAAATATGACTATGTGGACAGTTTTCAGGGCGTTCTAATTGATATTGAAAACAAGGTTACTTCGGCTGACTTTGGTAAAGCATTTTTTTCAAGTGGACCTAATTGGGTTGGAAAATTATTTGCATTAAGAAATAAAATTGCATCAATATTTGGATTAAAAACTTCGGGTAGTATTACGGATAGGGAAAAACTGTTAGAAAATTTCAATTGTGAACAAGGAGAACATTTAGGGCTCTTCAAAGTATTCGCTATAACAGAAAATGAAGTAATATTAGGTGAAGACGATAAACATTTGAATTTTAGAGTTTCATTATTCTTAAATAATCAAACAAGTGACACAAATAAAAAATACTTAATTGTTTCAACAACTGTCGAATTCAATAATTGGTTCGGTCGATTATATTTTTTACCGGTTCGTCTTTTTCATAAACTAATTGTTCCTGCAATATTGAAAGGAATAATTTGTAATTTAGAGAAACAAAACGAATAAACTGACCCCAATAAGAAATTAATCGTTAATTGTGGTTAGTTCTTGTAAGTAGCTCGTTAAAGCAATTATCCATAATGTAATAAGCATAATTAGTTGTAAGGTTAGAAATGTAAGTAACCTTACATATGATGTTTAGTAGAAAAAATTGAAACAAGTGAAATAATTTGCTTAACTAATATACCCCAAAAAAATGCGACAGCGTTTCAAAATCAATTTAACAAGATAAATAGTATTACCAATAACAAAAATGTCATGAAAGAAATATTAATTCAATTCTTATCAAAATTTAGTGAACTGAATAGAAATCAAGTTCTAGAATTGGCTAAACTACTTACAGTACTAGAAGTTAAACGGGATAAAGATTTAGTAAAAGAAGGAGAGATATGCAACTTATGTTACTTCGTTTTAAAAGGTTGTTTGCGACAATATCTAATTATTGATGGAACAGAAAAAACAATTGGGATTTTTACAGAAAATCAAGCAATAAATTACTATACAAATCAATTTGAACAACAAAATTCAGAAAGCTTCCTCACTTGTATTGAAGACTCTGTATTGCTTGTAGGAAATCCAGATACAGACGAAGAGTTATTTATTAAGTTTCCCGTTTTGGCAAACATAACTCGTAAAATGATGGAGACGGATTTTGGAAAAACTCAAAAAGCACTTACAAAAGTAATAACATTGTCTCCTGAACAACGTTATTTGAATCTAATAGATGAAAGACCAGAACTTTTACAAAGAGTACCGCAACACATAATTGCCAGTTATATAGGAGTAACTCCTGAATCTTTAAGCAGAATCAGAAAGAGATTAATCCAAAATAAATTCAAGTCCTCTTAATTTCTGTTTTTCTAACTTTCCCACCTTTTATCAACATCCATACTGCATAAGTAATCTCTCCTAATATCATGGGAATAATAAATATTGATTGGATTAATTTAGCATAACCAAGTGGGTTTGCAACAAATAATATACCAACATATTGAATTAAATAGCCTATACCAGCAATAATTAGTAATGATTTAATTATAATATTTATCCATTTTTTACCACCTTCATTGTTATATAAAATACCTAAGGTTATCAAGTGAATCCCAAATGTAATAAGACCTATTCCCCAAATTTGATTAAACAATGGCACATTCCCCATAATATGATATCCAATACCTATGCCGAATATTGCAGTATAAATTAGCCTCATAATGCTTGTGACTCTTGCTAATTTCGTCTTCTCATTTTTATGGTAATTATAGATACCAAAGGACACAAGTATATCTAAAATAAAAATACCTATTAAGCCTAAACTTGCAGTTAATGTTCCTAAAGCTGGCATTGCAATTCCGGCTAGTACAGCCATTAATAATAATGACCCACCTATAACTTTAGCTGTTTTTCGCTTTGGTGCAATATTATTAGTCTCTTTTTTCTCTATAAAATTGAAACTGTTTTTTTTTGATGTTTGAATTGATGTGTTCATTTTTTTAATATTCGCATTTAATTTTCTATGTTGTTTTTGAGTTTTTAAAGTTTTTATCTCCATGTTGTCAAAACCTATATCATTATTTTGTATAAAATTATGGACAAATCTGAATGTTTTTAATCCTAATGGATTCTCAATTTCATTCGGAATAAAC
>CALRUR010000051.1:0-4936 GCA_943371425.1 Sphingobacterium thalpophilum
GAATAATGTCCATTCCAATGTATAACTTAGGTGGAGCAGTAGTAATTGTTGCCATAACTTATATTTTTTGGTGAAATATGAATTTAAGTATTGTCACATATTTATTGATGGAATATTTGCTACTGCTTTTACATGGGTGCTTGGCAAAAGTGGGGCTTTAGTGCTAAATTGAACATTTGTGCTTTCTATTGGCTTTTGTTCTAAATTTTAACTTTAGTACTTTTTATTCTCCACCTTCGCCAAGCCCAAAAACGTTATGCCCAATGCTATGACGACACAACAGACAACACATAAACGGTGAAACAATGAAGAAAATGCTTTTAATTTTATCTGTTACAACCTTGACAGCAGTTTTGACAGCTTGTAACTCTACGACTAAAAATCCTCAAACGATAGAAACAAATCAATCAACTGACACCGTACAGACTGGACAAATTCAACCTATTATTAAAAATATTTTTTACAATCTCCCACTCGAAAAACCCCGATTAGACCTTCGTGAAGTAATTCTAAATGATAAGAGGTTTGTTTTAACAGACACAAATTTCAATAACTATAAACCCTCAACCTTTTTTAAAGGTGTGACAACAGACAAAGGCCTGATTAAATCTAATCCAGACTCGATTCAATTAATGTTGATTTATGGCAATGCTTCTTTGAAAGTCGAAAAAGGAGGGCAAGAAGACCCTAATAGACACCCTATGATTTTAGAGTGTAAATATTTTTTTTCCAATATTGAAATTGCAGAGATGGAATATGGAAGAATATTAAATTTGGTTCATCCTATTTATACTGACACAAGTTCGATAATAATTGACAACTGGGAAACGGGATACTCAAAAGGTAAACAAAAAGGAACGCAAAAATGTGTCGGAAAAATTTTCGACAGCTTCGAACCATATTACAGAGTAGCGGTATCAAACATATCCTATATACCTGAAGACGATTCTAAGCCTGTTTTTGTACTCAATATAGCATTTAGTAAAGAGGATAAATAAGTTGAAAGCACTGGGCATAACAGCACATTGGCAATAGGCGGGGTTTTGTCTCCGCTTGACAGTTTTGTGGTAGCCGAAAGTTCAGTTCTCCGAATAAACTTTTGTACTAAAAAGCCCGCCCGAACGAAAAGCCGCTAACCATAATAGCCAATTTTACAAAATAGATTATTCCAATTAAACCTTTTTCAAAACAAATAATCAAATAAGTATTATCCAATAAATACTAATTTATGATTCATATTAAAAAATTAGCCCAAACAACTTTCTTCATTCTTACAGTTTCAATGTTTACATTTTCTAGTTGTAGTAAATCCGAAGAAGAAAAAATTGTTACACCTACACCTGAGTCACCAGATTTAACCAAATTGCCTTTTGGTGGCATAGCACCTTACAAAATATTAATTAGAAACCAAGGGAGTCCAAACCCAGATTTTCTTTCTTTATGGTTATGCGGACTACCACCAGATGGTGCTGGTGCAAATAATGAAGCGGACTGGACAAATTCTGATGGAACTTGGGATTATACAAGAAAACCACAAGTTGCAGGAAATGTAATTTGGACTTCTGAATTTAATATCACATTAGATGGTAATGGTAATAGAGTGTTATCAGGTAATGGTTTACCAAACCACCCAACTGGAATTTTCCCAATACAACCTGGAACGATTGCACACCAATATGATGGTAATCCGAATATTATTTCACCTCAACCTTTAAGTTTTACAATTCCTGCATTACCGCAAGAAGCTGCAACAAAATCTTGTGTAGGATTTGGTCCAGCTGGTTATTCCTTAACAGGTAGTGCAATTTACCATGGTGCTTCAACCCTAGGCACAGATGCGGCTGCACACGAAATGTTAGATAGATTTGGAGGACATACAGATGGCACAGAAAGATACCATTATCATTATCCGTCAAAAGATTTACAAGACCATATACATGTACATACTTCTGGGCATTCAGCTTTAATGGGATATATGTTAGACGGTTTTGGTATTTATGGTCCTTATGGAGAAAACGGAGAGTTATTAAAATCCGCAGATTTAGACGAATGTCATGGGCATAAACATCCTGTAATGTGGGATGGACAAATGGTTAATATTTACCATTATCATTGGACTTATGATTTTCCTTATAATATTGGTGCTTACAAAGGAACACCTCAATAGTAATTATTTTACAAAAAGTATATGTCTAAATTAAAATATGTATTCGCATTTTCAATTCTTGCTTTCTTCATATTTTCCTGTTCAAAAGATAACGAAGGAAATGTAATTTCACCTACTACAAGTTCACCAAATATTCTTTTGATTATCGCAGATGATTTAGGAAAAGATGCCATAAAAGGCTATCAAGAAGGTAGTATAAAACCAAACACGCCCAATATTGATGCCATTAGAAATAATGGTTTACTATTTACTAATTTTTGGGCTAATCCTACCTGTACGCCTACCAGATCTTCTATTATTACTGGCAAATATGGCTATCGTACAGGTGTAAAAGGAGTTGGTGATGTATTAAATTCTTCCGAAACCGTGCTTCAAAAATATATAAATAACAATACAGGTAATAAATATGCAACAGCAGTAGTTGGTAAATGGCATTTATCTGGAAATAGTACTGGCTTCAACCCTGAAACTTTTGGTATTGATTATTACGCTGGATTAGTTCGTGGTGCAGTAGATGACTATTATCAATGGCAACTTACAGAAGATGGTGCAACCAGTCAGCAATCAACATACATAACAGAAAAATTTACAGATTTAGCCATTAATTGGGTAAACACCCAAAGTAAACCTTGGTTTCTTTGGTTAGCTTACAATGCTCCACATACACCATTTCACGTACCGCCAAGCAATATGCACAGTCAAGGAAACTTGCCTGCATATACTAACGGTATGGATGCAACTCCTTATTTTATGGCTTCCATAGAAGCGATGGATTATCAAATTGGACGTTTTTTAGCAAGCATTCCTACTGATGAAAAAGAAAACACAATTATTATTTTTATGGGAGATAATGGAACAACAAATCTTGTGGCTCAAAGTCCATATTCAAGTACAAAAGTAAAAAACACCTTATATCAAGGCGGTATAAACACGCCTTTATTTGTTTCAGGAAAAGGAGTTTCAAGAACTGGAGCAGAAAATCAGTTATTGTCAGGAACTGACCTCTTTGCAACAATTGCCCAAATTGCTGGTGTAAATGTAAATGAGTATCACGATAGTAAAAGTTTTAAATCTTTATTTTCTCAATCAAACGTTATTCGGAATTATCAATATTCAGAACTAAAAGACGGAACTGATGAGTTGTGGACAATTAGTAATGGCACATACAAATTATTAATTAAAAACTCTGGTAATGAAATGTATAATTTGGTAAATGACCCTTATGAAAATAATAATTTACTGAATGGTATTCTATCCACTACAGAACAGAATGCAAAAACATTATTGGAAACTGAATTAAATAAGATAAGACAATAAAAACTGGCTATAACTGCAGTTCCTATGTAAAGCAGTTATACCAAATTTAAGCAAAAATGTTCCTTAAAAACAAAATAAAAATCATCCAAAATTTTTATTTTGTTTTTATTAATTATTATGCTCCCGCTCCTATGTGTAGCATCCCTTTTATAGAATCTACCTGCACCCGTATGGTATAATTTTTTTTATAATCTGCCACCTGCTTGGCGATGTAGCTTCTTTTAGAACTACCACCCCTGTTTTGTAGTCAGATTAAAGTGTGATGAGCATATTAATAATATTTTATTTGTTGATGCTGTGATTTATTACATAAGGTTGTTCTGTTTTAATGACCGATAATATTCTATTTGTTAATTTTCTTGCAATTTTTACAATAATTGATTTTGGATTTTTCCCAATATGTGTTCGATAATATGCTTGCATTTCTGGATCTATTCTTAAAGCCACCCAAGCACTTTCGATTAAATAACTTCTCAAATGACCTCTACTTCTTGGAGTAATACCAAAAACATTTTCCGTACCCCCAGAGCTTCGCATCATTGGAATGAGACCAACATATGAGGCGAACTCCGACGCTTTATTGAATCTTCTTATATCGCCTAATTCTGCAAGTATTACTGCTGCTAAATAACCTCCAACTCCTGGAATACTTTTTAATAGATAATAATCTTTCTTTAGATGTTTTCTACAATGAGCTCTTAGTTCATTTGCCACCGTTAAATATTCTTGATAAACACATTTATAAATTTTTAATTTACTTAATAAACATGTTTTACCTGTTGAGCTTTTCCACTCAATATTCTCGAGCCATTCAATAAATTCTTTTGTCCATGTTGGTTTATCGTATTGCTCAGGTATTTCAATTCCTTGGTACAAAAGCAAGGCTTTAATGCTTGTTTTTGATGCACGTAATTGGCGAGTTAACGAAATCCTTTGCCGAACTAAACTTTTTAATTGATCTTCATTTTCATCCGGTATATGAATACCACGAAGTTGATTTGCTTCTAATTGTTTCGATAAATTTCGACAATCAAACTTATCACTCTTTTGATAATACTGTTTATCCATTGTTGGAATATCTGAAGGGTTTACAACCTTCACATTCCATCCCACATTTAAAAAATACCTAGATGCAGAAAAACCACAGCATCCTGCTTCGTATGCGAGATTAATTTCATGCGCAGGAAAATTCTTTGAAACATATTCATATAATACATCAGCTTTAGGCGGAATAGTTATTGGCTTATGATCAGAAATATCTGTTCTCATATGAATTGCCCAATTTTTTTGTGAAATGCGAAGCATACATGAATTCCTAAAAAAATAAAAAAAATATGAATAATGTCCATTCCAATGTATAACTTAGGTGGAGCAGTAGTAATTGTTGCCATAACTTATATTTTTTGGTGAAATATGAATTTAAGTATTGTCACATATTTATTGATGGAATAT
>CALRUR010000052.1:0-4430 GCA_943371425.1 Sphingobacterium thalpophilum
CCATTACTTATAACTTGCTTGTTTTCAATGCAATCGTATTCGCAAAACGTAAGTATTAATACTACAGGCAATGCACCCGATGCCTCCGCAGGTTTGGATGTGGATTTTACAGATATGGGGGTGTTAATTCCCAGAGTAGCGCTAACAGCTACTAATTCTGCGAGTCCTATAACCTCGCCAACTACCTCATTATTGGTTTATAATTCGGCTACTGCAGGCACAAGTCCTAATAATGTGTACCCAGGATATTACTTTTGGAACGGCACTTTGTGGGAACGTTTTAATACTGGTTTACAAAGAAAGTTTTTACCAGCAAACGTTACCAACAATAATGCAACCGCAAATACAATTGCGGATGTAACAAACTTAAGTTTCCCGGTTGTAAATGGCATTAAATACAGATTTAAGTTTTATATTACTTATACCTCACAAGCAACTACTACGGGCTCTAGGTGGTGTATAAACGGACCAACTACTTCTATTTTATTTTATCATTCAAATTATCCTTCTTCAACTACAGCAAGGTCATTCAATAACAGTTTAACTACTTATAATGTACCAACTGGTAGCAGTGCAAATTCTGGAACGAACAGCAACATTGCGATAATTGAAGGAATTATTACCCCAAGCGCCAACGGCACGGTAATCGCAAGATTTGCCTCGGAAATTACTAACTCAGCTATTACTGCATTAGCAAGTGCAAGTTATGTAGAATGGGAAGTTTTATTATAATAAATGATTAGAAAGTTAATTAATATATAAATGAAGACTTTAAAAATTACACTTCTATTTTGTGTACTGACGATTATTTATAATCAATCAGAAGCACAAAATGTAAGCATAAACAATACTGGAACCGCACCAGATGCATCAGCTGGCTTAGATGTATCTTATTCAGATAAAGGAGTATTATTACCTAGAGTAGCACTAACGGCTAAAAATGCTGCCGGACCCATTACCTCACCTGCTACTAGTTTAATTGTTTACAATACCGCTACAGCTGGCACAGCACCAAACAATGTAAACCCCGGGTTTTATTATTGGAATGGTACAAGTTGGGAACGATTAAGGAACGAAGTAAATAGAAAATTTTTACCTGCAAATGTTGCAGCTACTACCACCACATTAGCAGATGTTACTGGTCTTAGTTTCCCTGTAACTACTGGGGTAACTTATAAATTCAGATTTTTTATCGTTTATTCTGCATCTGCTACATCTGTGGGTTCTAGGTGGACTATAAATGGCCCAACTGCTACCACTTTAAGATTTTATTCTACCTATCCATCAAGTACAAGTGCCAATGCTTTTTATTATCAATCGGCATATAATGGAGCTTCTGCCACTGCAAATTCTGGCTCAACAACCAGCAATATTGCTATTATAGAAGGTACCATTAATTGTTCATCGAGCGCTACAGAAGTAATTGCTAGAATAGCTGCCGAGGCTGCAACTATTACTGCTATTGGCGGACAAAGTTTTGTTGAATGGGAAATATTAGATTAAACATTAAAAATTTAACGCTATGAAAAAAATTAACCTAACAATTACACTTTTAGTATTTTCAATAATACTATTTACTCATTCTAATTCTAATGCACAAAATGTGGGTATTAATGCAACAGGCGGAACGCCCGACCCTTCTGCGGCACTAGATATTGCCTTTGATGACAAAGGTGTATTGATTCCAAGAATAGCCTTATCGTCTAAACTAGATGCCAGTGTAATTGCTGCACCTGCTACTTCCTTATTAATATACAATACAGCTACTGCTGGTACCTCACCAAATAATGTACGCCCCGGTTTTTATTACTGGAATGGAACAACTTGGGTGAGAATTAAAAATAAAACCAATAGAAAGTTTTTACCATCTGATGTTGCAGCCACTACCACTACTTTAATAGATGTTACAGGTTTAAGTTTCCCTGTAGAAATTGGTGAAACTTATAAATTTAAATTCTTTATTATTTACACAGCTAGCTCAACCGCTAGAGGTTCTCGCTGGGCATTAAATGGACCTGCTTTAAACTTCTTAAGATGTTTTTCTACCTATCCATCTAGCGCTTCGGCAAATGTGTTTTATTACCAATCGACTTATAACGGTGCAACCATTACCGCTAATTCTGGTAGTACTACAAGTAATATTGCAGTAATTGAAGGTATTATAAATTGCTCATCAGATGCATCAGAAGTAATAGCAAGAATGGCTGCAGAAGCAGCTACAATCACAGCAAAATCTGGAGTAAGTTTTGTTGAATGGGAAATATTAGATTAATAAACATGAAAAAACTTTATTTTTTAGCACTTGTACTTGTTTCTAGCAATACTTTCTCTCAAGGAATTGTGAATGCTGGAGCAACTATTGTAATGACGGCGGGTGCTAATATATATGTTGACGGTGGAACAAACGGCGGTTACAAATCATCGGGTGCCAGCTTTATTAAAGCTACAGGTGGTTTAGCTACACTATCTTTAGAAGGAGATTTTACGAATAACTCTTCTACAACAGCCATTGATGGGATTCCCTTTTCATTAATAAAAATGGTAGGCGCTGCACAAAATATAAACGGAAGTGCTTCTTCTACCCTTGGTTCTGTAGAAGCTGCAGGCACTGGTACAAAGACTATCGTAATTAAACAAAATATAAGTAACCTTACCTTAAACGGACAGGGTGTAACTTTATCTGATTCCATAAATTTAAGAGGTGTGTTAACACTTACTTCCGGAACCTTAACCACTAACGGTCGGTTCACATTTATTTCTACTGCAGATAGCACTGCTATGGTTGCAACTGTTGGTACAGGAACAGTAACTGGAAATGTAATAGCACAACGCTTTATTCCTGGTGGTGCTAACAAACGTAAATGGAGATTTTTATCATCGCCCGTTAACGTAGGTGGTAGCATTGCTTTAAGTCAATTTCAAGACGATATTTTTGTAACCGCGCCTTCTGGTGCTGGTGGAGGTTTTGATGTAAACCCTTTTGCTAGCAACTCATCAATAAGAACTTATACAGAGTCGATCCCAGGTACTGTAGGTGTTGGCTGGACAGATCCAACCAATATTACTAATACCATTACTACCGGTACAGGAGTAGAAGTATTTGTACGTGGCTCTAGAAACCTCGCTAACCCTTATTTAAACTGGACAGTGCCAGATAATGTAACCATTGATTACATCGGTACTTTAACTACTGGTCTTGTAACAAAAAGCTTGAGTTTTACTAACAATTCACAAGCTGCTGCAGATGGTTTTAACTTAGTTGGTAACCCTTACCAATGTACCATTGATTGGCAAGCAGCTAGTGGATGGACACGTACCAATATGCAAAACTTTATATGGGTATACGATCCTGTATTAGCCACTTATGGTACGATTAGCACTACAGGCACTAAGTCCGGAAATTTAAATATCTCTAGATACATTGCACCTGGCCAAGCATTTTTTGTAAAAGCTACTACCACCGGCGCATCTTTACAATTTAATGAGAGTATTAAAGTGTTAGAAACACCTTTTAATTTCTTCAGAAATGAAGAAGCACAAGCAGATGTGCCTGTATTAGGTATTTATGTAAATTACCTAGCAGATTCTACAAAAACAGACATGTGTTTAATTGAATTTAACCCAGAGTCGACCACAAATGGTACCGACCCTTTTGATGCAACTAAATTCTTTAATGATAAAATAAATCTTTACACGATCTCAGACGATTTACAAGCACTTACCATTAACTCTATACGCAGACCCGAAGTGAAGGATACCATTCGGTTAGCTTTTTGGCATTACGATACAACCAATATTAGAATTGGTGCACACCGTTTAAGATTTGATAGTGTAAATAATGTAAGTGCACTTCTAAATATTTATTTAAAGGATGAGTATACTGGAAACACCATTAACATTCGAAATCAAAATAGTTACGATTTTAATTTAGACAGTGATGTTAAATCACATGGCAATGATCGATTTAAAATTATATTCGATTTAGCCACGGGTATTTCTAACGAAGCATTGAGTAGGTCTATAAATATTTACCCTAACCCTGCAAATAATGAGTTAACTCTTAACTTAAAAGACGAAAATTTGGCGCTTTCTAAAGCAGATATATCTATCCATAATATAATAGGAAACACCTTAATTAATTTACCTGAGGTAAGCTTAACGAATGCTCAAACCATTGATATATCTAGTATTCCGCGAGGAGTATATATTATTTCAATTAAAATTGATGGTAACTTTGTACACAAGAAATTTATAAAGAATTAATACCTGCTTTTTTAAACAAAAAAAAGCACGTTCGATGAAAATCAAACGTGCTTTTTTTATTAATACGATAAATTAATATTCGTCTTCGTTAAAAAAGAAGTCGTCTTTTGTCGGATAATCTGGCCAAATTTCCTCAATATTTTCATATGGTTCGCCATCGTCTTCTA
>CALRUR010000053.1:0-4415 GCA_943371425.1 Sphingobacterium thalpophilum
CCATTACTTATAACTTGCTTGTTTTCAATGCAATCGTATTCGCAAAACGTAAGTATTAATACTACAGGCAATGCACCCGATGCCTCCGCAGGTTTGGATGTGGATTTTACAGATATGGGGGTGTTAATTCCCAGAGTAGCGCTAACAGCAATAAATGCAGCCGGACCAATTACTTCACCAACAACTTCTCTTTTAGTTTATAATACAGCAAGCGCAGGAACATTTCCAAATAATGTTACACCTGGGTTTTATTATTGGGATGGAAATGGCTGGTCGCGATTAATGAACAATCCTTCTCGCAAAGTTGCTTTATCTGCCGACGTAGCAACTACCTCTGCGAGTTTTGTGGATGTTACTGGTTTAAGCTTTCCGGTATTAGCGAATAAAACATATAAATTTAAGTTCATAATATATTATTCAGCTAGTGCTACTTCAGTTGGAACAAGATTTTCTTTGAATGGACCTACGTTTGCAACAAATGGTTTGCTTTATAGAACTTCTGTAAATATTGCCACTACCGGAGGTTGGGCAGTACAAACACAAACTGCTTATAATTCGGGTACCGCTACGGGTAGTTCATATACTACCACTTTAAATTCTTGCGAAATAGAAGGAACTATTGCTACTACAGCTGCAGGAAATGTAATCGCAAGATTTTTAACTGAAACAGCAACATCCACCACTATTACCGTAAAAGGTACAGGTGCACTAATTTCATATGTGGAATTTGAGCAATTAAATTAAGTTAGATATGAAAAGGAAAACATTATTTTTTTTAACATTTACAATTCTATTCAGTACGCGTTTATATTCACAAAACGTAGGGATTAATACTGCAGGCACAACACCTGCTGCCTCTGCAGGTTTAGATGTAGATTTTACTGATAAAGGTGTGTTATTACCAAGAGTAGCTCTAACAGCTAAAAATGCTGCGGGACCAATTACCTCACCCGCAACAAGTTTAATCGTTTACAACACCGCTACTGCAGGTACTGCACCCAACAATGTAAACCCTGGGTATTATTATTGGAATGGTGCAAGTTGGGAACGATTAAGGAACGAAGTAAACAGAAAATTCTTACCAGCCAATGTTGCAAGTTCTTCTACTACTTTGGCAGATGTTACGGGCCTTAGTTTCCCGGTTACGACAGGTGTTACATATCGATTTAAATTTTTTATTGTCTACTCTGCATCTACCACTGCCATTGGTTCAAGATGGACTATTAATGGACCCACAGCTACCACTTTAAGATTTTACTCAACATACCCATCAAGCACAAGTGCAAATGCATTTTATTACCAATCGGCCTATAATGGAGCGTCGGCAACCGCGAATTCAGGAGCTACTACCGGTAACATTGCAATTATTGAAGGCACTATAAATTGCTCATCAAGTGCAAGTGAAGTAATTGCAAGAATAGCAGCAGAAGCAGCAACCATTACTGCAATTGGCGGACAAAGTTTTGTAGAATGGGAAATATTAGATTAAACATTAAAAATTTAACGCTATGAAAAAAATTAACCAAACAATTACATTAGTGGTATTTTCAATAATACTGCTTTCATTTTCAGTTTCTAATGCACAAAACGTAGGTATTAATGCAACTGGAACAACACCCGATCCTTCCGCTGCATTAGACATTGCTTTTACAGACAAAGGTGTATTAATTCCAAGAATTGCCCTTTCATCTAAACTAGATGCAAGTGTAATTGCTGCTCCTGCTACCTCTTTATTAATTTACAATACGGCTACAGCGGGTACTTCCCCAAATAATGTACGCCCAGGTTTTTATTATTGGAATGGTACAACTTGGGTGAGAATTAAAAACAAAACCAATAGAAAGTTTTTACCATCTGATGTTGCAGCCACTACCACTACTTTAATAGATGTTACAGGTTTAAGTTTCCCTGTAGAAATTGGCGAAACTTATAAGTTTAAATTCTTTATTATATACACCGCTAGCTCAACCGCTAGAGGTTCTCGCTGGGCATTAAATGGCCCTACTATAAACTTCTTAAGATGTTTTTCTACCTATCCATCAAGTGCTTCAGCAAATGTGTTTTATTACCAATCGACCTATAACGGTGCAACCATTACCGCTAATTCGGGTAGTACTACAAGTAATATTGCAGTAATTGAAGGTATTATAAATTGCTCTTCCGATGCATCAGAAGTAATAGCAAGAATGGCTGCAGAAGCAGCTACAATCACAGCAAAATCTGGAGTTAGTTTTGTTGAATGGGAAATATTAGATTAATGAACATGAAAAAAATTTATTTTTTAGCACTTGTACTTGTTTCAAGCAATACATTCTCTCAAGGAATTGTGAACGCTGGAGCAACAATTGTAATGACGGCGGGTGCTAATATATATGTTGATGGTGGAACAAATGGTGGCTACAAATCATCGGGCACTAGTTTTATAAAAGCTACTGGTGGTTTAGCTACACTATCTTTAGAAGGAGATTTTACGAATAACTCTTCTACAACAGCCATTGATGGGATTCCCTTTTCATTAATAAAAATGGTAGGCGCTGCACAAAATATAAACGGAAGTGCTTCTTCTACTCTTGGTTCTGTAGAAGCTGCTGGTACTGGCACAAAAACAATTGTAATTAAACAAAACATAAGTAATCTTACCTTAAACGGACAAGGTGTAACCCTATCTGATTCCATAAATTTGAGAGGTGTGTTAACACTTACTTCCGGAACCTTAACCACTAACGGTAGGTTCACATTTATTTCTACTGCAGATAGCACTGCTATAGTTGCAACTGTTGGTACAGGAACAGTAACTGGAAATGTAATTGCACAACGCTTTATTCCAGGTGGAGCTAACAAACGTAAATGGAGATTTTTATCGTCGCCCGTTAACGTAAGTGGTAGCATTGCATTAAGTCAATTTCAAGACGATATTTTTGTAACCGCACCTAGTGGTGCTGGCGGAGGTTTCGATGTAAACCCTTTTGCTAGTAATGCTTCTTTAAGAACTTATACTGAGTCGACCCCAGGTACAGTAGGTTTTGGCTGGACAGATCCTACTAATATAACCAATACCATTACTACAGGTACAGGAGTAGAAGTATTTGTGCGTGGCTCTAGAAACCTCGCAAACCCTTATTTAAACTGGACAGTGCCAGATAATGTTACCATTGATTACGTAGGTACCCTTACTACTGGTTTAGTAACAAAAAGCTTGAGTTTTACTAATAACTCACAAACCGCTGCCGATGGTTTTAACTTAGTTGGTAACCCTTACCAATGTACCATTGATTGGCAAGCAGCCAGTGGATGGACACGTACCAATATGCAAAGTTTTATATGGGTTTACGATCCTGTATTAGGCACTTATGGCACTATAAGCACTACAGGCACTAAGTCCGGAAATTTAAATATCTCTAGATACATTGCGCCTGGCCAAGCATTTTTTGTAAAAGCTACTAACAGCGGCGCATCATTACAATTTAATGAGAGTATTAAAGTGTTAGAAACTCCTTTTAATTTTTTCAGAAATGAAGAGGCGCAAGCAGACGTACCTGTTTTAGGTATTTATGTAAATTATTTAGCTGATTCTACTAGAACTGACATGTGTTTAATTGAATTTAATCCAGAGTCGACTATGAATGGTACCGACCCTTTTGATGCTACTAAATTCTTTAACGATAAAATAAATCTATACACTATCTCAGACGATTTACAAGCACTTACCATTAACTCTATCCGCAGACCAGAAACTAAAGATACCATTCGATTAGCCTTTTTTCATTACGATACTACTAATATTAGAACAGGTGCGCACCGTTTAAGATTAGACAGTGTTGCAAACGTAAGTCCGCTTTTAAATATTTATTTAAAAGATGAGTATACAGGAAATACTGTTAACATCAGAAATCAAAACAGTTATGATTTTGTGTTAGATAGTGATGTAAAATCTCATGGCAATGATCGATTTAAAATTATTTTCGATTTAGCTACAGGTATTTCAAATGAAGCATTGAGTAGATCTATCAATATTTACCCTAACCCTGCAAATAATGAGTTAACTCTTAACTTAAAAGACGAAAATTTAGGGCTTTCTAAAGCAGATATATCTATCCATAATATAATAGGAAACACCTTAATTAATTTACCTGAGGTAAGCTTAACAAATGCTCAAACCATTGATATATCTAGTATTCCGCGAGGAGTATATATTATTTCAATTAAAATTGATGGTAACTTTGTACACAAGAAATTTATAAAGAATTAATACCTACTTTTTTAAACAAAAAAAGCACGTTCGATGAAAATCAAACGTGCTTTTTTTATTAATACGATAAATTAATATTCGTCTTCGTTAAAAAAGAAGTCGTCTTTTGTCGGATAATCTGGCCAAATTTCCTCAATATTTTCATATGGTTCGCCATCGTCTTCTA
>CALRUR010000054.1:0-4351 GCA_943371425.1 Sphingobacterium thalpophilum
TACAGAGTACAATGTACATTGTACCCTGTACTATGTACACTCACTTTATCTCATGAACAAACTCACCATAACCTCCTGGTTTCAAACCCTCCAAGACTCCATATGTAAAGCAATAGAAGAAGCCGATGGCAGCGGTAAATTTGTGGAAGAAACCTGGCAGCACCACGGCGAAGGCGGTGGCAGAACCCGAATTTTACAGAACGGTACCGTATTACAAAAGGCTGGAGTAAATTTCTCTGGAGTGGGTGGAGAATTGAGCGATAATATTTTAAAAGCATTAGGCTTAAGCAATCCGAACTTTTTTGCCACGGGCGTATCTATTGTTATGCACCCTGTTAGCCCCATGGTGCCCATTATACACATGAATGTGCGTTATTTTGAAACCCCCGAGGAATATTGGTTCGGCGGTGGCATAGATCTTACTCCGCATTATGTGGTAGAAGAAGATGCCAAATTCTTCCATCAACATTTAAAAAACACTTGCGAAAATTATAAGGAAGGGGCTTATGCGAAGTATAAAACCTGGGCCGACGATTACTTTTTTAACCAACACCGTAATGAAACCCGCGGCATTGGTGGCATCTTTTTCGACCGTTTAAATGAAACGCGTGAAGGAAAGAGCAAAGAGGAAATTTGGAATTTCGTACAAAGTGTAGGATCGAGTTTTGCAGGTATTTACACAGAACTAATGCGCCGAGGTGCTTTATTGCCTTATAACGAAGCTAATACCCATTGGCAAGCCATACGCCGAGGAAGGTATGTAGAGTTTAATTTGGTGTACGATAAGGGCACAAAATTTGGCTTCGATACGGGCGGCAGAACCGAAAGTATTCTAATGAGCATGCCACCAATGGCAGAGTGGGTGTATCAATACAAAGCCGAAGCCGGCAGCGAAGAAGAAAAAACGCTCCAGTTGCTCAAAAAAGGCATTTCTTGGGTCTAAAATTTTATTCTTAACTTTTCCACAATCTTATATAAACACTAGCTTTTTGTTACCTTTACGAGGTTATAAAAATTAGTAAAAAGAGATGTCAGAATTCGATAGAATAATTCCAATTAACATTGAAGAAGAAATGAAATCTGCCTACATCGATTATTCGATGTCGGTTATTGTTTCTCGTGCCTTGCCAGATGTGCGCGATGGTTTAAAGCCTGTGCACCGCCGTGTATTGTACGGTATGTTAGATTTGGGTGTAACAAGTGGTAAACCTTTTAAAAAATCGGCTCGTATTGTAGGGGAGGTTTTGGGTAAGTATCACCCACACGGTGATGCTTCTGTGTACGATACCATGGTGCGTATGGCCCAAGAATGGTCGTTGCGCTACATGATGGTAGACGGGCAAGGAAACTTCGGTTCTGTGGATGGCGATAGTCCTGCAGCAATGCGTTATACCGAAGCTCGCTTAACCAAAGTGGCGGAGGAGATGTTAAACGACATCAACAAAAACACCGTAGATTTTCAGTTAAACTTCGACGATTCTTTAGAAGAACCAACCGTATTACCGGCTAAAATCCCTAATTTATTAGTAAACGGAACCTCAGGTATTGCGGTGGGTATGGCTACTAACATGGCTCCACATAACCTTAGAGAGGTTATCGACGGTATTTTCGCCTATATTGATAATAAGGAGATTGAGATCTCTGAGTTAATGCGTTTCGTAAAGGCACCCGATTTCCCAACCGGTGGTATTATTTATGGTTATGACGGTATAAAAGATGCCTACCATACCGGCAGAGGACGTGTTGTAATGCGCGCCAAAGCAGAAATTGAAACTTACGGAGGAAACGATAGAGAACGAATTATAGTTACCGAAATACCGTACCAGGTAAATAAAGCGAACATGATTGAGCGTACTGCTGAATTAGTGAACGAGAAAAAACTAGAAGGTATTTCTGATATACGTGATGAGAGTGATAGAGACGGAATGCGTATTGTGTACGAAATAAAACGCGATGCAAATGCCGGTGTAGTGTTAAACAATTTGTATAAATACACTGCCTTACAAACCTCATTTTCAATTAATAGCATTGCCTTAGTTAAAGGGCGCCCAATGATGTTGAATCTGAAAGATTTGATCCATCATTTCGTAGATCACCGCCACGATGTTATTGTACGTAGAACCAAGTTTGAACTAGACGAGGCCGAAAAACGTGCACACATATTGCAAGGTTTATTGATAGCTTTAGATCACCTAGACGAGGTAATTGCCTTAATACGTGCATCTAAAACTCCAGAAGAAGCTCGCGAGGGGTTAATGGAGAAATTCGGACTATCTGAATTACAAGCTCGAGCAATACTCGAAATGCGTTTAAGAGTATTAACTGGCTTAGAGCGCGATAAAATTAAAGCAGAATACGAAGAGTTAATGGCTTTAATTGAAAAACTAAAGAACATTTTAAACGACGAAACCTTAAGAATGCAAATGATTAAGGATGAGTTAACAGATATAAGAGAGCGTTTCGGCGACGATCGTCGTTCGGAAATTGTGTACGCAGGCGGGGAATTCCGTATGGAAGACATGATTGAGAACGAGGAAGTGGTAATAACCGTTTCGAACGCAGGGTACATTAAACGTACCGCACTTTCTGAATACAGAGTACAAGGTCGTGGTGGTAAAGGTTCTATGGGAAGTAATTCTAGAGAAGAAGACTTTATAGAGCATTTATTTATTGCCAGCACCCATAATTACATCTTGTTCTTTACAGAATTGGGCCGTTGCCATTGGTTAAAAGTGTATGAAATTCCGGAAGGAACGCGTACCTCTAAAGGTCGCGCTATACAAAACTTAGTAAACATAAGTAAAGAAGACAGAGTTCGTTCGGTAATAAACGTTAATAATTTAACGGATGAAGAGTACTTAAAGAACAACTACATTATTATGTGTACTAAGAACGGTACCATCAAGAAAACACTTTTGGATGCGTACTCAAACCCTAGAGTTACAGGTATTAATGCTATAAATATTAACGATGGCGACCAGTTGTTAGACGTATTGTTAACCAACGGAACTTCAGAAATTGTAATGGCATTACGTTCTGGTAGAGCCATTAGGTTTAACGAAAGTACCGTAAGGCCAATGGGTAGAACTGCTACCGGAGTAAGAGGTATAACATTAGCCGGGCCAAAAGACGAAGTAATTGGAATGATTGCGGTGAACGACCCAGAAACTACCATATTAGTAGTATCTGAAAAAGGTTACGGTAAACGTACTGATATTGAAGATTATAGAGTAACCAATAGAGGTGGAAAAGGAGTGAAGACCATCCAAATTACCGATAAAACCGGCGATTTAATTGGTATTAAAGACGTGGTAGATGCCGATCATTTAATGATCATCAACAAATCGGGCTTAACCATACGCATGGAAGTTAAAGACTTACGTGTAATGGGTAGAGCTACTCAAGGAGTACGATTAATTAAGTTAAACGATGACGATGAAATTGCGTCTATAGCTAAAATTGAAGATGTAAAAGAAGAGGATTTACCAGAAATTGAAGGAGCAGAGGCTACAGAAGGAACATCAAGCGAAGATTTAGGTAACGATTCAGAAAATACAGACAATCAAGAAGATAACACAACTAATTTAGAGGAATAATTTAACCAAAAAAATATGAAAAAGTTAAGTTTGCTGATGATACTAGCCGGCTTTGCCTATGGTGCAAATGCACAAAACGCAGAAGTAGTAAATGCTTATAACTACCAAAGGTATAAGGAATACGACAAGGCTAAAATTTCTATTGATAAAGCCATATTAGATCCTAAAACGGGTATAAGTGCTAAAACTTGGTATTACCGCGGGTTAATATACCAAGACATTGAAGAAAGTGCAGAACCAAACGTTAAAGCAGTAGATGCACAATCATTAGATAAGTCTATAGAATCTTATTTAAAAGCTTTAGAATTGGATACCAAAAAAGCATATGCAGAGGATATTAAGAAGAGAATTCCGTTTCTGCAGAACCGTTATGTAAACAAAGGGATAGAAGCATATAAAGCAAAAGAATTCCAAACGGCGGCAGATAATTTTATGAAATCTGCAGACATTTCGGAGAAATTGTTTGCAAAAATAGACACTGGCTTATTGTTTAATGCAGGTTTAGCGGCTTTAAATGCTAAAAATGTTCCATTGCAAAAGCAATTGTTTACGAGGTTAATTGACTTAAAATACCAAGAAGTAGAGATTTACAGATCATTGGCTAATATATACATGGCCGAAAAAGATACTACCAAAGGCTTAGAATATATTGCTTTAGGTAGAACTGCATTCCCAGGAAACAATGCTTTAATGATTGATGAGCTAAATGTGTACATGGGCCGAGGTCAATCTAAACTGATGATAAGCAAAATGGA
>CALRUR010000055.1:0-4308 GCA_943371425.1 Sphingobacterium thalpophilum
TCTTAACTAAGATTATTTTTTTTTATTATTGACTTCGGTTGATATTCCTTATTGCTAAGGTATCTACCCGCTATACTACATAGTACATCTCAAAGAACTTCCTCTCAACCTATCGCTGAGAATCGCTGTTAGTTGTGGCCTCGATCCACCCGTTTCTGTTTACTAACTCTTAACTTTTTAAACTTTATTTCGACTTTTCGACGCCTCGACAATTCGATGTTTTATTATCCCCTCGTTTGGGGACTGCAAAGGTAGAAATGTTTTTCCTCTTTCCAAATTAAATATAAACTTTTTTTTAACTAAATGTTATGCCTTTGTAAAGCAAGTACTTATTGTGTTAAAACGTTTTAATTAAGCTGTTAAAAGAACTCTTTCCCTTTGTTGGGGTTGCAAAAGTACAAAAGATATTTACTTCTACAAATATTATTGTAGAAATATTCATAATACAACTGATAAATAGGGTGATATTTTAAAACTGACCTGTAGAAAGCAACACCAAAGTACATGCCTCCTCTACTTCAATGCCATTTTTGGTCAATAATTCTTCCATTTCGGTGTTCTCCGTTCCTGGATTAAAAATTACTCTCCTTGGCTTTGTATCCAATATATACTGCTCATAATAATTTTGATTTGCCGGACCAACATATAACGTTACGGTATCAACCGCTTCTTGTATCTTATCTATATTGGCAATAGGCAAACCCATTACTTCTGCTTTCTTATTACTTACCGCCACTACTTCATGCCCGTGGTTCAATAACATCTTTATTGCTTTGTACGAATACCTCTCTGGGTTATTACTTGCTCCAATAACAACTGTTTTCATTTTAATAATATCTTAAGATGTAATAAATAACATAAATCCATCCAATTAAGCCATGTAATATTGCCCAAACAATAGATTTGTTTAATGTCCAACTCATTACAATAGCCAATACCGACCCGAAACTAATTCCGTTTCTGATGATTTCTTTCCGATAAATAATTTTATCCATATATAAATAACATTAATAACTTAAAAAAGTTGCAACCGCTTCCGCACATTTTTCTCCATCAATAGCTGCAGAAACTATTCCCCCCGCATATCCTGCCCCCTCAGCACAAGGGAACAAGCCCTCTACCTCCGTATGTTGTAAAGTGTCTTTCGCTCTTGGTATACGAACTGGGGATGACGTTCTGGATTCCACCCCAACCAAAATACCTTCATTGGAATAATATCCTTTCATTTTTTTGCCAAATAAGGGCAATGCTTTTTTTAATCGTTCACTTACATGCATTGGTAAAACTTCCGACAAGTTAGAGGATGTTAAACCTGGTATATACGAGTTCTGAGGTAAATTTTGTGAGATCTTTCCCTCCACAAAATCAACGATGCGTTGCGCTGGCGCTTGTATGCTATTATTTGCCATCGCATATGCTAATTGCTCAACTTCATGCTGGTAGTTTAATGCAGATAATGGATGCTGATTGTTTGGAATATCGCTCAAATCTATTTGCACCACTAAGCCTGAATTTGCGAACGGATTATTTCTTTTAGATGGCGACCAGCCGTTAACCACTACTTCGCCAGGGCTTGTTGCACAAGGTGCAATGATGCCTCCAGGGCACATACAAAATGAAAATACTCCTTTTTGGTTTACTTGTTCAACAATATTATAATAAGCTGGCGGTAATGATTCTGGACGGATATCACAATGATATTGTGCTTGATCTATTATTGTTTGCGGGTGTTCAATGCGTACTCCTAAGGCAAACGGTTTCGCTTCTATTTTTATTCCCTTCTCATATAAAAGTTGATAAATATCTCTGGCAGAATGCCCTGTAGCTAAAATTAATGTATCGACCTTAACAATGGTATCACTATTTAAGGTAATACTTTTTAGTTTGTTAGCCTGAACTTCAATATCGGTTAATTTAGTATTAAAATGTATTTCAGCGCCACAAGAAATTAATTGCTCTCTAATACTTTCAATTATTTGAGGGAGTTTATTGGTTCCTATGTGTGGGCGAGTATTTATTTTGATGTCTTCATCGGCTCCATGATCTATAAAACGTTGCAGAATTCGATCTACATCTCCTCGTTTGGTAGACCTTGTGTACAGTTTACCATCCGAATAAGTGCCTGCACCTCCTTCTCCAAAGCAATAGTTCGATTCTGGATTTACAACCTTTTCTTTATTTAAAACAGCCAAATCTCTTCGTCTATTTTTTACATCTTTACCGCGCTCAATTAATACCGGCTTTAATCCTAATTCTATTAAGCGAGCAGCTGCAAATAAACCCGCAGGTCCTGCTCCAATAATATGTACAGGTTTTGCATTTCTTACATCCCGAATAGTAAAGTCTATTTTAGGTGCTGCTGAAAATTCTTCTCCAATAAAAACAATTAGCTTAATTCTGAAAACCGCTTCTCTAGAACGTGCATCTATAGATCTTTTAAGAATTTGATAAGCTCTTAATTCTTCGGGGTGTATTTGTAATTTTTGAAGGATTGCCTTTCGGAGCATTGTATCATTGTTGATATACTCAGGCTTTATAACGATTTCTAGCTCTTTTACCATGGTAAGTTTTTATCTTACATCAAACAAAAGTAGTCTTTATTTTTTATACATTTGAAATATAAAATTTTAACATTATGAACAGAAATTTATTAATTGTAGTTGGAATACTAGTGGTAGTTTTTTTATTTGGTGGATGTGGGTACAACTCAATGGTGAAACTAGATGAAAAAGTTAGTGGCCAATGGGCACAAGTAGAAAACGTTTACCAACGTCGTGCCGACCTTATTCCGAATTTAGTGAATACCGTAAAGGGATACGCAAATTTTGAAAAGGATGTGTTAACCTCTGTTACGGAAGCTCGTGCTAAAGCAACTTCTGTAAACGTTGACCCTAGCAAATTAACTCCAGAATCAATTCAACAATTTCAAGCTGCACAAGGGCAACTTACATCTGCATTGTCGAAATTATTGGTTGTAGTAGAGAAATATCCTGACTTAAAGGCGAACCAAAACTTTTTAGAATTGCAAGCACAACTAGAAGGAACTGAAAATAGAATTACAGTTGAACGAAATAAATTTAACACAGTTACACAAGAGTATAACACTAAAATTAGATCGTTCCCAAATAATATTACCGCTGGCCTTTTCGGCTTTTCAAAAAAAGGATATTTCGAAGCAGAAAAAGGATCAGATAAAGCACCTGAAGTACAATTTTAAAAAAATGTCGAGCACACTGTTTAATACCGAGCAGCAAGAAGAAGTTAAACTTGCCATACAAGCTGCAGAATTTCATACATCCGGAGAAATCCGTGTATTTGTGGAAGCTAAATGCAAAGAAAAAGATGTGCTGGATAGAGCAGTACAACAATTTCATCATTTAAAAATGCAAGAAACCGAGCAAAGAAACGGTGTGCTCATCTATTTAGCTGTAGAAGATAAAAAATTTGCAATTATTGGAGATAAAGGCATCAATGAAAAAGTACCTGAAAACTTTTGGGATTCTACAAAGGATATTATGCTTAGTTATTTCAAGAAAAATGAAATGGCAGAAGGCTTAGTACAAGGAATAGCAAAAGTGGGCGAACAGTTGAAAACATATTTCCCTTACGATAAGAACGATAAAAATGAATTACCTGATGAAATTGCATTCTCTTAAAAATTATTTCTTTTTATTGCTTTTCATCGTAAGTAATACTTATGCGCAAGAGTTTCCGCAAAAGAGCAACAAGCTAGTAAATGACTTTGCGAATGTAATGAGCATTGAAGAGGTAACCGCGCTTGAAAGAAAGTTAGTGGCTTATAATGATAGTACTTCTACACAAGTTTCTATTGTTACAGTAAAAAGTTTAAATGGATACGAGGTAAATGATTATACGGTGCAGCTTGCTAATGCTTGGGGCATTGGTAAAGCAGATAAAAACAACGGTGTATTAATTCTAATTGGGGTCGACGAACGTAAAATGAGCATTCAAACCGGTTACGGTTTAGAAGGCGTATTACCCGATGCTATTTGTAAAAGAATTATTGAAAACGAATTAAAGCCATCTTTTAAAAGAGGTAATTATTTTGAAGGATTTGATTTAGCCTCTACTGCAATATTTAAGTTTGCAGCTGGAGAATACAAAGCAGACCATTACAAAAAGAAAAAAGGGTTCCCAACATCGGCATTAATTATAGCAGCAATTGTACTCCTATTATTGTTCAGAAATGCTGGTAAAAAATACCAAACGATTGATGGAAAAGGGATAAGAGGAGGTGGTGGATTTTTCCCTCCATTTATTGGTGGGGGTGGCGGCGGCTTTGGTGGT
>CALRUR010000056.1:0-4106 GCA_943371425.1 Sphingobacterium thalpophilum
ATAATGAAAACAAATAAAGAAATTGTTTCTGCATTAAAATTATTGGGCCAATTAATGGAGCTGCATGATGGCAATGCCTTCAAAATAAAATCGATTAACAATGCTGCTTTTAAACTTGGTAAATATGCCGAACTATTAGCAGAAAAAACAGAAGATGATTTAGCTAAAATTGATGGGGTAGGCAAAAGTGTGGCTGCAAAAATTTTAGAACTCATTAATTCTAATGTTATTGCCGAATTAGAAAATCTTAAAGTAGATACTCCAAGCGGACTTATTGAAATGCTTGGAATTAAAGGGCTTGGACCAAAAAAAATCCAGATTATTTGGAAGCAATTAAACATAGATAACATTGGCGAATTATATTATGCCTGCATAGAAAACAGGTTAGTGGAGGCAAAAGGATTTGGATATAAAACTCAAGAAGAAGTTAAAAAATTAATTGAGTTTACCTTAATGAACAAAGGTTCGCTCCTACTATCAAACGCCTTGCAATTTTACACAGACTTAAAAACGAAATTAGCCATTACTCCATCGGGCCAATTGGCACGTAATTGCGAAATTATTACCGAACTAGAATTTACCGCCTCTACCACAAACATAAAGGAAATTACAGAAAGCCTCAAAACTATTGAAAACATTGAAGGTAGTTTGATAGATAATGAGTGGAAAGGTACATGGAATACTACTAGCCCGCTAACTATTTATTTTATTGACGATAAAAATTGGGTGCTCCAAAACTTTATAAAAAATAGCACTGCGGAACATTTAGCTTTGTTGCCAAATTTTGATTTAGAGAAATTATCTAAAGAAAATTTAAGCTCGGACGGAGATATATACAAAAATATAGGAATTGGTTTTATTCCGATACCAATGCGTGAAGGGAACCGAGAAGTAGAACTTGCTAAAGAAAATAAAATACCAACACTCATTAAAAACGAAGACCTACAGGGCTCTTTGCATAACCACAGTACATGGTCGGATGGTATACATACACTCGAAGAAATGGCTGTATATTGTAAAGAATTAGGCTATGAGTATTTAGGAATTTGCGACCATTCGCAATCGGCTTTTTATGCTAACGGATTAAAGCCCGATAGGTTGTTACAACAATTTGAAGAGATAGAAAAACTCAATAAAAAACATCCCGACTTCCATATTTTTAAAGGCATAGAGTCGGATATTTTAAATGATGGATCCTTAGATTACGAAGAAGACATTTTAAAACAATTTGATTTTATAGTAGCTTCTGTACATTCTAATTTAAAAATGGATGAAACAAAAGCAAATACACGTTTAGTAAAAGCTATTGAAAACCCTTATACCACTATGCTTGGGCACCCTACAGGGCGTTTATTGTTAGCAAGGCAGGGCTACCCCATCAATCATCAATTAATTATAGATGCATGTGCTGCGAATAAAGTAGCCATTGAAATAAATGCGAATCCTTTGCGCTTAGATTTAGATTGGCGTTGGATTGATTATGCATTGCAAAAAGGAGTATTGTTAAGTATTAACCCCGATGCCCATAAAAAGGAAGGTTACCACGATATGAAATATGGAGTAATGGTAGCGCAAAAAGGAGGATTAAGCAAAGAGTTTTGTTTAAATGCATGGGATAAAAATAAATTAAGCGATTATTTTAAATCGAAAAGATAAATGAAAGTTCTCGTAATACGTTTTAGTTCTATTGGCGATATTGTGCTTACAAGCCCAATAGTAAGAGCATTGAAAGAACAAGCAAATGCAGAAGTTCATTTTCTTACTAAAACACCATTTATACCTGTACTGAAAAATAATCCGCACATCCATAAGGTGCATACTATTTCTTCTGTTTACGAAAAAACCATTGCAGAATTAAAAAAAGAAAAGTTCGATTACATTATAGATTTACATCATAACCTTAGAAGTTTACGCTTCAAAAAATCATTAGGCATTCCATCTTTTTCTTTCAATAAATTAAATATTGAAAAATGGTTAATGGTGAATTTAAAATGGAACCGATTGCCTAAAACTCATATTGTAGATCGTTATTTTGATACTTGCAAAAGCCTCGGAATTACCAATGATAATAAGGGTTTAGACTATTTTATAGCACCAGAGGAAGAAGTAAATTTAGCAAGCCTTGCTCCTATTTACAGCAAAGGATACATAGCTTTAGTAATTGGAGCGCAACACAGTACTAAACGATTGCCACTACATCAATTACAAAAATTTTGCAAGCAAAGTACCAAACCAATTATTGTATTAGGCGGAAAAGACGATGCAGCAAATGCTTGGCATTTAGAACAAATAGATCCGAGCAGAATTTACAATGCTTGTGGTAAATACAGCATCAACGAATCTGCATCATTAGTAAAACAAGCGGATGTAGTGGTAAGCAACGATACGGGTTTAATGCACATTGCTGCAGCTTTTAAGAAAAAAATAGCAGCAGTTTGGGGAAATACTATCCCAGAATTTGGTATGTACCCATATCAAACAGAATATACTAACTTTGAGGTGAAAGGGCTCAGTTGCCGACCGTGTAGTAAAATTGGGCATATGAATTGCCCCAAGAAACATTTTAACTGCATGGAAAAACAAGACATACCAAGTTTGGTAAAAATGGCAAACGAATAAAATGAAAACACTCTTACTTGCGCGACACGGTAAAGCTGAAAAAGCAGAATTTGGAATGTACGATTTCAAACGAAAACTGGTAGAGCGCGGAAAAGCTGATGTGCAAAGGGTTTCAGAAGAACTACAAAAACATTTTACTCCACAACATATTATCAGTAGCCCTGCTGAAAGAGCTTTACAAACCGCAAAAATTTTTGCCAAAACTTTTTCTATCGATAAAAAAATAATCGAACTAAACGATAGTATTTACGAAGCAAGCATGGCCAGTTTGTTAAAAGTAATTAACGAAATACACCCACAATTCGATTGTGTTTTACTTACCGGTCATAACCCTGCCTTCGAATTTGCCATCGAATATTTATGCAATACAAACATTGGGCATTTACCCACTTCAGGAACTGCTGCCATCGAATTTCCATTTGAACAATGGAGTATGGTATCCGCTGGCACCGGTATCTTATGCGAGCTACTCATCCCCTAAATCGAACTCTTATCGAAATGTCGAAAGGTAGAAGAGTCGAATTTTCGAAACGCAGGTTACTAGCACCCTCGATTATTCGAAAATTCGACTCTTCGACATTTCGAAACTTCGACATTTCGAAACTTCTACATTTCGACACCTCGTCAGTTCAGCTCAAACTTCACCGGCAGCATCATCCTAATCTTCACTTTGCGGCCGTTTTGTTCTGCAGGACTAAAGTCTGGCAAGGTGTTTATTACGTTTAGCAACATTTCATCCATTCCAAAACCTAGGCCGCGTTCAATTTTAGGCATTACCACTTTTCCTTTTTCATTTACAACGAAGCTTACATACATGGTTCCAGAAATATTATTTTCGCGAGCCATCTGTGTAAATTTCGATTTCGATTTTACATAGTTCAACAAGGCTTGTTCGCCCCCCGGAAATTCTGGCATTATGGCGGCTGTAAAACCTATTTCATTTGGTGCTCCAATTTCAGAACCGGTACCTGTTCCTGTACCATCTCCTCCAGTACCTGCTCCTTCTGTAGGTTCAGCATTTTCACCTCCATTGCCCTCTGTATTGGTAGTTCTTGCTATGGTTTTACCAACCATCTCTTCTTGCGTTGGAGGTAATAGTTCTGCAGGTATGGTATTATCTGGTACAATTTCTGGTTCCACCAATGCAACGCTTTCTATTTCTTCGGGCACTGCCGAACCAGCACTTGCAGGTTGGAGTTCAATTTCTGGCTCTTCTATTGGAAACATTTCAGGGCGCAGGATGAAAAAAGTATCCTGAGGCATGGGTATGACTGGTGCATCAATATACTTGTCTTTAAAAGAGCTAAAAAGCAGTATAGCACCAAAGGCCAAGCCAAGGAAGGAAAACATTCCTACTATCCCCAGAATGGAATTCCGATTACTACTTTTTCTAATTTGATAAGCACCATACTCATGGTTACGATTTTCGAATACGATATCAATCCAATTGTTATCGTAGATATTGATGTTTTTAGACATGTGATTGA
>CALRUR010000057.1:0-4106 GCA_943371425.1 Sphingobacterium thalpophilum
ATAATGAAAACAAATAAAGAAATTGTTTCTGCATTAAAATTATTGGGCCAATTAATGGAGCTGCATGATGGCAATGCCTTCAAAATAAAATCGATTAACAATGCTGCTTTTAAACTTGGTAAATATGCCGAACTATTAGCAGAAAAAACGGAAGATGATTTAGCTAAAATTGATGGGGTGGGTAAAAGTGTGGCCGCAAAAATTTTAGAACTCATTAATACCAATGTTATTGCCGAATTAGAAAATCTTAAAGCTGATACTCCAAGCGGACTTATTGAAATGCTTGGAATTAAAGGGCTCGGACCAAAAAAAATCCAGATTATTTGGAAGCAATTAAATATTGATAACATTGGCGAATTGTATTATGCCTGCATAGAAAACAGGTTAGTAGAAGCCAAAGGGTTCGGGTATAAAACTCAAGAAGAAGTAAAAAAATTAATTGAGTTTACTTTAATGAATAAAGGTTCGCTCCTACTTTCAAACGCCTTGCAATTTTACACAGACTTAAAAACGAAATTAGCCATTACTCTATCGGGCCAATTGGCACGTAATTGCGAAATTATTACCGAACTAGAATTTACCGCCTCTACCACAAACATAAAGGAAATTACAGAAAGCCTTAAAACTATTGAAAACATTGAAGGTAGTTTGATAAATAATGAGTGGAAAGGCACATGGAATAGCACTAGCCCACTTACTATTTATTTTATTGACGATAAAAATTGGGTGCTCCAAAACTTTATTAAAAATAGCACTGCGGAGCATTTAGCTTTGTTGCCAAATTTTGATTTGGAGAAATTATCTAATGAAAATTTAAGCTCAGACGAGGATATATACAAAAATATTGGAATTGCTTTCATTCCGATACCTATGCGTGAAGGCAAGCGAGAAGTAGAACTTGCTAAAGAAAATAAAATACCAACACTCATACAAAACGAGGACCTGAAAGGCTCTTTACATAACCACAGCACATGGTCGGATGGTATACATACACTCGAAGAAATGGCAGTATATTGTAAAGAATTAGGTTATGAGTATTTAGGAATTTGCGACCATTCGCAATCGGCTTTTTATGCCAACGGATTAAAGACAGACAGGCTATTTCAACAATTTGCAGAGATAGAAAAACTCAATAAAAAACATCCTGATTTTCATATTTTTAAAGGAATAGAATCGGATATCTTAAACGATGGATCTTTAGATTACGAAGAAGAGCTCTTGAAACAATTTGATTTTATTGTAGCTTCTGTACATTCTAATTTAAAAATGGATGAAACAAAAGCAAATGCACGCTTAGTAAAAGCCATCGAAAACCCTTATACCACAATGCTCGGGCACCCTACAGGGCGTTTATTGTTAGCAAGACAAGGGTACCCTATCAACCATCAATTAATTATAGATGCTTGTGCTGCGAATAAAGTAGCCATAGAAATAAATGCGAACCCCTTGCGCTTGGATTTAGATTGGCGATGGATTGATTATGCTTTGCAAAAAGGAGTGCTGTTAAGCATAAACCCCGATGCACATAAAAAAGAAGGTTACCACGATATGAAATACGGGGTGATGGTAGCACAGAAAGGTGGATTAAGCAAAGAGTTTTGTTTAAATGCTTGGGATAAAAATAAATTAAGCGATTATTTTAAATCGAAAAGATAAATGAAAGTTTTAGTAATACGTTTTAGTTCTATTGGCGACATTGTGCTTACAAGCCCAATAGTAAGAGCATTGAAAGAACAAGTAAATGCAGAAGTTCATTTTCTTACAAAAACACCTTTTATACCTGTTCTAAAAAATAATCCGCACATACATAAGGTGCATACTATTTCTTCTGTTTACGAAAAAACCATTGCAGAATTAAAAAAAGAAAAGTTCGATTTTATCATCGATTTACATCACAACTTAAGGAGTTTGCGCTTCAAAAAATCATTAGGCATTCCATCATTTTCTTTCAATAAATTAAATGTTGAAAAATGGTTAATGGTGAATTTAAAATGGAACAGATTGCCTAAAACTCATATTGTAGATCGTTATTTTGATACTTGCAAAAGCCTCGGAATTACCAATGATAACAAGGGTTTAGACTATTTTATTTCTCCAGAAGAAGAAGTTAATTTAGCAAGCCTTGCTCCTATTTACAGCAAAGGATATATAGCTTTAGTAATTGGAGCGCAACACAGTACTAAGCGCTTGCCTCTTCATCAATTACAAAAATTTTGCAAGCAAAGTACCAAACCAATTATTGTATTAGGCGGAAAAGACGACTCAGCCAATGCATGGCATTTAGAACAAATAGACCCGAGCAGAATTTACAATGCATGTGGTAAATACAGCCTCAACGAATCTGCATCATTAGTAAAACAAGCGGATGTAGTGGTAAGCAACGATACGGGTTTAATGCACATTGCCGCGGCTTTTAAGAAAAAAATAGCAGCCGTTTGGGGAAATACTATCCCAGAATTTGGTATGTACCCATATCAAACAGAATATACTAACTTTGAGGTAAAAGGGCTCAGTTGCCGACCATGTAGTAAAATAGGGCATGTTAATTGCCCGAAGAAACATTTTAACTGCATGGAAAAACAAGACATACCAAGTTTGGTAAAAATGGCAAACGAATAAAATGAAAACACTCCTACTTGCGCGACACGGTAAAGCTGAAAAAGCAGAATTTGGAACTTATGATTTCAAAAGGAAACTAGTGGAGCGTGGAAAAGAAGATGTACAAAGGGTTTCGGAAGAATTACAAAAACATTTTACTCCACAACATATTATCAGTAGCCCTGCAGAAAGAGCTTTACAAACCGCGAAAATTTTTGCCAAAACTTTTTCTATCGATAAAAAAACAATCGAACTAAACGATAGTATTTACGAAGCAAGCATGGCCAGTTTGCTAAAAGTAATTAACGAAATACACCCACAATTCGATTGTGTTTTGCTTACCGGTCATAACCCTGCCTTCGAATTTGCCATCGAATATTTATGCAATACAAACATTGGGCATTTACCCACTTCAGGAACCGCTGCCATCGAATTTCCATTTGAACAATGGAGCATGGTATCCGCTGGCACCGGAAACTTACTGAGTTTACTCATCCCCTAAATCGAACCTTTGACGAAATGTAGAAATGTCGAAATATCGAATTGTCGAAACGCAGGTTACTAGCACCCTCGATTATTCGAAAATTCGACTCTTCGACATTTCGAAACTTCGACATTTCGACATTTCTACATTTCGACTCCTCGTCAGTTCAGCTCAAACTTCACTGGCAGCATCATCCTAATCTTTACTTTACGGCCGTTTTGCTCTGCGGGACTAAAATCTGGCAAGGTGTTTATTACGTTCAGCAACATTTCATCCATACCAAAGCCTAAGCCTCGTTCAATTTTAGGCATTACCACTTTACCTTTTTCATTTACCACAAAGCTTACATACATGGTTCCAGAAATATTATTTTCGCGAGCCATCTGTGTAAATTTCGATTTCGATTTTACATAGTTCAATAAGGCTTGTACGCCACCTGGATATTCAGGCATTTTTTCTGCTGTAATTCCAATATCAAAGGGAGAGCCAATACCTGTACCCCCACCCAATTCTGTACCACTACCACCCCCACCAGTACCTTCAGATGGTTCAGCATTTTCGCCTCCATTACCCTCGGTATTCGTAGTACTTGCAATTGTTTTACCAGCCATTTCTTCTTGCGTTGGAGGCAATAGTTCTGCAGGTATGGAATTGTCTACCACAATTTCTGGTTCCACCAATGCAATGCTTTCTATTTCTTCGGGCACAGCCGAACCAGCACTTGCAGGTTGGAGTTCAATTTCTGGCTCTTCTATTGGAAACATTTCAGGGCGCAGGATGAAAAAAGTATCCTGAGGCATTGTTATGATTGGTGCATCAATATACTTGTCTTTAAAAGAGCTAAAAAGCAGTATAGCACCAAAGGCTAGGCCTAAGAAGGAAAACATTCCTACTATCCCCAGAATGGAATTCCGATTACTACTTTTTCTAATTTGATAAGCACCATACTCATGGTTACGATTTTCGAATACGATATCAATCCAATTGTTATCGTAGATATTGATGTTTTTAGACATGTGATTGA
>CALRUR010000058.1:0-3894 GCA_943371425.1 Sphingobacterium thalpophilum
GATGTTTGAGGAGGGTTCTACTTTGAAGTTACTTAAAAAGTAGCTCACAAAGTTACTCAAAGTACACACAGAGTTTCACAAAGTTTACATTGTGCTCCTTAGTGTGTACTTTGCGTACTTTGTGACCCCTAATTCATAATTCGTAATTCGTAATTCATAATTCATAATTCAAATATACCCCATTTGTACTATACCACCTTTCATCTCTAAAAACTAGTTTTGCTCTCAAACTAATTCTGAACAAGATGAAAAAAATATTTACGCTCTTATTTTTAACAAGTAGCATAGCACTAAATGCTCAAACTCCTTTAGCATATTACCCAATGAATGGGAATGGTAACGATGCAAGTGGAAACAATAAAAACGGGGTGCTCTCTCAAATAGCTCCTGTACCAGATCGGAACAGCGTAGCCGATGCAGCCTTATGGTTCAATGCTGCGAATGGAAGCGAATTTAAGGTGAACGATACCACTGGCTTTGGTAATGGTAACGGAAGTGTTTCTATTGCTGCTTGGGTTAAATGCTCTGGGCAAGGAATCAATTCTGTGTTTACTTCAGGTATGCAAGGTTTTGCGAAGGGGATATTTATGTCAATTGGTTATATATTTTACGAAGGAAGCATAACCTTTGCCTTGGCAGGAGAGACTGGAACAAGCAATATGGTTTTTATTTGTAGTAAAGAGCAATTTAACGACGACAGTTGGCACCATGTGGTAATAGTGGTAAATAAAGAAAATAATACAACTTCTATTTTTGTAGATAACAATAAAATAAAATTCCAAAACTTCAGCGGATTCGGACAAACTGGAAAAGGCATCTTAAGTTCCGATAGTACTGAATTAGACATTACGGGTTTAGTAAGCAGCAGTACTCCTTCACAAGCATACATTGGCATTGGTACTTCTTCTGGAGTTACGCAAAATTTCACGGGTTATTTAGACGAGGTGTATTATTATAAATCGGCTTTAAGTTCTGCACAAATCACCGCATTATTCAATGGTACTGCAAGTGGCTTCTCTAAAAACAAATCCGAAAATTTATTTAGCGTATACCCAAATCCAAGTAATGGAATTATCAACATAAAAAACACCAGCGGAAAATCTAATAATGTAAAAGTGATGGATGCTATGGGGAGAGAAGTTAAAAGTTTTTATACAGAAGGGTTATATGATAGTGTAGATTTATCTGAACTTTCTAATGGGGTTTATTTGTTGATGTTTGAGGAAGGATATTCATTGAAGTTGTTGAAGAATTAAAAAACGTTCACGCAAAGGGCGCTAAGTTTTCGCAAAGTTCGCTAAGTAAATTTAAGTTTTCAAAAGATCTTATAAAAACTTTGCACCCTTTGCGAAAACTTAGCGCCCTTTGCGTGAATGAAATTCACCATTCACAATTCTTGTTCTAAGTTATAAATTTAGATTTTTGCTGTATTTATCATCCTGCATTTATGCATGTTTTTTTAATTAACATTAATTCCTTTTTCTTTTTCTATTAATATTGTAAAAAAATATTTAATGGATATTGCATTCATAGAATCAAAAATATATGATATTCGGGGAATGAGGGTAATGTTAGATTCTGACCTCGCAGAATTGTATGGTGTGGAGAATAAAAGATTAAAAGAAGCAGTTAGAAGAAATATAGAAAGATTTCCAAAAGACTTTATGTTTGAGATAACATTTGAAGAATATAAAATTTTAAGGTCGCAAATTGCGTCCTTTAATAGTAATCAAAAAATATCTTCAAAATATAGACCCTATGCATTTACTGAGCAAGGAATCGCAATGCTATCGAGTATTTTAAATAGCACAACTGCTATTCAAGTAAATATTCAAATCATTAGAACTTTTGTTGTAATTAGGCAGTTGGCTTTAAATCATGCCGATTTAACTATAAAGCTTAAAGAGTTAGAGTCTAAATTTAACAAACAGTTTAGTGATATATATGAGGCAATAAATTTCCTATTGAATAAAAGAGAGCAAGAAAAGGCTCATAATGAAAGAAAAAGAATTGGGTTTAAATGAAATTTTTGTTGTAAAATCTCAATCATACACTTCAACACTTTACATTGTGCTCCTTAGTGTGTACTTCGGGCCCCATTTGCACATTTCATTAGCTAATTATCACATTAGCTAATTAGCTAATTAATACTGCTCCTTCTCATTCGGGAAATCTTCCGACTTCACATCATTAATATACGCTTTCACTGCGCCGTTAATTTCTTCGTACAAGTTTAAGTACTGACGTAAAAATCTTGGTTTAAATCCTTTGGTTAATCCCAACAAATCATTTACCACTAATACTTGCCCATCAACATCTGGTCCGGCACCAATGCCTATCACTGGTATGCGCAGTTGTGCTGCTACTTCTTTAGCTAAGTTCGCCGGAATTTTTTCTAGCACCAATGCGAAACATCCTGCTTCTTCTAATATTTTGGCATCTTCAATTAGTTTTTTTGCTTCGGCTTCTTCCTTTGCTCTAACAGTGTAGGTTCCGAATTTATAAATAGATTGTGGGGTTAATCCCAAATGCCCCATAACTGGTACACCTGCAGAAATAATACGTTCTATAGATTCACGAACTTCTGCTCCGCCTTCTAACTTTACTGCGTGTCCGCCCGATTCTTTCATGATGCGTATAGATGATTGCAAAGCTTCCTTCGAATTTCCTTGGTACGAACCGAAAGGTAAATCAACCACTACCAATGCTCTGTTTACCGCACGTACCACTGAGGAAGCATGGTATATCATTTGGTCGAGCGTAATTGGCAAGGTTGTTTCATGGCCCGCCATTACATTCGATGCCGAGTCGCCTACTAACAAAATATCGATGCCCGCATCGTCTAAAATTAAAGCCGTAGAATAATCGTATGCAGTTAGCATTGCAATTTTCTCCCCATCGTGCTTCATCGCTTGGAGCACATGCGTAGTAACGCGTTTCACTTCTTTGTGTACAGACATGGTACAAAAGTCCACTAAATTTTCAATCTTTCAAAAAATGACTATACGATTCTCCGAATTTTCTTACATTTGCCCTTGATGAAAATGAACCCTAAAACAATCTTTATAACTAAGGTTGAGAAGAAATCTCTTCAAAAAAGCTCATTTTCAATGAATCACGAGGCTTTGTAATGTTTTACAAGGCTTTTTTTATGCTTAATTGAATTATAAAAATGGCAGAAATTGCAAAAATTCCCGCAGTATTAGTATTAGCAGATGGTACAGTTTTCCACGGTAAATCGGCCGGAAAAATTGGTACCACCACTGGCGAAATTTGTTTTAATACAGGTATGACCGGCTACCAAGAAATTTTTACCGACCCTTCTTACTTCGGTCAAATTATGGTAACCACCAATGCGCATATCGGGAATTACGGAATTGCGCATAACGAAGTTGAGTCGGATAGTATTAAAATTTCGGGCTTAGTGTGTAAGAATTTCAACATGAATTACTCACGTAAAATGGCCGACGAATCTATTCAAGATTATTTTTTGAATGATAATATTGTAGGTATTTCTGATATCGATACCCGCCAATTGGTTCGCCACATACGCGATAAAGGGGCGATGAATGCCATCATCTCTTCAGAAATTTTAGAGGTAGAAGAATTAAAGAAAAAATTAGCAGGTGTGCCTTCTATGGATGGGCTCGAACTTTCATCAACTGTAAGCACTAAAGAGCCTTATTATTTTGGTGATGAAAACGCAAAGTACCGAGTAGCAGTATTAGACCTTGGAGTGAAGAAAAATATTTTACGCTGCTTTGCAGATCGTGATGTGTTTGTAAAAGTATTCCCAGCAAAAACAACCTATGCAGAAATGCAAGCTTGGAAACCTAATGGGTACTTTATTTCTAACGGCCCAGGCGACCCATCTGCAATGCCTTATGCAATAGA
>CALRUR010000059.1:0-3846 GCA_943371425.1 Sphingobacterium thalpophilum
ATTTTAAATAAAGATAAAACAGCCTCAGGAAATGTAGGTCTAATTAATTTTGAAAACATTGCCATTGATCAAGTATCAAAAAAAACAGAATTTTCGGGTGCTTCTTATGTTATAAAAATTAAAGATGCTACAAAACTTTTCGACCGAGATCCAATTGCAAAAAAAGATATAGAAATTTGGTTTAGCCCTATAAACGGGCGCATTGAGGCAGAGCTCCGCGAAGGAAAAGGCAAAAAATTATACCGAATGTCTGTGTTAAAATTTCATCGAAGAAAGTTTTAATACAACCTTATTCCATGTCGCTAACTCCCCCGCTTACTGCAAACTTCATGGCGTCGGCTGCTTTCATTCTAAGCGGCGTAACTTTTGCTCTACTTACAATACAAACCTTTCCAGCAATGCTATAAGAGAATGGGAAGTACACAGCAACTTCATCATCTAAACCCATACTTTTTAAATTATTTTGAGTAAGAAATCCAACTTGTTTAACACCTTCCGAAATTTCTACTAATACTGGTTCGTTAAACTTTTTATCCTCCCCTACAAATGCCTCTAACAAATCGCGTACAGAAGAGTACATGAGTTTAAAAATGGGCATTCGATCCAATAATTTATCGAGGTAATTATATATGGGTTCGGTAATAAAGGAGGTTACCAAAAGCCCAACAAATGCTAGACCAAACACGGTTACAATTACCCCACCACCCGGAAAACCTAAATCAACAATACTATCTACAGAGTATATTACTTTGTAAATAATATACACGCTAAATGCCAATGGAATAATAATTAATACTCCTTTAAAAAAGTAGTTAAGAAATACTCTGAAAAATTTATTCATAATAATAGATTCTTTGCACTCGTTGAGAAATGCTTGTTAATACTTCGTAAGGTATCGTATTTATTTTACTTGCCAACTCTTTTATGCTTGGATCTTCGCCAAACACAATTACCTCGTCTCCTTCTTGCACACCCAATCCTGTTACATCCACCATGCACATATCCATGCAAATTGATCCAATTACTGTTGCACGTTTGCCGTTAATAAGCACCTCACCTACTCCATTTCCAAAGGCTCTGCCATAACCATCGGCATAGCCAATTTTAATGGTGGCAATTTCTGCATCGTGTGTTAATACTCCTCTTCTGCTATAGCCTATGCTTTCGCCTTTTTTTACTTTTCTAACTTGGGTAACGGTAGTTTTTAATTCGGCAACTCTTTGTAACTCGTGCTCAAAATTGCCAACATTTTCTACACCATACAAACCTATTCCAAGGCGCACCATTTCATAATGAGATTCTGGGAAACGTAGTATGGCTGCGGTATTGGCTACATGCCTTAGTGTATCATAATGCAAATTGTTTCGCAAACCTGCATACATTTTATCGAACTTATTTAATTGCTCTTTTGTAAACGCATCGTGTTCATCAGATTCTGATGCTGCCAAATGAGTAAATACCGATTTTACTTTTATCGTTTCATCATTCAACAATTCGAGTATACTTGGTACATCATTCGTTTCAAATCCTAAACGGTGCATACCAGTGTCTAATTTTAAATGTATTGGGTATTGCTTAACACCGTTTAATTTTAAATGATTGATAAACGATTTTAAAATTTGGATGCTGTAAATTTCTGGTTCTAAACAATTGGAAATAATTTTTTCGAATGCATTGCTCTCTGGGCTCATTACCATTATTGGTAAATGTATGCCCTCTTTGCGTAAAGCCACCCCTTCATCGGCATAAGCCACCGCCAAATAATCTACTTTGTTATATTGTAAAACGTTTGCAATTTCAAAACTTCCACTACCGTAGGCAAAGGCTTTTACCATTACCATCACTTTTGTACCGGGTAATAATTTCGAACGGTAAAAGTTTAAATTATGCACAATAGAATTTAAATTTATTTCCATTACAGTATCGTGCACCTTCTCCTCTAACCTACTCGCAATTTTTTCGAATGCAAAGCTTCGAGCTCCTTTAATTAATACTCCTTCCCTACTGAAATCAAATGTGGGTAAGGCTTTCAGAAACTCCTCTGTATTTTTAAAGAATTTCTTTTCCATCGAAAACAAATGTGCGTTCGATGAAATTTCTTCGCCAATTCCTATAATTCTATTGATGTTGTGTGATTTGAAATAAGTAGCCATGAGCTCGTAAACGGGTTCATTGGCACCGTGTATCATATCAGAAATAATAATGGTTTTACGCTCATGTTTTTGCTGATTTAAAAAATCAACAGCCATGTATAAAGATGAAATATCGGCACTGTAACTATCATTTATAATAGTTGATTGTTGTATGCCTTGCTTCATTTGCAACCTCATGGGTATAGACTGAAGTTGAAGCATACGAGCTTGCACTAATTCTATACTATATCCTAAACACAACAGCGTAGCAGCACAAATCACACAATTCTCTATAGAGGCATCATCGTTAAAATTCAATTGAATTTTAAACTCTTTAAAATGATAATAGGCAGTTAATACTGTACCTTTTTCCTTTTTATCTGTTTTAATTATTTGTAAATCTGCTTCCTCATGCAAACTCCAAGTAAAAGATTTTTCAAGCTCAATTAAGCCCGTGGGCACATAGTTTTTACCATAGATAATTTTAGAAGAGTGTTTAAATAATTTCAATTTTTCATGCAGCTTTGCCTCTCTCGATTCAAAACCTTCATCGTGTGCAGCCTTTATATTGGTTAAGATGCCAATGTTTGGTTTAATAATTTCTTCTAAAGCATCCATTTCATTTAAAGTGGAGATGCCTGCCTCAAATATTCCCGTTTGGTATGCATTGCTCATTTGCCATACAGAAAGTGGTACACCTATTTGAGAATTATAACTTTTAGGACTTCTAACAATCGATTTTTCTGGTGAAATTAATTGGTATAACCAATCTTTTATAATGGTTTTACCATTACTACCAGTAATGCCTATAACTTCGTAATTAAAATGTTTACGATGGTAAGATGCTAGGTTCTGCAAGGCTTTTAGGGCATTATTAACTATAAAAAAATTCGCATCTACAAACGTATTTAGTGCGAAGCTTTTATCGGTAATTACAAAATTTCGAACTCCACGTTGGTATAATTCTGGTATATATAAATGTGCATTTTGCTTGCCAGGCAATGCAAAAAATAATGATTCCTCTGCATGAATTATTTTCCTACTATCTATGAGCAACCATGTAAGTATGGAATCTGCGTTCGCAATCTGCGCTTCACATTCCCATATATGTACCAACTGGCTTGCTTTATATTGATGTTGCATATTCAAATATCGAAAAAATAAAAGGCTTTTTTATCGAAATGTCGAAGTTTCGAATGGTCGAAATTTCAAAAGCAACAATAATTATCGTATTCCAATAATGAGTTTTAATAATTAAATACTATTGATTTACAATGATATATTAAGAATTTTGAACTATTTTGTCTAAAAACTACCTTTTAAAAAAATACGTAGTTTCTGCGATATGAATTAATTTTTTTTGTACCTAGTTTTATTATAAAATTAAAGCTTATGAAAACAATATTCAAAATTCTAACTTTTTTACTCACTTTGATTTATTTTCAAACTGGATATAGTCAAAGCATTATTGATACTAGAGGCTTACCAAATCCACCTGATGGTTGTGAAGTTGGTTTAAGTGTGGATACATTAGATAGTTGTTTTAGTGACAATTCTGTACACATAACCCTCTACGGCAATCCATTTGAATGTGGACCTTTTTTGTTGAATTTTGGAGATGGTACAATTATCACAACAACAAGTCTTGATCATTATCATAATTATTGCGACACAGGCACCTATTTTATTTATGTGATGTTTGCAAATTATTATA
>CALRUR010000060.1:0-3808 GCA_943371425.1 Sphingobacterium thalpophilum
TTTTCGGCTTTAGTGGTATCAAAGCCCTTTCCATTATCTTCTATACTTACACTAATGCCATCATCATCTTTGTTTATTTGTATATCGAGCCTGCTTGCATTAGAGTGTTTTATCACATTGTTTACCGACTCTTGTATTACTCTATACAACACCGTTTCTACGCTGCTATCTAAACTAGTGTTAATGCCTTCTAATTCTAAAAAAACCTTGAGTTTTCTGGAATCTATTTTACTTATAAAGTCTCTAATTGCAGTTGCTAAACCATATTTAAGCAATACATTTGGCATCATGTTGTGCGATATACTTCGAACTTCGGTACAAGACTCATCAACCATGGCAATGGTTTTGTCGTATAACAATTTCGTATCCTCATCTTGCATGGTTATACGATCTGTTAAACCAGATAGGTTCATTTTTACTGCCGAAAATAATTGACCAATGCCATCGTGCAGATCGCCTGCAATTCTTTTTCGTTCATTTTCTTCTGCCTCTATAATTGCTCTTGAGGCAAGGTCTTGTTGTTTTATAATTTCTGATTGGAGTTTGTTGGCTTGATTTAACTTATACCTGTTGTACATTAAATACAACACCACCAACAGTGCTAAAAAAATTAAAATGGAAACTACCAAATAAGTGTTTCGCTTGGTAATTTCTAAAGCTTGTATTTTTATTTGTTGTTCTTTCTTATCCGTATCATACTTTGTTTGCATGTCTGCAATTTGCTCAGACTTTTTTAAATTAAACAAACTGTCTTTTAAATTCTGATGAAGCTGTTTGTATTCATAGGCTTTATCATATTGCTTTAAGGCTGCATAACATTGTGCAATTAAATTATAAGAGTATTGAATGATGTCTTTATAACTTACTTTCTCAGCATAGTTTATACATAAGTTTGCTTGCTCAATGGCTAGTAAATAGTTTTGTTGGGCTTTGTATAATTCTGCCAAATCTATATAACTCATTGCAATGGCATTCACATCATTTAGTTTCAATCGTAAATTTAAAGATGCTTCTAAATTTTGTTTAGCCTTTATGAAATCAGATTGATATAAATAAATTAAGCCTATGTTACTATAACTATAAGAACTACCTAGGTCACTTTTTAAGAGTGTATATTTTTCTAATGATTCTTTGTAACAAATAAGTGCTTTATCCAATTCGTTATTCTGTTCGTACAATGCACCCAAGCTGTTTAAACTTCGGGCAACCCCATCGGTATCGTTAATTGTTCGGGCATACTCTACAGATTGCTCAATAGTTTTTATGCCTTTATCGCGCATGCCATTTTTATTATAGAACACTCCCATTTCATGCATCACTCGCGACATTAATTTTCTATCGTCAATCTCTTCCGCTAATTTAAGGGCAGCTAAATATTCTTCCAGCGTTCTATCCATCATGCCTTTAAAGTATAAAGACATACCGTAGGAAATTCTGTAACTCCCTTCGAATTTTTTGTTGTTGTTTTTTTGTGCAAAGGCAATGGCTTGTTGCGTATACTCTTCCATTAAATTTTTATCAGAACGAGTAAGCTGCATGAGCAACTCATCATACAATAAAAGTTTTTTCTCTCTAGTGGTCGATTGGGTATTGAGCAAATTTACCAAACTATCTTGCACACTTTGTTTTGTTGCCTTTGTATAAAAGGCAATAGAAAATAGGAAGCAAAATAAAAGAAAGAATTTCTTCATGGCTTATCGCGAAATGTAAAATTACTAATTATCGCTAATAAACAAACTAAGCTTGTACAGTAACTTTAAAGCCTACACTATGGAAATTAAGAATTTCGATATTTGGGTCTTTAGATAAGTATTTACGCAATCTGGATATAAAAACATCCATACTTCGGCCTGCAAAATAATCGTCGGTGCCCCATACTTCTTTTAAAATATGCTCACGTTTTACAATTTCGCCTAGCTTTTCTGTGAGTAAATGCAAGAGCAAGGATTCTCGGAGCGTAAGCTTTTTCTCTTCTGTTGCATGTATTAATAATTGGTTTTGAAAATCAAAACGATACGCTCCAATTTGAATATTCTTGGAGGTATTTACAGAAGTGGATTTAGATCTTTTAAGAAAAACTTTACATCGCAATATTAATTCTTCTATGCTAAACGGTTTTGTAATGTAATCGTCGGCTCCAATGGTAAAGCCATGCAACCTATCTTCTTTTAAGCTTTTAGCTGTTAAAAAAAGTAAAGGAATTTGATCATTTAATTGCCTAATATTTTTTGCTAATTCGAATCCGTCCATTTTTGGCATCATGATATCTAAAATGCACAAATCAAAATGTTCAGTTTTAAAAGTGGCCAAGGCTTCTACACCATCTACACACAATACCACTTCAAACTGCTCTTGTTCAAAATTATCTTTAATTACAAAGCCTAAGTTTGTATCGTCTTCTACTAATAATATTTTCTGCTTAAGCATTTGGAAATAAAATTTTAAATGTGGTTCCTTTGTTTAGTTCGCTTTCTACTTTCACTTTTGCTTTGTGTAATTTAGCAATTAATTTCACATAGTTCAAGCCTATACCAAAGCCTTTCACATCATGGCGGTTGCCAGTGGGTACTCTGTAAAACTTATCAAATATTTTAGACAGATGCTCTTTAGCAATTCCAAGTCCATTATCTGTAAATTTTATTTCAATATAGTTATCTATATTCTGTGTACTAATGGTTATTATTAATTTCTCTGTTGAATATTTAATTGCATTATCAATAATGTTGCTAATTAAATTTGATAAATAAACTTCATCACCAATTACAAATGCATTTTGCGAATTAAAATTAAAATTTACACTAGGCTTCTCTTTTTCTTTATCGCAAATACTATTTACTATTTCTTGAGTTAATATTTCTAGATTAATTTTTTCTTTCGTGAGTTTAATGGTTCTGTTAGAATCGGCGAGTGCCAATACACGTTCTACTTGTAGTTTTAATCGATTACTTTCTTCAATAATAATATTCGCATAGTTCAACAAACGTTGAGGTTGCTCAATAATATTAGGGTTCCTGATGGTTTCTGCAGATGCACTAATAATTGAAACAGGTGTTTTAATTTCATGCGTCATGTTATTTATAAAATCTTTTTGTATTTCTGAAAGTCGTTTTTGCTTTAAGATTACAAATAAGCTGTATGCAAAAAATATCAACACAATAAATAATACAAAACTAGAAAACAACCATAGCGACATTCCGCTTACTATGTCTAAGGTTTTATTTGGGAAATAAACGGTGAAGTAATAATTATCGGGTTTCCAAACTGGTAAATTTCTGGGTACTGGTTCTGCATCTTCCGCATTTTTTCCTTCTACATATCCGCCATATACTAACTGTTCGTTCTTACAATCGAAAATTCTGTATTCAAAACTTTGATGAATGTTTAATTTATCAAACTCGTTTTTTAAATAATGTTCTAAAACATCTGCATTAATTTGGTCGTTTACCATAACTGCATAATAATTATGGTCGAGTTTTTCTATAGGATCTAATGGGATGGCGCTCGAATTATTATATAAGAGAATGCCTTTTAAGGTTTGGGTTAGCGCAATATTTAAACTTCTGTTGAACTCTTGCTCAGATTTATCAAAGGCTTGTTTAAACCAAAATACCTGGGTAATAATAATACCAAGGATAGATAGTATGGCAAGTACCACAAATGTTTTAATGGTTCTATTTCTCATTACTGCAAATTACTATTAATTACAAGAATGAGAAAGAACGGGTTGCAGTTTAACTTTTCATTAACAAAAAAAGCCCAGTACAAAATATGTACTGAGCTTTTAATATAAAATCAATCGTTAAACTCT
>CALRUR010000061.1:0-3808 GCA_943371425.1 Sphingobacterium thalpophilum
TTTTCGGCTTTAGTGGTATCAAAGCCCTTTCCATTATCTTCTATACTTACACTAATGCCATCATCATCTTTGTTTATTTGTATATCGAGCCTGCTTGCATTAGAGTGTTTTATCACATTGTTTACCGACTCTTGTATTACTCTATACAATACTGTTTCTACGCTGCTATCTAAACTGGTGTTAATACCTTCGAGTTCTAAAAAAACTTTGAGTTTTCTGGAATCAATTTTACTTATAAAGTCTCTAATTGCAGTGGCCAAGCCATATTTAAGCAATACATTTGGCATCATGTTGTGCGATATGCTTCTTACTTCGGTGCAAGACTCATCAACCATGGCAATGGTTTTGTCGTATAACAATTTCGTATCCTCATCTTGCATGGTTATACGATCTGTTAAACCAGATAAATTCATTTTTACTGCCGAAAATAATTGACCGATGCCATCGTGTAAATCGCCAGCAATTCTTTTGCGTTCATTTTCTTCTGCCTCTATAATGGCTCTAGAAGCAAGGTCTTGTTGTTTTATAATTTCTGATTGTAGTTTGTTGGCTTGATTTAATTTATACCTGTTGTACATTAAATACAACACCACCAACAGTGCTAAAAAAATTAAAATGGAAACTATCAAATAGGTATTTCGCTTGCTAATTTCTAAAGCTTGTATTTTTATTTGTTGTTCTTTCTTATCCGTATCATACTTTGTTTGCATGTCGGCAATTTGTTCAGACTTTTTTAAATTAAACAAACTGTCTTTTAAATTCTGATGAAGCTGTTTGTATTCATAGGCTTTATCATATTGCTTTAAGGCTGCGTAACATTGTGCAATTAAATTATAAGAGTATTGTATGATGTCTTTATAACTTACTTTCTCAGCATAGCTTATACATAAATTTGCATGCTCAATAGCCAGCAAATAGTTTTGTTGAGCCTTGTATAACTCTGCCAAATCTATATAACTCATGGCAATGGCATTCACATCATTTAGTTTCAATCGTAAATTTAACGATGCTTCTAGATTTTGTTTAGCCCTTATAAAATCAGATTTATACAAATAAACTAAACCTATGTTACTATAACTATAAGAACTACCTAAGTCGCTTTTTAAAAGTGTATACTTTTCTAAGGATTCTTTATAACAAATAAGAGCTTTATCTAATTCATTGTTCTGTTCGTACAATGCACCCAAGCTGTTTAAACTTCTGGCTATACCATCTGTATCATTTATTGTCCTGGCATACTCTACAGATTGCTCTATAGTTTTTATGCCTTTATCGCGCATTCCATTTTTATTATAGAACACTCCCATTTCGTGCATCACTCGCGACATCAATTTTTTATCGTCAATCTCTTCTGCCAATTTAAGGGCCTTTAAATACTCTTGAAGCGTTCTATCCATCATGCCTTTAAAGTATAAAGACATGCCGTAGGAAATTCTGTAACTCGATTCGTATTTTTTGTTTTTATTTTTTTGTGCAAAAGCAATTGCTTCTTGCGTATACTCTTCCATCAAATTTTTATCAGAACGAGTAAGCTGCATGAGCAACTCATCATACAATAAAAATTTTTTCTCTGTAGTGATCGATTGGGTATTGAGCAAATTTAACAAACTATCTTGCACACTTTGTTTTGTTGCCTTTGTATAAAAGGCAATAGAAAATAGAATGCAAAATAAAAGAAAGGATTTCTTCATGGCTTATCGCGAAATGTAAAATTACTAATTATCGCTAATAAACAAACTAAGCTTGTACAGTAACTTTAAAGCCTACACTATGGAAATTAAGAATTTCGATATTTGGGTCCTTAGATAAGTATTTACGCAATCTGGATATAAAAACATCCATACTTCGGCCTGCAAAATAATCGTCGGTGCCCCATACTTCTTTTAAAATATGCTCGCGTTTTACAATTTCACCTAGCTTTTCTGTGAGTAAATGCAAAAGCAGGGATTCTCGGAGAGTAAGCTTTTTCTCCTCTGTGGGATGTAATAATAGTTGATTTTGAAAATCAAAACTAAAGGTTCCAATTTGTATGTTCTTAGAGGTATTTACGCTTGTTGATTTTGATCTCTTAAGAAATACTTTGCATCGTAATATTAATTCTTCAATGCTAAACGGTTTGGTAATATAATCGTCGGCGCCAATGGTAAAGCCATGCAACCTATCTTCTTTTAAGCTTTTAGCGGTTAAAAAAAGCAAAGGAATTTGATCATTTAATTGCCTGATGTTTTTTGCCAATTCAAAACCATCCATTTTAGGCATCATTACATCTAAAATACACAAATCAAAATGTTCTGTTTTAAAAGTGGCCAAGGCTTCTACACCATCCACACATAATACTACTTCGAAGTGTTCTTGCTCAAAATTATCTTTAATAACAAAGCCTAAGTTTGTATCGTCTTCTACTAATAAAATTTTCTGCTTAAGCATTTGGAAATAAAATTATAAATGTGGTTCCTTTGTTGAGTTCGCTTTCTACTTTCACTTTTGCTTTGTGTAATTTAGCAATTAATTTCACATAGTTCAAGCCAATACCAAAGCCTTTCACATCATGGCGGTTGCCCGTGGGTACTCTGTAAAATTTATCAAATATTTTAGACAGATGCTCTTTTGCAATTCCAAGTCCATTATCTGTAAATTTTATTTCAAGATAGTTATCTATATTCTGTGTACTAATGGTAAGTATCAATTTCTCTGTTGAATATTTAATTGCATTATCAATAATGTTGCTAATTAAATTTGATAAATAAACTTCATCACCAATTACAAATGCATTTTGCGAATTAAAATTGAAATTTACAATAGGCTTCTCTTTTTCTTTATCGCAAATACTATTTACTATTTCTTGAGTTAATTTTTCTAGATTAATTTTTTCTTTCGTGAGTTTAATGGTTCTGTTAGAATCGGCGAGTGCCAATACACGTTCTACTTGTAGTTTTAATCGATTACTTTCTTCAATAATAATATTCGCATAGTTTAGCAAACGTTGAGGTTGCTCAATAATATTAGGGTTCCTGATGGTTTCGGCAGATGCAGAAATAATAGACACGGGTGTTTTAATTTCATGCGTCATGTTATTAATAAAATCTTTTTGTATTTCTGAAAGTCGTTTTTGCTTTAAGATTACAAACAAACTATATGCAAAAAATATCAACACAATAAATAATACAAAACTAGAAAACAACCAAAGCGACATGCCACTTACAATGTCTAATGTTTTATTTGGGAAATAAACGGTGAAGTAATAATTATCGGGTTTCCAAACAGGCAAATTTCTGGGTACAGGTTCTGCATCTTCGGCATTTTTTCCTTCTACATATCCGCCATATACCAGTTGTTCGTTCTTACAATCGAAAATTCTGTATTCAAAACTTTGGTGTATGTTTAGTTTATCAAATTCGTTTTTTAAATAATGTTCTAGTACATCTGCATTAATTTGGTCGTTTACCATAACTGCATAATAATTATGGTCGAGTTTTTCTATAGGATCTAAAGGGATGGCACTCGAATTATTATATAAGAGAATGCCTTTTAAGGTTTGGGTAAGTGCAATATTTAAACTTCTGTTGAACTCTTGCTCTGATTTATCAAAGGCTTGTTTAAACCAAAATACCTGGGTAATAATAATACCAAGTATAGATAGTATGGCAAGTACTACAAAGGTTTTAATGGTTCTATTTCTCATTACTGCAAATTACTATTAATTACAAGAATGAGAAAGAACGGGTTGCAGTTTAACTTTTCATTAACAAAAAAAGCCCAGTACAAAATATGTACTGAGCTTTTAATATAAAATCAATCGTTAAACTCT
>CALRUR010000062.1:0-3770 GCA_943371425.1 Sphingobacterium thalpophilum
TTCTATAAAAGGGATGCTACACATAGGAGCGGGAGCATAATAATTAATAAAAACAAAATAAAAATTTTGGATGATTTTTATTTTGTTTTTAAGGAACATTTTTGCTTAAATTTGGTATAACTGCTTTACATAGGAACCCATGTTAGCTGCTGTTTTTATTTCCATCGTCCAAATACTTTCATTTTTGTATTTGAGTTTTTGTCGTCTCTTGGGTCAATTGCAATGTTTTCTTTTGCTTCTACTAAAATAGGTATGCCTTTTTCTTTTATGCAAAGGTCAATATTATTGTCATTGTCATTAATGTCTGCAATATGAAATGGATGAACTTTTATCGTGTCAGAATTTTGAATTAAAGTAATAGAAAAAGATGTAAGTTCTTTTTCTCCTAATTCTTTCCCATTTGTAGCTCTTACACCGCCTGCCCAAACAGTTCTTATAACTATTTCTGTTTCAGCCTTTGGGCAATCGCAACCTGCACCTTTTTCTCTAAAAGGATAATCTTTGTCTAACGAAAAATATTCTGCATAACTAATAAAAGGACCATCTTTTAAAGGTGTTACTTCAATTTTTTGCCCCTTTAAGTTTTGCCCATCTCTTGTTTTTAAGTCGCCAATAATTTCAACTTCTTTTGGCTCATTATCTGGTGCATTCCCAAATTCACCAATAAGTAAAACTGTTCTTAATTCAAATTCTTCAATTGCAGGTTTAAAAGTAGCAAATGTAACATTTAGCTTTTCACCTTTTTGAGTAGTTATTTGAAATACATTTGGGTTTAAAGAAGCAGGGGCTATTTCGTGTGAAAAAACCAATGGCATTCCATCTTTTCCCGGTGCTTTCGACCAAATACCCATTGATTTTTGAGGCATTGCATTATCCAATCCGAAAAAGGCAGAAAGCAATTCGGCTTTTCTAGTTTTATTTATGTCGGGATTTTCTTTTGATAATATATAATTGGGAAGCTGTTTGCAACCCGTTATTAAAATCAAAAGTAGGAATAGTCTATTTTTCATTTGATGGATAAAATTTATCTGCAAAAATGTACTGATGATAGCCTTGCCCCAAATTGTCTCCAAGAATATTGTAGTAACATTCATTGCCACCTCCAAATGGCGATATGATTAAAGGTTCTTTCAAGACTTCTTTTTTTAGTGTCCAACCACTTGGTAAAATTACTGTTGTGTCTGGTTTTCCTGTTTCGGTGGCGTGCATTACGTAATAATTCCCATTATTGTCTGTCAATTGAAAAATAATATCGGTAAACATTACAGTTTGACATTTTTGAATGGTTTTTATTACCAAATGTCCCTTTTCGGGTTTAAGCATATCGGTTTTTCCACCTACATAATCTACACAAATTGGTTTTGCTATTTCTACCCAAGTATAATTTTTATATTTACGCTCTTTTATACAATCTGCCTCTTTGCAATTTACATCCGTATTAGGGGAACGATAAAATGCCGTTTTCTGAAATAGTAAATGACGGTCTAAATTTTTTCTATATGGTAATGATGGTTTAAATTCGTCCCATTTGTCTAATGGAATTGGATTTTTGCCACCACTAATTACAACCACCATTTCCTTTTGATTAATCAATTCTTTGGCAAAACCTATATTCTTCCAATTCAGCGTATTGGGCAGCTTTGATTTTTCGGTTGAAAAGCGTAGCCCTATTTCTTCTGCGGTTTTAATGCCACAAGATTGAAATATAAATAATATTGAAATAGTCAATAAATAGAAGATTTGTCTATTTGCCATTTTTAAAATTTGTAACCTATACCGATACCATAATTGAATGTTAGAAACGAAGGAGATTTTGTTCTATTGATCGAAGTGCCATTACCATAAGTAGTCTTCACATCGCTAAACGCAGGAAAAGCCCCGAGAATATCGAAATTGGACACCAATACAATTCGTTTATACAAATTGCTTTTCAGTCCAATGCTTAACAAATAACTTGGCGTAACAGTATGCGAAGATTCTGTAGAAGAAGTAGCTACATTGCCTGCATTATTATTGGCAACCACATTTATTTCAGGCGAATAAATATAAGCCAGCCCAATCATTGCTTTAGGCATTATGGTCATCTTTTTGGAAACTGTTATCCGATAATATGCACCTCCCATTAGGGTATATAATTTCCAATCTTTTGCAGATATGGTGTAATCATAGGAAGGATAGGCAGTTTTGGCTATTGATGCCAATGCTCCACCATCAACAGGATTTTTATGAAACCTGAACAAACCCGTAACGCCCCAATGAGGATTTTTTAAATCTTTTCCCCACAAAATGTCATATTTTGTGCCGTTTTTAGCAAAACCAGCATTGACATTATTGCCGTCGGTACTTTTAAAATCTTGTAAAGAAATACTGGAACCAACGGAAACTGCAGCATAAGATTGTTTGGCTATTGAAGCTGAATTTTCTTGAGCAAAAGCCGAAAAACCCAATAGACAAAAACAGAATAAGGTTATCGTTTTTTTCATCATTTAATTTTCTTTTGTCCAGAATATTTCTTTTTTCATCATCCCTTTTTTCGCTACAAATTTTATTTTGTTAACTTCCAGATAGGCTTCACAATTAACAGTAGTATTTTTTTGAGGATTGGTTAAAGTACCTATCCATTTGCCATTGGTGAAGGTTAAGTCTTTAAGGATAAAAATATTTTTACCTGTTGGTTTTCCATTAAAAGAAGCTCCAGATTTAGCAATGTCTATAATGACACCTTCCGCGGTTTTCCATTTTCCAGAAAAATTGTCGGTGTTTTTTTGAGCCATTACAATGGAACTAAAACAGATTGCAATTAAAAGTAAGATTGATTTTTGCATCGTAAATTTATTTAAATAATGATGTAAAAGTGAGAAGAAAAAAACGAACAAAAATTAACAAAGGATAATTTTTGTTATTTTTTTTGAGAAGCCAACCTTTTACGTATACGGCTAAGCGAAACAGGTGTTACGCCAATAAAAGAAGCAATATGTTTATCGGCAACTCTTTGTATGATTTCATGTTTTTGGGCTATGAGTTTTTGATAACGTTCTTCGGGTTTGTCCAATACAAAACTTTCTACCCGTTGCAAAGCCTCCAACAACATTTTTTGAGCAAAACCCATTCTTGTTTTTACCAATGGGAAATTGTTTTCACTCATTTTTTCTAACACATCAAAATCTATTTCCAGCAATTCGCAATCTTCCAAGGCTTGCCAAGTTTGGCGGGTTGGTTCGTTATCAAAGATACATTCGGGAATAGCAGCCATTTGCCCTTCCCAACGAAAAAAAATCGTTTTTTCTTCACCTGTGTCAGTTAAATAGAAACTCCTTAAAATACCTTTTTTAAGAAAAAATATTTTCTTAAAAATCTTGTCTTGAGGTATATAAATTTCTGATGCAACAATAGATTTGTGTTTGGCAAATTGTAGCAGTTGTAAATTGGTTCTATTAAATGGATTATTTTCTGTCATATTGGGGTCTCTTAATATATCGCACAACGGTTTCGGGCTTGGCGAAGGTGGCGATTTTTACCACAAATGTTGATGCGGAAAACCAAACTTTGGTTAACCACAAATGTGTCTGTGGAGCACTGAACCGCCACTTTTGCCAAGCACCCATGTAAAAGCAGTAGCACATATTCCATCAATAAATATGTGACAATACTTAAATTCATATTTCACCAAAAAATATAAGTTATGGCAACAATTACTACTGCTCCACCTAAGTTATACATTGGAATGGACATTATTCATATTTTTTTTATTTTTTTAGGAATTCATGTAT
>CALRUR010000063.1:0-3682 GCA_943371425.1 Sphingobacterium thalpophilum
TGGAACGCAGTACATACGATTTCAATATTACAACTGCCGATGGTAAAACTGCGTATTGCAATGGAGCCTTGGTAAATGATACCACCAATTTAGATGGAACTAGAACGCGTACATGGAAATTAACAGAACAAATTCCAACTTATTTGGCATCGGTGGCTGTTGGAAATTATGTAGATTATAAAATAATGTATCAAGGTATTGCCAGCACCTATCCGATTCATTTAGCAATATTACCAAGCGATTCGGCAAATGCATTAGCGAATATAAATGTAATTAAAGAAGCATTATATATTTACGAAAACAGATTTGGCCCCTACAGATGGAATAGAGTTGGCTATGCAATGGTGCCCTTTAACCAAGGCGCTATGGAACATGCTACAAATATTGCATACCCTAGAAGTTTTATGAATTCAATAGGACAATATACTTCTGTATTGGTGCACGAACTTTCTCATCATTGGTTTGGCGATTTAATTACATGCAGCAGCCAAGAAGAAATGTGGTTAAATGAAGGTTGGGCTAGTTATTGTGAATATATATATGACGAGGGAAGCTCTGGTTACAAAAACTATATTAATGGACTAAAAACATTACATCAGAGTTTATTGCAATTCGCTGGAAACAAAGAAGGAAATTTAAATCTAAATGATATTCCGCATGCCTATACCTACGGCGACCATGTATATTCTAAAGGAGCTATTATGGCACATAATTTAAGAGGCTACATGGGCGACAGTTTATTTTTTAGTAGTTTAAAAACTGTACTTAACCAATATGCCTATAAGAGTATTACCAACGATCAGTTTATTGATGGGTTAAGTGCTGCAAGCGGATTAAATTTAACAAACTATTTAAACGATTGGATTAAACAAGGAGGCTGGGCAAACTTCAGTGTAGATTCTTTTAGTACAACTGCTAATGGAAATAAATTTAACACCAAAGTATATGTTAGGCAGAGCAAATACAACAACATAAATTTTCATACTGATGTTCCTATTGAAATTAGTTTTATAAATGATAAACAAGAGAGTTATACAGTTCAAAACACTGTGAGTGGAGCTAACACCATTCTGGATATTGAAGTGCCATTTAACGCAAAAATGGTAGTGTTAAACATGAACGATAAATTATCATTAGCCAGCTCTGTAGACCAAAAAATAATTAAGAATACTGGTAACAACAACTTTGTATTAGGTAAATTGAATTCAAACATTACATCGCACAGCGATTCGAGTTTATTACGTATAGAACATCATTACGTTGGAGCTGGAGGAAATTTCGCAAGTAATGTAACTAGAATTTCGCCACAAAGATATTGGAAAGTAGATGGAGTGATATCAAACAATTTTCAAGCAAACGCAAAACTTTTTTACGATGGCAGAACTGGTGTTTTCTCAGGAAATTATTTTTTAGACCATTTATTAAAAATTACTAATGAAGACAGTATTCTGCTTTTATATAGAAAAAACAGAACAGATGTTTGGTCGGAAGTTCCCTATTACCAATTAGAAACTGGCGCAAGTAGTACAAACAAATATGGAAGCATTATAATTGATGACTTAAAAATTGGAGAGTATTGTTTAGGCATTGGAACATCAATAAACACAGGCATTGGCAATATTAAAAAAAATAAAAATCAATTAGTTTCTGTTTATCCGAACCCTGCAAAAGATGAAATTTTTATCGAATTATTAGAGGAACAAAAATCATCCACTACTTATAACATAGAAATTATAGACCTGCAAGGAAAAATTTTATTCGCAGAAAATGAAATTAACTTAAGTAAGAAACACAAAATAGATACGAGAAATTTTAGTGCTGGAAATTATTTGCTTGTACTAAAAAAATCGAATGATATTTTAAATTCAATTCAATTTCAACTAAAATAAATTAGATTAAGAATTTTAAATTCCATCAAAAATAATAATCTAACCCAAGCATAGAGAGCTACTCCCAAAATCGGAGGAATACCGTATTCCAACACATCAAATGCCTTGTTTTTACTATAAAAACAAGGCATTTTCATTTTGCATTCAATTGGCACAGAATTCGAAATAGGCTACTAAAACCTATTTTAAAATTATTCTATGGCTTTTGTCTTCAGAAAAAATACATTACTAATTTTTTGCTTTATTATTCTTGTATTCATTAATTCAAGAATTGCAAATGCGGCTACTATCAATTCTATAAACAGTGGCAATTGGAGTGATCCAAACACATGGCAAATAACTACTACCAAACCAGGAACCATTGTAGCACTCACCAATTCTAGAACAGTAACAGGAAGTGCATTGGCAGACTTCACCAACAACATTAGTGTAGGTAATCAATTGTTAAATACATCCAATCAAATAATCGGAATTGTGCAATCTATACAGAGTGCAACCAGTTTAACTTTGGTAGCCAATGCTGCTTTTGCATCAAATAATGCCGGTTGGAATTCCAGAGGAATTGGACCCATTGACTTCGCAAACATTTCTTCTGGGAATACAGTCAGCGTAGATGGAAATTTTAGCTGTGCGGGGTTAACAATGCAGATCGCAAATGCTAGTACTAGCTTAGAAATTCTTGGCACGAATACCTTAACCATTAATGGAACTTTGTTAATGAACGAACCAAACTCTGGGAATCAAAGTATTATTAATGTAGGGGCAGGAACCATCAACTGTGTTACTTTGAACATGAAGGCAACCATCGCTGGAAATAATAACATCATTAATATAACAACAGGTAGATTAAATATTTCTGGAAACACCAGCGCAGCAGCAGCAGGATGTCTAATAAACATTAGTTCTTCCGGAACTTTAGAACTTGGAGGGATTGTGTCATCTTTTATTTTAGATCCAGGGACAGCATCAAGTACTATTGTATACGATGGTAATTCTGCACAAACCATGAAAGAGCTTATTTATAATAACCTAACCATAGCAGGCTCTGGAGTAAAAACGGTAAGTGGTTCCACCACGGTGAACGGGGTCCTAACTATAGAGGGAACTGCATCAATAAACACCGCCATTACTACGTATGGAGCAAATGCAGGTATTGTTTACAATACCTCGGTATCCAGATTTACAAGCTTTGAATGGCCAACCACTTTCAATGGCACACAAGGAATAAGGATTGCCAATACAGGAACTATTTCATTAGATGGAACCAAAATAATAAACAACGGTCCTGTGCAAATTGCATCTGGAGCAAGTTATAGTACAAACAATTTTGCTTTAACCGTTAATGCAACATTCACAAATGCAGGAACATTTACAGCTACCACTTCGGTTCTTACATTTAACGGCAACCTAATTAATCAAAATATATTTAACGCGAACTCCTCACAAGTTAGGGTAGCGGCTGATTTTATTAATTCAGGAACCTATAATGGTGGTAGCAGTCTGTTTAACATTAGAGGCACGAATGCGAATCAAAACATCGATGGATTTAGTACAACAGGATTATTTTTATTTTCCAAAACTGCAGGTACAGCCACCTTATTGGGCAATGTTAATGCGGGTGGCATTTCCATAGGTGGAAGTGGAGGAACTTTAAATCTTGGTAGCAACCGAAACCATGTGTTTACAGGAAGTTTAAGTTTATCAGGTGGAACACTGAATGGCAATTCGAGCACCATCACCATTATGGGTACTACCACTGGATCTGGGGTAATATTTAATGCTGGTTCTAGCAC
>CALRUR010000064.1:0-3481 GCA_943371425.1 Sphingobacterium thalpophilum
CTGCCGCACATGCACCACTTGTTACTACTGCTCTGTAATAAGTATTTGCAGTAAGGTTGGTTACTGTTAACGTAGCTGATGTACTTGCGATATCCGTTGGACTTGCAAAGTTGCTAGTCGTTGACGATTGCCATTTAGTAATCGAACCTGTATGACCTGATAATGTTAACGTAGTAGAGTTTGTTCCTGTACAAACTGGTGATGATCCTGTTGTAATGGCAACTGATCCACCAACTGATGCAGGTGATACGGTAATCGTAGCACTCGATGAGTTTGCTGCTGCACATGCACCACTTGTTACCACTGCTCTGTAATAAGTAGTAGCTGATAAGTTCGTTGCAGTTAAAGTTGTAGTCGTATTTGCAATGTCAGTTACTGTTCCAGAAAAATCTGATGCAGTTGACGATTGCCATTTAGTAATCGAACCTGTATGACCTGATAATGTTAACGTAGTTGAGTTGGTTCCTGTACAAACAGTTGCTCCTCCTGCGATTGATCCTCCTACTGATGTTGGACTTACTGTTATAGTTACTGATGAAGAGTTTGCTGCTGCACATGCTCCACTAGTTACCACTGCTCTGTAATAAGTAGTAGCTGATAAGTTTGTTGCAGTTAAAGTTGTAGTTGTATTTGCAATGTCAGTTACTGTTCCAGAAAAATCTGATGCAGTTGCCGATTGCCATTTAGTAATCGAACCTGTATGACCTGATAAAGTTAAAGTAGTAGAGTTTGTTCCTGTACAAACAGTTGCTCCACCTGCGATGCTTCCTCCTACTGATGCTGGTGAAACGGTTACAGTTGCTGATGATGAATTTGCGGCTGCACATGCTCCGCTGGTTACCACTGCTCTGTAATAAGTAGTAGCTGATAAGTTTGTTGCAGTTAAAGTTGTAGTCGTATTTGATATGTCAGTTACTGTTCCAGAAAAATCTGATGCAGTTGACGATTGCCATTTAGTAATCGAACCTGTATGACCTGATAATGTTAACGTAGTTGAGTTCGTTCCTGTACAAACCGTTGCTCCCCCTGCGATTGATCCTCCTACTGATGTTGGACTTACTGTTATAGTTACTGCACTTGTATAAATAGTACCATCAGTTGAAGTTGTTGCTCCTCTTCTGTAGTATGTAGTTTGTGTTAATGCTCCAGGACTATAGGTTGCACTGTTAGCAGAGCTTATATCCGCAAAACCTGTAGTAGTAGATGTTGTAGAAACTTGCCACTGATAAGTAATAGTTCCTGTTCCTCCACTTGCTGCTGTGGTAGAAGTAAATGCACTAGGTGTAGAACCTGTACATATTGCTTGGTCTGAACCAGTTGCTCCTGCACTAAAAGATCCATTTACCGTTGCTACTACTGCTAATCTCGTAGACGACACACAACCTGTTGTTGTGTTTCTTGCTTGTGCATAATATGTTGTTGTGCTGCTAATGCTTGGTGTGGTAAATGATGTGGTACCTGTTCCACCAGAGAGTACTGCGCCTCCTGTTGAATTTGCATACCAATCAATTGTTTCGCCCGAACTTACACTTGCACTTATATTTACTGTTCCTGTTCCTGTTCTTGAACCATCAACTCCAGATGTTGGAGCACTTGGTAATGGATTTACAGTTACAGTTGCTGATGTTGAATTTGCAGCCGCACAAACTCCATTGGTAACTACCGCTCTGTAATAAGTAGTAGTTGTTAAATTAGTTGCAGTTAAAGTTGTAGTCGTATTCGAAATGTCGGTTACTGTTCCAGAAAAATCTGATGCAGTTGACGATTGCCATTTGGTTATGGTTCCTGTATGTCCTGATAAAGTTAACGTTGTTGAATTTGTTCCTGTACAAACGCTTACTCCTCCTGCAATGCTTCCTCCTACTGATGCTGGTGATACGGTAATCGTTGCACTAGCAGAATTTGCAGCTGCACATGATCCACTGGTTATCACTGCTCTGTAATAAGTAGTAGTTGATAAGTTCGTTGCAGTTAAAGTTGTAGTCGTATTTGATATGTCAGTTACTGTTCCAGAAAAATCTGATGCAGTTGACGATTGCCATTTGGTAATCGAACCTGTATGACCTGATAATGTTAAAGTAGTTGAGTTTGTTCCTGTACAAACAGTTGCTCCACCTGCGATTGATCCTCCTACTGATGCAGGTGATACGGTTACAGTTACTGCACTTGTATAAATAGTACCATCCGTTGAAGTTGTTGCTCCTCTTCTATAGTATGTAGTTTGTGTTAATGCTCCAGGACTATAGGTTGCACTGTTAGCAGAGCTTATATCCGCAAAACCTGTAGTAGTAGATGTTGTAGAAACTTGCCACTGATAGGTAATAGTTCCTGTTCCTCCACTTGCTGCTGTGGTAGAAGTAAATGCACTAGGTGTAGAACCTGTACATATTGCTTGGTCTGAACCAATTGCTCCTGCACTAAAAGATCCATTTACCGTTGCTACTACTGCTAATCTTGTAGATGAAACACAACCAGTAGTTGTATTTCTTGCTTGTGCATAATAAGTTGTAGTTGTACTTATACTTGGTGTGGTAAAACTCGTTATTCCAGTTCCTCCTGATAAAACAGAACCTCCTGTTGATGCTGCATACCAATCTATAGTTTCTCCTGAACTTACACTAGCGCTAATAGCAACAGTACCTGTTCCTGTTCTAGAACCATCAACTCCAGATGTTGGTGTGCTAGGTAAAGGATTTACAGTTACAGTTGCTGATGATGAATTTGCGGCTGCACATGCACCGCTGGTTACTACTGCTCTGTAATAAGTAGTCGCTGATAAGTTCGTTGCAGTTAAAGTTGTAGTCGTATTTGATATGTCAGTTACTGTTCCAGAAAAATCTGATGCAGTTGCCGATTGCCATTTAGTAATCGAACCTGTATGACCTGATAATGTTAAAGTAGTTGAGTTGGTTCCTGTACAAACAGCTGCTCCTCCTGCGATGCTTCCTCCTACTGATGCAGGTGATACGGTAATCGTAGCACTTGATGAATTTGCTGCTGCACACGATCCACTGGTTACCACTGCTCTGTAATAGGTAGTCGCTGATAAGTTCGTTGCAGTTAAAGTTGTAGTCGTATTTGATATGTCAGTAACTGTTCCAGAAAAATCTGATGCAGTTGCCGATTGCCATTTGGTAATCGAACCTGTATGACCTGATAATGTTAACGTAGTTGAGTTCGTTCCTGTACAAACTGTTGCTCCTCCTGCTATGCTTCCTCCTACTGATGTTGGACTTACTGTTATAGTTACTGATGAAGAGTTTGCAGCTGCACATGCTCCACTAGTTACCACTGCTCTGTAATAAGTAGTAGCTGATAAGTTTGTTGCAGTTAAAGTTGTAGTTGTATTTGCAATATCAGTTACTGTTCCAGAAAAATCTGATGCAGTTGCCGATTGCCATTTAGTAATCGAACCTGTATGACCTGATAATGTTAACGTAGTTGAGTTCGTTCCTGTACAAACCGTTGCTCCCCCTGCGAT
>CALRUR010000065.1:0-3377 GCA_943371425.1 Sphingobacterium thalpophilum
AATATTTTACGCTGCTTTGCAGATCGTGATGTGTTTGTAAAAGTATTCCCAGCAAAAACAACCTATGCAGAAATGCAAGCTTGGAAACCTAATGGGTACTTTATTTCTAACGGCCCAGGCGACCCATCTGCAATGCCTTATGCAATAGAAACTGTAAAGAGTGTGTTGGCCGATGATCAACCACTGTTCGGAATTTGTTTAGGCCACCAATTATTGGCCCTTGCCAACGGAATTCGTACACACAAAATGTTCAACGGACACCGTGGCTTAAACCACCCAGTAAAAAACATCTTTCAAAATAAATGCGAAATTACTTCGCAAAACCATGGCTTCGGCGTGGTACCCGAAGATGTTCGTGCATCCGATAAAGTAGAAATTACACACATCAATTTAAACGACCAAAGTATAGAAGGCATACGAGTGAAGGGTAAAAAAGCGTTCTCTGTACAATATCACCCTGAGTCGTCGCCTGGTCCGCACGATTCGCGGTACTTGTTTGATGATTTTGTAGCGATGCTATAGCGCGGAGAGTAATTACGAATTACGAATTACACGCTTCGAACACAGTGCAGTACCTTTATTAACCAATTAGCTCAATAACCTAATAATCAAATTAACCTAATAACTAAATAACCAATTAACCACAAAATTAACCGACAACCATAATTCGTAATTCGTAATTCGTAATTCGTAATTCATAATTCATAATTAACAATTCAAATGAGCATTATAATTGATATCAAAGCCCGCCAGATCCTCGACTCTCGAGGCAACCCTACCATTGAGGTAGATGTATTAACAGAAAACGGAAGTTTAGGAAGAGCAGCAGTGCCTTCGGGTGCTTCTACCGGTACGCATGAGGCGGTAGAGTTGCGCGATAACGACAAATCTAAATACATGGGTAAAGGAGTGTTAACGGCAGTTGATAATGTAAACGACCGTATTGCTCCAGAACTATTGAGTTTAGATGTGTTTGAACAGAACATGATTGATAAGTTGATGATTCAATTGGATGGAACCTCGAATAAAGGTAACCTTGGGGCGAATGCTATTTTAGGTGTATCTATGGCTATTGCAAAAGCAGCAGCAATGGAATCGCGCCAACCTTTGTACCGTTACATTGGTGGAGTAAATGCAAATACGTTACCGGTACCAATGATGAACATCTTAAACGGGGGTGCACATGCCGATAATAAAATAGATTTCCAAGAATTTATGGTGATGCCTTTTGGTGCCAACTCTTTTTCTGAAGGATTGAGAATTGGAACAGAAATTTTCCATCACCTAAAAGCAGTATTGAAGAAAAAAGGATACTCTACAAACGTAGGCGACGAAGGTGGTTTTGCACCCAACATGCAATCGAATGTAGAAGCTATTGAAACAGTATTGTTAGCAATAGAAGCAGCGGGTTACCGCCCTGGCGAAGATGTATGGATTGCTATGGATGCTGCCTCTGCAGAGATGTATAATGCAGAAGAAAAAGTATATCACTTCCATAAATCGAGCGGCGAAAAATTAACATCGAGTGAGATGGTTTCTTATTGGGCAGATTGGTGTAAAAAATATCCTATTATTTCTATAGAAGATGGTTTGGGCGAAGACGATTGGGCAGGATGGGCAGAGCTTACCAAAGCAGTAGGAGATAAGGTTCAGTTAGTAGGCGACGATTTATTCGTAACCAATGTAAAACGATTATCAGAAGGAATTAAAAATAATATTGCGAATTCAATTTTAGTAAAGGTAAACCAAATTGGTACCCTTACCGAAACCATTGATGCCGTAAACATGGCGCACAAAGCAGGCTATACTTCTGTAATGAGTCACCGCTCTGGCGAAACCGAAGATTATACCATCGCAGATTTAGCCGTTGCTTTAAACTGCGGACAAATAAAAACAGGCTCGGCATCACGCTCAGACCGGATCGCGAAATACAACCAGTTGTTGCGCATAGAGGAGGAATTAGGTGCGAGCGCGAACTATATAGGCAGAGACTTTAAAAAATTATGAATTATGAATTATGAATTATGAATGAAGCTGCAGTTTGCAGATTTGGCATTTAGAATTCAGAATTTTTAATTTAAATCTATTTAATAATAGAAAAGCTGTATTTATTAAGGATGATAAATACAGCTTTTTTTAAATATATTTTTTATAAAAAGTTATTCTTTTTTTATTTGTTTAAATTAAAAGAATGAGTGATGAAGGAGAATGTAGTTAAAACGAAGTCGTATCAGCTGGCGGTTGATATTGTAAATACTTATAAACAAATAAAAGCAAAACACAATGAAACCATTTTGTCTAAGCAATTATTAAGAGCAGGGACTTCGGTTGCTGCAAATATAAGAGAAGCTGTAAACGCTCAATCTAGTAAAGATTTCGTGCATAAACTTTCAATTTCGCAGAAAGAAGTTAATGAAACAATTTTTTGGCTCGACTTATTAAAAGATACTAATTACATCGACCAAGAAAGGTTCAATAAATTGCTTGATGAAGCCAACCAAGTCTACAAAATTATTACCAGCATTATAATTACAACAAAGAAAAAATTAAATTTACCCTAAATTCATAATTCAGAAAACTATCGCCACCCCTCAATTACGCTTCGCTACATTAGGGATTTGGGGACGAGATTTAATTCATCAAATCAGGACTGCCCCTCAACTTCGCGTTCCGCTGCGTTCGGGGACCCATACATGGGGAAAGCAAAGGAAGGAACAGTATAAGGTTAGAAAGAGTATTGTGAGAATTTTTTATATTTTGTTAATGAAAATAAAAATTAAATTTACCTAAATTCATAATTCATAATTCATAATTCATAATTCATAATTCATAATTCATAATTCATAATTCATAATTCACCATGATCCAACGAGTACAAACCCTCTACCTCTTCATCGCTTCAGCCTCTTTAGCGCTTATGTTTTTCTTTCCTATTTATACATTTACAGAAAAGCAGAGCGATGCGAGTGTAAAGGAAGTGAAGCTAACTATACAAGGTAGGTTCGAAAAAGATTTCAGCACAAACGAATTTGTAATTGCACAACCCAATTATGCGAAAAGTTTAATGGTATTGGTTATTGGCTTGGCATTGTTTGTTACTATTTTCCAGTTCAACAATAGAGTTAGGCAATTGCGTATTACCAGAATTATGATCATTGCTATTTTTGCATTCATCATTACTTTACTTTCATCAGCTTATAATACCGTAAACGCCGATGGTGTAACAAATATCGTTACTGGAATGGCCGTTATCTTCCCGAGCGTAAGTATTGTATTTGCAGCCCTTGCCGCACGAGCTATTAAAAAAGACGAAAACTTGGTCCGTTCCGCAGACCGCCTTCGTTAATTCTTCTTTTGCGGTCTTTGCGAATACTTAG
>CALRUR010000066.1:0-3257 GCA_943371425.1 Sphingobacterium thalpophilum
GCTTTATACGTTTCATTAGGATTTGCATCCAATGTTTCAGAAATTAATCTTCCTTGTACATCGTATAATTTAAAGCTTACCTTTTCTTCATTTAAAGTTTCTAGTTTGTAACTAAATACTTCTAATGTTGGGTTAGGGAAAGCCACTAAATTAAACATGTTCTCTTCTAAAACAATTGGCAATTCTTCTGATGTTTCAGTTACTTTATTTGAATTAGAAACAGAACAGCTAAAATTGTTCCAGTAAATGTTTTTACCTTCTGATTTAACTTTTTCTGCTACAAATAATCCTGTTAAGTATACAGCATTATCCGAAGAACTCTTAGCCTTAATTTTGCCTTGTGGGATCATTACATTGGCCACAACACTTGTGTTACCACCTTCCACAGAGAATTTATCCTCGTCGTTATCACCACAACCACTTGCATTTCCGAAGTAGAAAGTAACTACATGATTTTGATCGTTCACAATACAATTCTCTTCTATCTTCACTTTATCTTCAATTAATAAACTTGTATTGCCACTGAAGTTTAATCTTGTAATTGCATTGTTTTTACCTTTTCCAACCTTCAATTCATCGATGTTAACTATTGATGCTGTAATGGTAACTCTTGCACCCTCTTCTATCGAAATCTTACCATAAATGGTTCCGTTTAAGGTTACAATGGCACCTTTCTTAATAGTTACTTCTTTATAATTACCATTTAAAACTTTAGTTACATATTGGTTAACAGTGTAACTTGGTAAATTACGAGTGCTAGCATTATTGTTGTAATTAGTAGGCAAGGTTACATTTGCCACCCCAGTAATTCTGTTTGGAATGTTTACAGAACCTGAAGTTTTAATTCTAGGCGACTTCACAAATGAACCAGCTCCAGTTACAGAAACATTTTTCTTAAATTCTGCTTCTCCTCTACTGCTCATAATACCAATGCTACCAGATTGTACATTGTTATTTTCATGAAGCTTCACTTCCTCATAGGCAAGTATCGTATAGGTATTAGCTAAGTTTTGTTTTTGGTAATTGAAACTTGCTGCTACTGCGTTATTACATCCATTTACATCTACAACATAAACAGTGTATAATCCATCGGCATCACTTGCATCTAATGTAATACTTTCTGAAGTTGCACCGTTGCTCCACATATAGTTCGCAATTGCAGCACCATTTGTATTAGCAGTTAACGTTATTTCATTACAAAATGCATTGTTTCCACTGTTTACAATTGCAACAGTTGGTAATGCATTTATAGTAACAGTTGTACTAAATGTACTTGTGTTATTACTTGCATCACTCACCGCCCATGTTATAGTGCTAAGTCCTAAATTAAATGCACCACTTGCATCTAATCCTGAGCCCATTCTATTGGTAGCTCCTGTAATTACAAATGATGAAGAAACGATTGCACAATTATCACTCGCAGTTATGTTTTCAATTGTGTATACACCACTTGGTTCAATACACTTGCTTTGATCCACTACTGCATTAATTATTGGTGCAATATTATCTATTACTGTAACCGTTGCATTTGCCGTGCTTGTATTTCCAGAACCATCCGTAATAGTTAATACTACTGTATTAGCTCCTAAGTTCGAGCAATTGAAACTTGTTTTATCAATACTGATGTTTGCGATTGAACAATTATCTGTAGATCCATTGTTTACATCTATTGCAGTTATACTTGCATTTCCTGTTGCATCTAAATTGATGCTTAGGTTTTGAGCAATTGCAGTTGGTGCAGTATTATCAATAACTGTTACCGTTGCATTTGCCGTGCTTGTATTTCCAGAACCATCTGTAATTGTTAATACTACTGTATTAGCTCCTAAATTCGAGCAATTGAAAGTTGTTTTATCAACACTGATGTTTGCGATTGAACAATTATCAGTAGAACCATTGTTTACATCTGTTGCTGTTATGCTTGCATTTCCGGCTGCATCTAAATTGATGCTTAGGTTTTGAGCAATAGCAACTGGTGCAGTGTTATCAATTACGGTTACTGTTGCATTTGTAGTGCTTGTATTTCCAGAACCATCTGTAATAGTTAATACTACTGTATTAGCTCCTAAGTTCGAGCAATTGAAACTTGTTTTATCAATGCTGATGTTTGCAATTGAACAATTATCTGTTGATCCATTGTTTACATCTGTTGCAGTGATGCTTGCATTACCTGTTGCATCTAAATTTATGCTTAGGTTTTGAGCAATAGCAACCGGTGCAGTGTTATCAATAACTGTAACCGTTGCATTTGCAGTGCTTGTATTGTTAGCAGCATCAGTAGCAGTTAAGCTAACTGTATTTGCTCCTAAATTTAAACAAGTAAATGTGTTAGTATTTAAAACTAAGGTTACGATTGCATCATTATCTGTTGAACCATCATTTACATCATTAACATTAATACTTCCATTTCCATTCGCATCTAAAAACACAGTTGCATTTTTAGTAATCACAATTGGATTCTCATTATCAATTACAGTAATGCTTGCATTACATGTACTCGATAATCCTGCAGGATCTGAAACTGTAAGTTCAACATTTGTTGTTCCTAAAGCGTAGGGGCCTGATGGACTAACCGTAAAGCTTAATACATCATTTTCTGCATCTGTAGAACCGTTGTTAAAATCAAAGGCTGTTGCATTCGCTGTATTTGTTGATGCACTTGTAGGTACTGTAATCGATTTACAAATAGCGACTGGTGCTGTATTACAAGAATTTGTTATAGAAATGTTTGCTGATTGTGATGCGCTATTTCCTGAACCATCTGTAATAGATAATATAACAGGATAAACACCACTAACCGTATTACAATCGAACACATTATTTCCTAAAACAGTAATACTAGCAATCGAACAATTATCATAACTACCGTTATTAATATCGGCAGCAGCAATGGTAATTGCACCTGTTGAACTTGTTATAGTTCTTGAAATATTTTGTGTTAATACAACAGGATTTTCTGTATCGGCAATTGTAATGTTTACAGGCAATGAAGTTATTGTGCAACCTGGAGCCGAAGTAATTTCCACGGTATAACTACCAGTTGCCATTGCATTATAATTTGAACTATTAGAATTTAATAATGGAGTACCATTGTAATTCCATTGGTAGGTAAATGCACCCGAATTATCTGCTTGTAAGCTTACAGAATTTCCTGGGCATACATTTGTTGGACCATTCGCGGTAACAATATTACTTGCTAATTGGTTCACTACAATTGTTTGTGATATTGAACTAGAAGCACCACTGCTGTTAGTTGC
>CALRUR010000067.1:0-3245 GCA_943371425.1 Sphingobacterium thalpophilum
GGAATGGAAAACGGATTTGATGCTTTGCCATTTTTAACCAAAGGAACTGCGAACGAATTTTATTTTATTTCTGCAGATGAAAATGGAAACAGAGAATTATGGGTAAGCGATGGAAGTACTGCAGGCACTAGCTTGCTCGACACTCCGAACGCAGGTTCTATTAGTCCGGCGAATTTATATGCTTACAACGGATATTTATTTTACAGAGCACGCTCTAGTGTATTTGCTACTGGCGACGAATTATGGAGAACAGATGGAACGAGAGCGGGTACTAAAATGTTAGTCGATTTTTGGCAAGGAATTAATTCATCGTCGCCGAGTAATTTCTGCGGAGCCAATAACACTTTATACTTTAATGCAAACAATGGTACAGTAGGTGCAGAATTATATGCATTGGCTGTAACACCCGTGGGCATGGGGGTTTCTGAAGCAGGAGCTGCGGAGTTAAGAGTGTATCCGAATCCGGCGAAGCAGGTGGTGTGGGTAGCGAAGAGCGGGGAGCAGGGAGAGAGGAGCTTGGAGCATGGGGCGGGGAGCAGAGCTGTGCAGTTTGAAATGTTTGATGTGAATGGGAGAATGGTGTTGAGTGGTGAGTTGGTGGAGGGTAGTGTGGATGTGAGCGGCTTAGAAGCGGGGGTATATTTGATAAGGCTTGGAGATGGGAGTTATACGAGGGTGGTGAAGGGGAATGAGTGATAAGTTGGCTAATTATTGAGTTGGTTAATCTAAATCCTGAAAATATATTTTTCTATCTAATACCCCAACATTTAATTTTAATAATGCTGAATCTAATTCTTGTTTTGTTAAATAAAGTGTTGAGTTAGGTAATTTGCTTTTTACATCTATCAAATAATAAAGTGTGATTTCTTTATTTTCTTTACCATAGAAATTATCAAGTTTTCCATCTAATTTATCTTCATCGTATTTAATCCTTGCTAAACTATCTGTATTTACTTTTGCAGAGTTAAATTCAATTTTTGAATTATAAAATATTTGCTCTCTATAATTATGAAGTATAGTTTCTTTAACTCCTTCAATTGGATGTTGCATAGCTATAATATAATTATTGTTGAAATTAATTTCGAATACTGTAGAGTTTACTACTGCTGCACCACCTGAATAATTTTCACTTTCGTTATAAATTATACACATATCTTCTTTTGAATCGATAGCTATTAAAAAATATGGGCCTACAATTTGTTCATTTTTAATAGTATCGAAACAACTAGTAACAGATACAGAAATTAGGAAAAGTAAGAAAATGGCATATTTTAAAAACATGTTTATTTTGACATTAAAAAAATGGTGTTTATAAAGATAATAATTTTCAATTAGTGAACATCCGTTTAAAGCCCACTAATTGAAAAGAGATTTAGATTGAATTTAATAAACGAATGCTTTTGTTTTATTCCTCCATTTTTCGAATTATTAATTCATTGTTTTCTGAAACAACACTTATTCGATCGCCTTCTTGGAAACCTGCTTCGGCGAGCCATGCGCCACAGAGTGTTATTTCTGGCACTATCTTTTGGCTGTATTTGTTGAACCGATATTTAGGTTGAATTTTAAAGCTTCGTACTTTAGGTGTAGTAGTGGTTTTTTCTTTGTCGTTTCGCATAACAATTTAGTTTTAAAAAAAAGGCCTAGCGGTGCTGCGAAACGACAAATGTTATTTGAAGATATGGAACTTACATCCACTCTCCGCTAGGCTTTATTTTTGATTTCTAATTTTTGTGAATTATACATTTAACATTTATCTATTTCGCATGGTAAATATAAGAAAATAAAAAAAAGCCAAACTCATGGTCCGGCTTTTTTATAGAAAATACATTATTCTTATTACGTTTTTTTCTTAAACAAATATTGTAAGGTTACACTTATACAAAAACTGGTAATGGCTGCTATACATGCAAGTACTATTGTTTTAATTACATCTTGCGAATATATGTTACTTACTATTACCAACAATGTACCACTAATTGTACCTCCAGTGGTGTTTGCGGTGTGTGTGGTTATGTTACTCAATTTGTTCGGGTTCTTTTGCAATGGTTAATTGCGAAATGGCTGCCATTACTCCACCTGCTAAACTAACATAGTTGGCAAGGGATACAAGAGCTACTGGTAGCGCCACAGGGCTCGTAACAAGCACTGCACTTACTGCAATTAAACTTAGGCCTATGTTTCTCAGCTTCTGAAAAAACTTTGGCGTGGGGGCTATTACTCTTTCTATACTATTCATGGTTTAATTTTTTAACGGTGATAAAATGTGTTTCTTTTCTGTTAATGCATCTTGCAAATAATGCTTGTATACGAAGCATTGCTTTTTGAGATTGTATGCCAGTGCCTTCTCCGGTTAATTTGGTTACTGGTGCAATGCATCCTCTTAACTCTTCTAAAGCATTGTTTGCCGGGTGTATTAAAATTGCCGATCTGTTCTTAACATTTTTTAATTCCCAGTGCTGTTTAAATTTTTCAGAATAACGCTCTACCAATTTATACCTTCCCTCTGGTATACATGATATACTTTTAACATTATCCAACCAAGGTAACTCAATACAAAAACAAATATTTCTTTCTTTAAATGTCAAGATGCTGTTTACCCCTTTCTCGAAGTAGGTTCTTTCTAAGGTTAACTCCATTGTCTTTAAATTTTTGGTGAGAAAAAAGGTTTGGGCTGTTATACCCAAACCTGTTAATTAAGCGCCTTATGCAAACACTTGGTTTACCTCTAACACTTTTAAAGAATCTAAGGCTCCACCATATAAACGATTTTCGAAACCGTTTACCGAGCGGTAAAATTCTACGCCCAATAATAAAACCGCGTAGGCTCCTGCAAACTCCTCTGTTGGTAGGTTACTTGCGCTAACCACTAAATCGATGTTCTCTGTTTCAGATTTCTTTTGCAAATTAGTAACTGCATACTCTGACGCTACTACCGCTTTACCTGTTTCGAAATTTACAAACACCAAACTCAATTTAAGTTTTGCATGTGTTGCTTCTTGCTGGAACTTAAAATAATCGTTTGTTTTAAAAGGCGGCACGCTTAATGTTGCACTTAAACTTGGTGCATCAAAAGCAAAACTCATGGGTGCATATAACACCGTGTCTAAAGGCACATTGGTATTAATGTCGAAGTTTTGTAATTCGAATGCAATAGCCGGGTTCATTACTCGGTCGCCTTCGTTGTGTTGTGTGTCTGCAATTATTACTCGGCGAGTAATTGCATTTAGCTTTGCAAACAAGTA
>CALRUR010000068.1:0-3235 GCA_943371425.1 Sphingobacterium thalpophilum
GGAATGGAAAACGGATTTGATGCTTTGCCATTTTTAACCAAAGGAACTGCGAACGAATTTTATTTTATTTCTGCAGATGAAAATGGAAACAGAGAATTATGGGTAAGCGATGGAAGTACTGCAGGCACTAGCTTGCTCGACACTCCGAATGCAGGTTCTATTAGTCCGGCGAATTTATATGCTTACAACGGATATTTATTTTACAGAGCACGCTCTAGTGTGTTTGCCACAGGCGACGAATTATGGAGAACAGATGGAACGAGAGCGGGCACTAAAATGTTAGTCGATTTTTGGCAAGGAATTAATTCATCGTCGCCGAGTAATTTCTGCGGAGCAAACAATACGTTATACTTTAATGCAAACAACGGAACGGCAGGTGCAGAATTATACGCATTGGCTGTAACACCTGTGGGCACGGGGGTTTCTGAGGAGCACCTTAGTGAATTGAGGGTGTATCCGAATCCGGCGAAGCAGGTAATATGGGTAGAGGGTATGGAGTATCGAGTAGCGGGTAAAGCAGAGGCGCTGCAATTTGAGATGTTTGATGTGAATGGGAGAATGGTTTTAAGTGGAGAGTTGGTGGAGGATAGTGTGGATGTGAGCGGCTTGGAAGCGGGGGTATATTTGATAAGGCTTGGTGATGGGAGTTATGCGAGGGTGGTGAAGGGGAATGAGTGATAAGTTGGCTAATTAGCTAATTATTGAGTTGGTTAATCTAAATCCTGAAAATATATTTTTTTTTCTAATACCCCAACATTTAATTTTAATAATGCTGAATCTAATTCTTGTTTTGTTAAATAAAGTTTTGAGTTAGGTAATTTGCTTTTTACATCTATCAAATAATAAAGTGTGATTTCTTTATTTTCTTTTCCATAGAAATGATCAAGTTTTCCATCTAATTTATCTTCATCGTATTTAAGCCTTGCCAAACTATCTGTATTTACTTTTGCAGAGTTAAAATCAATTTTTGAATTATAAAATATTTGCTCGCTATAATTATGAAGTATAGTTTCTTTAACTCCTTCAATTGGATGTTGCATAGCAATAATATAATTATTGTTGAAATTAATTTCGAATACTGTAGAGTTTACAACTGCTCCTCCTCCTGAATAATCTTCACGTTCGTTATAAACTATACTCATATCTTCTTTTGAATCGATTGCTATTAAAAAATATGGGCCTACAATTTGTTCATTTTTAATAGTATCGAAACAACTAGTAACAGATACAGAAATTAGGAAAAGTAAGAAAATGGCATATTTTAAAAACATGTTTGTTCTGACATTAAAAAAATGGTGTTTATAAAGATAATAATTTTCAATTAGTGAACATCCGTTTAAAGCCCACTAATTGAAAAGAGATTTAGATTGAATTTAAGAAACGGATGCTTTTTTTATTCTGCCACTTTTCGAATTATCAATTCATTGTTTTCTGAAACGACGCTTATTCGATCGCCTTCTTGGAAACCTGCTTCGGCGAGCCATGCGCCACAGAGTGTTATTTCTGGCACTATCTTGTGGCTGTATTTGTTGAACCGATATTTGGGTTGAATTTTGAAGCTTCGTACTTTGGGTGTAGTACTGGTTTTTTCTTTGTTGTTACGCATATTGTTTTGTGATTTAAAAAAAGGCCTAGCGGTGCTGCGTAACAACAAATGTAATTTGAAGATATGGAACTTGCATCCACTCTCCGCCAGGCTTTATTTTCAGTTTTTAAAATTTGTGATTTGTACATTATTTTACATTTAATTATTACGCATTACAAATATAAGAAAATAAAAAAAGCCAAACACATGGTCCGGCTTTTTTATAGAAAATACATTATTCTTATTACGTTTTTTTCTTAAACAAATATTGTAAGGTTACACTTATGCAAAAACTGGTAACGGCTGCAATACACGCAAGTACTATTGTTTTAATTACATCTTGCGAATATATGTTACTTACTATTACCAACAATGTACCACTAATTGTACCTCCAGTGGTGTTTGCGGTGTGTGTGGTTAAACTACTCAATTTGTTCGGGTTCTTTTGCAATGGTTAATTGCGAAATGGCTGCCATTACTCCTCCTGCTAAACTAACATAGTTGGCAAGGGATACAAGAGCTACTGGTAGCGCCACAGGGCTGGTAACAAGCACTGCACTTACTGCAATTAAACTTAGGCCTATGTTTCTCAGCTTCTGAAAAAACTTTGGCGTGGGGGCTATTACTCTTTCTATACTATTCATTTTTTTAATTTTTTAATGGTGATATAATGTGTTTCATTTTTGCTAATGCATGTTGCTAATAATTCTTGTATGCGGAGCATGGCTCTTACAGATTCTGATCCAATACCCTCTCCGGTTAATTTGGTAACAGGTGCAATGCATCCTCTTAATTCTTTTGAAGCATTGTTTGCGGGATGAATTAAAATTGCCGATCTGTTTTGTACATTTAGCAGTTCCCAATGCTGTTTAAATCTTTCGGAATACCGTGGTGCCAATTTATACCTGCCCTCTGGTATGCATGAAATATTTTTAAGGTTATTTAACCAAGGCAACTCTATGCAATAACAAACACTTTTCTTTTTAAATGTTAAGATGCTGTTTACCCCTTTCTTGAGGTAAGTTCTTTCTAAGGTCAACTCCATTGTGTTTAAATTTTTGGTGAGAAAAAAGGTTTGGGCTTTTACACCCAAACCTGTTAATTATTGCCTTATGCAAACACTTGATTAACCTCTAACACTTTTAAAGAATCTAAGGCTCCACCATATAAACGATTTTCGAAACCGTTTACCGAGCGGTAAAATTCTACGCCCAATAATAAAACCGCGTATGCTCCTGCAAACTCCTCTGTTGGTAGGTTGCTTGCGCTAACTACTAAATCGATGTTCTCCGTTTCAGATTTCTTCTGCAAGTTAGTAGCTGCATATTCTGACGCTACCACTGCTTTACCTGTTTCGAAATTTACAAACACCAAACTCAATTTAAGTTTTGCATGTGTTGCCTCTTGTTGGAACTTAAAATAATCGTTTGTTTTAAAAGGCGGCATGCTAAGCGTTGCACTTAAACTTGGTGCATCAAAAACAAAACTCATGGGTGCATACAACACCGTGTCTAAAGGCACATTGGTATTAATGTCGAAGTTTTGTAATTCGAATGCAATAGCCGGGTTCATTACTCGGTCGCCTTCGTTGTGTTGTGTGTCTGCAATTATTACTCGGCGAGTAATTGCATTTAGCTTTGCAAACAAGTA